>JAYOYH010000013.1:0-14061 GCA_038153405.1 Gemmatimonadota bacterium | reverse complement strand
AGAAGAGACAACCGGCTTCGAACCCAAAAAAGGCGAACGCAAACAAAGCAAAGTCGGTAAGAAACAAAAAGGCGAAGAACTATTCACGGAAGAAGAAGAAGGCGATGTAACGGCGCTGCAGGAGGACCCGTTCGGCGAAGACGACTGGGACACAGGCGATCCAATAGAGCGCATCGCTGAGGGCGAAGACGAGGAAGGAGTCGCCTCACCTGCCGATAAGCCCTTAGGCGAAGGCGAATCAAAAAAGGCGGCCGACGCAGACGGCGACGAGAAAGCCACAATTGTCCCCACCAAGGGCGTCCGCAAAGAGAGCAAGGTCGGCGAGCAGCCCGGGGACGATACGGCCGAATTGTTCGACGCAGAAGACGGCGCGGAAGCAGACCAAGCCGAGGGCAAGTACGCGCACCCGACTAGCGAACTTACGGACGACAGCGAGTCTCAATCCCCCGATGAAGAGACGGATGAACATTCGATTGCAAAGCGCAAAGCGCAGCTGAAAAAACAAGTAAAACAAAGCAGTAAAAACTCTACCCAGCGCGCACTGGAACGAAAGAAAAGAGCAAAGAAACGCTTTGAGCAGCGCAAAAAACAGCGCGAGGAGAGCGAAGTAGAGGGGGAAGAGCAGGATGGCGAGGAGCAGTTCTTTTCGCTCGAAGACCAGTTGACCAAGCTGACGCACATCATAACGGTGGATCGCCTCGAGAAGATGCTCGGAGTCCAGGTCATACCGGAAGATCGCCAGTGGCTCGAGCGCCAGTTTACAAAGAAGCTACACGAAGCACCCATTCGCTCGCTACTAGATCGCGCAGAAGAGCAGAACCTGTCGCTGGTCATGATACCGCGGGTCAACCGACTCATCCGCGACGGACAGCTGCTCAAAATCACCGGAGCCAATATGCTGCGCACCAATCCACAGTTTTTTGAAAACGTCCAGCAGGTCGCCCTCAGTCTGCGCGCAGAGCCCCACTTTCTACAAGAATCGCCCAAAATAGCGTGGGCCATAACAACAACTGAGGTGCTGCCCTCTTCGCGCAACACCTCCTATATTCAGCAGAAACAAAGCCTCAAGCAGCATGCGCAAAGCCATCAAACCAACGAAGCGCGGGTGCGTCGCCGCACCCTGATAGAGGCCCTTTACGATCTAATCGTGACAAAGGTCGTTACTGGAACAGAACTCCTAAGCGCTACGGCCGACCTTACCGAATCGAGCATGGGGCGCCAAAATATGGTCTTTATCAACTTTGGCGAAAACGGCATTCGCATCAGCGATATCGGCCGCCAACAGACCCACTCTCAGCTCGGCGTTTGCCCCAACTGGTAGAGGCCCGTCACACCGCACGCTTAGGGAGCGTTCCGTCGGCTTATGCATCACTCGATTGGATTTGCCCAATGCGCGGGCGAAAAGTCGGGAAGTACGCATAATCTGAAAGGTCGACGCGCCGACCCGGGCGCGCCCAATCCACTCCGAGCTCTGAAAAAAGCTTGCCCTCTGCCCAAGCACGCTGTACCAGCGCGCTCATTCCCTCAATGACGACTCCTCCCTCCGCATCGGTGCGCCGCAGTTGGGCCGGTAGCGGGCGAATGGGCGACGATTCGAAACTACCGCAAATGCAGAGGGTCTGCGCCCGCGTCAAGGCCAGCGGACAGCGCAGCGGCTCCGCGCCGGCAATAGATGCAATGACGTTGGGCAGCACGAGGGGTCCAGCCTCGGCGCTGGCCCATTCTTGACGCGTGCCATCGGCCAGGCGCACCCGCGCCGCACCGCCGTAGTCTAGCTCAATTTCGCCCCGCTCTCCGCTCAGAACAAAAACGGGGTTGACGTTGTCCTCCGTGCAGTGGCTCACGGCAAAGAATACATCTACGCCCTCATCGGTCTCGGCGCGCAGCACTGCGGTATCGGCCGACTCAATTGCATTGGCGCGATACAGTTCGGCCTGCACGGCCGTGGGCTGCAGCGCTTTGCCCGGCTCGGCACTGCCCATGATACACATGATATTGACCGCGTGGGACAGCGCGTTGTTGTGCGGACTGTCGAGGACCCACGTATCGCCCACTGCCAGCGCACCCGCCCACGGGTTTCTGCCGTAGTAGCTCGCACCGCGCGGCCAGCAGCCAAAGGAACGCACTTCTTTGATACGGCCGAGCATCCCCGAGCAAACGGCATCCTTGACCCGCAGATAGTCGGGGCTGTAGGCGTGCTGGTAGCCCACCGCACAAAAGCCGCGGCTGAGCGCCTCGGCCGCTAGCATCGCATCGACATCCTGAATGCTGCCGGCGGCCGGTTTCTCCACCAGCGCATTGCATTGGGCTTCCAACACGGCTACGGCCATCGACCGGTGCAGTGGAATACCGGTCGGAATGCAGACGATGTCCAAACGACCCCGCATTTGGGCCAGCATTTCGCGCAGGCTCGCAAAGACGGCGACACCCCGCTTCTGCAGGGCGACCACTTCGTCGGCAAAGGACAGCTGGTCGGCGGCAATGGCCACCTGTGCAACTTGCTCTCCTATACCGGCATCCTCTACTGTCTCGATGTATTTTTTGTGCGTGCGAGCAAATCCTCCCATGCCCACCAACCCTATTTTTGCAGCGCTCATATGATCTATCTCCTCGCCGATTAGGCCGCCGAAAAATCGCAGGTATGCAGCGCTGCGGCACGGGCCATTTCTTCGCGGCTAAATCCGGGCAGCACCGCCGCCCGCGCTCCGTCGCGCACCTCTGCCGCACTCTTAGCACCGGTTAGCACCAGCGATACGCGCGGATCGTCGAGCACCCAGCGCAGCGCAGCCTGGGGCATAGTCTCAACGGGATCTCGCACCAAAAAGGACAGCGCTTCGACGCGCTCTACGCGCGCCTCGATCTCGGCGCGGTCGTAGCGGGCATTGAGCGTGCCCGGCGCAAATTCCGTGTCGCGCCGTATTTGGCCCGAAAGGAATCCATTGGCCAATGATTCGCGGGCCACTACGCCGACACCGGCCTGCCCCAAATCGGCTACCAGACCTTGCGCCTCGCGATTGAGCAAGCTATAGACGACCTGGACGACGTCGATTCTGCGCTGCTCGGCCCACTGGCGTGCCATCCCCTGCGTATCGGCAAATTTCGATATGGAGTGACCGATGCAGCGCACCTTTCCCTCTCCCTTTAGCCGATCCAATTCCGCCCAAATATCATCGTCAATCTCGTCTGCGGCGAACGGCGAGTGGAAAAAGAGCACGTCGATATAGTCGGTGCGCAGGCGCTGCAGACTCTCCTCGAGCGATTGCCGCGCCTGCGCGGCACAGAAATCTGGCCGATTGCCCTGCGTTGGTTTGCGACCAAATTTTGTTGAAATCACCACCTGGTCGCGCCCTACGCGCAGCCCCCTGCCGAGTATCTCTTCAGCGATGCCATCGCGCGCCTGGCTGCCGTACAGCGGAGCCGTGTCGAAAAAGTTGATCCCCACATCGCGCGCAGCGGCAATGGCATCGACGGCCACGGCTTCTTCAACTTGTCCGTAGACAGACGAGTTGAATGCCCACGTGCCCAATCCGATGGCGCTGCACTCGATGTGCGTACGCCCCATCCTGCGGTACTCCATACCGGCCCTTCTCCTTATTGTGATGCCCTTCGACATCCCTTATCTTCAACCAACATTGTTATCGCATACTGCGCACATATTCAAATACACCCATTGCTCAACGTACATGACCGAAACGCATACGTCCAATTCCGGCGTCACCTTCCGCTCGCTGTTAGCCGGTTCGCTCATCGCCTTTTGCATCAGCGTCGGCGCGCCCTATGGCAATATGGTGCTGCGCGGTTCCTATATGGCACTCGACTTCAGCACCGCAGGTGCCATCTTCCTGTTTTTCCTCTTCGTCTTTATAGTCCACTCCCTGCTCGGCCTACTCCACCCGAGGTTAGCATTTCGCCGCCAGGAACTAGTCGTGGTTTACATTATGGGAATTGTCGGCTGTTCGATACCGACGATGGGGCTCACCGAGTATTTGCTACCCATCATCAGCGGGGCCGTCTACTACGCCAGTCCTGAGAACGAATGGGCCGATTTGATCCATCCCCACATCCGCACTTGGCTGGTGCCGCAGGACTACGAGGCCATCAAGTTTTTTTACGAGGGCGCTCCGCGCAACTACGCCCTTCCCTGGGACGTGTGGATCAAACCGCTAGCGGCGTGGGTGCCGCTCATCCTATCGATCTATTTTGCCATGATTTGTATCAGCGTGGTCCTGCGGCGCCAGTGGATCGTTCGCGAGCGCCTAGCTTTCCCCTTGGTGCAGGTGCCCATGGCTATGATTGAAGACGGCGAAACCCCTTCCATACTCAAACCCTTTTTCAAGAGCGGGCTCATGTGGGCCGGATTTGCCCTGCCCTTTATCGTCGGCTCCATGCGCGCGCTGCACAATTACTACAACTTTATTCCGAGTGTCAATTTGCAGACGAGCATCCCGCTCTTTCGCAATACCACGGCTCTGCAGATCGTCCTTTCCTTCCCCATGCTCGGCTTCTCCTATTTCGTCAATTTGGAAATCGCCTTCGCCATTTGGTTCTTCAATCTGCTGGCGCGCGTGCAGGAGGGTATCTTTGGCGTCATCGGCATCACAAGCACGCAGAACCTATACTATGCCGGTGCTTTTCCCGTACTGGCCCACCAAGGGATGGGCGCTATGCTCGTGCTGTCGGTGCTCGGTCTGTGGACGGCGCGCACGCACCTAGCCGAGGTCTGGCGCAAGGCCATTTCCGGCGATCCCGACATAGACGACTCCGACGAAATGCTTTCCTACCGCACGGCCGTCTTTGGGCTGATCCTAAGCAATGCGCTCATTTTCGTCTGGCTGTGGATGGCCGGTATGGCTTGGTGGGTGTTGCCCATCTATCTGACGGCCATGTACTTGCTTTTTATCGCCGTTACTCGCGTCGTTGCCGAAGGGGGTATAGCCGCCGCGCGCGCACCGCTGATCGCTTCCGACTTCGTGACCTCCGGCCTAGGCAATACCGTGCTGGGCGCGCAAACCCTGACCGCCCTCGGTTTCACCTTTGTATGGGCCGCCGATATTCGCACCTATGTGCTGGCTTCCTGCGCCAACGGTCTCAAGCTAGCCGAAGACACGCTGGGCAAAGACAAGCGCAGTCTGTTCTGGGCCATTGCCATCGCCATCGTCGTCAGTATGGCCACATCCATCGTTACCGTCCTGCATCTGAGCTATGCCTACGGCGGGATCAATCTCAACGGCTGGTTCTTCGGGCCAACGGGCGGCCCCGTCTACCCGTTCAACTTTATCAGTGGCCATCTCAACGACCCCCAGGGCCCAAACCTCGTCGGCTGGATTTCGACGATTTCGGGGGGCACCGTCATGGGGCTTCTCATGCTGGCGCGCCAGCACTTTCTATGGTGGCCGCTGCACCCGCTGGGCTTTGCCGTCAGCACGATTTCGATGACCAACTATATCTCCTTCAGCGTGTTCCTGGCCTGGCTGATTAAGAGCATTATGCTGCGCTACGGAGGACCTTCGCTATTTCAGCGCGCACGGCCCTTTTTTCTCGGACTGATTCTCGGGCAGTTTGCCGTAGCCGGCATATGGCTTATCATAGACTATCTGACGGGGATGACGGACAACAACATCTACTGGGTCTAATCTGCCACACGTGTCGTCTCTAAATCGCTACACGACCAGAGCACTTGCTCTGGTTTTCGTCCTGCTGCCGTTGGCCAGTCCCACACCACGGCGAAATGTTGCGCAAGATCAGTATGCCCTGCGCAATGCGGAGTGCCAATACCGCGGTATTACGGCCACCTACGAGGAAATCAGCAAGGCCTATATCATCGAAACCTATGCCAGTGGACACCTCGTTGACTGGCAGGTGCGTCCCAGCCCACATAACCCCGACAGCGAATCGCTGGTGACGGCCATTTATCAAGTGACTTTACCGGCCAAGGAGGACGCGCGTCCGTTCATACGCCAACTTCGCCGCGATGCGCTACCCCAACTCGGCATTACCTGGCGCTACGGCACGTTGGCAGCCACGCGCATTGAACCGGCCAATGACTACGCGCGCGATGCGCTAGAGACCTTTACCCGCACCGTAGATGCGTTTATCGCTCGTATGGTCGTTGCCGTCGAAGATATTGCGCTAGCTCCTGCACCCAATGCTACCCCAGCGGCCCAGTTGCGCGTCTCTAAAGGGACCGTGTTGCTCGTCGAAGGGCGCGGCGATGCCTGGATAGAAGTCCGCGAGCCTGCATCCGCACTGCGCGGCTGGGCGCCGGCGCGCTCATTCCAATCCGTCGAATAATGCCATCCGTTATCAAAATCCGCGAGCTAACCAAGACCTACGATATGGGCGCGACCCAAGTGCATGCACTGCGCGGTCTCTCGCTCGACATCGCAGTCAACGAGTACGTCGCCATCATGGGCCCATCCGGCTCGGGCAAATCTACGCTGCTCAACATCATAGGCTGCCTCGACGTTTCTACCGCTGGCAGCTACGAGCTCAACGGACAGCAGGTCAGCGAGATGGACGACGATGCGTTGGCCCATATACGCAACCGAGAAATAGGATTCGTCTTCCAGACTTTTAACCTACTGCCGCGTTCCGATGCGCTCGGCAACGTCGAGCTGCCGCTGGTCTACAGCAGCGTTTCACCGGCGGAGCGCCGCCAGAGGGCACAGCATGCCCTTGATGCCGTCGGCCTAGCCGATCGCATGCACCACCGCCCTAACGAACTATCCGGCGGTCAGCGCCAACGCGTGGCCATCGCCCGTGCCCTAGTCAACGATCCGGCGATTATTTTAGCCGACGAACCCACCGGCGCCCTCGACACGCGAACCGGCGAGGAAATCATGGAGCTGTTTCGCCACCTGCACGCGCAGGGCAACACCATTATTTTAGTGACGCACGAAGAGGAAATTGCCCGCTATAGCCATCGCATTGTGCGCTTTCGCGACGGCGTCGTAGAACGCGACGAACCGGTGGTATCGGAGCAGCGCGCATGAGAGCCATCCCGCTCCTTTGCGCCCTTTGTATCGGCGCCTGCAGCGGCGCGCCAAGCGATGTGCCGCTGCATACCGTCGAGCGCGGCCCATTCGCCGTCACCCACTTTGAGGGCGGCGAGGTGCAGGCGGCCGAGGGCGAAGTCATTTCATCGCCGCGCATTGGCGGCCGCCTCAAAATTACCGATATAGCGCCGGAGGGTAGTCAAGTCGACGTCGGCGACCTCATCATACGCTTTGACCCGGCCGAATTCGTCGACGATATGAGCAATCGCGAAGGCCAGCTCATAGAGGCTCAGGCCGATTTTGAAAAGGCCAAGGCACAGCGCAACCAGCGCTTGGCCGACCTCAAGCGCAAAATCGAGCAACTGGAAGCGGCACTGCGCCTGGCTGAGCTCAATATGGAGCGCCAACGCTTCGCCTCCCCCATCGACCAGGAGGAGGCCCAAATCGACATGGAAAAGGCCAAGCGCACCCTAAGCGAAGCGCGCGAAGATTCGATTGCACAGGAGGTCATCAACCGCGTCGATTTCCAGAGTCACCAGATCAATATTTCCCGCCGGCAGGAGCGCTACGATCGGGCGCGCGACAGCTACGAGCGCACGCGCGTCTATGCGACTAAACCGGGCATCGTCGTCTATCGCAAGATTCGCAAATCAGGTGGCGAGTCGAAGGTCTCCGTTGGCGACAATATCTGGGGCGGTCACGCGCTAATCGACCTACCTGACCTATCCAAAATGCAGGTGCGCTGCCTGGTCGGCGAGATGGATGTAAAGCGCCTAGCCGTTGGCCAGAACGCCTCCATTCGCCTCGAGGCCTTTCAGGGCCCCGTCTTTCACGGTCAGGTATCCCAGATCGCTCAGATGGCTACGCCGCAGCCCGACGCGTACGACATACGCGTTTTTGAGATGTCCGTCAACATCGACGAAGAAGACAACCGCCTAAAACCCGGCATGTCGGCCGAGGTCGCCGTGGTGATTGAGCACTACGACGAGGTGCTTTGGGTGCCGCTGGCTGCAGTAGTATACCAAGACGAGCAGCGGTATGTTTACCGCCTCAATGGCCGTGCGATGGAGCGGGTCGAAGTCGCGCTGGGTTCGCGCAACAGCAGCAACGTAGTGATAGAAAGCGGCCTGCGCGAAGGCGATCGCATTTCGCTCGCTCCGCCGCACTAATATCCGCGCATCGCGAAAGGACTGTTTCACCGTGCCCGCAGAAGAGCAGCCACAGAAGAAAAGCCTAGCCAAACGCTGGCTTCCCCTCGTTCTCCCCCTTCTTGCCGCGCTGGCCTATTGGGCTTTGAGCCCGCAAGACCTAGTCGATAAAGACCTGGTGACCTATCCGGTAGAACAGGGCGAATTCGTCATCTCGCTCAACCTGAAAAGCGGCGAATTAGAGGCCGTCGAGGCAGAAAACATCGTCGCCCCACGCGTGCGCGGCGAGCTCAAAATAACGCACCTCTTTCCCGAGGGAGAAACGGTCGACGTGGGCGATTTGCTGGTACAATTCGAGCCGAGCGAGTTCCAGAAGCGTCTGGCCGATGACGAACAGCAGTTGGAACAGGCCCGCGCCGAGTTGGTTAAGACACAGGCCACGCAGAAGGCGGAAGTCTCCGGCTTAGAGGCGGCCATCGAAAACGAAGAGGCCAACTTGCGCCTAGCCGAATTACAGGTCGAGCGCATGGCCTTTGAGGCGACGGTGGAGAAAGAGCGCGCGCAAATAGAAGCGCGCAAAGCCAAGCTCAGCTACCAGCAGGCAGTGGAAAAAATGCAGTCGCAGAAAATTGTCAACGCGGCAGAAATAAAGAAGCGAGAACTCAACATCGAACGCCAGCAGCGCGATCTAGAGCGAACAAAAAAGGAATTGAGCGAAATAACGATCAATGCAGAGAAACCCGGACTAGTCGTCTACGACAAAGTTTGGAAAGGCGGCCGCTCCGAGAAAATTCGCGTCGGCGACGCTATATGGGGCGGCGTCAATATCATATCCCTGCCCGACTTATCGCGCATGCAGGTCAAGACCTATGCCAATGAGGTCGATGTCGACAAGCTAACTATCGGACAAAACGCCACCATTAAACTCAACGCCTTGCCCGGACCGACATTCACCGGTAAGGTTTCAAATATTGCCACTCTCGGGCGCGAAAAAGAGGGCGAGAGAAACGTCAAAGTCTTCGATATCACCATTGAAATTACCGAGCAAGACGAGCGCCTAAAACCGGGCATGACCGCGACCAGCGAAGTGATCATTGAGACCATTCCCCCGCGCCCGCAGACTAGGACCGACTCCATCCAGCCCCCGCCCAGCGACGAGGTCATCGCCTCCTCAGCTCCGCTGCCGCTCTATATTCCCCTTGATGCAATTTTCGAGAAAAACGGCCGCACCGTCGTCTATCGTTTAGTCGACGGACAGACTCAAGAGACCGAAGTGGCGCTGGGCAAGCGCAACGACAACTACGTGGTCATAGAAAACGGCCTCTCGCCCGACGACCGCGTCGCTCTATACGATCCCTCCCTAGCCAGCGATGATATAAGCGGCACTGCCGGCGACGGCGGCAATAAGCCTCAGGAGCCCTAGCACATGAACCTGCGCGAGACGGCAGCCCTGAGCGTAGTCGGTCTGACCTCGCACAAGCTGCGCACGCTGCTGACCATGCTCGGCATTATTTTTGGCGTGGCCGCCGTCATTGCCATGCTATCCATTGGCGAAGGGGCCAAACAGGAGTCGCTCGAACAAATTCGCCAGATGGGCATCAGCAATATTATCGTCCAACACTGGGACAAGAGCGAAGAGGGGATGGAGGATGCAGTCAACAGCGACCGCAACCTCTCCCAAGGGCTAACCCGCGAAGACGCCGACGCGATTGAGCGCATCTGCCCACTGGCCGAATTCGTCACGCCGCAGCGCGAGTTTAAGAGCAAGGCGCTAGCCGGCAGCAATACCTTTAACACGATGATCGTCGGCACGACGCCGGCCTACCTAACGGTGCTCAACGCCCGCATGGGCAGCGGTGTATTCTTCAATGAGGAAGATCTAGACGAAACGCGCCGCGTCTGCGTATTGGGCAGCGACGCCAAGCGCGCCCTGTTCTTTTTTCAGGATCCCATCGGCAAGCGCATCAAAATTCGCGACCAGTGGTTTACCGTTATCGGCGTCCTCGAAGACAAGGGCGCGGCCGGCGGCAAGATCGGCGGCGTGCTCGAAGTACGCAATACCGACGAAGACATCTACGTGCCGCTGACGACCGTTCTACGCCGCTTTCAGTTTGCCGGCGATGAGGCCGAACTGACGCAGATTACGGTAAAAGTCGCCGACTCCGAAAACCTTTCCGATGCCTCTACCGTCATACGCTCCATCATCCACCGGCGCCACCGCGGCGTCGAAGACTTTAAAATCGCCATCCCCGAAGAGCTCATGCGCCAGAGCCAAAAAACACAGCAAATCTTCAACGTCGTCATGGGCTGTATAGCCGGCATTTCCCTACTCGTCGGCGGGATTGGCATCATGAATATCATGCTGGCCTCCGTATTGGAGCGCACGCGAGAAATCGGCATCCGCCGCGCCCTTGGCGCCCGGCGCAAAGACATTCTCTCGCAGTTCCTCGTCGAGTCGCTGATGGTCAGCCTGCTCGGCGGCACGATCGGCATTATACTCGGTTACGCCATTCCCGAAATCATCACGCTCTACGCCGGCTGGCGCACCATCGTCCAGCCTTGGACCATTGGGCTGGCCTTTGGCGTTTCCGCCGCCGTCGGCATTGGCTTTGGCATCTATCCGGCGCGCCAGGCAGCCATGCTCAACCCCATCGATGCCCTGCGCTACGAATAGGTAGCGCTCTCATAACACCTGCTTTAAGTGCACCGTGCGTCCGCGCCGCTCCCGGGGATAGGCCAGGGGTTGCTGCACATAGCGCACCCCCTCGAGTTCTATATCGCATGGAATATGGCTGTGGCCAAATACGTGGACAGAGGACCCCAGCGCACGCACCTGGCCCTCGATCAGCGCACTCCCGGCCACCAACGGCAAGCCCTTGAAGCGCAGATAGGCCTGCGTGGGCAGCAGTTCCCAGCGCGGCAGAAAATGGGAAAAGCTGACCGTCGCCATGGCACCGCACGGCACCACCTCGTTGAACGCGCAGAAATGGCGGTCGAGCGGCTCGACGCCGTCCGGCCAGCGGCAATAGCGAAAGTCGCCCCACGCGCTCAGAGCCCCCTCCTCGGCCTTGCGAATGCGCGGATCAAAGTCGACGCTATACCACGACAGCAGCGGCGCTATGCGCACTCCGCCCAACTCAGCCATGGCAGTATCGACGCCGCACGCGCTGCAGGTGGCGCAGACGGCAGCTAATTTTTCCAGCGAATCTACCGCCTGCCCGCGCACCCATACATCGTGATTACCCGGCACGAAAAACACGCGCCCAAAGCGCTGGCGCAGCGCGTCCAACGCCCGTTCCAACTTCTCCAACGCATGGCTAATATCGCCGGCAACTAAGAGGACATCGGTTTGATAATCATACCGAGAGAGATTTTCAACCCATTGCCAATTGGCGCTGTAGTCGACGTGAAGATCGGATATGGCAAAGATCCGCATGGGCTATCGGTACCTTTTTTGACTAACACCTAGCTCTATGTTATAATCTCTAACGCGCGACGTGGCCAGCGCCCCACCTGAGCAGAATATCCCGACTATACGCGGCGAGGACGCAATAGATGATACGCTTTAAGAGGAAAGACATAGAACAAATACTAGAGGATCGTAAACCCAAGATTAACTTGACGACATATCAACACATTAAGAAGACTCTTGATCAGGGCGCGGAGGGTATGGATCCCTATACCCTTTCAAATATTTGTCGCGACCTCGACTGCCTTCCCACCGACATCGTCGAGTACTTCTAAGCGACACGCGTTCACGATACAATCGCCCCGCCTCCCCACCCGGGAAGCGGGGCGATTGTATTTATCGCCTGCGCGCATAGCGCGCGTTAGGCGGCTCTAATATAGCGCGCTGGCGCTCGCTCAACTCCTCGTACTCTTCCTCGTCAAAATAGCGCGCCGACCACGATATGGGATGCGGGCTGTATTTGAAAAATACCGTGCGGCGCTGGCCGCGGCCCGTCCAAGGCAGTGCGCCGTGCGTCAGTGCCTCGGTGAAAATAACAGCCGTTCCCGCCGGCCCCGTCACCCGCCGCACGCAGGGTTGTAGTTCCACTGCCATATCGCGCCACTCACCTGGGAATCGATAATTGCTCTTGTGCGAACCGGGCACGCAGCCGAAACCGCCGTCTTCGGGGCCTACATCGGCCAAGTTGTAGGCCACTACGGTGAGTCCATTATACATCTGGCCGCCGTGAAAGTGGTAGTACTGCGATGGATCAAACGGCGCCCCCCCGCCGTGCAGGCTGGCACCAATCGGACTATTGCCGCTGCGAATCAGGTCGGCGTAGACGTGGTCAAGACGAAATTTCTCGCCCACAATGACATCCAAATAGGGCACGATCGCAGCATTGTCTAGCAGGTCGCGGTAGGGCTTGCCCCAAGCGAGCAAACCGCCAAAGCGATGCGATGTCTCTTCGCCCTCGCATTCGCTTTCGATATGCTCGTCCCAAATGGCATTGAGCGTCTGCAGTTGTTCCGCACTGAGCGCATTGGGCACCGCGATATAGCCCTGCAAATCGAATAGGTATTTCTCGTTGTCGTTCATATCCCTTCCCTCGCTCTCTTAAGACCCCGCACCGCAGCGGAGGCCAACTATAGCTGCCAACATTGGTCTTCCAAATCGACTGCCCTTCCCGTGCGCATCGACTCATAGGCGGCAAAGACTAGGCGCAGCGTGTGCATATTGTCCTCGACGTCTGTTTCCGGCCGTTCAATCTCTCCATCGAGGGCGCGCATCAGTGAACTCATTGGGCCGACAAAGGCATCGGGAAACCACGTTTCTCCAAATTCTACCTCGCGCCACGCCTCATCGCCGCGGGTAATATAGCGCAGCGCATCGGGCGCACCGGTTGGATAATCCAACAGCAGACCCAGGCGCCGCACCGCCATGCCATCGGTGGCGTCAATGCGAAACTCGCTCTGCTGGCCCGGGCGACCCCACTCGACGTGGTGGTTGCACTGCACCGTGGCGCGCAGGTCTCCGGCAAATACGAGGTGGGTGCATGTGCGCGTCTCGCCAGCCGCATCGTAACCGGGCCGCCGGGCACCGCTACTGTAGAGCGAAAGGGGCTCGCTGTTGCTGATGTAGCGAATCGCGTCGAGATAGTGAATAGAATGGTAGAGGACCTCGATCGTCTCTTTCTCTTTGAGCCAACCCCACATATTCCACGGCGTGTCGACGTAGATGTGGAAGGCCACGTCGTAGAGCGCCCCCAACGCGCCTGAATCGAGCAAGTGGCGGCAGGCGCGCACGCCCGGCTCCCAGCGCATTTGCTGGTTGACCGCGGCCGGTTGGGCTCCACTGCGAATGCGCCGCACTATGCGCACGGCCGTCTCCCAATCTTCGGCCAACGGCTTCTGCACCAATAGGGCCACCCCAGCGTCGACGAGCGCGTCGACCACCCGCTCGTTTTCCCAAGCGGGCACGGCGACGTCGACGATATCGCAGCCGTCGGCGACTTCCTCCAGCGCGCTGCAGACTCGCGGTATTTCAAAGCGCGCAGCCGTCTCTTCGGCGCGCGCGCGATCGACGTCATAGATGCATTCGACGCGAAATCCCGCCTTGCGATAGGCTGGCAGATGGGCGCCGTTGACAATGCCGCCAGCGCCGCACAGCCCAATGCGATAGTCCATTTTGGCCGGCAGCTGCGGCAAATAGTCCAGCTCCATTGGTTCTCTCCCTCAGAATAGCTGATAGACGACGCGCAGGCGCGTGCCCAAACGCTGTGTGCCGGTGCGAATCGGCACCGAGCGCGCTTCGGCGGCCATCACCTTGACGAGTGGAGCCATGCCACCGCCCCCCTCTTCGGCGATCTCCAGTACAGCTCCCAGCTGTGCCCCGTGTAGATCGGCCAGTTGCTCGGCTTTTTCGCGCGCATCCTGGGCGGCCAACTGGCGCGCCGCGACCAGCGCCT
>JAYOYH010000012.1:0-109495 GCA_038153405.1 Gemmatimonadota bacterium | reverse complement strand
CACCACCGCCGTTATCGGGGTCGAAGTGCACTTCGCAGTTGTCATCGCGGAAGGTGCAGGTCGGGTTCTTGTCGACGATCAAGTCGTTGTCGTGTACGTGAATCATGGCGCGAACGCGGTTGTCGGCGTTGCTCCAACCGATGATGAGGTCGATGAACAGGTCATCGGCATCGTCGGCACCACCCGTCAGCGGGTTCATGTCGTCGATGGTCACCTCGAAACTGCGATCTACCCAAGCCCAGTCGGAGTTATCGCCGTCTATCGTGGGCAGGCTACCGCCGGGGATGCCGACAGCAAAGAAAAGAGGCACTTCAGCCGGCTCTTGTGCCATGGCACTGCCAGCGAGAAGTACGCCTAGAGACAACGCTAGGACTTTGCGCATTTGAATTCCTCCTCAAGAGCATTGAGAAAAGGGAATGTATGATGCCTGTCGCTGCGATAGCGGCAGGTACTGTCTCGACGTAAGATGTTGTTCAAAAAAGGGGTTGCGAATACGAGAACACCTTTTCTGAATCACATTTTACGCCAAAAGTTGGTATATATTTCTAATCCCTTTATCGGCAACTGTCAAGCTTTTTTTTTACCGGGGTTAGATCGGGCAGTAAATTACTGCAAGATTAGTTACTTAGGGATAAAAAATGCTTCGTTTGTGCGTTCATTTAGTACGCCACGGAGATAATCTGCTGGACGCTCTCATCGCCCGAATCGCCGCGCACGTTGACCTCGAGCAGATACAGTCCGGGCGGCACGCGCCGACCGGACTGATCGGTGCCGTCCCAGCGCAGGGTTTGCTGACCGGCCAGTCCCTCCAGCGTGCTCTCGTAGCGCGTGCGTCCTGCCAAGTCGTAAACGCGCAGGCGCAGCGGTCGCTCTTCGAGGACGTTGACCAAATCAATATCGATCTGCAGTGCGTCGTTGATGGCATCGCCGTTGGGCGTGATGGTCCGCGCGCTGGTCACCACATTGGCCAGTAGGGAGCGACTAACGGGCAGGCTGACGACGTTGGTGCTGCTCTCTATGAGTTCGCTGGCATCGCCCGGATCGACGCGCTGCCGCACGCTGTCGTCCTGGCGGCTGTCCTGCAGAAACACGTCAAAGCGCGTCGACTGCAGAAACACGGACGAGGTAAAGCGCAACTCCAGTAACTGGTCGCGGCTGATCAGATTGGGCAGATTGACGATAAACCCCGAAGTCGTCGTGTCGGCCTGCGCGTCGATTGGCGTGCCGTTTAAGGCGATATCGACAAAGCGCGCAGGAGACGTAGACTCGACGGCGATGCGATCAAAGCCAATTGTGTTTTCGGGGCGCAGATAGTAGGTGAACTGCGTTTCTTCCCCCGGTCGGGCCTGCTGCGGCGTGATTTCGCCAATGGCGCGCTGGGCCAGCGGCTGGGTGTAGTTGACCGCCAAATAGTCGAGCGTTGCCGCCACGTCGGGCGAGTTGGATACCAGCCGCACGTCGATCTCCATATAGCGGCGCGGCGATGGCGATTGGAACGGGGAGCCCGACGCGCCGTAGAGATTGCTCCACGGGCTCCAATCGCTGCCCGGGGTGATGCTCGTGTCGATGGCGCCGCGAAACGAGGGAATCAGCTTGTTGTAGCGCGACTCCGTCACCTCTTTGCCGTTTTTGTCGTAGAACGTATACTTCTCGTCGACCTCGTTGCCCGTGCGCGTGCGGATCTCGGCGCGGGTGCCCGGCGGTATCTCGCCATCCCACTCGACCGAATTCAGGTTGCGCCCAGAGCCCAGGTCGATGAGCGGCGAGGTAAGGCCGACCTGCTGGGGATAGCCCTGGCCGAAGATCTGGATCTCGTCGGTCGTGCCGCCGGCCGCGCAGCCGGGAATGGTGCCGGCCGCCGTGTTTTCGCCGGGGGCAAAGAGCGAAAAGCAGCTGGTGTCCCAAAACTTCCAGAAAATGCGCACGTAGCGCGTCGGCAGCAGTTCAAAGTGGTGGTCGACCAAGCCCCTAGAGGTTTCGCTAGAAGGCGAGGCGCCAGAAAAGTGCTTGGTGTATATGCGCGAGCCGTCGGGGGCAATGGACCCATCGGAGGTCATGAATTCGTAAAAGCGGAAATCCCAGCGCCGCCGGGAAATATAGTGGTTGGTCGTGATGCCACCGCCAAAGCCCGAGCGCACGACGACCCCGCCAATTATGCGCACCTGATCGATCCAATACACGGCGCCTAGATCGAGTATCATGTGGGCGAGAATATCGTCCAATCCACGCGAGGCGGTGCCGGCGCGCCAGCGCTCGTAGAGATTTCCATCAATGAGCCCAATGGCGTTGCCCAGCGGCTGCGATTCGGTATTGGCTAGGTTGATATTAATATCGATCGTGCCGCCCCGTTCGATGAGGCCGAGGCTGATATTGTCGCCGACCGTCTCGACTTCGACTTCGACGAGGCGAGCGCCGGGGGTTATCAAGAGCGGTTCAAAGCGCACGTACTGGATGGGCGTTTCGTCGATACTTTCAATCTCGAAGACGACGCGATGGCGGTCGTTTTCCTTGAAGCGCTCTTTAACTCGATAGATCAGCGAGCCCGGAATCGGCGCGGCGATAAAATCCGTTTCGGGTTCGCCCGTCGAGAGGAGCAGGTCGAATAGCTCAAAGGGAGCTGCTTCCGCATCGAAGACGAGCGTGACGCTGTTGGCCGATACGGCGCGGCCTAAATTGACCTCGATAAACCATTCGCTCGGATCGTCCTCGGGGTCGGGAGCCCATCCCGTGGAGGGATCGCCGTCGATGATACTTCTCGCGCTGGCCAGATTCGAACCGGCGTTGAGAACGCCGCCACCAAAGCGCGCCAAATCGGCAACCGCATCCGAGTTTTTGCGGATCCGAGTAGGGGCAATGGTGCCTTCTGGCAGCAGGTCGACGGCGCCCAGCGGCAGCTCCCACTGGCGCCAATCGCGGGCCGAGTCATAGCGCACCTGCTGCGCTTCGAGCGAGGTGCCAATCAGGCTGCTGCAGAGTGCGAGCGAAGCTATACGAGTCCAGTGCATGGGATGGGTTGCTCCGTATGGTTTTCTCCAAAAAAACTGGCAAAACATTTCTCAATTCTACAGATTTTACCTGCACTTCACAACATGCAAAAAGCGTGGATGGCGATATAATGCCTATCGGATGCGTCGGTGCGTCTGAGCGAAGTATGGCAGATCGCCGCCGCTAATGGCTAACTTGACACAGTGGGGTTGCTACGTATAATTGCAAAAAGTAGGGCTGCACCGATCCATCGATACACTCAATTGGCGAAATTCTAGAAAGTGCGAATGTGAAATGGGCATTTTAGCTATCCTTCTTTTGTCGTCTCTGGGGGCGTGGGCACAGGTCAAGGAGTTGGGCCGCAGCGTGCGCCTGCCAACGGGCTTTACCACGGAAATGGTGCTCGTGCCGGCCGGGTCGTTTCCGCGCGGGGCCGAGGGCGAAGAATTTGACGAGCAGCCGGTGCGCATGATCTACACCGATCCCTACCTGATTGACAAGTACGAGGTGACGGTGGCTCAGTGGGGCGAGTACCAAAATGCCACGGGCTATCAGATCGGCGAATGGGTCTTGCAGAACACAAAGGGTCGGCAAGGCCATCCCATCACCTTCATCAACTGGTACGAGGCGGCGGCATTTTGCGAGTGGGCGGGCAAGCGCCTGCCGACGGAAGCCGAGTGGGAGCGGGCCGCGCGCTGCGACGACGGGCGCAAATACCCTTGGGGCGAAGGCCTCGACTCCTTCCGCAGCAACTACTTTCAAAGCGGTGACCCCTTCGAGGCAGGCCTGGGCACGATTCTCAACACGACGCCGGTCGGTTATTACGATGGCAGCCTGCGCGGCGAATATCAGACGCGCGACAATTCCAGCCCCTTTGGCGCCTACGACATGGTCGGCAACGTGTGGGAGTGGACCAACGACTGGTATCATTCGAGCTACTATGTGTATGGACCAGATCGCAATCCACAGGGCTTTGAATTGAGCAACGTCAAAGCGGTGCACGGCGGTTCCTACGCTACCGATGCCAGCCATATCCGTCCGACCTATCGCGCCCGCGATGATCCCAATTTGAAGGGGCCGGATATCGGCTTTCGCTGTGCAATGAGCGTGGCCCCGAATACGGCGGTTCAGGCGTGGTCTTGGGGCTCGGTCAAACGTCGACCGCAGCCGCTTTCAGCCGAGGAAATGGAGGAGCATCCGTAATGGCCAGTGCATTAATCATGCGCGCGACCAATATGCTGGTTGTCGCCCTGCTGCTGTTGGTGTGCACTGCGCTGGGCGCTCAGGCGCAGGAAGACCTGCGTCAGCGCTACGGCCTGACGCCGCTGCCGCCCATACCCTATCCAGTGGACAACCAGTACAATCCCGACCGCGTTGAACTGGGCCGTCTGCTGTTTTTTGACCCCATTCTCGGCGGCGAGAAGGATACGGGCTGCGGGACCTGCCATCTGCCGAGTTTTGGCATGGCCGATGGGCGCCAGTTGGGTGCCGGAACGGGTAGCAAGGGCCTGGGACCCGATCGAGTACTCGGCGTGTCGTCTGTTACCGGTGATACGATCATCGCCGAGCCGCGCCATACAATGACGATTTTCAACACGGCCTACAACAAGGATGAGAGCAACCTGCCCTCGACCAAGGGCTTTATGCTGTGGGACGGCAAGGATCGCGGCTTGGAAGCGCAGGCGCTGCGCGCCATTATAGTGCGCGTTGAGCTGCGCGGCGATTCCTATCCGCGCGAAATGGCCGTCGATAGCGTGCTGGCGCGCCTGCGCCAAGTGCCCGACTATGTCGAATTGTTCAACCGGGCATTTCCGGCTGAGGCCGATTCGGTGGCGCGGCAGATTCCGCGCCTGGCCTGCGCTTGGGATACGACGCCGCTGCAGTCGGTGATTACGCGCTCGACGCTGGGGCGCGCTATCGCCGCCTTCGAGCGCGAGCTCGTGACAGATAATTCGCCGTACGACCACTTTGTGGCCGGTGATGACGACGCGCTCACCGAGGCGCAAAAGCGCGGATTGGTCGTCTTCTTTGAGAAGGGCCGCTGCGCCAACTGCCACAGCGGTCCGGAGTTTTCCGAAGGTCGCTTTCGCGTGCAGGGCGTAGAGCAGATTGGCCCCGGACAGGGGTTGGCCTCTACTAATACAGGCACGCCGCGCCCATCGGGCACCGACCGAGGTCGTTTTGTGACTTCGGGCAACAGAGATGAACTCTTCGCCTTTCGCACCGTGAGCTTGCGCCAGGTAGGCAAGACGGCGCCCTATATGCACGACGGGGCGCTGGCTACGTTAGAGGAGGTAATCGAGTTTTACGACCGCGGCGGCGGCGACGAAGAGAGCATTGACGCCGAGCGCGTCGATGCCGAGCTGATGCCGCTTGGTCTGACCGACGGGGAGAAGGCCGATTTGTTGGCTTTTATGCACTCCCTAACCGACGAGACGATTCGGGTGCCGATTCCGCCGCGCGTCCCCAGCGGCCTGACTCCGGCCGGTATCGAATTGGTTCAGTCCGATGATGAACTGGCTGCCGATTACGGGGCGCTGCTGGCACCGCGCGCGACCACGGCCTCCATGCGGAGCTATCCCAACCCCTTTAATGCGGAGACCATCGTGCAGTTTGAGCTGCCGCGCAGCGGTCGGGTAGAGCTGGGCGTTTACAACGTGCTGGGCCAGCGCATACGCCGCCTGCTGCAGTCCGATCTACCGGCCGGCTTGCACAGCGTGCGGTGGGATGGGCGCGACGCGTCCGGTCGCGCTGCGGCTAGCGGTATGTACTTGGTCACAGCACATATGGAAGGATGGCGCGGGTCGCAGCGCGTGCTGCTGCTGCGCTAGGCTGCAACAAAGAAACGCAGAAGGGCCCCGGCAAAAAACCGGGGCCCTTCTGCGTTTACCGCTCTTATCGTCTAAGACTGTGCAGGCGGCAGGTTTTCCTCGTAAATGCGAATTTGGTCGGCGTACTGCCGCTTTAACTCGGTTACGAATTCGTCGAACATGGACTCGCTGAGTTCCATGCGCATGTGCGAGCGCACGCGGCCCTTTGCCTCGACAAAGCTCATCTGCTGAGCGGGTATCTTCTTCAGCACCTTGAATACAGAATAGCCATTATTGGTCTTGATGGGGCCGACTACTTCGCCCACCTGCGCGTCGTTGGCTTCCCAGCCGAGTTTGCCGTACTTGTCCGGGTTGAGCAGCTGCATGCGGCCCCCGGCGCGGCGAATGCGCGTGCTGCGCTTAGAGTAGCGCCGCGCCAACTCATCGAGATCGCCGCCCTGCTCCATTTCGCTGCGCAGCTCATCGGCCTGGGCGCGCTCGTCGACTAGCACTTCGATTATGGACGTGCGTTCGGGGCGCACGTAGCGCTCCACGTTTTTCTCGTAGTAGGCGCGTTCGTCGTCTTCGTCAAAGTCGATGCGTTCGATGACTTCCTTCTGTCGGATGCGATCGAGTAGCTTTTCGCGCTCTATGCGGCGCAGCTCTTTGGCGATGTGCTCGATTTCATGGAGACCCTGCTGTCTGCCGTGCTCGGGCAGCAGGACCTTGAAGGCATAGAGTCGTCGGGCGTAGTCGCGCAGGTCGTCGATCGTGCGAATTTCCGCTTGGTCGCGCTCGCTGAGCATGGCGTTCATAAAATGGTCCAGCGTCCACTCGCCGCCGTCGATGATAAAGAGCGGCATGCGCAGCTCGCCCTGCTTGAATTCGGGGAGTTCCTCGCCGGCTTCGCTTAGCCGCGCGAGCAAGAGGTTGAGCGTTTCGCCGCGCTCCTGTATGTGGGCGCGCTCGGCCAAATCTTCTAGGAAGGCAAAGGTCGCCAGCGCGCGCTTCTGCTCTATCATAACGCTCTTAACGGCGGCGGCCGCGCTTTCGAAGGGGACCTGGCGCTGGTCGACGATTTTCATAATGGAGAAGCCATCGGGTTCCTGAATGGGGCCGATGAGCGCACCAATGTCAGCATCGAATACCTGGCGTCGGAGAATGTGGCTCTTGAACGATAGGCGGCTCATCCAACCGATGTCGCCGCCCTGCGTAGCCGTTTCGCCGTCCTCCGACATATCGCTGGCGATGGCGGCAAAGGACTCGCCGGCGTGCGTGCGCTGAAACACGCGATCAATCTCCATGGGACTGCTGATTAAGATGCGACTAACGCGGCGCTCTTCGCCGATGCGGTAGCGGTCGAAATAGGCACGTGCCTCTTCGCTGCTGATGTGGTCATCGTCTTTGAGAACGCCGCGCTTGTAGAGCTCTTCGAGCATGAGCTCCTGTTCTCTTTGCGCGATGGCGCTCTTGACCTGAAAGTCGTTCTGTAAGTTGCGCTGGTGCGCGCCGAGCAGGAGGACTTCTATGTCGACGAGCCGCTCTAATGCTTTGCGCTCCTTGTCGGGGGTCTGCTCCTGCGCGCCGCTGAATAGGGTCTGCACGGCGCGGTCGAGCCGCTCGCGCGTAATCTCCGCTTCGCCGACGCGTGCCACGATGCCGGACGGTGCGTTGGCCTTTTCCTGCTGGGCGCAGCCGATGGCGAGCGCTGCGATGCATGCGTATGCAATTAGGTGCTGCAAAGGTATGCTCCTATAGATGCCAGTATTGCGGGTATAAACACCTGTCGAGTGCTGATAAATGATACGCCCTGAGATAGAGGGTGGCAAGAATCACACCTTGACGGAGCGAGACAGACGGGCTAGTATAACGTTCACTTTCGCTACCGTCCCCCTCGTACAAAACTATGTATACGCTCCGATGAAAAATCGATTGGCAACGAGTGCGTTGATGCTGGCACTAATCGCCTGCGGCGCCGAGTCGCCTCAGCAGCAAAAGGCGCCTCCGGTTGCGCGGGAAACGGCGCGCGCTGCGCCGCTTGTCGGTCGAGTGCACTTTGTCGACGTGGCGCGCGACGTTGGCATCGACTTCGTGCACACCAGCGGTCGCTCCGGACGAAAATACGGCGTGGAAACGATTGGCTCCGGCGCCGTATTCTTCGATTACAACAACGACGGTTGGATAGATCTATACGCCGTTAATGGCACCGACTTGCCCGGTCATACTTCTGATCAGGTGCCGCACAATGCGCTCTATCGCAACGAGGGTGGTGCGTTCGCCGAGGTATCCGATCGGCTAGGGGTGGCCGATGTCGGATACGGCATGGGCGCGGTCGCCGGCGATTACGATAACGACGGCGACGCCGACCTCTTCGTGAGCAATTTTGGTCCCAACGTGCTCTATCGCAACGACGGGCCTGCAAACGACTGGCGATTTACCAACGCGACGCATCTAATCGCCGGCGAAGACGACAGCTGGTCGACGGGCAGCGCATTTGTCGACTATGACCTCGATGGCGATCTAGACCTCTACGTCGCCAATTATCTGGATTACGCATTTGAGGAGGCCAACCTCGACGCCGGGGGGGGGCTCAAGCGGCCGCGCCGCCATCTGGCGCCGACCGAGTATCCAGGTCGACGCGACTTTCTCTACCGCAACGACAGCGGTCGCTTTGTCGACGTTACGGAGGAGGCGGGGCTGCTCAGCGAACAGTGCCGCGAATTGGGGCCGATTTTTTTTGACGCCGATTTGGACGGCGACCCCGATCTATTTCAGGGCAATGATGCGACGCCGAACTTTCTCTATCGCAACGACGGCGGCCGCTTTGTCGAAGTCGGCCTCTTCGCCGGCGTCGCCTACAACGAGGCGGGTAAGCCGGAAGGCACGATGGGCGTCGACGTCGCCGACTACGATCTGGACGGCTGGCCCGATATTGTGATGACCAACTTCCAGTGGGAGAGCAATACGCTCTACCGCAATTTGGGCAACGGCCTTTTTCGCGACGTTTCCGTCGATGTGCAGATCGGTGCCAGCAGTTTTGATCGCCTGGCATTTGGCATCAACTTCTTCGATTACGACAGCGATGGCGACGACGATTTATACGTGGCCAATGGCCATATTGACGAAGACATTGAGCGCTTTGACCCACAGGCCAGCTATGCGCAGCGCGACCAGCTCTATCGCAACGAAGGCGACGGGCGCTTTAGCGATATTAGCGACGAAGCGGGGCCGGCTTTCGCCATCGCCCGCGTTGGGCGCGGATCGGCGACGGGCGATTACGACAACGATGGCGACGTGGATATTTTCGTGCTCAATACGACCGAAGCCGCGCTGTTGATGCGCAACGATAGCGCCGAGCGCGGACGCTGGCTTGGCGTGGCGCTGCGCGGCAGCGCCAGCAACCGCGACGCCTACGGTGCGCGCGTCGAAGTATGGTCCGGTGCGCGGCACTGGGTGCGCGAAAAGCGCAGTGCATCGAGCTATCTCTCCCAGAACGATCCACGCCTGTACTTTGGCCTGGGCGCTCAATCCCGCGTCGATAGCATCGTCGTCTCCTGGCCCGGCGGCGCGCGGCAGGTGCAGCAAGTTGAGGCCGTCGACCAAGTCGTTCAGATCGTCGAGTCGGCCGCTGAAGCGCCGGTTGTATCGCCAGAGAATGACGCCGTAGAAGAGCAATCCGCCGGTCCGGCGGACGAGGCAATGCAGCGCTTTTGGGAACGGGCCTCGCTAGTGCTGCCGGAGAAAGTGCGCGCGCCTGTAGAGCCCCCTGCTCCGCTGGAGCCGCTGCGCGCCGCGCTTGCCGCGCGTCCGGACGACGTAGATGCGCTGGTCGAACTGTCGGCGGCGCTGCTGGCCTGGCGCGCCTATGGCGAGGCGGGACGGCTCCTGCAGCAGGCTCGCCAGAGGGCGCCGGGCGATGCGCGCGTTCACCTAGCCCTGGGGCGTCTTTACGGCGATACGGGCGACCTTGCGCGCGCCGTAGAGGCCCTGTCGCTGGCCGGGCAGCTAGGCGATGCGCTGGCCGCCCCCCACTACTTTCTCGCCAATATATTGGTGCGACAGCAGCACCTAGACGAGGCGGTAGTGCGCTACGAGCAGGCGCTGGCGCGCGACCCCCTCCATTTGCAGGCCTATTTTAACTTGGCTGGACTGCACGCGCGGCAGACGGATTACGGGCTGGCGCTGGACGTGTTGCAGCGCGGCGTAGCGCATTTGCCGGACGAGGTCGAGCTGATCTTTCAAATGGGCCGCGTATACTTCGTGCAGGCGCGCTATGAAGAAGCGCTAGAGGTTTTGGGCACCGTACTCCACCTGCAGCCCGAGCGCGCCGAGGCGCGCGAACTGGTGGCACAGATACACCTCAATAACCGCGATGCCGAGCAGGCGCTGGCCGCGCTGCGCCAGGGGCTGGAACGCAGTCCGCAGAGCGCTCTGCTGCTGGCGCGTTTGGGGGCATTGCTCCTGCAAGAAGGTCATGTCGAAGAAGCAACGGGGTACTTGCAGAGTGCCCTGGGCGCCGACCCAGACCGCGACGAGGTCTACTACAATCTGGGACAGGCTCTGCTGCGCGGCGGCAAGACCGCTGAGGGACGGCACATGCTGCGCTACTTTAGCCTGTTGCAGCGAGAGCACCAGAATTTACTCGACTTTAAAACGGCCATTGTGCTCAACCCCAACGACGCCGACGCCTTTTATCGACTCGGCGTCATCTACGCGCGCATTGAGCGCTACCAGGCGGCATGCCAGGCCTATGCTGCAGCGCTGGAAATTGCCCCCGATCACTTGGATGCGCTCAACAACCTTGGCAATATTTACCTGCGTCAGCGGCATCTGTTGGAGGCGATTAATACCTACGAGAAGGTTCTTTCGCTGGCTCCCGACTACGCGCGCGCCCATCACAACCTAGGCAATGCCTACGTCCTGCTGGGCGATGCGCCGCGCGCGGTTACAGCATTTGAAAAAGCCGTTGAAGTCGACGCGGCCTACGCGCCGCCGCGCCAGATGCTAGCCCAGCTCCTGCGTCGCCTGGGGCGCGACGAAGAGGCGCACGTTCAGCAGGCCGCCTACGAGCGTCTGCGCCGCGCCGAGGTGCGGCCGTGAACGGCGCGCTGCGCCGCCGCATGGCCGTCGCCCTATTAGCGGCGGCCGTCGTGGTATACGAGATCGGTCTGACGCGCCTATTCTCCTTCTTGTTGCACTACCACTTCACGTTTCTCGTGGTGTCGGGTGCCATCTGCGGGCTCGGCGCGGGTGCGGCCATCGCCTTTTTTTGGCGTCCCACCCAAGAGCGCAGCGCGGGTTGGCTAGCGGCTGTGGCTCAGCTAGCGGCGCTGGCGGCGCTGGTTGCAGCCTGTGTGTTAGCTGCTTTTCCCAGCCTGCCTTCTTGGGCTCTGGTCGCGGTGGCGGGAACGCCCATCGTGCTGGCCGGTCTGTTTCTGACGTGGATTTTTTCCGTTCATCGGCGAGAGAGCGGTTCGCTCTACTTCTTCGATCTGGTGGGTGCGTCATTGGGCACACTGTTGGTCGTGCCGGCGCTGGAATGGTTGGGCGGCCCCGGAGCACTGCTGCTGTCCGCTGCGCTGGCTTTAGGTGCTGCGCTCTGGGTCAAATGGCACTGGGTGCGCGCGCTGATGGCGGTGGTAAGCATCGTTGCGCTGGCCCTACAGGCGCGCGATCCGTGGCTGCACGTGCAGATAGCAGCCCAAGGACAGGGTATTGACAAACCCATGGCGCGCGCGCTGCGCGATGGAGCTCAACCTGTGGTGGCGCAGTGGAGCGCCTACGCGCGCACGGACCTAATCGATCGCAGCGGCGAGACCGGCCTCAACTTCTACGTCGACGGGGGTGCGGGTTCCTACATGTTTCGCTTTGACGGAGACTTTCGCCGCCTGTTTTTTCTGCGCCGCGAAGCGGCGTTCTTCCCCTACTACTTCGGCCCGCGAGATCGCGCACTCATTATCGGTCCGGGGGGTGGTCAGGACGTACTCTACGCGCTGATGACCGGTTGGCAGCACGTCGAAGGCGTAGAGGTCAATCCGCAAATTGTCTCGCTCGTGCGCCAGTACGGCGACTACAACGGCTACCTCTTCGACCGCGAAGGCGTCGAAATACACACGGGTGACGGTCGACACTACGTCGAGCAATCGCAGCGTGCGTACGACCTGATTGCCCTGCCGCTGGTCTATGCGGAGGCCGCCGATTTGGTCGGCTACGCCCTGCTGGAAAACTATCTCTTCACGCGCGAGGCGTTTGACGCCTACCTAGACCATTTGCAGCCGCAGGGGCGCCTGGCGTTGGTCGTGCACAACCACGCGCTGATGATGCGCGCGGTGGCGACGCTGGCCGCAGCCTGGGAGCGCCGCGGCGCGGACGCCGGATCTGTTCTGGATCACTTAGTCATCGTCAACGGCACGCGGGCCGACCGCGGTCGTGCCCGCGCCCAGCGTCCGCTCGTCCTCGTGCAGAAAACGCCCTATACCAACGAGCAGCTCCGGCAAATGCGCGCGGTGCTCGACGAGGTGGGTTTGCAGCTGTACTTTGCCCCGCGCATCGCCGAGCATCCGCAGCTAGCCACTCTGCGCAACGGCGGCATCGCCCGATGGGTGGCTGAAGAGGAGAGCGATATTACACCGGTATCCGACGCTCGGCCATTTTTCTACGATGTCCAGCGCGGCTTGGACGACAAATTGCTCGCCGTGCTGTGGGGAGCCGCCGCCGCCTGTGTGTTGGTGCTGCTCATGCCGCTTGCTCGAGCGGCACATCGCCGCGCTGGAGAGGAGCTGGCATCGCTTGTACTGGCCAGTTACGCCACCCTATTGGGCGTGGCGTTTATGCTGATGGAGATGTACTTGCTGCAGCGTTTGGGCCCCTTTCTCGGCTATCCCACCCTGACGCTAGTCGCCGCGCTATTTGGCTTGCTGCTGGCCGCGGGCGTGGGCTCTCTGCTGAGCGAGCGCATCGCCCTCGTTGGCTCGCTGCGCGGCTTGGGTGTATTCACCGCGCTGGTGGGGGTGTTCTGCGCGCTGTATGGCGTGCCGCTCAACGCGCTGCTGAGCGCGGCCAATGCCTGGCCGGTCGAGGCACGCGGTGCACTGGTACTGGCGGTAGTTTTCGCCCCCGGCGTGGGTATGGGCGCGCTGTTTCCCTCCGCGCTGCGCCTGGCGCGTGGTGCGCTGAGCGTGCCCTGGATGTGGACGAGCAACGGCTTTGCCTCTGTGCTGGGTTCAACGGCGGCCGTAGCGATGGCCATGGAGTGGAGCGTGGAACACGTGTGTGTCGCCGGCGGTCTAGTCTACGTGCTGGCCGGTGTTTTGGCCCTTGCCTCTGGTCGGATCGCGCCCGAACGCGCCCCGGCGCCCCCGGCGACGAGGCTAGGACGCGGCGCTTTGTTGGCGGTCTTTGCCCTCGCCTCTATCTGGTTGGCCGCCTTTGCCTTTGTCGCCTCTCGCTACTGGAAGGTGGAAGAAGGCGAGAAGCGGCCGCGCTTGCCCGTCGCACAGCAAATATGGCCCAGTGCTCTGCGCTGAGCGCTGCTCCTTTGAGCGCTGGGCCGAATATGAGTATATTCTGAATCGCGTATCCATGAGCAAAATAACTGCGTTATATCGACGATATAGGAATTGATTTGCCACGTTTACTCTTGTTATTGAGCTGTGTTTTCCTCGCCGCCCAGAGCCGTGCGGAGCCGCCCCTATTCACCGATGTGACGGCGTCGGCGGGCATTGAGTTTCGCCACGTCAACGGAGCGAGTGGCAAAAAATTCGTCATCGAAACAGTGGGAGCAGGTGCCGGCTTTTTCGACTACGATGGCGACGGATCGCTAGATATCTACCTGATCAACGGCGCGGCGACGCCGGGTGTGCACTTCGATACGCCACCGCGCAACGCGCTTTACCGCAATGCGGGCAGCGGCGCATTTGTCGACGTGACGGAGGCGGCTGGAGTTGGCGACGAGGGCTATGGCATGGGCATGGCCGTGGGCGATTACGACAACGACGGCGATCTCGACCTGTACCTGGGCAATTTTGGCGCCAATGCGCTCTATCGCAATGAGGGCAACGGCTCGTTTGTCGATGTGACGAAGGCCGCTGGGGTCGGCGACGAGCGCTGGGCGACGAGCTGCGCCTTTTCCGACGTCGATCGCGACGGCTACGTCGATCTCTACGTAGCCAACTACCACGACTTTTCCTACGACAACCACCGCGTGTGCGCCGAGGGCGGCAGCGGTCTGCAGCTCTACTGTGGTCCCGAGGCCTTTGACGGGGTATCCGACGTGCTCTACAAGAACGGCGGCGATGGCACCTTCGCCGACGTCACTCGACAGGCCGGCTTGTACAGCGACGACGGCAAGGAACTGGGCGTGGTATTCGGCGATGTCGACCTGGACGGCGATTCCGATCTGTACTTGGCCAACGACAAGACGCTTAACTTTCTCTTTCTCAACGACGGTCGCGGACTGTTCGAGGAGGTGGGCCTACTGGCCGGCACGGCTTATAACGAAGACGGCGATGTCGAGGCGGGCATGGGCGTCGATATGGGCGATTACGATAACGATGGCTATCCCGATCTCTTCGTGACCAACTTCCAGTGGGAGACCAATACGCTCTACAAGAACTTGGGCGATGGCACCTTTGTCGACGAAACATTCCTGGCTGGACTGGGCAAGGGCAGCATTCCCTATCTGTCGTGGGGAACGCGCTTTTTTGACTACGACAACGACGGCGACCGCGACGTATTTATTGCCAATGGCCACCTTGAAAGCGACGTGGAATCCTACGAAAACACCACCTTTGCTCAGCGCAACCAGCTCTTTGCCAACGTCGGTGCTGGGCGCTTCGAGGAGTTGCAGCCGACGAGTGAGGAAGATGCGCTGGCAGTGCGCAAAGTTAGCCGCGGTGCGGCCTTTGGCGACTACGATGAAGACGGCGATATCGACGTGCTGGTGGCCAATGTCGGCGATGGTCCTACGCTCATGCGCAACGATAGTGCTATCGGTGCGCACTGGTTGCATCTGCAGCTGCGCGGCGCACAGAGCAATCGCGCGGCGCTGGGCGCGCGCGTCGAGGTGCATGCCGGTGGCTCGATTCAAACGGACGAGGTCCGGTCGGGAGCGAGCTTTCTCTCACAGAGCGATATACGCCTGCACGTCGGGTTGGGTTCGGCCCAGCGCGTCGACAAGATTGTCGTCTACTGGCCCTCGGGTCGCGTCGATGAAGTGGTCGATGTGGCAGCGGATCGCACGCTAATTTTGCGCGAAGGAAGCGGGCTGTGAAAGCGCTCTTCCTCTGCGCTCTACTGCTGGCCTGTGCCGATCAGCCGTCGCCGCAAACGACCGTTGAGACGGCCGTTCCGGGATCGATCATCGACGCTGAGCTGCACTTTGATCGCGGCGTGGCACTGGCCGCACAGGGTCGGCACACCGAGGCGATCGATGCCTACAAAGAGGCTCGGCAGCTGGCGCCCAATTACGTTAAGGTGCACTACAACTTGGCCAATGCCTATGCTCGCCAGCTCAACTACCCGGAGGCGATAGAGTCCTATGTGCGCGTGCTGGGGCTCGACTCTGCGCACGTGTCGGCGCGGCACAATCTGGCGGCGATGTACGTGCGCCAGCTCAACTATGCGCAGGCCATTGTAGAGCACGAGACGGTTTTGCGCCTCGATCCAGGTCATATAACGACCTACTACGATCTGGGCTATATCCACTTTCTGCGCGGAGAATACGAGCGCGTGCGCGAACTGGTGGCCGAAGGACAGCGACGCGATCCCGGCAACGCCTCTTTTTATCGCCTGCTCGGTCGCATGCATGCCAAAGAGCTGCAGTTTGCCGAGGCGCGCGCGTCGCTCGAGCAGTCCATTGCATTGGACAGCACCGATGCGGCCACCTACGTCGATCTGGCGCAGGTCGACGTCAAGCTGCGCGACTACGAAGCGGCCGAGCGCGCCAGCCGGCGCAGCATTGCGCTGGCGCCGCTAGAAAAAGAGGCGTACTTCGTGCTGGCCAATGCGCTGCGCCGCCTCGGCCGCGGCGAGGAGAGTCGCCAGGTGCTCGACCAGTTTAGCGCTCTCGATGCGCAGCTGGACAAGATTGAAGACCAGTTGCGCATGCTGGGCAACGACCCCGATGACCACGAAGCGCGCGCTATGCTCGGCCTGCTCTACGCGCGCCAAGGGCGCTATGCCGAAGCAGCCGAGGCCTACACGCTTGCCACGCGCCTCGCGCCCGACAGCCTGAGTTACCAGAATAACTTGGGCAATATGCAGCTGCGCCTGGGCCAGTATGCCGAGGCGATTGCAGCCTATGAGAGGGCGCTGGCCATAGATCCCGAATACGCTGAGGCCTATTACAACATGGGGCAGGCGCACCTGCGCGCGCAGCGATTTGCCGAAGCGCGCACGCACTTTGTCGAAGCGCTCAAGCGCAAACCCGACGATGTCTACGCCAACTACTACATGGGTTTGCTCCATGCGCGCGACGGCGATTTTGCGCAGGCGGCCGAGGTGTTGGAGCGCGCAGTAGAGGGCGATGGCGATTTTTTGGATGCGCGCCAGAAATTGGCCGTTTCCTACCTGAAGACAGGGCGTGTGGAGGACAGCAAGCGCCAATTACAGATACTAAAGGAAAAGCAGGAGGGGCTGGTTGATCACGCGCAGCACGATCATTAGAAGTGCGCTATGGGCGACGGCCGCATCGGTGCTGGCCGCCTGCGGCGGGCCGGACATAGCGGACGAGAAAGAGCTCGTCACCGAAGCGAAAAGCACGGCGCTCGCCAAAGTCGGCTCCGTCGAAATAGGGACGGCGCGCTATCAGCGCTATTTGCAGCGCATACCCGAGCCCATGCGCGATGAGATGGAGCCGAGTCGCTACGTCGATGCCCTCATCGAAGAAGAGCTGCTGGTACAGGAAGCCGAGGCGCGTGGTCTGCATCGGAGTCCACAGGTTCAGACTGCCGTCGAGCGCGAGCGCATTGGCCTGCTGCAGCGACTGCTCTATGCGCGCGTTGGCGTCGGTCCGCGCACGCCCTCCGAAGATTCGCTGCGCGCCTATTTTGCCCGCAGTCCCTACAGTCGCAAGGTGCGCTTTAGCCTGCTGATGGTGCGCGATTCTACGGCCGTCGCGCCGCTGCTATCTCAGCTGCGTCAGGGCGCCGATTTCGAAGAGCTTTCGCAGCGCCACTCGCAGGACCCGCGCATTCTCGAGCGCAATGCCGATATGGGCTACCATCGCTGGGGAGAGACCATGCCGGCCTATGCAGCGCTCACCGAAAAGGCATTTGATATGCAGGTGGGTCAGCTGGCCGGACCGCTCAAGGTAGCCGATGGATACTTCATTATCAAGCTCACGGACGTGCACCCAGTTAGCTTTGAGCAAGAGCGTGAAACGGTGGAAAAACTGGTGACGCGCGAAGGTGTAGGTCACCAGCTATTGGCCTATTACGATTCGCTGCACGCGCGCTACAGCGTGCGCTATAGCGAAGGCGGTGTCGCGGCTCTGCTGAAAGCGCTGGGCGACAATACAGCACCAGCCAATCCTGCAGTGGAGGTCGTATCCTACGAGGGCGGCTCGCTGTCATTGGAGCGCGCCGTGGAAATGATGCGCGGTATCGCGGCGATCGATACCGCGGCATTTGCGCTGGCGCTGCGGCGCGAATTTGCCCGGCAGGTGCTGGCTTCGCTCGAAGTAGTACGGCTGGATCTGGTTAACGATCCAGAAGTCGCCGCCGGGGCTGAAACGGCGCGTCGTCAATACGTAGTGCGCCGCCTTAAGGAGCAGCTGCTCGCGCAGGCACCCGAGCCCAATGTCAATGCGCTACGCCTGTTTTTTGAGGAGCAAAAGGTGCGCTATGAAGTGCCGGAAAAGGTCGAAGTAGATCGATTGCTAACCGATGATGTAGAAGAGGGACGACGCATCGTCGAGCGCCTGCGCGCCGGCGAGTCGATCGCCGATGATCGCTTTGTGCACCTGATCTACGGAAGCGGCGCCTGGCAGGGCGACAACCCCGTTAGCCGCGCGCTGCGCGCAGACGAGGGCACGGTGCACGGACCCTTTGCCACCGATAATGGCTACATCGTGGTGCGGATTACGGCGCGGCGCGCAGCGCACTATCCACCCCTGGAAGAAGTGCGCGAGCAGGTCGAGGCCGATTGGCGAGAAGACCAGTCGCAGAAGATCCTCAAGGAGTTTGCCGAGGAGCTGCGCAAGCGGCGCGCCGTGGAAATCTCAGTAAACCAAGAGCAACTGCAGCGGCTATCGCAGCAGCCCTCTTGAGCAGTGGCTACGCCCTTCTTGGAGATATGAGTTTATGTCACAGCCCGTGAATTTATTTCGCTCTGGTTATATCGTCGATCGCCGCCAGGACTGCGTGTGGTTTCTCGGGCTGCCGCTGGCGGCGCTGGCGTTTGCCTTTATTTCTGGACAGTACCTGCCCGGCGCGGCGCTGGCGGCCATTGCGCTGTGGGTCACGGTGCCGCATCACTTTGTGACTTGGCTGCGCGTCTACGGTTCGCCTAGCGAGTTTACCCGTTTTAAGGAGCGCTTTATCTGGGGGCCGGTGCTGTTGATCGGCTTCTGCTATGTGCTGCTGCACTACGCGCCGCTCAGCCTGGTCCTCATCGTTACGCTGTGGGACCATCAACACAGTCTCATGCAGCAGTATGGCTTTGCGCGAGTCTATGACTTCAAGGCCAAAACCGGTGCGCCATCCACGGCAAAGTTCGACTTGGGCTTTTCTTGGATATTTTTCGTCAATATGCTGGTGGTGTCGCCGCTGTTTTCGACCCTGTGGGTGCGCATGCTGCACGAATGGCACGTGCCGATAGGCGCGGCCGGCGTGCAGACCGTGCACCAAATATCCTGGGCCATTACCATCGTTTACGGCCTTGTTTGGCTGGGTCATATCGCCTGGACCCTGCGCCAAGGCTACGCGCTCAATCCGCTCAAATACGCCTTTCTCGGCGTCAGCTACTTTCTCTGGTATTTCACCAGCTTTACGACGGAGTACCTGCTCGTCTACGCCGTGGCCCATCGCATTATGCACGGCGTCCAGTATATCGTCATGGTCTACTACTACAACCGGCACAAGGTCGAGCGCGGCGTGGCCGATTCGACGATCATCAACTATTTGGCCAAGCCGGGCAACGTAAAGGCCTTTCTGCTGATGTGCGCCGCCTATGCGCTGGTGTTCCACGCCTTGAGCGAGGGGCACGTGCGCGATTTCGGCTTCGGCATCGTCGGATTTAACACCAACTTCGACCTGTTCAGCTATTCGCTGCTCAGTTCGTTTGCCCTCATTCACTACTACTACGACGCCTTTATCTGGAAAGTGCGCAAAAAGGACGTGCAGGAAGGTCTGTGATTCGTCGGTGTGCACGCATGGTGAATGATGCGCTATTTACGCCCCTTTAAACTCCTGTTCATCATCATGGCTATAGGCGCGGTCTTGGCTTATGTAGAGCGCCAGCGCGCAGCCGAGTACGAACACCTTGCCGATCGCACGCACGCGCGCGGCCATCCGACTCTCAAGGGCGAGTCGCTCGAAGAGGTGGCGCGCGTTCTGCTGACGCTCTATCCGGAGGGCGCGCAGCCCAACTTGCTGATGGGCACGGCACTGGCTGAAAAGGGCCAGCTCAAAGCGGCGCGCGCCCATCTTGAAAAGGCGCTGGAAGCCGATCGCCACAACCAGCAGCTGCTCTTTCTCTATGCGCGCCTATTGCTCGATATGGGAGAGGATGAGGCCAACGTACAGGCCGTCGTCGACGAGCTGCGCCGGCTGTTTCCGCGCACGCGCCAGACGGTAGAGGCGTATTTTACCCGTGCTTCGCAGGGCAAGCTACGCTTTGAAGATGGGGTGTATTAGGCTCGCTTTCCTATCACAGCGAAGCGCGATTGGCCGCGTCTAAGATAGGCCTCGTAGACGTGCGGACGGCGCTGCATCCAGTTGATGCCGCGAAAATCACCGCCGTTCCACGATGCACGACCCCCGCGCCTCGTTGCGCGCCACGACAAAGGCAGACTGACCGCCTAGTGCGCGTGCCGTAGCCGGCAGATGAATGCGCCGTCGCGGGCGCCGCGTTGGGATGCGGCGCCCGCGTCTTGCGCTATGCGGCATCGCTGGCAAAGCGATGCTACTCGGCCGCTGCGAAGAGCGTTCCCACCTGCATTTTCAGCGCGCGTCCCTTGCCGCCGCGCTCGCTCACGACAATTTCGCTGCCGTTGTAGGCCACGCTTTCTACGCCGTTAAAATCCTGCGGAATTTCCATGAGGAAGTTAGCGTAGGAGAATGTCTGTGTTTCGCCGGCATCGATAAAGCGGAACAGGTGGCGGTCAAAGATCTTGCCCTTTTCTACCAGCACGGGACCGGGCTGGTGCAGGCCCGTCGTACCGAATTCGAGTCCGCGTGCAAAGGGTTTGCCGTCGGCCACGTGGCGCCAGGCGTCAAACCACGGATAGTCGGCGCTGGGCCAAATATAGCCGATAAGCAATTCTTTGGAGGCATTGATCGCCGTCACCCAGCCGTATTCTTCTTCGATGATATAGGATACCACACCGGGCGCCGCGTCGTCCGTAAGATGGCGCAGGTTGACTTCGGTGCCGTCCTTTTGCAAGGCGTTGGGCCAGCGCACTTCTGGCGTTTCAAAGTTGGGCGCCGGCGTCTCCTGCATAAAGCCGCGCGTGCCGTTGGCATCCACGACGGTGCTCTCGTCGAGAAAGGGCGGGCCGATGGTCGGATGCTGGACGATGTTGTAGATGCGCCCAATGTGGCGCGTATTGGTCACCGCCTCGCTGACAGTGAAAATGGCCTGATCGTCGTGTAGGCGAACGGTGCGCAGCACTTCGAGTCCGGCCAGCGGCAGCACTGCGGCCATTTGCGCCTGGGTGCTGCCCTCACCGTGCGTCGGCGCTTGGCGCACGCTCCACCAACTGCGCGACGCTTCGCCGTGCCACCCCATGCCCATCTCGGTTTCGGTTTCCGTGGCCGGTCCCCAGCGATCGAGGCAGAGAAAGTGTCCCATGGAGCGGGGTTCGAGCGGTGGCTCGGCAGAGGGATCGTCACTGAAGTCCCACGAGTCCCACTGCAGCGGGTTGAGTCCATCTTGGCCGAGGTGGAAGTCGGCGATAGAACCGCCGCCCAAGTCGATGACGAGCTGGGCGGCTTTGCCTCCCATGCTGAGCGTGGGGCGGTTTTCTGAAGCGGATAGGGCTGTAGTGCAGAGCATAGCGGCAACCATGAGGGCGATGCGCATTGGAAACTCCTTTGCAGGTGAGCGATTGGAGACGGGCTGCAATTTACTAGAAACGTTGACAAATGGCAAAGAGAAGTTGATGTTGTTCCAGCGCTGCGCGATATTGCGCAAAACTTCAGGTCAGCTCACTTCTCGACGTGCTAAGAAATCCTGCTATATCTCGTCTGTTAAACGGTCTTTGTGCGGTGCTGTGCATCGCCTCGTGCGCTGGCAACGATCCGCGTGTGCCCGCGCGCTCGGCGGATTTCTTGGACGCCTATCGAACGGGCCTGGATCTGCTTGAACGCCATCGTCTACTGGAGGCTGAACGCGCCTTCAGCCGCTGCGTGGCGCTGTCGCCAGATGCCTATGAAGGGCACTGGCAGCTGGGGCGCCTGCGCCTGTTACAGGGGCGCATCGACGATGGGGTAGAACAGCTGCAGCGTGCACTGGCGCTGAACGCGCAGCTAACGGCCGCGCGCGCGCTGATTCTCGAGACGTTTTTGGGCCGCGGTCGCGAGGCGCTCGAGGAGGGACGTTACGCGCAGGCGAAGGCATATTTTGCGCGTGCGTTGGCGGTCGACCCAACCGGCTACGAGCCGCTCTACCAGGCATCGGTAACCGCTATTTGGCAGGGGGAATACGCGCGCGCCGATTCGCTGCTGCGCCGGGCCATCGAGCGGCATCCCGATGCACTAGCGCTCAGGTGGAGCCTGCGCGAAGTGCATCGGGCGCTGGGCGCTGGCAGTGCCGATATCCCTGAGACCTATCGCTTTCCACAGGCCGACTCTCCGGCCCACGCGCTGGCGGGCCGATTCCGCGAAGTGGGCGTCGAAGTGGGCGTCGACAAGCTCGACGGTGGGCGCTCGAGCGCCTGGGCCGATTTCGATGGCGACGGCGATCTAGACTTAGTTGCGCTGGGCCATCCCGACTTGGCCTACTACCGCAACGATGGAGCGCGCTTTGCCGAGAACACGCGCGAAGCGGGCTTAGAACTGCCAGCGGGTGGCATTGGCACGCAGGTAGCCGACTACGACAACGACGGCGATGCCGATCTTTATATAACGCGCGATGGCTGGTTTGGCGGTGGTGCCAATGTGCTGTTTGCCAACAACGGCGATGGGCATTTTGTCGATGTGACGGAGCGCGCCGGCGTCGGCGATACGGGCTCCGGCTTTTGCGCGGCCTTTGCCGACTACGACGGCGATGGTTGGGTCGATATCTACGTGGCCAACGGCACGGGAGCCACCGGCGATTCGACCAATGTGCTCTATCGCAACCGCGGTGACGGCACCTTTGTCGACGTGGCCGGTGCGGCGGGTGTGGACCACCGCGGTCAGAGCCTGAGCGCGGCGTGGGGCGATTTCGACGGCGACGGCGATGCCGATCTCTACGTATGCAATTTCACCGAGCCCAATGCGCTGTATCGCAACGAGGGCGACGGGGCCTTTGCCGATATTACGGAATCTTCGGGCACGGCTGCCGCACATATTGACGGCTTTATAACGTTTACACTCGACTACGACAACGACGGTCAGCTCGACCTCTTTGTCGGCAATTGGAGCCTGTTTGATCGGGTGCTGGCCGATCGCGCGGCCGGTCGCAGCACGAGCGCGCGCGACCGACCGGTCCTCTACCGCAACCTCGGCAACGGTGCGTTTGCCGACGTAACAGAGGCGGCCGGCATGGCGCGTGCCGAAGGGACAATGAGCGGCGTGTCGGCCGATGTGGACAACGACGGATGGGTCGATCTGTACTTGGGCAACGGCGGTCCACAGATGAGTCGCCGCGATCCCGACGTGCTCTATCGCAACCTCGGTGACGGCACGTTTGTCGACGCTACCGAAGCGCTTGGGCTCGGCCACGTCGGCAAGTCGCACGGCGTGACGTTTGCCGACTACGACGGCGACGGCGACGTCGACCTCTACGTGCCCTCCGGCGGTGCGCAGCCCGGCGACCATTGGCACAATGCCCTTTATCGCAACGACGGCTTTGGCAACCACTGGCTCGTCGTGCAGCTGCGAGGTCGGCAGAGCAATCGCGATGGGCTAGGTGCGCGCATTGAAGTACAGTGCGGAGAGCGCAGGCAAATCCGCGAAGTGGCCTCTGGTTATAGCTTCGGCAACAGCAATAGCCTGGAGGCCGAATTTGGCTTGGGCGACTGCGCGCGCGCGGAGCAGGTGGCCGTGCGCTGGCCGAGCGGCATAACGGACGTATTTGCCGATGTGGCGGTCGACCGTCGCTGGCGCGTCGTAGAGGGACTGGCGCGCTTGGAGGCGGTGCAATGAAATACCTGGCGTCTGCGCTCTGCGCACTGTTGAGCTGTGCCCTCTGCAATGGATGCGGGCAAAAAGATGCCCAGGCCTGGCACGCCGAAGCGGTGGAAACCGTGGGGGGGCGCGCGTTGCGCACGCTTGATCCACAGGTGCTAGCAACGGCGCAATACGCCGAGCAACAGGCGCTGGCGCTCGATTCGACCATGGTCGATGCGGCGCTGAATTTGGCGGCCCTGTACGAGGCACAGGGCGCATACGAAGAGGCTACGGTGCTCTATCGCCAGCTCGTCGAACGACATCCTGATATGGGCGCGGCCTACGCAGGCTTGGGCTTTGCGCTGGCGGCGCAGGGCCGCTACAGCGGCGCACAGCGGGCCTATCAGGACGCGCTGCGCCGCGGCGAGCGTTCGGCGCGGCTCTACGCTCGTCTGGGACATGCCTATGCGGCTCTGGGCCACGTGGATGAACACCTGCAGTCGGCCCGTGCGGCCTATCGCGCCGCGCTGCAAATCGACGCACAAATGCGCGACGTGCATACACATTTGGCACGCGTAGAAGCGCGCTTGGGGCAGCGCGACGAGGCGTTGGTGCTCTATGCCAAGGCGTTGGAAGTCGATGCCGATGATGTCGTGGCACGCATAGAGCTAGCGTCGCTTCACCGCGAAATGAGCCAGCCGCAAATAGGTCGCGGCGTGCTGGCCGAGGGCTTGGCGCGGCGGACGGATTCGCCGCTTTTGCACCAGGAAATGGGGCGTTTTCTATGGGAGGATGGCGACGCGCAGCGCGCCTTGGAACACATGGAGCGCGCCCGGGCACTGGCCCCCGACCTGCCGCTGGCCCAGCGCTATACCGCGCTGCTTTATAGCGCCGCAGGGCGCCTCGATGAGGCGCTGGCGGTTTACGCCGAGTTGGCCACCCAGAGCCCGCAGGATGCAAGCGCATGGGTTAGCATGGGCATCGTGCACAGCCAGCGCGGCGATTGGCAGGGGGCAGAGGATGCGTTTAAGCAGGCTCTGGCCATTGGCGAAGACGGCGGGGATGCCGCTCTTAAACTGGGGGGACTCCACGTTCACCGGGGGCGTCTGCGCGCGGCGGTAAAGGTTTTTTCCGATGGCGTAGCACAGTATCCCAACAACGCGGAACTGCACGCATCGCTGGGTGATGTATATCGGCAATTAGGCGTGCTGGGCGCGGCGTTAGACGCCGGCGAGGCATCGGTGCAGCTAGAGCCGGAGCGCGCGCTGTGGCGCTACCACTTGGCCGCCACCTACGAGCGCGCCTATCCGGAGCGCGCACGCGCCGAGTGGCAGCGCTACATAGAACTGGCGCGCGGCGACGAACGCGAGCAGCAGCGCCTGCGCGACGTAGAGCAAAAATGGCAGGAGGATCATGATTAAGCTAGTTGCCTTTGATATGGACGGCACTATACTGGATGAGGAAAGCAACCTATCGGCTGCGTCGCTGCGAACCATTGAGTCGCTGCTCGAACGGGGCATTGCGGTGGCCAGCAATAGCGGCCGCAGCATTCGCCGTTCGCAGGAGCCACTGGCCGACTGGCCGCATGTGGCCTCTGCCCTCTACGTGGGCGGCTATAACGGCGGCGTTGCCGTCAGCGCCGAACGCGATGGGCGGCGCCGCTTGCTGCACCAAGAGCGCCTCGACGCGGAACTTTTTAGCGAATTGGTCGCCTTTAGTCGAGCGGGCGATTTTAATCTGATTTGCTGCCTGTGCGCGCAGGAAGAGGGCGGTCTGCGCGAAGAGTACCGCCACTCGCACTCGGTAGAGGGGTTAGAAGTGTTCGGAGGGCCGGGCTTTATACACGACGAGGCCCTCTACGAGCGCTGTTTGGCCGGTGAGGTCGCTGCGCCGCCCAAAATTATGATGGTCACCGGCGAAGAGCAGCGCACTGCGGTGATGGAGGCGATGAACGCGCGCTGGGGGCAGCGCCTCTATGCGACTTGGTCGATTCCAGATCGGATAGAGGTCATGCCGCCGCACGTCGACAAATCCGTCGCCCTGCGCGCGCTGGCGCGCGAGGTGGGTGCCGCCTTGGACGAAACGCTGGCTATAGGCGACGGCGACAACGATTTGCCGATGCTCAAAGCGGCTGGGGTGGGTGTGCTGATGGGCAATGCCAAGCCCGAAGTGCGCCGTCTGATCGCAGGTACGCATATTGAAGTAGGTCCGTCGCTTGCAGAAGAAGGATTTAGCACCACTGTTTCTCGTTACGTAGAGGGCATATACAATGGATAGATACGCCTACTGTATTGCAGCGTGCTGCGCACTGCTGCTGCCGATTGCGCTCGGTGCGCAGGACGTCGCATCGCGGCCGGATTCGCTCAAAGGCGGCCCGTCTGTTCGCATCGATCGCGACGGCAGCGCCTATCACCTCGATACGTTCGAAGTGACCAATGCCGAGTATGCCGAATTTCTCAACGAACGCGGCAACCAGCAGGAAGAGGGCGCCTACTGGGTCGAATTGCGCAGCCGCTTTGCGCTGATTGAGGAGAAGGATGGGGTCTTTGCCGCCAAAGACAGTTTTGCCACGCATCCGGTGGTGGAGGTGTCTTGGCACGGCGCGCGCGCCTACTGCGCGTGGGCCGGCAAACGCCTGCCGACCCAGCAGGAGTGGCGCTATGCCTGCGAGGGGCCAGAGGGATTGAAATATCCATGGGGAGGCACTTTTGAACAGGGTTACGCCAATATATACGGCCACAAGCACGATGGCTATGTGCGCACGGCGCCGGTCGGCACCTTTCCCAAAGGAGCCAGTCCATTTGGCATCATGGACATGGCGGGTAACGTGTGGGAGTGGACGCAGTCGGAGGGCGACCTGCAGTTTCTGCGCGGCGGTTCGTGGGTCAATGGCAATACGTTGGCACAGTGCGACAAGCGCTCGAATACCAAAGATGCCCACTCCTATGTGAAGGGCAATACGCTGGGCTTTCGATGTGCGCACTGAGCAACGCACCGGGCCGCGCCTGATCCGCTCCGCCGCGCTGCTCATTGCGCTGGCAGCGCCGGCTGTTGCTCAAATATCCTTTAGCGACCAGACCGCTCAGGCGGGCATCGACTTTGTCCACACCGGCGGGAGCAGAGACAAGGGTTTTATTCTCGAAGCGCACGGCAGCGGCGCAGCCTTCTTCGACGGTGACGACGACGGCGATTTAGATCTCTACTTGGTCAACGGCTCTACCTTTGCCGCCTATGACCGCGGGCCGGGCAACGCCTACTACCGCAACGACGGCGGGCATTTTGTCGAAGAAACGGAGCGCGCAGGACTCGGCGACCGGCGCTGGGGGGCTGGCGTGGCCATCGGCGATGTCGACGGCGATGGCCTGCGCGATATCTACCTGACCAACTATGGTGCCAACGCGCTCTTTCTCAACGGCGGCGGCGCTTTTGTCGAAACCATATCGGGGGCAGAGGGCGACGACTTTAGCGCCAGTGCGGCCTTTTTCGACTACGATAACGACGGCGATCTCGATCTCTACGTAAGCAATTACGTGGCCTTCAATATCGCTCCGCTGTTGGAAGACCCGAAGCTGTGGGATCCCTGTGTCTACCTGGGTGGTCTGCGCGTCTTTTGCGGGCCCGTCGGCCTGCCTGGAGGCGAGGATCGCCTCTACAGAAACGACGGTGTCGGTCAGTTTGCCGACGTCACCGACGAGGTCGGCATCGCCGCGGCAAACGATCACTACGGGTTGGGTGTGGTGCCCGAAGACTTCGATGCCGACGGCGATATGGATGTCTTTGTGGCCAACGACGAACGCGCCAACGTGCTGTGGCGCAACGACGGGGGCACCTTTGTCGACGTGGCCATGCTATCGGGCGTCGCCTTTAACCTCGACGGCGAAGAGGAGTCGGGTATGGGCGTCGACGTCGGCGACTACGACGGCGACGGCGACGGCGATATCTTTGTGACAAATTTCTACGGCGAGACCAATACGCTCTATCGCAATGATGGCCAAATGCGCTTTGTCGATGCGACATCGGGCAGCGGTCTTGGTGCTCCCAGCGTCGAGTACCTTGGCTGGGGAGCGCACTTTTTTGATGCCGATAGCGACGGCGACCTCGATTTATTTGCCGTCAATAGCCACGTCTATCCGCAGGTGGAGAAGGCCTCGACGGGAGGCGGTTACGCCCAGCGCAACCAGCTGTTTCGCAACGATGGAGGCGTCTATTCAGAAGAGGACGGCGGACCGGGCTTGGCGATAAGAGCGGTGAGCCGCGGCACGGCTAGCGGCGATTACGACGGCGATGGCGACGTCGACCTATTGGTTACCAATCTGGACGAGGCGCCGACGCTGCTGCGCAACGATACGGCGACGAAAAACGGCGCTATTGCCGTTGATCTCGTAGGTGTGCAAAGCAGCCGCCATGGCGTGGGCGCGCGCGTCGAGGTGCGCGTCGACGACCGTGCACAAGTGCGCACGGTCAATGGCAGCTCGGGCTACCTCGGCGCCAACGCCCTGCGCCTGTACTTTGGCCTGGGGGAGAGCGAGCGGGCCGAATGGGTCTGCGTGCAGTGGCCCAGCGGTATTAGCGACACGCTGTATTCAGTCGCTGCCGGCTCTGTGCTGCGCGTGCGCGAAGGCGGCGAGAACTAGTCAAACTTATTTGACAGGGTAGCGCGTCTACGGTAACTTATCGCCTTCTGTTTTTGCCGTAGCCAATTGCCATTCCCAACCACAATAGCCAACTCCAATGAACTGGAACTTTGTCGTAAAACGCGTGGCTCTCTTTCTCGTAGTCGTGTGGGCTGCCGCCAGCGTCAATTTCTTCGTGCCTCGCCTAGGCACGGGGCGCGATCCCATTCGCGAGAAGCTGGGACAATTGGCCGCCAGCGGCGGTCTGCGCCAGGATGGGATTGAGGCGATGGTCAAGGCCTATCAGGCTAAATTCGGTCTCGACAAGCCGCTCTACATCCAGTATCTGAACTTTCTTGGCGACACTTTCACTCTTGATTTGGGCTACTCGCTGGCCAACTATCCGGCGCGCGTGGGTCAAATGATCGGCAATGCTATTCCCTGGACGCTTGGCCTGATGTTCATCTCCGTGCTTATAGGCTTTGCCCTCGGCACGCTGATGGGCGCGCTTTCGGCGTGGCCCAACGCGCCGCCCTGGGTGCGCCGGTTCGCCGTTCCCTTTATGACGCTTTCGGCGATTCCCCCCTACCTGCTGGGTCTGATTGTGCTCTACATACTGGGGCTCAAGATGCAGTGGTTCCCCCTGTCGGGCGGCTATTCGCCGGGAATGTTGGCCATTGCCAGCGTCGATTTCTATTTAGACGTCCTGCACCACTCCATACTGCCGGCGCTGGCCATCGTGCTGCAGGCGGTGGGATTCTGGGCGCTGGGCATGCGCGGCATGATGGTTACTACGTCGGGTGAAGACTATATCACGCTGGCCGAGGCCAATGGCCTGCGCAACCGCACCATCTTCTTTCGCTACGGCCTGCGCAACGCCATGCTGCCACAGTTTACGGCGCTGGGCCTGTCGTTGGCCAACGTCGTGGCCGGCCAGGTGATCGTCGAGGTGATCTTCGCCTACCCCGGCATTGGCACGGTGCTCTTTCAGGCGATCCAGTCATCCGACTACACCGTGATCAACGGCGTCGTGCTCATTCTCATCATGTCCATCGGTGTGGTTACGATGCTGATGGACTTTCTCTACCCGCTGCTCGATCCGCGGATCTCACATAGCAGGCAGAACTGATATGCAGCGGTTCAACCAGATTCTCTACTATCTGCGCGAAAGCCCGATGTTGGCGGTTGGCTTTGTCATGGTCTCCATCATCTTGCTGTTTGGCCTGCTCGGTCCACTCTTTGTCGATACCTCGCTGGCGCAGCCGCTGTCGACGACGCCGCGCTTGGAGCCCTCATGGGATCATCCCTTTGGCACGGACGATTCAGGGCGCGACTTGCTCTCCGTCATGGTCGTTGGCGTGCCGCTGACCATGCGCATTGGCCTGCTGGCCGGTGCAGTCGGTTTGGGGTTGGGTATTTTTCTCGGTTTTACTAGCGGCTATCTCGGCGGCAAGTTCGATACGGTCGTGCGCGGCGTGGTCGATACGCTGCTGACCGTGCCCGGACTGGTCGTGCTGGTGTCCATTGCCTCGACGATCCGCGAGGAAATCAGCGTCAATATCATGGCGCTAGTCGTTGCCTCGCTGGCTTGGATGTGGCCAACGCGCGTCATTCGCTCTCAGGTGCTGAGCATGCGCGAGCGCGCCTACGTGCAGATGGCCAAGCTCAACGGCATGAGCAATGCCGAAATTATCTGGAAAGAGCTGTTTCCCAATCTACTGCCCTATCTGGCGGCACAGTTTGCCAACGCCGTCAACTGGGCCATTCTCTCGTCCATCGGCTTAGAGGCCCTCGGTCTGGGGCCGCAGAATGACCCGACGGTCGGCATGACGATTTACTGGGCCATCACCTTTAGCGCGCTGATTCGCGGTATGTGGTGGTGGTGGGCTATTCCCATTGCCTTTATCGGGCTCATTTTCGTCGGTCTGTTGCTGATTGCCGTCGGTCTCGATGAGCTAGCCAACCCCAAACAGCGGAAAGCCGTATGAGCGAGAGCGCCAAAAAGAGAGACGTGCTGCTCGATATTAGGGGTCTGGAAGTGCACTTCGAGACGCGTCGCGGCATTGCACGCGCCGTCAACGAAGTGGACTTAACGCTTTACAAGGGCGAGCGCTTTGGGTTGGTGGGCGAGTCGGGCAGCGGCAAGACGACGATGATCCTGGCGCTGTTGCGCATGATTAAGACGCCCGGTTTTATCGCCGGCGGCAAGGCCGTTTTCGATGATGGAACGGACCTGTTGACCCTCAATCGAGAGCAGGTGCGCCAAATGCGCCTCAAGCGCGTGGCCATGGTACCACAGGGCGCGATGAATTCGCTCAATCCGGTGATTCGCATCGGCGATCAAATGGTGCTGACGATGCGCGAGCACGGCGAAGAGGGCGAAAGGGACGAGCTCATGAGGCGCGTCGAGGCGCTGTTGGACAAGGTCGGACTCAAGCCGGAGGCAACCCAGCTCTACCCGCACGAATTGAGCGGCGGTATGAAGCAGCGCGCCTGCATCGCGCAGGCCATCTGTCTCAATCCGCAGCTCATTTTAGCCGACGAACCCACGTCGGCGCTCGACGTGGTCGTCCAGCGGCAAATTATGCAGACGCTGCGCCAGCTGCAGTTGGACCTCGACGCTACGGTACTGCTGGTTGGACACGATATGGGCCTGATGGCGCAGTTCGCCGAGCGCGTTGGCATTATGTACGGCGGCAAGCTCGTCGAAGTGGGCACGGTTTCCGACATTTTTTGCAACCCGCAGCATCCCTACACGCAGCTGCTCATATCGAGTATTCCATCCTTCGAGAAGCGCGGCGAATTCAAGGGCATCCCCGGCGTAGGCCTGTCGCTGCTCGATCCGCCGTCGGGCTGTCTTTTTCACCCGCGCTGTCCCAAGGCCACCGAGCTCTGTGCGCAGCGCGAACCGACGCTGAGGGAGGTTTCCCCAGGCCAGTGGGCCTCTTGTCTTCTGCATGAGGAGGAGTGCGATGCCCCCGCTTCTTGAAGCGCGCCATATCCGCAAGGTCTTTTCGGGCGGCGGTGGACTGTTTACTGACGATAAGCAGACAGTGGCCGTCGACGATTTCACCCTGACGATCGATGCCGATAACCCTTCGTTTACCACCATTGCCGGTGAGTCGGGCAGCGGCAAGACGACGATTGCGCGCATGCTGCTCGGCGTTATTGCGCCGAGCGCGGGCGAAGTGCTCTACAACGGCCGCGATCTGCGCACGCTCGACAAGAGCGGTACGCGCTCGTTCCGCCAGGATGTGCAGGCCATCTTTCAAGACCCCTTTGAAGTGTACAATCCGTTTTACAAGGTCGATCATATCCTGACGACCCCCATCGAGAAGTTTGGTTTGGCCGCCTCGCAGGCGGAGGCGCGCGAGCAGATTGAAGTGGCCCTGCGCACGGTCGGGCTGCGCCCGGAGGAGACGCTGGGGCGCTACCCGCACCAGCTATCCGGTGGCCAGCGCCAGCGCATCACCATTGCGCGCGCGCTGCTGCTCAAGCCCAAACTCATTATCGCCGATGAGCCGGTTTCGATGGTCGACGCCTCGCTGCGCGCGACCATTTTGGCCAACCTGCACAAGCTCTTTCGCGATTTTAATATTTCCTTTGTCTACATCACGCACGACTTAACGACGGCCTATCAGGTGAGCGAAAACATCGTCGTGCTCTATCACGGCACGGTGGCCGAAGCTGGCGACGTAGAGAGCGTCATCAAAGATCCGCAGCACCCCTATACACGCGAGCTGATTCACTCCATTCCCGTGCCCGATCCGGGCAGCGCTTGGATAGAAGAGGCAATCGAAGAGAAGGTGCTAGACGAAGGCGCAGTGGAAGAGCCCGTTGGCGGTTGCCGCTATGCGCCGCGCTGTCTACAGGCCATGGAAAAGTGCAGCGCGCAGCCCCCGCTGTTTCGCAGCGGCACTGGGCGCGCGGCTTCGTGTTTTCTCTTTGACGAAGAGCAGGTGCTGGAAAACGGCGACTTAACGCAGCTTTTCGGCGAAAAGTGAATGAGGTAAAGCACATGAGAAAATTGATATCGAGTGCCGCGCTGCTGCTGGCATCCGTCGCTGTGTTCTACGGCTGTGGCGGCGGTGGTCAGGGCAGCAGCGTGCCGCGCAATCGCACGCTAATCACCGATTGCTCGGGGCAGCAGGACTGCAGCGGCCAGTTTAAAGACTATGCATCGTTCAATCCCTTTCTGCTGACGGGCACGACCAAGACGGGTTGGAACTTCGTCTACGAGCCGCTCTACTTTTACAACGCCTACTCCGAAGGGGGCGAGAATGTCATTCCCTGGATCGCCACTGGTCACCAGTATAACAGCGACTACACTGCGGTCACCATCGACATTCGCCAGGGCGTGGAGTGGAGCGACGGCCAGCCGTGGACGGCGCATGACCTAGTCTTTACGGTCAACATGCTCAAGGAACACGCGCCGAGTTTGAACTTTTCTACCGATATGCAAACGTGGGTGAAGAGTGCGGTAGCCATCGATGATCACACGGCACAAATCGAACTCACCGCTTCCAATCCGCGCTTTGTTTTCTCTTACTTTACCAACAACTTCGACAACGGCGTTCCCCTCGTTCCCCGGCACATCTGGGAGAACCAAGATCCGGAGAGCTTTAGCAACTTCGATATGGCTCAGGGCTGGCCCGTCGTCAGCGGTCCCTATAAGATGGCGATCTCTTCGCCCGAGCAGCGCGTGTGGGATGTGCGCAGCGATTGGTGGGCGGCCAAGATTGGCTTTCGCGATTTGCCGAAGGTCGAGCGCCTGATCTACTTGCCTTATATGGAGGAGAGCAAGCGCGTGCAGAATATCATCGCCAACGCGATGGATACCAGCCTCGACCTGCGCCCGCCCAATATCCAATCCATTCTCGATGCCAACCCCTCCGTGTCTACCTGGACGGGCAAGGAACTGCCGCATGGTTATCTCGACTGGTGGCCCGTGTGTCTGGGCTTCAACAACCTAGAGCCGCCCTTCAGCGATCCGGAAATTCGCCGTGCGGTCAACTACTCCATCGACCGCGACCAATTGGTTGAGATCGGCTGGCAGGGAGCCGGAACGTCTTCGCATCTGCCGCTGCCCAACTTTCCGCCGATTCGCCAGTATACAAATGGCATCCAGGACCTTGTTGAAAAATACGAGATTGGCGTCTACGATCCGTCCAAAGCGGCCGAGATTCTACAGCGCAAGGGATGGAGCAAGGACGGCGAAGGGTTTTGGATCAAGGACGGCCAACGCCTGACGATGGTCATCGATATATTCGGCATTTTTAACGATTTGGCTCCCGTGCTGGCGGCGCAGTTAAAGCGCGCCGGCATTGAGGCCTCGTTTCGCCTGACCTCCGATACCTTTTCGCGCATGGCGCAGGGCACGGCACGGGCCTATATGATGGGCAACGGCGGTTCGGTGCGCGACCCCTACTTTACGCTGCGCCTGTATCACAGCCGTTTTGTGCAGCCCACCGGCACGCATGCCGAGCGCTTTTGGCGCTGGTCCAACCCCGAATACGATGCCATTGTCGATAAAATGGGGCAGACATCGCCCGACGATCCCGAACTGCAGAAGCTCTTTCGCCAGGCCATGGAAATCTGGCTGAGCGAGTTGCCCTCCATTCCGCTGGTGCAGTGGTATCATCGCATACCGCACAACGAGACCTACTGGAAGAACTGGCCGACGGTGGACAACGCGTATATCAACAGTGCCTACTGGCACAATACTTGGCTGCTGGTCTTGTTGGGATTGGAACCGGTGCAGGGATAGCCACGCGCAGCGTTGCGAAGCGGTGGTGGGAGGTGGAGCGGAGTGCCCGATGGGTGCTCCGCTCTTTCTGTGCGCGATCGATTGCTCGGGTGCTGCAGAGCAACCTATATTGGCGTAACCGCGCGCTATCGCCGTGTATCGAACGCTATTGCCGCATGGGTGAGCTATGGAAGAACTGATCGTAGAAGGACCCACGCCGCTGCTCGGTGAAATCACCGTGGCCGGGGCAAAGAACTCGGTCAGCAAGCTGCTGACGGCGAGCATGCTGACGGCCGAGCAGTGCAGCTTTTTCAATGTGCCAACCATCGGCGATACGGAAATAACCAAGCGGATTTGCCAAGCGCTGGGGGCGCACTGCCAGACGAGTGTGGGTAAACGCCTCGATGTGCAAACCCCACATATTGCCGTGGCCGCCGTGCCCGAAGCGCTGGCGGTGAAAAATCGCCTCTCGGTAATGATGCTGGCGCCGCTCTTGCACCGGCACGGTCGCGCCGTGGTGCCGGCGGCCGGCGGCGATCGCATTGGTCCGCGCCCAGTGGACTTTCACCTAGAGGGCTATCGGCGCATGGGCGCGCGGGTGGAAACGCTCGACGACGTCTACTACTTGGAGAGCGATGGGCTGCAGGGGGCCGATATCGCGCTGCCGTATCCGAGCGTGACGGCGACGGAAAACCTGCTGATGGCGGCCACCTTGGCCAAGGGGCGCACCTTTATTCGCAATGCGGCTATTGAGCCGGAGGTCGTCGACCTAGCGCTGTTCCTACAGAAAATGGGCGCCATTATCGATTACCAGACCGACCGCACCTTTGTTGTGGAAGGCGTTTCCTCGCTGGGCGGTGCCGCGCATGAGATTATGCCGGACCGATTGGTGGCCGCCTCGCTGGGGGCGGCGGCGGTGGCCTCGGGCGGCGATCTATTCGTGCGCGGTGCGCGCCAGGGTGATATGCTGACGTTTCTGAATGCGCTGCGTCGCGTCGGCGGCGGTTTTGAAGTGCAGAGCGATGGCATTCGGTTTTTTTGCGACGGGCCGCTGCGCTCAATCGCCGTAGAGACGACGGTGCACCCGGGTTTTATGACGGATTGGCAGCCGCCGTTTGCGCTCCTATTAACGCAGGCCGATGGCATGAGCGTGGTGCACGAGACCGTATTTGAAGATCGCTTTGTCTACGTGCGCGAATTGCAGAAGATGGGCGCCGATATCGAAGTGTACGACACCTGCCTTGGCGGCCACACCTGTCGCTTTGCCGCTAGCGGTCATCGGCACAGCGCGGTCATTCGCGGGCCCGCCACGCTGGTGGGCTCGGAAATTGCCATTCCCGACCTGCGCGCCGGGTTTACCTACCTGATAGCAGCCATTTTGGCCAATGGGCGTTCGGTCATACGCGGCATTGAGGAATTGGACCGCGGCTACGAGCAAATAGACGAGAGTCTGCGCGCGCTGGGAGCACACATCGAGCGCAGATCGCGATAGATAATTTTCGCTATGACACAGAGCGCGCCGTGCACATCGCAGTGTGGCACCGTGGGCGTCTCTGTTTTTTTGGAGAAGAGGTTCCAATGAAGCCATATGAGTGGATGCGGATTGCCTGCATCGCCGTGCTGATGGCCTGCGGGAGCAGTGAGCAGACGCAGATGGGCAATCGGGCCGATGGCGCTGCGCAGGGCGGCAATTTGGCGCAGGTGCCGCGCAATCGCACGCTGATTCTAGACTGCGTCGACCCGGGGACGTGTGCGGGTCAGATGAAGGACTACGATACCTTCAATCCCTATATACCGGGACGCGTGTCGCGCACGGGTTATCAGTTCCTCTACGAGCCGCTCTACTTCTACAATGCCTACGCCGAGAGCGGTGATAATATCATTCCCTGGATAGCGACAGGGCACGAATTCAACGACGCCTATACCGAAGTGACCGTGCACATTCGCGACGGTGTGCGCTGGAGCGACGGGCACCCGTGGACGGCGCACGATCTGGTCTTCACCATCAACATGCTGAAGGATCATGCGCCAATACTGCTCTATTCAACGGATATGGAAACGTGGGTCAAAGAGGCCGTGGCCGTCGATGACCACACGGCGCACATCACACTGACAGCAGCCAATCCGCGCTTTATTTTTTCTTATTTCACCCACAATTTCGACAACGGTGTGCCCATTGTGCCCAAGCATATCTGGGCTGGGCGCAACGTCGAAGAATTCGCCAATTTCGACATGACCCAGGGCTGGCCCGTCGTCAGCGGACCCTATGAGTTGGTGTTGTCGAGCACCGAACAGCGCGTATGGGATGTGCGCGCAGACTGGTGGGCTGCCGAAATGGGCTTTCGCGCACTGCCGAAAGTCGAACGGCTGATTTTTTTACCCTACGTAGAAGAGGCCAAGCGCGTGCAGCTGCTGTTGGCCAACGCGCTGGATACCTGCGTCGATTCGCGGCCACCTAACGTTCGCGCCATGGTCGAGGGCAATCCCAATTTGACGACGTGGACCGGGCGGCAGCCGCCTTTTGGCTATCTCGACTGGTGGCCCATTGCCCTGGGCTTTAATGCGCAGGAGTGGCCTTTTTCCGATTCCGTTGTGCGCCGTGCCATCAGCTTTGCCATCGACCGCGAACAGCTAGTCGAAGTTGCTTGGCAGGGCAGTGGTTCGACGGCGAACCTGCCCTTTCCCGACTTTCCACCGCTGCGCCGCTACACGGACTCCATCGCTGACCTACTGGAGAAATACGGTGCGGGAGTGTATGACCTAGACAAGAGCGCGGCGCTGATGCAACAGAGTGGTTGGGTTCGAAACGAAGAGGGTCTGTGGGAAAATGATGGGCAAACGGTGCGCATGGCGATCAATATTTTTGGCGCGTTCAACGATATCGGCCAGGTGCTCGTTGCGCAGCTGCAAAAAGCAGGTTTCGACGCGTCGTTTCGCATGCTATCCGACGTCTACGACCAGATGTCGCAAGGTGAAGCGCGCGCCTATATACAGGGTCACGCTGGTTCGGTGCGCGACCCCTACTTTACGCTCCGCCTCTACCACAGCCGTTTTGTCAAGCCGACGGGCCAGCCCGCCGAGCACTTTTGGCGCTGGTCTAACGAGGATTTTGATCGGTTAGTCGACCAAATGGGACAGACTTCTCCCGACGACCCGCAGCTGGTCGGACTCTTTCGCCAAGCCATGGATATCTGGCTAGCGGAGCAGCCCTCCGTGCCCATACTGCAGTGGTATCACCGCATTCCGCACAACGAAACCTATTGGACGAACTGGCCGTCGCAGAACAATCCCTACATCAACAGCGCCTACTGGCATCGCACCTGGCTGCTCGTGCTGCTGGGTCTGCAACCTGCGCAGACGTAATGCCGGTTCGCCAGTCTTCTTCGACTTGTTAAGGTGTCTTCATGAAGATTACGTCGATTGAGAACACGATGGTCAGCGTGCCCTATAAGCATCGCGAGACGTCGTCGCGCGTACGCCGCGATGGAGTTACGGCCGTGTTGGTCAAAGTCAGCACGGACTGCGGTTTGGTCGGCTGGGGTGAAAGCTGCCCTGGGCCCAACGTCGAGAGCATTTGTGCGGCGCTCGATTCGGTTGCCCCGCTCTTTGTCGGTCGCGACCCGTGGCAGCGCGAGGCGATAGCGCGGGACTTTTTTATGACGGCACATTGGTACCACCGCGAGATGAGCGGCAATTTTGCCTTTGCAGGACTCGATATGGCGCTCTGGGATTTGTGCGGCAAAGCCGCTGGTCAGCCGCTCTACAACTTGTTCGGCGGTCTACAGCGCGATTCCGTCGACTACTTCTACTATCTGTCCTACGGCGACCCCGACGCGGTGGCCGCGCAGGCGGTGGAGGGCGTCGAACGGGGGTACGGCGTGTTCTACCTGAAGGTAGGCATTGACTTAGAGCGCGAATTGGCAGCGGTTGCTGCGCTGCGTTCGGCAATTGGGCCGCAGCGTAAAATCCGCATTGATGCCAACGGCGCCTGGAGCGTGAACGAGGCAATCCGCAACCTGAATGCATTTGACGCCTATCGCATCGATTTCGCCGAACAGCCAGTATGGCCAGATCCGGTTGACAATATGGTCGAAGTGCGTCGGCAGACGCCGGTTGCGCTCTGCGCCAACGAGGGGCTGTGGCGCGTATGCGACGTGCGCGAAGTCATTGGGCGGCGCGCGGCCGACGTGCTGTGCTTCAGCAGCAATTGGGTGGGCACGCTGGGTCAATTTCACCGCTTGAGTTGGCAAGCACACGGCCAGAGTCTGAAGGTGTGTCGCCATACGCACGGCGAATTGGGTCTTATGGCCGCCGCGTCGCACCACGTCTGCCTGACCTTGCCAAACGTAGTCGATGGCAATCAGCAGGTGGCCGCCATGATGGAAGACGACATTGTGCGCGAGCGCTTACCCATCGCCGATGGCCCGCACTGGGGCGTGCCGCAGGGAGTTGGTTTAGGCGTCGAAGTGGACGAAGAAAAAGTAGCTCGCTATCACGCGCTCTACTGTCAGCAGGGAGCGTTCCTTCCCTACCGGCGCGAAATGTTTTTGGTGCCGGGCGAGGGTGCATAGGCGCGCATGGCGTTGTACGAGAGAACGCGTCCTCTGTGGCTGCTCTTGGTCGTCGGGTGTGCTCTATACGCCAATAGCCTGAGTAACCCCTTTGTCTTTGACGACCATGTTGGCATACTGAAAAACGAGTCGATTCGCCAGCTCTTACCCGCCAATGCCGAAACTCGAGGCCTCCCAACAGATGGGCGTCCATTGGTGCGGCTGAGCTTTGCGATCAGCTATGCCCTGAGCGGTTACGATGTTGCCCACTTCCGAGTGGTTAACCTTGCGCTGCACATCTTGTGTTCATGGCTCTGTTGGGCGGTATTGCGCCCCGTATTGTCGGATGGGAAAGCGCTTGTCGTTGCGCTGGTCTGGCTGATTCATCCGCTTAATTCCGAATGCATTAACTACATATCTCAGCGCAGCGAGCAGCTCATGGCGCTGTGTTATTTAGCTGCGTTGTATGCCGCCCAGCGCGCGGCGCGCGGTCGCAACTGTTGGGTATGGGAGTGTGCATCTGTGGTATCGTGTGCGGCTGGCATGGCCTGTAAGGAGTCGATGGTAACGGCCCCCGTGCTGATCGCCCTCTACGACAGAGTATATCTATTCGATAGCTGGCGCGCGGCTTGGAGGCAACGGCGGCGCATCTATGCAGGGTTCATGGCCAGCTGGTTGCTGTTGGCTGTATTGGTGGCAGAAGGTCCGCGCGGCGATACCGCCGGCTGGGGACTGCAGATCTCTCCGTTCACCTATGCGCTCATCCAATCCGATATTTTAGTCGACTATTTGCGCAGTGCGTTCTGGCCGCATCCACTGCTGTTCGACTATGGTTTTGCCGGCACAGTGACGGTGGTCGAAGTATGGCCGCAGTTGCTGTCGATCGCGCTGCTATTGGCAATGAGCGGCGCGGCGCTGTACCGACAACCGCGCGTGGGTTTTGCTGCCGTGGGATTTTTTATATTGCTATCGCCCACGTCGAGCATTGTACCTATTGTGACGGAGGTGGGCGCCGAGCGGCGCATGTATCTGCCGCTTATACCGCTCATTGCGCTCGTTGTGTCGGGTATTCATGCGCTGTGGCACAGTAAGGGGTGGAGTGTTTCCATTCGCAATGTGGTATTGTCGGTGGTCGTTGCGGGGTTTTCAGGCCTGACGGTAAAACGCAACGCCGAGTATTCAAGCGAACTGTCCATTTGGCAGGCGACGCTGGCCGTAGCTCCCGACAATCCGCGTATCTATAACAACATCGCTAGGCTTTCAACAAGTTGCGAACAGGTAACGATGCATTTTCGTCGTGCTATAGAGCTTTCCCCCGAATGGGTATTACCACAGAAAAACTTGGCTAGGGCTTTCAATATGTGTGACGAAGCCGATTCGGCTGTGTCCTATTTCCGTTCGGCAATACGCCTTGACGCTCGAGATATAGAGACGAATGCTGGGCTCTGTGAAGTGCTGATACAAGGGCAATACGCAAAAGAAGCTGTTGAAGCATGTCGACAAACAGTCGAGTTAGATCCGTGGGATATGACCCACCACATACGGTGGGGCCAGGCGCTGCGTTTGGCGGGGCAGAGCGAAATAGCTGAGCGCGTGCTATTGGATGCGTTGAAACTGGGCGGTGAGCGTTCCGTTGCTTATTACGAGTTAGGCTTTTTACATAATCAGATGGACAGGCTAGACGAAGCGGAAAAGTACTACAGGACTGCGATACGGGAAGACAGCACCTATTTTGCTGCTCTATACAACTTGGGAGTGCTACTCAAACTTACAGGCAGAGAGGGCGAAGGCGCGCAATTGTTGCGCGCGGCACAGCACGCGGCCCCAGACCTTTGGCAGCGCGTGCGCAACGAATAGCTCCCTCACGCATGCCATTGGTTAAGACCGGGGGCGTTCCAAGCGGGTGATAGTACGAAGGGATCGGTCGTTTCGGCCATGCGCAGGCGGAGTTGTTGGTGCAGGTGCGCTTTGTGCGCATCCCAGGCCGGGTCGGCCACCAGGTTGTGGATTTCGTAGGGATCGCTGTGCAAATCAAAGAGCATCCACGGCTGCGATGCGTTTTTATCGCCGCGCACCACGTATTTAAATCGCTCGCTGCGAAAGGCGCGCCAGACGGCGTCGTGAAAAATCTGGCTGTGGCGCAGTTCGGCGACGAACTGCAGCATAACGCCCTCTCTGTCCAGCGACGCAGCCTGGCCGGATATGAGCGATGTGAGGTCGGTGCCGGGTAACGAGTTACTGGCCGTCAAGCCGCATAATCCCAGAAAAGTTGGAAAGAGGTCTTCTGTGCAGGTGGGCGCTGAGATGACGCTGCCAGCGCGGGAAGGCGAGCGCGGATCAAAGACGATGAGCGGTATGCCGACCGATTCTTCATAGGGCCACTGTTTGCGCCCTAGACCATGGGCGCCGCCCAACTCTCCGTGGTCGGAGAGAAAGACGATGATCGTCTCATCGGCCAGCCGTTCTTGGCACAGGAAGGCGCGCAATTTCCCCACGTTTTGGTCGAGGTTTTCAATCATGGCGTTGTAGCGTTTGCGCTCGCCGATAAAGCGCGCGCGCTGGGCATCGTCGTCGGGGGCAAAATTGGGCGGTAGAGCGATATCGCGTTTCGCCCACGCCTCTTGTAGTGCCGCCGGCGCTTCAAACGGATCGTGCGGCGGTTCGACGGAGATAACCATGCAAAACGGTTCGTGCGGATTGCTCCGCTCTCTGAGGTGGCGCATGCCGATATCGAATAGACCGTCGGTCTGGTAGTCCGCTATCGCAATGGGCGTGGGGTCTTCGTTGGCAAAATAGCAGGTGTCAAAAGGTCCGTTGCGCAGCTCAAAGCCAAACCATGTTTTCCAGCGTCCCTGATGTGTGCGCGGCACGGGCGTTCGGTTGGTTTGCACGGCCGATCCCATGCGACCGTGTCCGCCGTCGAGGTGCCACTTGCCGACGTAGATCGTTTGGTAGCCCGCTTCGTTAAACTCGTCGGCCAGCGTGCGCTCGCGCGGTGACATGCGGTACTCTATGCCGGGCACCCAGCGCGTGTGTGCGTACTCGCCGGTCATCATGGTAAAGCGAAAGGGAACGCAAATCGGGTAGGTCGAGCAGGCGTTGGCAAAGCGCACGCCGTCGGCCGCTAGCTGTGTCGTATGCGGTGTGCGCGCGTCCGGGTCGCCGTAGCACGCCAAGGCGTGTCGGCGCAGTTGGTCAGACAGGACGACGATGAGATTAGGTTGCCGCGTCATGGTATACCTCGAATGCCATCAGGATGGATTTACATTGGAGAGGGCGTCGCCCGATCGGCGCAGTGCGTTTGCTCGACAACGGGCAGCCTTCTACATTCAATTCGCCCATTGACAACAAAAATAGTTGAAGGTTTGATGCTCACAACCCCTGCTCATCGCGCACTGCAAGCGGTTGCGTTAGGAGTTTATGCGCTTGTCGTTTTGCAAAACGCCTGGCTGCACGAAGATGCCTTTATCACCTTTCGCACGGTAGATAATTTACTCAACGGCTACGGTGCGGTGTGGAACGTCGGCGAGCGCGTGCAGACCTACACCCATCCGCTGTGGTTTGGTTTTATGGCATTGGCGCACTGGCTGAGCGGTGAGGTGTTTTACACCAGCATTGGTGTTTCCTGGCTGTGCTCTCTAGGGGTAGCTGCGCTCGTCGTGGTCGTGCTGGCACCGAGCGTGTGGCATGCGGCCTTGGGCGTGGCTCTACTGTGCCTGTGTAAGGCCTTTGTCGACTATTCGACATCCGGTTTAGAAAATCCGCTGTCGCACCTATTGCTGGCTCTCTTCGTCGCCGTTTTTTTGCGCGCTGAGAACGGACCGCGTCGACTCGTCCTGCTCGGCGTATTGACCTCGTTGGCGGCGCTGACGCGCATGGATGTGCTGATCGTCTACGGCCCCGCTCTTCTCTACTGCATATGGCAGGAGCGCAGCGCGCGCGCCCTGTACCTGCTGTCGTGCGGGTTGCCGCTCTTTTTAGGGTGGGAGATATTCTCGCTCGCGTACTACGGTTTTTTTGTTCCCAACACGGCCTATGCCAAGCTCAATACGGGTGTGGATTCTGGAGAGTTGGTGGTGCAGGGATTGCGCTATTTGCAAAACTCACTGCGCGTCGATCCCCTGGCACTGGGCGCGCTGGCTTTGGCCAGTGCATGGTGTGCCTATCGGCGCTTGGCTCGAGAGGGAGTGATCGTACTGGGCTGCGCGCTCTATCTGGTCTACGTCGTCCGCATTGGCGGCGACTATATGACGGGGCGCTTTATCGCGCTGCCATTTTTGGGGGCCGTGTGTGCGCTGGTATATGCTGTAGCGCTGCGCGATGCGCGCACCGGCCTTGCGGCGCTGGGCGCCGTGCTGGCCGTTGGCTTGATGGGGTCAGCGCCGCCTCCGCTCAGCGGCGTCGACTACGAGGAGCATGGCGTAGAAGCGGGGCACGGAATTTTGGACGAACGCGCCAATTACCACGCGGCGACGGGATTGCTCAAAGCGCTGTCGGCAGACGAGGGTGTTGAGTTTCCGCGCCATCATTGGGTCGATTTTGGCCGGCAATTAAGAGCGGCCGCCCAGCGCCAGGAATTGGTCGTTACGACGTATTACAACATTGGCATCTTGCCATACTATGCAGGCCCCAAACTGTATCACGCCGATGTGCTCGGCATCGGCACGGCGCTGCTGGCGCGTTTGCCCGCCTTTGAAGATGCCGAGTGGAGCCCGGGCCACTTTGAGCGGATCATGCCCGAAGGCTATCTCGAGACGCTGATCTATGGAGAAAATGTGCTGGCCGATCGCCAGTTGGGTCGCTACTACGATGGACTGCGTCTGATAACGAGCGGCCCGCTCCTATCGGGCGCGCGCTGGCGCGCCATATGGGATTATCACCGCGGCGCGTGGGATCAGTGGCTGAGTCGGGAAACCTACCGAGCGGTCTCGAAAGAGGACATAGCCCGTTCGCGCGCGCGCTTAGAGCCGCGCACCCGCCTGCGCCCTAACCTCTTTGAACGGAACGTGGCCCTGGGCGATATCTACTTTACCAGTCGCGTCTTTGGCCTAGCCGTGCGCGCCTATGGGCGGGCCGTTGATGCACTGGAAGAGGGTGCACAAGACGGAGAGCAAATGCGCTATGCGTATATGCAGTGGGCGATGTCGCTCTACGCGGCGGGAAATCGCGATGAGGCCCTACGCGCCATACTGCGCTTTGCACCGTCCGACTTCAGCGCGGCTGCAGCTCAGGCGCTATTGGAAAGCGCGTTGGAGCAAGCGTTTAACGACAATGGGTAGGGCCGCCAAAGGGACGTCGTCGTGAAAGAAAGATCCTATCTAACAGCAGCACTCTTCGCCTGTAGCCTCGTCGTATCACTCGCCCTCGGCGAACTGCTGCTGCGCGCATACGGGTTTGAATACAAACTCTTTCCAGCACGCGTGGAGTTTGGCTGGCCTGATCCCGTTCTGATGGCAGACACCTTTACGGCCGACGAAAAGGTGCTGTGGGTCCCAAAGGGATACCGTGAGGCGGTCGACAACTTGAGCGGCAGCCGGCCGAATATTGTCTTTATGGGCGATTCCTGCACGGCATGGAGCAACTACAGCCGGCTCTTCAAGAGCATTATCGACCAGGCACACCCACAAAATAGCTTTACCTTCGTCAACGCAGGCGTTGGCGGTTGGAGCTCCTATCAAGGGCTTCAGCAGCTGGAGCGCGACATCGTGCCCATGCAGCCGCAGATCGTCACCATATACTACGGGTGGAACGATCACTGGATGAGCTTTGGCATTGCCGACAAGAATGTTGGAGTATTTAATGCAGACCGTTCGCTGCTGATGCGCTTTGACGATTGGCGCTTGGTGCAGTTGTTCAGTTATCTGGCCATTGGGAGCTACGGCGATGGCGCGCGTCCGCGCCGCGTATCGGAAGCCGATTTTCGCGCCAACCTGACGGAGATGGTGCGCACGGCGCGCGCGGCGAATATTACGCCGGTGCTGCTGACGGCGCCCTCCTCGCACCGCGTAGGGCACGAGCCGGTCTACTTGGGTGAGCGCTGGCTCGAGGATCTGAGCGAGCTAGTACCGCTACACCGGCGCTACGCTGAGATCGTGCGCGCGGTCGCGCGCGACGAAGGCGCGCTCGTAGTCGATATGCTGGGCGCGTTTGACCAATTTCCACAAGAAGACCTGACGCACAAGTACTTTGTCGAGGACGGCATTCACTTAACGAGCGAGGGGTCGTGGGAATTAGCGCAGAAGCTTTACTGGGGGCTAAAGGCGAACGGACTGCTCGACAAGATCATCCATTGACGAGCGACTATTCTTCTATAACTGTTCTCGGCAGCGCCAGCTGTCCCTCGGACCAGGTGATCGGTTCATCGAGATAGCTATTCCAGATCGGATAGCGGTAGGCGGTAAATTCGAGATGGCGCGTGTTGGGAAGAGCGGCCATTAGGTGCGTCAGCGCCATGCAGCTCAGGGGTCCGTAGTTGTGTGGGGCGACCGGCACGTAGTGCACCTGAGCACAGGCGGCGATCTTGCGCACTTCGGAAAGGCCGCCGGTCCAGGCTAGTCGGGATTCAATATGCGCTCGATATTGCGCGGATCCTGGCCGAGCAGTATGTCGCGTGCAAACTCATGCACTATGAGCTCGGCCGGGTCAGCGCGGTGGTAGGTCTCGCCGAGGCCTACGTGCCCCTCATCGGTGTAGATCAAAATCCAGCAGTAGTTGCGCTCGATTGAGCGAATGGTTTCGACCTTGTTAATTTTTACGCACATCTACCTGTTTAGAGGTAATTATTTGCGCAGCACCCGACCGGCGCGCACGTCGCTGAGTTCGCCGCCGTCGACGGCGATCGATCCATTGACCACGACGCAGTCGATGCCGCTGGGATATTGATACGGGGAGTCGAAGTCGGCGCCCTCGCTAATGTGCTGCGGGTCGAAGACCACTAAGTCGGCACATAGCCCTTCGCGCAGCAGGCCGCGATCGGACAGGCCAAAGCGCGCAGCGGCATGTCCGCTGAGTTTGAAGATGGCTTCCTCCCAGCGCAGCGCCGACTGTTCGCGCACGAAGCGGCGCAGGAAATAGGGAAAAGCCGCATAGGAGCGCGGGTGGTGCTTACCCTCGGCCAGCACGCCTTCGGGCACCAGCGAGAATCCGTCGGATATGACGCCGCCGGCCGGGTGGCGGGCGATGTTGAGAAAGTCTTCTTCCGACACGTCCTCGGCCAACATCCACGGGCGTGCCTCCTCTTCGATGAGGATGTCGAGCACGGCGTCGTGCGGATCCTGCTGGCGTCTGCGGCCGATTTCTGCAAAGTCGAGTCCGGCCAGCGCGGCGTTGTGCTCGGCGCTGCCCAGCCAGATTTTCTCCCACTGCTGGCTTTTGACTAGGTTGCGCTTGCGGCTACCTCCGCTCTCCGCGCCGTACTGCATGGTATCGGCCTTGATCTTCTCGCGCATTTCCAGATCGTTTAACCGGCGCAGCAGCGCCTCGTCGCCGCCGTCCAGTGCCCAGGGCGGCAGGAGCGATTTGAGCGTAGTGCTGCCGATGGTATAGGGAATGGCATCGCAGCTGATATCCATGCCGCTGGCGCGCAGGGCATCGATGTCGTCGAGCAGCTGGCGCGTTGAGCCGATCATCGGCGCGCCTGGCTGCATATGCGAGACGTGCGCGGCCAAGCGCGCGCGCTGGCCGACGCTGGTCACCTCGCCTACGGCAGCGGCGATGCCCTCGGTCTGGTTGCGGATGTGCGAGGTGTAGATGCCGCCGTGGCGCGCGACGACTTCACTCAGTTCAACTAATTCATCGAGGGCGGCGTAGGGACCCGGCGCGTAGGCCAGGCCGCTGGACAAACCGAAGCAGCCGTCGTGCATGGCGCGCTCGACCAGCTCGCGCATAACAGCCATTTCGCTTGTCGTTGGCGGTCGATCGTCGTATCCCATGGCGGCGACGCGAATATTGCCGTGGCCGACGAGCGTAGCGGTATTGGTGCCCAAGCCCTGGTCTTCGAGGCGCGCAAAATACTGGTCGAAGTGCGCCCAGTCGCAGACCAGGCCGCGCGTCATGCTTGGGTCTAGCGGTCCGTAGTACAGGGCGCCATCGCGCGTAGGCGCGGCGGAGACGCCGCAGTTGCCCATGATCTGCGTGGTGATGCCCTGTGCCAGCGAACTGTAGGCGCGCCCGTCGAGGGCGATGGTCAGGTCGGAGTGCGTATGGATATCGATAAAGCCGGGGCACACGCAGCGGTCGCTGGCATCGACCGTTTGGCGCGCGGGTCCGTCGCCAAGCGCGCCGATGGCGGCGATGCGCCCGTCTTGGACGGCGATGTCAGCTTGGAAGGCAGGGGCCCCGCTGCCGTCGATGAGGAGGCCGTTCTTGAGGAGGAGATCATACATAGGAGCGCCTCGTGCAGGTTAGTGTGCGATAGCGCGCTGGGGCATCGGGCCCCAGCGCGGGCACATTTTCGCCACAACGCGGCGCCGTGTCAACCGACAGCGGATTCTATTGACCAGCGCAGTCGTCTTTACGGTCGTTAGTCGCCGTCGATCATGCGGCCGAGACCGCCCAGCACGGAGCCTTCGCCCTGCTGCTTGCCTCCGGCCGAAGGCATATTCTCGAGAATGCGATCAGCCAGACGCGAAAAAGGCAGGCTCTGCAGATAGACGGTGCCCGTACCCTGCAGGGTGGCCAAGAACAACCCCTCGCCGCCAAAGAACATCGACTTGAGGCCGCGCGTCATTTCGATATCGTAGTCAATGCCGGGCGTAAAGGCGACCAGACAGCCCGTATCGACGCGGAGTAGTTCGTTGTTGAGCTCCTTCTTGACGACGGTTCCACCGGCGTGCACAAAGGCCATGCCATCGCCGCGCAGTCGCTGTAGGATAAAGCCCTCGCCACCAAAAAAGCCGCTGCCGAGTCGGCGGGTAAAGGCGATGCTGAGTTCAGTGCCCAGTGCCGCGCAGAGAAAAGAATCCTTCTGACATATGAGTTCCTCGCCGATGTGCGCCATGTCGATGGGAATGATATGTCCTGGATAGGGTGCAGCAAAGGCGACGCGCTTTTTGTCGCGTCCATCGTTGGTAAAATGAGTCATAAAGAGCGACTCGCCGGTCAGCGCGCGCTTGCCGACGCTGAGGAGCTTGCCCATAAAGCCCTCGTCGGCCTTAGAGCCGTCGCCCATTTTGCTCTCAAAGCTGATCCGGTCGTCCATCCAGTTCATCGCCCCTGCTTCGGCAATGACGGTTTCGCCGGGGTCGAGTTCGACCTCCACCACCTGTAGGTCGTTGCCGTATATATGATAGTCTATTTCTTGACAGCGCATGGAGTGTCCTTTCCCGAAGAGTGGTTTTTTGCGTAGTATAATGCACTACTTGTGAGACGGCTACAAGATAATATATGGAAGCCATATATACGGAAGCTATAGACGCGGCGCGCGCGCTGTCGTCTTCACGAGTACGGAAATATTGCCGAGTATTTTTGCCGGCACTTAGCATAGGAGCGCACTTCTTGGCAAAACGATGCACGATTCTCGCATGGGTGGTCTTTTTGTGGGCTGGCTGCAGTGAGCAGCCCGCCGGCAGCGGAGGGGCGGGTGCTAGCTTGGCCAACGTGCCGCGCAATCGCACGCTCATTATGGATTGCGCCGAGAGCAATATTTGCGGCGGTCAAATCCAAGACTACAATTCCTTTAATCCCTTCTTGCCCGGTACGACTTCGCGCACGGGATATAACTTTCTCTATGAGCCGCTTTACTACTACAACGCGTTCAAGGATGAGGTCATTCCCTGGATTGCCACCGGACACGAGTTCAACGACGACTATACGGAGCTGGTCGTCCATATTCGCGAAGGCGTTGAGTGGAGCGACGGCATGCCATGGACGGCGCATGACGTGGTCTTCACTGTCAATATGCTCAAGGACAATGCCCCCTCGCTGACCTATTCGACGGATATGGCCAACTGGGTAAAAACGGCGGTAGCCGTCGATTCGCTGACGGCCCGCATCGAGCTGACGGCGCCCAACCCGCGCTTTGCGTTTTCCTACTTGACGGCAACGTTCGGCATTGGCGTGCCAATCGTGCCGCGCCATATATGGGAGGGCAAAGATCCCAATACGTTTGAAAATTTTGACCTGCAAAACGGTTGGCCCGTCGTGTCGGGGCCCTATACCATGGTCCTATCCTCGCCGCAGCAGCGCATCTGGGACGTGCGCGACAATTGGTGGGGTGAGAACGTGGGCTTGGCCAAAAAGCCGCAGGTGGAGCGCGTTATCTACCTACCCTATATGGAGGAGGCCAAGCGCGTGCAGAACCTCATCGCCAACGCGATGGATACGAGCTTAGACCTGCGACCGCCCAACATTCAGACAATCGTCGACCGCAACGCGCGCGTCAGCACGTGGACGGGGCGCCAATCGCCGATGGGATACGTCGACTTCTGGCCGATCTCGCTCGGCTTTAATACGCTGGAACCACCTTTTGACGATCCCGATCTGCGCCGCGCGATAAACTACGCGATCGATCGGGACCAGCTGGTGGAAATAGGCTGGCAGGGCGCCGGCAAACCAACGCTGTTGCCCTTTCCCGACTATCCTGCGCTCAGGCCCTACTTCAGGGCCGTAGAAGACCTGCTGCAAGCGAGCAAGGTGGGCATCTTTGACGTCGACAAGAGCGCCGAAATTATGCGCGCTAAGGGATGGAAGCGGGGCGAGGACGGCTACTGGCAAAAAGACGGCCGCCCCTTTCGCATTATTATCGACATCTTTCCCATATTCAATGATTTGGCGCCGGTGCTGGTTGCACAGCTGGAGCGCGCCGGCTTCGATGCCGATTTTCGCATGACCTCGGACGCCTATTCGCGCATGGCGCAGGGCGAGGCACGCGCTTTCATAAACGGCCACGGCGGTTCGGTGCGCGATCCCTACTTTACGCTGCGCCTCTACCACAGCCGCTTTGTGCAGCCGACGGGCACCTCGGCCGAGTATTTTTGGCGCTGGCCCAACAGAGACTTTGATCGCGTCGTCGACCAGATGGCCGAAGTGGCGCCGGGCGATCCTCGGCTGATGCAACTCTACCGCGAGGCAATGCAGATCTGGCTGGACCAGCTGCCGTCTATTCCTCTTGTACAGTGGTACCATCGCATTCCGCACAACGAGACCTATTGGACAAATTGGCCGACGGAGGAAAACCCCTATATCAACAGTGCCTACTGGCATCGCGGCTGGCTGCTGGTGCTGCTCAATTTGCGGCCTGTGCAGGGCTGATCGCATTGCACAATAGGAGCGTGCGATGGCTGCACTAGACGTGTTGATTCGCAACGGCAAGGTCGTCGACGGCACGGGCGGTCCGTGGCGCTATGGCGATATCGGTTTGCGCGGCGAGCGCATTGCAGACATCACGGCGCCCGACGTGCTGGCCGACGGCGATGCGTCAGAGGTCGTCGATGCGCGGGGTCGAGTGGTGTGTCCGGGCTTTATCGATATCCAGAGCCATTCGATCGTACCGCTGATGCTCGACGGCCGCTGTCTGTCGAAAATTACGCAGGGCGTCACCACCGAAATTATGGGCGAGGCGTGGACGCCGGCCCCGTTTGGCGGACGCATTGAACAGGCGCTGAGCATGGGTATATACGGGGAGCGCCTGGCTGAGTGGGTCGAACGGGCGGGCCAATGGCACCGCTTTGGCGATTGGCTGGCGGCCATGGTCGAGACGGGCGTGTCGCCCAATGTGGGCTCCTTCCTAGGGGCGGGCACGCTGCGCGAATATGCGATGGGACTGGAAATGCGTGCACCGACGGCCGACGAACGGGTGCTGATGCGCCGGGTGATGGCCGAGGCGATGGAAGACGGATCCTTCGGGCCGTCCTATGCGCTAATCTACCCGCCGGATGCCTATGCCGAGACCGAGGAAATCGTGGAGGTGTGCAAGGAAGCCGCGCGCTATGGCGGCCTGTACATAACCCATATTCGCTCGGAGGGCGACGCGCTTCTCGAAGCGGTAGACGAAGCGCTGCGCATCGGTCGCGACAGCGGCCTGCCGGTGGAGATCTATCACCTGAAGGCGGCTGGTCGGCGCAACTGGGGCGCGATGCAGCAGGTCATTGAAAAGATCGATGCGGCGCGCGCCGGCGGGCTCGACGTGACAGCCGATATGTATCCTTATCCCGCTTCGGGTACCGGGCTTTCGTCGGTGCTGCCGCCGTGGGCGGCGGCCGAAGGCAAGCTCTTTGAGAACCTCGAAAATGCGGCCAAGCGCGCCGAAATCAAAGCCGAGTCCATGCAGCCGGGTGGGCGCTGGGAGGCCATGGTCGACCAGCATGGGCAGGAGGGCGTGATGCCGATCGGCTTTCAGAAGGAAGAGAATAAGCCCTACGTGGGGCGTCGCCTTTCGGACATTGCGCGGGAACGCGGCCAGGATTGGTTTGATGCGGTGTGCGACCTGCTGCTGAGCGAGCGTCAGCGCATCAGCACCATCTACTTTTCAATGAGCGAAGAAAATGTTGCCCTGCAACTGGGCCTGCCTTGGATTAAAGTGTCGACCGATGCTGGCGGCCACGATCCGACGTGGGCCAAGGCTTATGGTCCGGTGCACCCGCGTGGCTACGGCACCTATCCGCGCGTGCTCGGCAAGTATGTGCGCGAAGAAAAGATACTGTCCTTAGAAGAGGCCGTGCATAAAATGAGCGGCGCCGTGGCCACGCGCCTGTCGCTGGGCGATCGCGGTCTGTTGGTGCGCGGCCTGCAGGCCGACGTCGTGGTCTTTGACGAAGCGACCATAGGCGACCGGGCGACCTTTGAAGACCCACACCAGCTTTCGGTGGGCGTGCAGGACGTGTGGGTCAACGGGGTGCGGGTGGTGCGCGACGGAGAGCACACGGGGGCGACCCCCGGACAAGTCGTGCGACCGAATCGCTAGGCGCGAAACCGGCGTTGGTTGGAACTTTGTAGAAAACTACACATTGTCCCATGGGAGAACGGTATTATGGACGAGATCAGAGGCGAATTGCAGGGCGGAACTACGGCCCCCTCGCCGCGCATCGAGTGCTGGCTGCCGCAAGGAGACAGCACGGGTGCGGGCTTGATCATTCTACCCGGCGGCGGCTACGGCGCGCTGGCCGAGCACGAGGGACGAGGCTATGCGGAGTATTTTTCGGCGGCGGGTATTGCCGGCTTTGTGGTGACGTATCGCCTGGGCACGGACGGCTTTCGCCATCCGGCCATGCTCGAAGACGCGCTGTCGGCCATCTGTGCCGTGCGCGCTCGAGCCGGCGAATTCGGCCTCGATCCGCAGCGCATCGGCATTATGGGCTCGTCGGCCGGTGGCCATCTGGCCTCGCACGCGCTGGTCGCTTGGGATACCTACGAGAGCGCGGTGTCGCTGCGCCCCGACTTTGGCGTCTTGTGCTATCCGGTCATCACGTCGCAGGGGCCCTTTGCACACGCCGGCTCGATGCGCAATTTGGCGGGCGAGACGCCTGCGCCAGGGCTACTCGACGAACTGTCCACCGAGCGCGGCGTTACGGCTGCAACGCCGCCGTGTTTTTTGTGGCACACCGGCGAAGACGTCGGCGTGCCGCTGGAAAACAGCATGCTCTTTGCCTCGGCGCTGCGCGACCGCGGCGTGCCCTTTGAACTGCATCTCTACGCGCGCGGGCGACACGGGCTTGGGCTCGGTGCGCCGTTTGACTGGGGTGCCGAGTGCCTGCGCTGGATCGGCGAAGTGACGGCGTCGGTCGACTAAGCCAATTCGTCCGGGGCGGCGACGTCCTCGTCCAGCGGGAAGATGGGACGCGGGCAGCGAGCAAAGGGCAGTGAGCGCAGGTTGGCACTGGTCGAGCCGGGCAGGTCTACGGCGACGATGCGGCGGGCGATGTGCTCGTAGTGCGGTCGGAAGCCGTTGGGCGATTTGCACACCACCAGATCAAAGTGCTCCGGCAGCAGGCCACAGGCCATGAAGACGTGGCGATCCATAATGTTGACGGGCAGCGTCGTCACCATCAAGGTGTAGCGTCCGACGCAGAGCACGGCGGTGGGACCGGCGTGGCCGGGCAGGCCGTCGCTGTAGAGGAAGTGGCCGTCTCCGAGCGCTTTTACGTAGGCCTCGCACTCGATGGGCTCGTGTCGCTGCCGGTCAACGCTGCCGCCCAGCGCCACGCGGATGCTCTTGCCCACGCCGGCTGCAAAGGCCGCTCGGGCCGCCGGTGCGTCAACCAAAGGCAGCAGAGCCGTTCCCGAGTAGCCGTGCGCAATCAGGCCCCGCAGCGCCGCGTTGCTATCGCCTGAGGCGCCCGAAGACGTGGCGTCGGCCGCGTCCGAGAATACCGTGAGCCCATCCGTGCTCTCGGCTAGGCCAATGGCCTCGTCCAGCGGGGTCAGCGGAGCGACGAAATGCGCTCTATTATCCCACATAAAGCGGGCGATTTCCACGGCCCTTTGCTGCGCCCATTCCGCGTCGCCGTCGGCGGTAATAACGACGTTAGAGCGCAGGTCGGGCACGTCGGTAAAGGGATTCCCGATAAAGACGCCGGCCGCTAGTCCCCTTTCAGATCGTTCGATTTTCTGGCACAGGCCAATGGCCTGGCCAAAGCGCCCGGTTGCGGTAATGAGTTCGTCGCCGCGCACGAGCATGGGCAGTTTAATGCGCGCAATAACGGGCTTGGCTGTCGTGGTGAGCAACCTGAGCAAACAGCGGGCTCCGCGCTGGCCAGTTTCGTACTGATCGACGTGCGGATAGGTGTGAAAGGGCACGATGGCGTCCGAGTGCTCGACGAGTCGGTCGGTAATAACGCCGTGCAGATCGAAGGTGGTGACGATGGGTATATCCCCGAGTATCTCGCGCGCCGCTGTTAGGACGCGCCCTTCGGGATCCATTTCCGTCTGGCCGGCCATGGCGCCGTGGAAGATAATGAGCGCGCCGTCGACGTTTCTATGCGCGCGGACGGAGGCGAGCATCTCGTCGATCATGCCGTCCAACTCGCCGTCGTCTACCGGACCGCCAGACACGGCCCACGCCGCGTAGGTCGGTACGATTTCGACACTCATCTCGGCAAAGACCGTCAGGGCGCCGCCGATTTCGCTGCGCGTGTTCTTTAGCGCCAGGATATCGTCGCCGCGCGCTACGGTGAAATGCTCTCGCGTCGAACAAGCTGGGTTAAAGGTAGCGGTTTCTTGCTTGAAAGCCGCTAGCAGAATGCGCATAGTTGGTCTCCCTTTTAAAAGCGGTCGGGCCAGGACATATGGGCCTGTTGCAGCGGAAACAGGCGCTCCAATAGAGCGAGCTGCGCCTTACTGCACGCCAGTTGGCCAGCGGCCTTGAGATGGCTCGGCGTAGCATAGCCGAGCAGTAGCTGAGTAAGCGCGGTCTGGTCGAGGCGGACGGCGCCCCGCATTTGTTCGTGGTCGACGCGCAGCTGGTTGTCGCGCCAACCCAGCGAAAAATCTCCTATATCCGTGCGCACGGCGAGCGGTTGTTGGCGGTCGGCGGGACCCCAGCGAAGCGCCAGCACAGAGCACACTTTTTCCATGCAGGAATGCAAATTGATAAGGCGTCCCATGGGGCCGGCGCTGCGTTCGTAGGCCGTGTGCGCCGTGCAGCCGTAGCTGCGGCAGAATAGGGCAAAGGGGTGGTCGGGTGGCAGGCTTAGCGAAAAACTGCCGCGGCGCAGCGCGACGGCGCGGCGCGCCATATCGCGCAGGAGTGCGTGAAATACGGCTTCGCCCCGACCGCCCACTTCGGCGACGCGGCAGTGCGTGTCTATGTCGTCGTAGAGCACGTAGCCGATAACTCGGCTGCGCCCGTCGACAACGACGCGGGTCGTGCAGGGCACGCCAAAGCCCGATCCCATGGGAAAGCCGCGCCAACGGCGCACGTCGCGCGTGCAACTGGCCGTGCGCTCGGCGCTGTCGCGGTTGTATATGCGGGCTATGGTAGCGTAATCGGCCTTGTGGACAGGCCGCATCTTCAAACGGTCTTCGGCGCGTTCGGCGCTTCGCGTATCCAATTCTAGACTGTGCTGCGGCATGCACGTTACAAAGCCAAAGCGGTGGTAAAAATCGGCGATGCCGTAGAGAAAAGAGGCGTCGTAGTCCTCGCGTCCCATTAGCTCGACAGCGGCGTTGAGCACGCGGCTGGCCAGACCCTGTTTGCGGTACTGGGCATCGGTGCCGACGCCGGCAATGCCTCCTATTTTAACGGTGCACGATCCAATCCGCATCTGACGATCGGCAATCCACAGGCGCGAAATGGAGCGCCCGTCGCAAAAGAGGTCGACGGCCCAGCCGCCGGGCATTTTCTGTTCGCGTAGTTGCACGGAAGACCTCGCTGTCTAAGACCAGCTATGGCGCAGGCGCGGCAGCAGCACTTCGGTGTCGCGATCGTGAATTTCGCCCTGCCAGCGCTCGTTTTCCCACTCGGCCGAGCGCGCGTAGGAAGCCGCGCTCAGTTCGGGCAGGGGCAGCGCGTGGAAGCGGGTCTTCAACAGCCCATCGTCTGTTAGCTCAATCAGGCGGAAGCCGAGCGGGAAACCGACTAAGCAAGCGGTGTCGACGACGAGCACGTCGCGGTACATGCGTATGCGGTTGAGGTGGCGATGGCCGGTAAAGACGGCGGCGATGGCCGGGTGAGTGGTCAGCGTATCGACGAGTTTTTCGACGTTGTTGACCACGCCCCTGCCCGGCGTGTGATCGGACAGCACCCAAGTATGCAAGACGAGCAGGAGCGCGCAGCGGTCGCGCTCGGCCCGTAGCGCAGCGGAGCGCAGGTGCGCATCGAGCGCATCGGTCCAAATGCCGCACCCTTCGTCGACGCCGTTACAGGCGTGGTATACATTGGCCAGCGCTAGGCGCAGGCGCGGCCCGGCGTCCACTGTCGTGAGCGGATTGGGCAGGTGAAAGCGGCGTGCAAAGCCGTCCATTGAACCGCTCTGCGCGTCGCAGTCGTGGTTGCCAGGCACGCAGTACAGAGGTGCTTTGATGGAAGCGAATACGTCAGCCACTTCGTCGACGGAGCGCTCGTACAGCGCGGTAGGCAGGTCAAAGGAAGATCCCCCACAAAGCAGGTCGCCAGCGTGCACGACAAAGTCGGGGTCGAGCGCGTTGACCGCGTCGGGAACGGCATCGAGCACTTCGCGACTGCGCGTCAACATCTTGGGTGCACCGTAGTCCTTTTCGGCCCGAGGGTGGTAGTGACTGTCCGTTAGCAGGACAAAGCGAATGGGCATATCGTATCCCCGCGATCAATAGCTGGTTTAACTCGTTGCATAGTATCGCATAAATCGCACCGTCGGCCAAGCCGATGGAATTGTAGAGAGTGGTCGGCGCGATTATATTCTGCCGCTGTTTGTTCAGAAGCATTTTAGAGAAGGTATAGGAGATACTGCGTGCGGCATCGCACGCCAGTGGGCGGAGGTGCATTGAGCGAAAAACACGATCCGTATAGCGCGCTGCGCATAGCGCTGTTTCGCAATTATCTCGTCGCGTCTTCGCTGGTCAGCATGGGGACGGCGGCGCAGGGTCTGGCCATTGGCTGGGAAGTATACGACCGAACGGGCGAAGCTATTTCGCTCGGGCTGGTCGGACTCGTCCAGGCCATTCCCATGCTGATTTTTACGCTGCCGGCTGGCTATTTGGCCGACGTCTACGATCGCCGCAAGCTGATGATGCTGAGTCTGGCCGGCGCCACGCTCACGTCGCTGGGTCTTGCGGCTTTTAGCTACCATGAGCTGTCGGTGCACTGGATGTATGCGCTGCTCTTTCTCGACGCGACGATGCTGCGCATGGGCGCGCCGGCGCGCACGGCCATCATGCCGCTGCTCGTGCCGGAAGAGGAATTCGAAAACGCCGTTAAATGGCGCACGAGCCTGCAGCAAATCACCGGCATCGGCGGCCCGGCTATCGGCGGTTTTATCATTGCCTACAATATTCAAGCGGCCTATGTGCTGAGCGCGATTTCCTCGCTGGCCTTTATCGTCTTTCTCTTTGGCATGCAGCTTCCGGCGTCCACGCGCAGCGCACGCGGACGCATGTTCGAGCAGGTAGCCGAGGGGCTGCGCTTTGTCTGGAACAAAAAAATCCTGCTTGGCGCCAGTTCGCTCGACCTATTCGCCGTGCTGCTGGGCGGAGCCGTTTATCTGCTGCCCATCTTCGCGCGCGAAATTGTCGATCTAGCGCCCGTCGGTCTTGAGCCCGAAGAGGCGCTGGGCTGGCTGCGCGCAGCGCCGGCCGCCGGTGCCTGTGTGATGGCCCTGCTGATGGCGCATCTGCCACCGATGCGGCGGGCGGGGCGCACGCTGCTGTTCTGCGTGGCGGGCTTTGGTGCGGCGACCATCGTCTTCGGCCTATCACAGAACTTCTGGCTTTCAATGTTGATGCTGGCGTTGACCGGCGCGTTCGACAACGTCAGCATGGTCGTGCGCCATGTCGTATCGCAGATGAGCACGCCCAACCACATGCGCGGTCGCGTCTCAGCTGTCAATTCGATTTTCATCGGCTCTTCCAACGAGATCGGCGGCTTTGAGTCGGGGCTTGTCGCCCAGCTTTACAATCCGGTAGTTTCCGTCGTCAGCGGCGGCATCGGCACGCTCGTGGTCGTGCTGGCATGGAGTGGCCTATTTCCCTCGCTGCGCAATTTGGGCAGTTTAGCTGAACTGAGCGCGCAGCGCAAAAAAGAAGAGGCGGCTGTCGGTGCCGCTTCGTGAGAGGACTTATGCTGAAATACGAACCCGTTTCTCAAACAGACATCGATCACTTCGATCAGCAGGGTTATCTGATCGTGCGCAATGCCCTCGATGCGGCGACGGTAGAGCAGTTAATCGCCGCCGGCGATCGCCTGCTCGACAGCGAAATGCAGACCAATCGCCAGACCACCAGCGGCGGCATTTACGACGGCTTTCGCAACTCGATCGCACTCGATCCGGCCTTTGCCGCGCTAATCGATCACGAGAGGATCTTGCCCGTCGTCGTGCAGCTTCTGGGCGCGAGTTTGCACGTGATGACGTCGCACCTGATTTACAAACAGCCCGATCCATCCGATAAGCCGGCCACGCACCGACTGCCGGGCTGGCACCGCGACTACGCGATGGCAATGCACGATATGGGCCATGCCGCCATTCCGCGCCTGCTAGTCAAGTGCGCCTACTATTTGACCGATCTCAGCGAGAAGGGGCGCGGCGTGACGATGGTCTCTCCGGGCAGCCATCTGCTTTCGGGTGGACTCTCCATTCCCGACGGACAGGTCGATCCGGAAAATGCCGTGGAGCCGCAGCTGCAGCCGGGCGACTGTCTGATCTTTGAAAATCGCACGTTTCACGCCGGGGCGCTGCACCGGGGCAATGATACGCGCAAGGCGATTATGATCGGCTATGGCTATCGTTGGGTGATGCCAATGGACTACGTGAAGCAAGCGCCGGAATTTGTGCAGACGCTGTCGCCGCTACAGCGCTTTTTAGTGGGCGAGGCTTTTGAAGAGGTCGCGGCGTTTCAGGTCAATGGCGGGCGCAATCCGATCGCCGAGTGGTGTGATGAGCACGGCCTGCCCAAGGCGCGCCATCCGCAGGTGCAAGGCTGACGCACCTGATAGATCGCACTGCCTACTCACGATAGGTCTTCGACGGAGGCTCGCAGCAGTTCAGCTACGCTCCATGCCTGCGCAAAGCAGCCGCGCGGTGCGAAAGGCGGATCGGCGTCAAATATTTCTGACACGGAGCCGAGACCGGCTTCGCACAGGTGTTCGGTAAACCCTTCGACAATAGCGCGCCCGCGCACCTTGCCCTCTTCGCCGTGCAGGCGCGCCAGCGCCGTTAGAAAGGGCCCCATGAGCCAGCCCCATACGATACCTTGATGATAGGAACCATCGCGTTCCCATGGACCGCCCCAATAGCGACTGCGATAGGCCGGGTGGCGCGGCGATAGCGAGCGCAGTCCGCGCGGCGTGTAGAGGTGCTCGTCGACGACGGCAAAGAGGCTATGGGCGCGCTCGCCATTTAGCAGGGGGAAGGGCAGGGAGAGCGCCAAGAGTTGGTTGGGACGAATGGAGGCATCTTTGCTTTCGCCATCTATCACGTCGTATAAACAGCCCAACTCGGCGTTCCAGAACTGTTCGGAAAAAGTGTCCTGGAGCGCAGCGGCCTTGGCCAATAACTCAGCGGCGAATTCTTCTTCGCCGCGCCGTTGGGCGATTGGGGCGGCAATGCGCAGGGCGTTGTACCAGAGTGCATTGATCTCTACGGCTTTGCCCTGGCGCGGCGTGACGACCCAATCGCCGACCTTGGCATCCATCCACGTAAGCTGCGTGCCGTGCTCGCCGGCGCGCAGTAAGCCATCATCATCGACGCCGATATGGTAGCGCGTGCCGCGCGCGTGCCAGGCGATGATATCGCGCAAAACGGGCCATAGTTCGTCGCCCAACGCCTCGTCGCCGCTGTGCCGTTCGTATTTATGGAGTGCGGTAAACAGCCACAGTGTGGCGTCGACGGTATTGTAGTCGGGCACTTCGCCGTGGTCGGGAAAGCGGTTGGGAATCAGGCCCTCATTGACGTGTTCTACAAAAGCGCGAAAAATGGCACGCGCCTCGGCCCATTTGCCGTTTACCAAGCAAATGCCGGGCAGGGCAATCATGGTATCGCGCCCCCAATCGGTAAACCAGGGATAGCCAGCCAAGATGGTGTGCAGTCCGCTGCCGCGCCGCACGAGAAATTGATCGGCGGCACGGGCTAGCTGAACCAAATGCGGTTTTTTCGCAATGAGAGCCGGTGCGACTAGGCGCGCACGGCGCGCCATCTCGTCGACGAAGAGCGCCTCTGCATGGCGGCTGTGTGGATTGGCCGTGCTGACGAGCACGTGAAGCGGCTGGCCAACGCGCAGGGTAGCGTTGAGCGTGCCGGGCGTAAAGAGGTCTTCACTGGCATCGAGGCCGCGCTCTTCTTCGCGCGGGTATACGTAGTTGTAATACCAGTCTGGCGCTGACGCGTAGCGTGCTCCAGGCAGGTGGATATAGGTCGTGGGCAGGCCAGCATAGGGAGTGTAGGAAAATAAGTCGTCGGCAAAATCGGCCTGCGTCTGCACATCGCTGTTGGCGCTCATTAGATGGTGATAGTCGCGTCCGGCAAAGAACGGCTGTAGCTCCATATGCAGGGGAGCCGGTGCGCGCAGGAGTTCGTAGCGAATAACGAGGCCGTGTTCGCCGTAGAGCATGGCGATCTGTTTGCGCAGCGATATGCCTTGGCTGGTATAGAGGAAGGTCGGGCTGGGCGTCAGGGCAAAAGAGGATAGGTGTAGATGCCCCTGCGGATGCGTGGCGCCGGGAAAGAAATGACAGCCCAATGCGAGGCGGTTGCCCTCAATCGATAGCGTCTCGTCTAGGTGAGATAGAAGGACGACGCGGCCGACGGGTGGGTGCTGTGCGACGACGAGCAGGCCGTGATAGCGGCGCGTATGCGCCATGCAGATAGTGGACGATGACCAGCCGCCGAGGCCGTTGGTTTCTAACCACTCTCGGCTAGCGGCGCGCGCAATATCGCGCGTTACATCGTCTTTAAAAGATATGGGTAGCGACATAGTTGGTTATGTAGCAAACGCAGAGAATGAATAAAAAAACCGGCGACTTCCGCTGGGAAGCCGCCGGTTGGCCCGCGTGGGGTCCTAGCGGTTGGCGAGCAACTGGTCGACCACGCCCGGATCGGCCAGCGTTGACGTATCGCCGAGCTGATCGATCTCGTTGGTTGATATCTTGCGGAGAATGCGCCGCATGATTTTGCCCGAGCGCGTCTTGGGCAGGCCCGGTGCCCAGTGAATGACGTCGGGAGTGGCAATGGGACCGATGACCTGACGCACGTGCTTTTTTAGCTCGTCTTTCAACGCGTCGGTGTATTCCTCGCCGGCGTTGAGCGTGACGTAGGCGTAAATCCCCTCGCCCTTGATGTTGTGCGGGAAGCCAACGACGGCGGCCTCGGCCACTTTGCCGTGCAGCACGAGCGCGCTCTCTACTTCGGCGGTGCCCATTCGATGGCCGGATACGTTGATCACGTCGTCGACGCGTCCGGTAATCCAGTAGTAGCCGTCCGCGTCGCGGCGACAGCCGTCGCCGGTAAAGTAATAGCCTTTATACTGCTGGAAATAGGTGTTCTCAAAGCGCTCGTGGTCGCCGTAGACGGTGCGCATCTGGCCGGGCCAGGGCGCTTTTAGTGCAAGCACGCCGCTGATGTCGTTGCCTTCGATCTCGGTGCCCTTCTCCGGTTCGAGCACGACGGGTTGCACGCCAAAAAAGGGAAAAGTTGCCGAACCGGGTTTGAGCGGCGTGGCACCGGGCAGCGGCGTAATGAGAATGCCGCCCGTCTCGGTTTGCCACCAGGTATCGACGATCGGGCTGCGCTCCTTGCCCGCCTTGGTATAGTACCAGCGCCAGGCTTCCGGGTTGATCGGTTCGCCGACGCTGCCGAGGATTTTCAGCGAGGCCATATCGTATTTAGTCGGCAACTCTTCGCCGGCTGCGGCAATGGCGCGAATAGCCGTCGGCGCGGTGTAAAACTGGGTGACGTTCCACTTTTCGATGATCTGCCAGTAGCGCTCTGCGTCGGGGTAGGTCGGAATGCCGCCGAACATCATGGTGGTCGCGCCATTGGCCAGCGGGCCGTAGATGATGTAGGAGTGACCGGTGATCCAGCCGATATCGGCGGCGCAGAAATAGATATCGCCGTCGTGGTAGTCAAAGACGTATTTGTGCGTAGTGGCCGTGTAGACCATATAGCCGCCCACGGTGTGCTGCACGCCCTTGGGTTTGCCGGTCGAGCCCGAAGTATAGAGGATAAAGAGCGGGTCTTCAGCGTCCATTTCTTCAGGCGGGCAGTCGGCCGATGCGGCGGCCATGGCCTCGGCGTAGTCGACGTCGCGGCCGTCCTGCATGGGGCAGGTGAAATCGGCGTCGTCGGCGTGGTGGCGCACGACGATGCAGGTAGTGACGGGCTGTCCCATTTGCCTTTCGGCGTTGGCCATGGCCTCATCGACTAGCGGCTTCATCACCACGGGCTTGGCGCCGCGGTAGATGCCGTCGCAGGTCAGCACGGTGGTGCAGGTGGCATCGACGATGCGATCGGCCAGCGCGTCGGCGGAAAAGCCGCCAAAGACGATCGAGTGCATAGCGCCGATGCGCGCACAGGCCAACATGGCCACGGCCAATTCGGGCACCATCGGCATGTAGATCGACACGCGATCGCCCTTTTTAACGCCGCGGCTCTTGAGCACGTTGGCGAATTTGCAGACCCGCTCGTGCAGTTCCCTGTAGGTTAGTGTCGCGTCTTCGTCGGGGCTATTGCCCTCCCAGACGATCGCCGTCTGATCGCCTTTGCCGTCGAGATGGCGGTCCAGGCAGTTGTAGGTGATGTTCGTCTTGCCGCCCTCAAACCACTTGATCGAGATGGGGCCTTTGCTCATGTCGTAATTGTACGAGCAGACGGTGTCCCATTTTTTGAACCAATGGAACGCTTCCGCTTTTTCTGCCCAGAACGCCTCAGGATCGGCAATGGAACGCTCGTACTCCTGTTGGTAGGCCTCCATGCTGTTGATAAAGGCCCTCTCTTGCAGGGAGGCTGAGGGCTGATATACTTCGTCTGCCATAGCGGAACTCCTGTGTTGCTTCTCGTGGTAGGTTTGTAGTAAGTCGCAGTAGTGGGTGTTGAGCTTTGCCCATAATACTATTGTATTTTGCGTCGAGCTTCAAGAGCTTAGGGACAGCCCAGCGAGGCGCGCGCGCGCATCCACTGCAGCGCAATGATGGTCTTTGCGTCGATAAACGCGCCGGCGTCGAGTTGGCGCCACGCCTCGGACAGCGGGAGTTCTACCCGCTCGACGTCTTCCTGTTCGTTGGCCAAACCGCCGCCCGCGCTGGGCTCTGCGAGAGGATCGATCTCGGCGTAATAGAGAAAGATGCGCTCCGAAGAGCTTCCGGGTGAAAGGTAAAATGAGGAAACGAGTTCGATGTGGCGGATGGCGTAGCCCGTCTCTTCGCCGATCTCGCGTCGCATGCAGTCGATAGGTTCTTCGTCGTGATCGAGCATGCCGGCCGGCAGTTCGACCAACCAACCCGGTCCGCTGCGCACATAGGCCGGGTAGCGAAACTGGCGCACAAAGACGAGCACATCGCGCTGTGGGTGGTAGACCAGTGCGGCCACTCCGTCACCGCGCTCCAAGTTGAGGCGGTGCATGGGTTCGCTCATCGAGCCGTCGCGCCGCTCGTGGCGCAGTTCCGCCTCTTCGAGTTTAAAAAAGGCGTCTACGAGGCCGCGTTGAGCTAAGATTTCTACTTTTTTCATACACTCCCATTTCGCGCGTTTTCGCGTAGTATCAACGGTGAGAACTCACACGGTGGAGAAGAGCCATGCAGAAGATTCAAGTGCAGGGCGTGCACCACATCACGCTCGTCGGCGCCACGCGCCAAGTGTCGATTGACTTTTGGGAAGGCGTGCTCGGCATGCCCTTTATTTTTGAGCAGCCGAATTTGGACAACCCCGACGAATCGCATCTCTACTTCGATCCGGGCGATGGGCGGCTCATCACCGTATTCACTAACGAACGCCGCGACGTCGACACCCGGTCCAATAGCGAAGACATAGGCCATGTGCACCACCTAGCTTTTAGCGTGTCGCGCGCGACCTTTGCGCAGATTCCTGCGCGGCTGGAGGCGCGCGGCGTGCCGCATACGGGTGCAATCGATCGCGGCTTTATGGATTCGATATACTTTCGCGATCCGCTAGGCCAGCGCATCGAACTGGCCTCTTATAAATTCGAACCGCCGGATGGCTGCGCGCACGCGCAGGTGCTGTTTGAGGCCCATCTGCTGCGCGTCGAGCGCGGCGACCACCACATTGCCGAAGTGCACGTGGCCGACGCGCTCGAGCGACTGAGCGCGCGCACGCGCGCGACGTTGTCGGCCGAGCGCAGGCCCAAGAAGGCCTACGTCAAGCCGGTGGAGGAAGCCTAGTTGGCTAGCGCAAAGCGGGGGACCTCCTACTTTGAAGGTCCCCCGTATAGCGTTGGCCGCTGTGCGCCGCGCGCTAGCTAGCGGCTGCCTCGGGCAACGGCCAATTGTCGCCGGCCATAAAGCCGCCGTCGACGTAGATGCACTGGCCCGTTACGTAGTCGGAGGCCGGCGAGGCGAGGAAGGCTGCCGTGCCCGCCATGTCTTTGGGCGTGGCCAACCGACCGAGCGCCACCCGGCTTTCGCCCCACTGCCGCATGGTCGGATCGGCCCACATTTTTTCCGTTAGCGAGGTCAATACAAAGCCCGGACAGATGGCGTTGACCTGAATGTTGTGCTTGCCAAATTCGACGGCCTGCGCCTTGGTTAGCTGGCCGACGGCTCCTTTGGTCGCGGTGTAGACGGAGACCTTGGCCAGCGCGTAGCCCGTGGTCAGCGAGCCGATGTTGATAATTTTACCCGCTCCGTTTTGCGCCATGTAGCGCGCCGCTTTTTGGCTGAGGAAGTAAAGGCCCTTCAGATTGACGTTCATAATGCGATCGTAATTTTCTTCGGTCACCTCGTCGATGGGTTGACGCGCGTTCATGCCGGCGTTGTTGACGAGGATATCGAGGTGGCCATAGGCATTGGCCACGGTCTCAAGGGCGCGGTCGAGTGAATTCATATCGCCCATGTCAATGGCCACGGCCATCGCCTCGCCGCCGGCGTCGCGGATCGACTGGGCCAATTCCTCCAGTTGGTCGACGCTGCGCGCTGCACAGGCGACCTTGGCCCCTTGGGCGGCCAGCCCTTCGGCGATGGCGCGACCGATGCCGCGGCCAGCGCCCGTCACCAGCGCTACTTTACCTTCCAGTGAAAAAATACTCATGCTAATCCCTTTCTATCAGTGGGTGTCTAGGTGAACAGTGGCTGCCTGCAGCGCATGTAAACGCGCCTGCTCAAGCGGAGAAGATGCATTCGATAGGGCGCCACAGGCGCTCGCCCTCTTCGTCGGGCCAGGGTTGAAAATGCGGATCCATGACCTCGCCCCAATTGGGCGGCGTGTTCTGCGTCTTGAGGTGTCCGGTATACGATTCGCTCTCCGCTACGTCGGGCTTCTCCATGTAGAAGAAGAGCAAATTTTCGTGCTGTGAAATTAGTCCGTACTTGCTGCCGAGCGCGCCGGGTTTTTCCTCTTGCAGTTGGAAATGATAGAAAATATAGCTGCTGACCATTTCTGGCCGCAGGTAGATAATGCGACCAGTGCACTCCTGCGGCGCTGCGCCGCGTCGCCAGTGCTCGATGCTCAGCGGTCGGCTGTAGTGAAAGATATCCATCATCGGCACCCAGCACCTTGGGGCTGCTGCGCCGGGCCAGTCTTCTAGCAAGTCGTTTAGCGGGGCGGCCACTTCGCTAGCTGGCAGCTTGGTGCGCGGGCACTCGTAGTAGAGAAAGAGTTGGTCTTGCGCTTGAAACAGACTGGCTGTCAGCATCTGGCCGCTGGCTATGTTCTTTTCTGCTAGTAGCTTCAATCGCTCCAGCTTATCGGGCAGGCGGTTCGCCGCCGCTGGGCGCAGTTGGGCGCGAAAGACTAGCCGGTCAACGGGCGGCGGCGCGTAGACGGGGATATTCACTGGGCCCACTCCGGTTCAATGCCGCACAGGCGGCCGCATTCTTCTAAACGCTGCAGATCTTCTAGCGCATAGGGTACGCCTTCTTCGGCGTAGGCCAACTGGTTGCGGTGTTCGACCGTGCCAGGCAGCGTCGCTTCGTCGTAGCCAGGCAGCGGTTCCATCGTTTCGCGCACGCCGCGCACGAGAAAGTCGATGCCACTGCGAAATTCTGCGGCCGGCACAAAGGCCTCTATATCGAGTACGATAATCAGTCCACCTCCGCGCGCGGCGGGCCACTTTTCTTCGACGGCGCGGGCAGCCGCGTTGCTCTGGCCAACAAAGGTGCCGCCCAGCGCCGTAGCTGCGCCCGTGTAGCCCATGCTCTTAAAAAAGGCGGCGGGGATGAGCGACTGCAGTGCGTCGAATTGGTCGCCGCGCTGGTAGTCGGCCAAAATGCAGGTTGCCGCATCGAGGACGAGCGGCGGCTCTTCATCGGATGGAAAGCCAAAGCAGATGGGCGGGTTGCCCCAATAGGCCGAGGACTGCCCCTTGTTGCCGCCGCCTTCGCCAAAGTGGGCCGGGTGCGAACCCTGCACGGAAAAGGCGGTGCAGCCCTCTTCCATGGCGCGGCGCACGTAGTGTCCGGCCGAGCCGTAGTGGCCGTGGTGACGGGTAGCGCCAATAGCCACTTTCTTCTCTTTCGCCTTGGCAATGGCCCGTTCGGTGGCGTGCATCATCGGCGCGTAGCCCAGGCCGCCGTCGCCGTCGACGAGAATAGCCGTGTCGGTTTCCTGCACGATTTGTATATCGGGCGTCGGGTTGACGCGCCCTTCGCGCAGGCTACCACAATAGCCGAGGATCTGCCGCGTGCCGTGCGAACGCACGCCGCGTAGGTCGGAGTTGCTCAGCAGCTCAGCCAACTGGTCGGCGTGTTCGGACGTCATGCCGCTGGCCCTTAGACAGGCTGCGGCAAAGCGGCGAAGCTGCGCTACGGCAATGCACTTGAATTGGTCGGGGGGGCGGTTCATGGGCTACGGGCCTCCTCTCAGATAATGGGACCGATGATTTGCACGGCAATGCGCTCGTTGGCCTCCGCGCGCGCTTCGGGTTCAAAGAGGGCGATGCCGTTGGCGCCAATCATAGACGAAACCATATGCGAGCCCTGTTGGGCAAATACTTCGGCGCGCAGCGCGCCGCTCTCGTCGCAGTAGTAGAGCCTGCAGCGCATGTAGTTGCGGCGATTGCCGTCGTTGTCGACGGCGCTGTCGAGCAGCGCGGTGGCCTGCGGCAGCGGCCAGGCCACGGGCGGATGGCCGCCAGCCTTGTAGAGGGCTGGCCGCACAAACTGCAAAAAAGACATCATGCTCGACACGGGATTGCCGGGCAGACCGAAATAGGGCGTCGAGCCGATGGTGCAAAACAGCAGCGGTTTGCCTGGCTTCATGGCCACGCGCCAAAAAATGGTCTTGGCATTCATTTCGTCGAGCACCTCTTTGACGAAATCGTAGTCGCCCACTGAAACGCCGCCCGAAGAGAGCACGATGTCCGCATCGAGCGCCGCTTCTATCGTGCGGCGAATATCGGCCCGGTCATCGCGGGCAATGGGCAACATGAGCGGTTCGGCGCCGTGCGCGCGACAGAAGGCGGCTAACGCGGCCGTATTGCCGTTGACGATCTGCCCCGGTCCGACCTCGTCTTCGATCTCAACGAGCTCGTCGCCGGTGGTGATAATGGCCACGCGGGCCCTTCGATAGACGGTGACAAAGCTCTGCTGCAGCGTCGCCAGCACGGAAATTTCTCCGGGCCCAAGGGCCTGACCGGCCTTCAAGACGGGGGCGTCCTTGCGCATATCTTCGCCGCGCGCGCGGATGTGCGCACCCAGTTGGTCGACGTCGAGGATGGAGACCTGATCGCCCTCGCCGCGCGTGTCTTCGACCGGCACGATGGCATCGGCGCCTGTCGGGACGACGGCACCGGTCATAATGCGGCTAGCCTGTCCGGCCCCAAGTGCCTTCTGCGGCACGCTGCCGGCGGGAATGTCCTCTATGATCTGCAGCGTTACCGGGTTCTCTGCAGTGGCACCTTGCGCGTCGGCATAGCGCACGGCAAAGCCGTCCATTGCCGAATTGTCGTGCGGCGGGTTGTCGCGGCGCGCCAGCACGTCGCGCGCGAGCACGCGGCCCACGGCATCGAGCAGGGCAACGCGCTCAACGCCCAGCGCATGGATGTGCTCTAAAACAATATCGCGCGCCTCTTCAGGCGCGAGCATGCGGTCGGAATCCATCGTCCTACTCTCGTAGTTATTTTTGGGTGAGACGAAACGGCCCATAATATCGGCATAGCGTAGGGCTCATGGCAAAATGCGGCGCGTACCGCGACGGATTGCGCGCCCAGTGTGCGTCCATATGTTAGGCGTTGCCGACCTATTGAACACTGTGTACGAGAGAGGATTATCGTGAACAAGCCGCTGCTGTTTGAACCACTCCAACTGCGCTCATTGGAACTGCGTCACCGCGGTTGGGTTTCTCCCATGTGTCAATACTCGTGCGATGCGGACAGCGCGCCGGGCGTGCCTAACGACTGGCACTTGGTGCACCTGGGATCGCTGGCTACGGGCGGTGCGGCCCTAATTGTTGCCGAGGCGACCGCCGTCCATCCGGTGGGGCGCATCTCGCCTCGCGATACGGGTTTGTGGAACGAGGCACAAGTAGCGGGTTGGCGGCGCGTAACGGACTTTGTGCACGCGCAGAACAACGGTGCCAAGATCGCCGTGCAACTTGCCCATGCCGGACGAAAAGCCTCGACGCATCCGCCCTTTGCCCAAGAGAGAGGCTACGTGTCCCCTGCGCAGGGGGGCTGGCAAACGCTGGGGCCCACCGATGCGGCATTCGGCGACGGCCCCGCGCCGCTGGCTATGACCGAAGGCGATATCAACGGGGTGATCGGCGATTTTGCGGCGGCGGCTGGACGCGCCGTTGCGGCGGGCTTTGATGCGCTAGAAATCCACGGGGCACACGGTTATCTGTTGAGCTCTTTTCTCAGTCCGTTGGTCAATAATCGCTCCGATGCTTGGGGAGGAAGCGACGAAAATCGGATGCGTCTGCCGCTGGCCGTCATCGATGCAATGCGTCGGCAGATGCCCGACAGCATGCCGCTGCTGGTGCGCGTCTCTGCGACCGATTGGCACGACGTAGAGGGCGACGTGCAGCGCACTGCTGCATTTGTCCAACGCGCCAAGGAGCGCGGCGTAGATTTAATTGACGTATCGAGCGGTGGCAATGTGCCCCATGGTCCGGTCCATCCCGGTCCGGGGTATCAGACCGTTCTGGCCGCACGCATTCGCGCCGAGGTCGACCTGCCCGTGGGCACGGTCGGTATGATAACGGACGGACGACAGGCCGAGCTGATTCTGCGCACGGGCCAGGCCGATGGCGTGTTTATCGGTCGCGCCGCGCTGGCCGATCCGCGCTGGTGGCAGCGCGCCGCGCACCAGCTGGGCTACGAACTGCCTTGGGTGCCCCAATATCAGTGGCCGCAGCCGCAAAACACCTACTAAAAAAACGGTGCACCAAGGGCTCTGTTGCCCATCGGCGCACCGCGGTAATCAGTCGACCTGGTCCACGCGCTCAGGCGTTGGGGTTCATAAAGCTGAAGAAGAAGTCGTTGCCCTTGTCGTCGACGACGATAAAGGCGGGGAAGTCCTCCACTTCAATTTGCCAGATCGCCTCCATGCCTAACTCTTCGTATTCGCGCACTTCGACTTTGCGGATGCAGTCCTGCGCCAGGCGCGCGGCCGGGCCGCCGATGGAGCCGAGATAGAAGCCGCCGTGCTTTTTGCAGGCATCGGTCACTTGGCGCGAGCGGTTGCCCTTGGCCAGCATGATCATACTGCCGCCGTTGGCCTGGAATTCATCGACATAGCTATCCATGCGACCGGCTGTAGTCGGACCAAACGAACCCGATACGTAGCCTTCCGGCGTCTTGGCGGGGCCGGCGTAATAGACGCACTGGTCCTTGAAGTACTGGGGCAGGCCCTCGCCGGCATCGATGCGCTCTTTGAGTTTGGCATGGGCAATATCGCGCGCCACGATAATCGGACCGCTCAGCGAGAGCCGCGTGCTGACCGGGTGCTTGGATAGCTCTGCGCGAATTTCATGCATGGGACGATTCAGGTCGATTTTCACCACTTCGCCGCCGAGTTCGCATACATCAATCTCGGGCATATACTTGGCCGGCTCGGTTTCGAGCTGCTCGAGAAAGATGCCCTCAGCGGTGATTTTAGAGAGAATTTGACGATCGGCCGAGCAGGACACGGCCAGTCCGACCGGGCACGATGCGCCGTGGCGCGGCAGGCGAATAACGCGCACGTCGTGGCAGAAGTATTTGCCGCCAAACTGCGCGCCGATACCTATCTCCTGGCTCATGTGCAGGACCTGCGCCTCCATCTCGAGGTCGCGAAAGGCCTGGCCGTGCTCGTTGCCCTGGGTCGGTAGACTGTCTAGGTAGCGAGTCGAGGCGAGCTTGGCCATCTTCAGGGTGAACTCGGCCGAGGTGCCGCCGATGACTAGCGCCAGATGGTAGGGCGGGCAGGCCGCCGTGCCGATCATGCGCAGTTTCTCGTCGATAAAGCTGCGCAGGCGCTCTGGGTTGAGCAGCGCGCGCGTCTCTTGGAACAGATAGCTCTTATTGGCCGAACCGCCGCCCTTGGCCATAAACATCAGCTTGTAGACGTCGCCTTTTTCGGCAAAGAGTTCGATCTGCGCCGGTAGGTTGGTGCGCGTGTTCTTCTCTTCGAACATCGACAGAGGCGCCATCTGGCTGTAGCGCAGGTTAGTCTGTAAATAGGCATTGGCAATGCCGGCCGAAAGCGCCGCTTCGTCATCGCCGTCCGTCCACACGTTGTGGCCCTTTTTGCCCATGACGATGGCCGTGCCCGTATCCTGGCACATGGGCAGGACGCCACCGGCGGCGATATTGGCGTTTTTTAGCATGTCGAGAGCGACAAAGCGGTCGTTGGCCGAGGCCTCGGGGTCGTCGAATATCTTGCGCACTTGTTCGAGATGGCCCGGGCGCAGCAGGTGAGAGGCGTCGCGGATGGCCTGGTCGGCCAGCATGGTCAGGCCCTCGGGCGCCACTTTGACGATGGTGCGCCCTTCGAACTGGGCTGTCGAAACAAAGTCGGTGGTCAGCAGGCGGTAGGGCGTCTGGTCTTGGCCAAGGGGAATGAGCTCGTAGTGGGTATAGCCGTTCATTGGTTGATCCTCTGTGATGAATTGAATCGTCGACGTGCCGAAGCGGCAGGAGCGCGTCACACGTATAAGTACGTCCAAATCCACTGCTTGACAATAGGTGCGCGTCGGGCAGGCGGCCGTATTGCGGCAACGGGCGTTCTCCACTTTGTTTAATCGCGCGTCTGTATAGCACAATTCCCGTCTGTTGCTCCGATTTATTCAGGTTAGGTCGAATCTATTTGCTCTCTTTTTCCGTGCGATGCACGCTCTTGTGCGCCCTCTGTTTACTTAAGGCCGCCAGTGCGCAAGATTCCTTGGGCTATCGACTGCTATCCACGCAGGTGCGCATCGATCGGGCCGAAGATTGGCAGCTGTGGAAAACGCCGCCCGGCGTGCAAGTTCTCGGCGATGACGGTGCGGTAGAGCCGCGCTTTCTGCGCAGCGATATCAACGTCTCGCTCGACGCAGAGCGCTTTGTCTACGTCAATCCCTTTGTGTCCAACGACACGCTGCAGGGCGGCGTGCACGAGGCCGGCAGCAACGTGCTCGACGGTCCGCTGGTGCTCGACGGCGACGCGCTGACGTATTGGGAGCCGCTGCGCGATACGCCGATCGACAACTGGTTTATCGAGGTCGATCTGGGCCGTGCCGTAGTGGCTCACCGAGTGGTGTTGCGCTTTGTAGACAGGGAACAGGGCGATCCCTTCTTGAAGTTTCGCGTAGTCGCCTCGGACGGCCAGCGCTTTGGCGAAGAGCAGCGTCGGCGCTTCTATCGCGTTGGATTGGAGACGCAGCCCAACAAAGACCAGCGCGAATACGTCTTTGATATCGAACCGCAGCGCCCCGTGCCGGAGGGCATCGTCGGCGAGGTGATGCAGTACCTGCGCATCGATGTGCTCGACACGGACGGACCGCGCGCCGAAGAAGTGTCGAACGCCGACTATGCGCTGCTGCCCGAAGAAGACCAGGGCGCCGTCGACTATTTCCGCGTCACGCCTGCCGGTCGCGAAATACTCATTGGCGAAGAGGTGTGGAGCGCGCTGGCCGAAGCGGAGCGCGGCCCCGTGCGCTACTACCGCCACGAACGCCCGCGCCTGGCCGAGGTCGAGGTCTATTCGCTGGGGGAAAATATCGTGCAACTCACGCAGAGCGAGCGCGAGTTGGGCGCCGGCGAGAGCGGGTTCGAATTTCTCTTTTTTCGCATTTACACCGACGGTCTCTACAGCTCGGCCTTTCCCATGCGCATTTACGATCCGGTGACCGACGAGAACCAACTGGTGCTCGATCTGGGTGCCAAGTACTGGCTCAACCGCATCAAGCTGCTGATGCCGGAGGGACCGCCGCCGGCTTATCAGCTGCGCATATCCGACGGGGCGTTTAGCGCCAACGGCGAACAAGTGTGGACTTCGCTGGGCGAGCGCCAGAATCTGAGCGGCTATCAGCACGTCGAGGAGTTGTTCAGCACGCGCGAAGTGCGCTACATCGAGGTGCGTCGCCTCGAATTCAGCAATACGGGCGAAGAGAGCGGCGAACTCAGCGAGGTGCAGGCCTTTGGCGAGGGCTACGTCTCGGAAGTGGCGATGGTCTCGCCCTTTATTCGCCTCAATCGGCCGCGCCTTTTTACCACGATAGAATGGGATGGCGATGCGCCGCCGGGCACGCGTATCGAGGTGCGCACCCGCACCGGTGAGCAGATCGAAGAAATTCCACACTACTTTGCCATCACCGGCCGCGAGATATCCAAGACGCTGTGGGAGCTGATTCCAGAGAGCCGCCGTCCAGCCGTCGTCATTGAGGAGCGCGCGGGACCCGATTGGAGCAGTTGGAGCGAGATGTACGAGGGCTCGGGCGTCGACTTTAAGTCGCCCAGTCCGCGCGGCTATGCACAGGTCGAAGTGCGACTAGTTTCGCGCGAGCCGCTGCGCGCTGCGCGCATCCGTTCGCTGCAGCTCAACTTTGAGCCGCCGCTCGTCGACAACGTGCTGGGCGAGATCTGGCCTATTTGGCAGGTAGAGCCGGGCATCGAGCGCGAGTTCATCCTATATGTGAAACCGCAGTTTGCCAGCGGCAATCCGGGCTTTGATCTGATGCGCCTGCGCTCGTCGTCGGACGTGCACATCGAATTGGTCTCGGTGCGCGCAGGCGCCGATGCCGCGCTGCGCTTGGGAGGAGGGAGCGACCTGTGGCCGGGCGTGCTGCAGGACGAGCGAGATGCCGATGGGGCGGTGGCCCTGCGCTTTCCCAGCCCCGTGCTGAGGGGCAACCAGATCTATGAGCTGAAGTTCAGAACCAAGGTATTTCTGCAGAGCACGGTGTTTAGCGTCGAGCTCGAGCGGCAGACGCGGCCCGGGCGCGTGCAGCGCGTTAGCAGCGGCGACGCCAGTGCGCTGGTTTCGTCGCAGACGCTGGTCGTCGTATCCGATTTAGAAGATACGCAGCTGCTGCGCGACGTAGTGGTGAACCCCAATGTGTTTACGCCCAACGACGACGGCATCAACGACCGGGTATCCATCGAGCTGTCGGTCTATCATGTGGAGGGTGAAAAAGAGCTCGGCATCGGGATTTTTGACCTGTCAGGGCATCGGGTGCGCGACCTATCGACGCGGCGCGTGCGCCCCAGCGGCGAGCACGTCGTCGCATGGGATGGGCGCGATGAACGCGGCGCGCTCGTCCACCCGGGCATTTACGCGGTACAGGTGCGCTTTGGCACCGATAGCGCAGCGGAGGGTACGCAGGTCGTGCGCCTGATACACGTGGTCTATTGAACGGCGTGTGCTTGCATAGCGTGCTGTGGCTGCTCGTCCTCTGCGCGACAGCCTGGGGCCAGGGGCGCGAAGTCGATCCGCGGCGCTGGGGCACGGCCACGATCAATCCCTACGGTGAGGCGTTTGAGTTGGACTATGTCTCGCCGGCCCTGCACAAGTGGTACGAGCCGCGCTACTTGCCCGAGACCTATATGAGTCCTTGGTATGCACAGCAGAGCAACTATGCGCGCGATGGCTATGCGCGCTATCTCAGCCGCCTGCTCGAAGGAGAAGAATCCTACGATACCTTTGGCAATCCGCTGGGACGCGGTTGGCTCGTCTACAGCTGGACGCAGGAGCAGCCCGGACCGCGCGGCAGCGTGGTGGACAAGAATCTGGGAGGCTTGTCGAGCCTGCGCCTGATGGGCGATCAGCGACCGGCCTATCGCGATTTTTTTAGCCGCTTAGTCATTGCATCGGACCAGCGCGGCGCCGGCGCCTATCGCTTGATGATTGGCGATGAGATCTTTACTCGTTTTACGCCGCTAACTTTTTACAAGCCGCGCTTTAACGGCGTGCGGCTCGACTATGCGGCCGAGCGCTACAGCAGCACAGTGCTGCTCTCGCGGCCGAGCAATCCCGACGAAGAGGCGCAGACCAACTCGACGACGGTCATGGGCGGCCACGTCGAAGCGCAGTTCGGTGCCCAGACGACGCTGGGACTGACCTATGTCAATGCGCACAACGTGCTGACACAGGTCCAATTTGACGAGGGCAATCCGCTGCACGGCATTCTCACTGCGCGCCAGAATCAGCCGCTCGATAAGCTGTGGGTGCGCGTGCGCGACGACTCGCCGGGGCGCGGCGCCGTTGGCGCGGCGCTGGCCGGTTTTGATATCGTGCTCGTCGACACCAGCGGACGCCAACTGCGCGGGCGCGACATCGGCTTCTTGCCGACCGTCGAGGGTGGCATCGTGCAGGGTGGGCGCCTATTTGCGCGCGACGAGGAGGGTATCCTACTCGAATACGACCTGGGCAGCTTGGACTTTGACGACATCCAGTCGGACGATTTGCGCCGAGTGACCGTCGAGCTCTCGGTGGCCAATGACTACCGCATTGAAATGGCATCGGACCTGCAGACCGACGGTCAGACGCGCAATGCCGAAATTGTTTTCCTGCCCGTTGAGCGCTCGGGCGGAAACGTGCAGGACAACAGCAATACCCGCGTCGTGCACCTCGACTACGGGCTGCCGACGGCCAGCGAACTCATCGGCGTCGACTGGAACCTCGTGGACTGGGGCGGCCTGTCGCTGCAGGGTGAGTTCGTGCTTAATCGCCGTTTTTTCCGCTATCCCAATCCGGCTATTTCCGATCATTATGAGCGCGCCGACCTCTCGTCGGCCTCCTATCTCGACGCGCAGTATCGGCGCGGCGCGTGGACGCTCTTTGCCGAACTATTCTCCATTGAAGACGACTACAGCACCAATTATTGGATCAGCGACCAGAGCGGGCGCATCCGCTATAAGAATCCGATACCGCAGCTCTACGAGTTCGTCGATGACGACGACGATCTCAACGGGCTAACCGAATGGCAGCGTCCGTTCTTTGTCAACTGGGGCAGCGACGCGGCGCAGCGCGCCGGCACGATCCAATCCGATCGGCGCGAGATTGCCTGGCCGGGCCTGGATGAAAACGGCGACTTCCTCAACGATTACAACCAAAACGGCAATTTACTGCCCGACTACGAAGAGCCCTTTCTGCGCTATCGCTCCGACCGGCCGGAATTTCTCTTTGGCCTCGACATGAACCACAACGGCACGATAGATCGTTTTGAGAACGACATTTTGCCGGACTACCCCTACAAAAAGGACCACAGCGGTTATAATGCCTTTGTGCAGGTAGATATCATACCCGGGCTAAAATGGGTATGGGGTCGTCAGGATATGCGCCTCCTATCCGGCGATGGTCGCACGCGCTCGCACTATTACATGGCGACGCTGGCACACGCGCTGGGTCGCGGAGGACGCCTGCGCTTGGCCGCGCACGGGGCGCGCGTCGAGGACGATATAGCAGACGACCTGCGCCAGTGGGTGCAGCCGCTCGATGCGCCCGGGCGCATGATCGACGTGCGCGATGTTCTGCCCGGCCTAGACGCGTGGAAAAATGCGCTCTACGCCGACGTGGACCAGCGTCTAGGTCGCGGCGTGCGGCTCTTTCACCGCGTAAAGTGGGACTGGTCTCAACAGCGCGAAACGGCCGAAGCGACGCGCCAGCGCGAAGGGCGCAAGACCAGCTTTTTCGTCGGCGTGATCAACAAGGCGGAGTGGAGCATACCCATCGGCTTGGGCGTTCTGGAGCCGCGCTGGAAGAGCGAGTACCGGCGCGAACGGCCCTTTAGCCGCCGCCTGCCGGCTTCGGAAAGCGTCGAACAGCTGGCCATTCTCATGTGGACCCAGCCGCTGTTGGCCGAGAGTATCGGCGTCAGCTACTTCCCCAAATACGGCCGTCAGCTCTTTAGCACCGAACTGCAGATAGGCATTGAAGCAGGCCGCCTGTGGCTGCTCGAAGGCATGCGCCCAGGCGCTGAACGCGACGCCACGTCGTGGACCGGTGTAGTGCAGCTGCGCAACCAAACGGCCTATCAGGGCTACCAGATTGTTACGCGCACTGGGGCACAGCTTCAGCGGCGCAGTCTCAAAGGGGCCCAGCGCCAGGATGCCAGCACGGTCTTTATGACGGTGACGGCGGGGTTAAATCAATGAGACGCATGCAGCTGATAGCGTGGTTGGCGCTGCTAGGGTGCACCGTCGGTGCGGTAGCACAGCCGGCCCAGACCTTTGTCCTCGGGGGGCCGGTCCGCCCTTGGCGCGGCGGTGGTCTGGGCACCGATCCGGTCTTTGTACTCAATTCGTTTAGCGGAGAGGTCGAACGGACCAACTCGCCCGATGGCAGCATCGACTACGACTATAGTCCGGGTTGGATCGCGCCGCTGCGCTTTGACGAAAGCGAGAATATTGCCGCGCGCGTATTGGTCAGCGGCAAGGTCACCGCGCCGACGTCGGGCCGCATTCCGCCGTCCCAGCTCGAGGGTGTGGTAAACGGCGATCACGAACTCGCCTTCGAGCGCAAGCCAACGCTCTTTGAGCCGCGCGTGACGACGCGCGGCATCTGGCTGATTCTCGACTTTGGCTCGCCCGTCGGCGTATCGCGCGTGCGCTTCTATCCGCGCAACACGGTGGTTGAGACGCCGTCGGCTCCTTTTCACAACGACTTTCTGCGCGGCTACGAAGTGTGGATCAACGAGGCGCTCGACAGCTTTACCACGCCCGACGTCTTGGTGGCGCGCGATGCGGAGAACGAAGAGCCGATCGTCGATATCGAAGTGCCGTCGCAGTATGCGCGCTACGTCAAAATAAAGTCGCTGGTCGACCAGCCCTTTGAAATTGACGAAGTCGAAGTCTACGGCACGGGTTTTTTGCGCCGCGGCGCCTACTATACCGACATCATCGATATGGGTGACCGCGCGGCGATCGGCGCGGTGGACTGGGTTGAGGATGCGCTGGGCACGCCCGAGTTTTCGTCGCTATCTGTGCGCGTGCGCACCGGCTTAGACGACACGCCGCTGGTCTTTCGCGAGTTTATTCCAGGCGTCTTGCCGGGCGAGGGAACCTATGTCGAGGTGACGCGCCAGGAATACGCCGAACTCGTGCCCACGTCGCGCGGCGGTATTGTCGAGGATACGGACCGCTGGAGCCCGTGGTTTGCCGCCAGCAACGGCGATTTAATCGCCGCGCCCAATCCGCGTCGCTACGTGCAGTTTCAGTTCGAGTTTAACGGCGACCTCTTTGCCGCGCGTCGCGTCGACGAGATGTCCTTTGCCTATATCCAGCCGCCGATTGCCGGGCGCCTAGTGGCCGAAGTTTTTCCGCGCCTAGCCGAAGCGGAAAAAGCGGCTACGTTTCGCTACGCTGTGCGCCTGTTTCAGGTTGGCGGTGCCGTGCGCGGCTTCGACCGCATAGAAGTCGATACGGGCGTTGCCGCATCGGCCGTGCGCGAGGTCAAGCTCAACGGCGAGCCCTATGAATATAACGTCGACTTTATCGAGAGCGATGGCTTCGGCATCAGTTTTGCCCAGGTGCGCGACGAGGGTGCACTGCTCGAACTGACCTTTGATCTGCCAATTTTTCGCTTTGGCACGACCTTTTCCGGTCGCGCCTACACCAGCCGCGCGCCCGAGGTGCCGCAGGCCTTTACGCCGGGTGACGCGGTGCAGTTCGAGCCGGCTGATATCGCCGAATTATCGGGCCTGTCGGTGGCTATTCCCAAGCCGCAGATCGGCAAATTAGTCGGCGATATCGCCATAGATACGCGCACTTTTACGCCCAATGGCGATGGGGTCAACGACGCTTGGGACGTCTTTTTCAACGTGCTGCAACTCACGCGTCCAGCCCCCGTGCAATTAGAAATTTACGACTTGGCTGGACGCCGACTCGGTGCGCTGCTCGACGAAGAGCGCGGCATTGGTCCAGTGCAGCTGGCCTGGGACGGCACGTTGGACGGCATGCGCCTGCTGCCGGGTACCTACGTCTGGGTGCTGCGGGTGCGTGCCAACGCCTTTGAAGAGCGGCACATGGGCACGCTGGCCATTGCCTACTGATGCGGCGAACAATTAGATAGAAACGGAGAGGAGATTGCCATGACCAATAACACACTGCGATGGGGCATTATCAGCACGGCGGGTATTTCCGACTGGGGATTTATACCCGCATTCAGGATGGCTAAGGGCGGCGAATTGGTTGCCGTGAGCAGCCGCGATCGCAGCAAGGGGCAGGCCTTTGCCGAAAAACACGGGATACCGCAGGTCTTTGATAGCTACGAGGCCATGTTGGACAGCGATGCGATCGATGCCGTCTACAATCCGCTGCCCAATTCCATGCACGCCGAGTGGACCATCGCGGCGGCACGGCGCGGCAAGCACGTGTTCTGCGAAAAGCCGCTGGCGGCCAACGCAGACGAAGTTGAACAGATGGTGCAGGCCTGTCGGGACAGCGGCGTGCTGCTCTTCGAGGCCTTTGTCTTTCGCTGCCACCCACAGACTCTCAAACTGCGCGCCCTGCTCGACGAAGGCATTATCGGCCAGATCGTGCAGGTGCAGGCGCATTTTAGCTTTTCGCTGGAGCGACCGACGGACAATATTCGCATGAACAAGGCGCTGGCCGGCGGCAGTCTCATGGACGTCGGCTGCTATCCAATCACCTTCGCGCGCTACGTCTTCGGCTGCGAACCCATTGCCGTACAGGCACAGTGCTGCATCGATGCAGATTACGGCGTCGACACGCGCACTAGCACGGTGCTGGATTTTGGCGCTGGTCGGCAGGCCGCGTTAGTCTCCGGCTTTGACGCACCCGTTGGGCAGGGCGCACACCTATTTGGCACCCAAGGTCACATCGCCGTGCCCGTGCCCTGCCATCCGGCAGAAGAAAGCCACTTCACAGTATATAAGGGGGAAGAGGAGGAGGAGTTTTCTTTTGCAACGGGAACGCGTCCCTTCACGCCGGCTATCGAACACTTTAACGATTGCGCGCTCAGCGGTGCGCCCCTGCTGGCCGAAGCCGGCAGCGCGGCGGGCACGCTGCGCATTATCGCGGCGGCACTGGAGTCGTCGCGCACGGGGCAGCGCGTGGCGCTGCACTAGGCCGATTTTGCAAAAGAGACCATACACGTCAGGAGCGCTGGCCGCAGCGTTCATCTTATTGGTGGCGTTCGCGCCGCTGTGGGCGCAGGACTACGGTGCGCGTTTGGGCAACGTAAAGCGCGGCGGCAAGGTGTCGTGGGAGCCGACGGGGTCGGGCGTGCTGTTCGACGCGCTGGATCCGAGTGTGCGCAAGTGGTACGTGCCGCAGGAGCTCTACAACGAGTTCAACTGGCGGCAGTGGGAATACTCCAACTACGCGCGCGAGAATTACCAGCGCTACGTGTCGACGACGCTAGAAGGCAACTACATCTACGACGCGTATGGCAATTTGCTGACGCGCGGTTGGCTGGTATTCGACTGGCGCCAGCAAAACCCACAGCCCTTTGGCTCGCTGCTGACCAAGGATGGGCGCTTTGGCGGCTGGTTTTCCAATCTGCTGATCGCCTCCGATCACAAGGGACAGTTCCACTACGCCATCACCATTGGCAACGAACTGCGCACAACGCTGACGCCGATGACGTTTTCCAAGCCGCGCTTTGACGGCATCCAGTGGGACTTCCAGTCCGACAAGTACGCCGCGACGCTGCTGCTGTCGCGCATCAGCAATACCGGCGGCTCCGAAACATCGAATAACACCAGCCTGCTCGGCGGACGGGTCGAGATGCAGGTCGGCGATTTTGTCAAAGTAGGCGGCACCTTTGTCAACGCGCACCACGCGCAAACGCAGACCGAGGTATTTAACGGCAATATTCTCAAGGGCAATCTGACGGGTGAGCAAAACCTGGCCCACGTGACGCTGATTGAAGTGCTGATCGGCGACGACTCGCCGGAAGACGGCGAAGCCGGCGGCGCGCTCTTTGCGCACGATATCGTCATATGGGATACGCAGGGTCGGCAGACGCGCGGATCGGAAATAGGCTTTCGCCCGCTTGTCGAAGGTGGCTTTCAGCGCCGCGGCTACCTGTCGGCCGACGGTAGTGAGACCATCGCGCTGCGCTACGACCTGCAGGATCGCTCCTATACCGGCCCCGATCCGGGTGAGATCAAACGCGTGCAGATCGAATTGGTGCTGGCCAATGACTACCGAGTCGAGATGGCTTCCGATCGCCAGAACAACGTTCAGGGCAACGTCGTCTTCATACCCGTCGCTCGCGCGGCGGGCAACGTCAAGGATTCGTCCAACCAGCGCGTGCTGGCCATCGACTACGGCCTGCCGACGGCCAACCAACTTGCCGGCTTCACGGTGGAGATGACCGATCTCGAAGGGCTGGACGCCTATTTTGAGATCAACGTCAACAACCAGTATCGGCAATATCCCAATCCAGCACTGCAAAAGCACCACGTCGGCGGCGACGAAGCGCTGGCCTGGATGTTCAATGCGTCCAAGCAAAGCTATCCCTACTTCGGCTTTCTCGAGGCGTTTCGCACCGGGCCCAACTATCGCACCGGACTGCACGTGGTCGATCAGAACGGCGTCGTAGACTACGGCTCCAACTTTCGCTACTTCGAGTTTGTCGACGATAACGACGACCAGGATCGCTTTCCCGACTGGGAGCGCAGCGGCTTTACTTCCGGCGACGTCGAAGTCTTTCCTGGATGGGACGAGAACAACGACTTCATATCCGACTTCAATCAGAACGACAGCCCGGCTAGCCCCAACCGAGTGCCCGACTACGACGAGCCCTTTCTGCGCTTTCACACCGATCGTCCAGAGTATCAATACGGCATCGATATGAACCACAACGGCACGGTTGATCGCTTTGAAAACGACGAGGAAGCCGATTATCCCTACCGCCGCGATCGCCGCGGGTACAATGTGTACGGCGGTGTATTTCTGCTGCCCGATGTGCGCCTGACGCTGGGTCGTCAACGCCTACGCGAAATAGCCGACGATGGACAGAGCCGGGCCGACTACGCCATCGTGACGGCCGACCACCCGTTCCGCTGGGCGCGCGTGCGCTTTTTTCAAGATCTACGCCAGGTAGAAGACGACATAGAAGACGACTTACTGCAGTGGGTGCAGTTGCCCAACTCGCGCGGCGAGTTGCTGCCTCAGCGCGATGCCCTGCCGGCGCGCAATACCGTCATCAACACGACCTGGCTCGGACTCGATCTAACGCGCTTTTCGGCGTTAAAACTGAAGAATGTCTTTAAGTGGCAGTGGTATCACCAGCGCGATGACGGCATCCAATTGGAGCTGCGCAACCAGCGCGACGAGGGCTATTTCCTCGGTCTGATCAACAAGGCAGAATACCGCGTGCAGCTAGGCCGCCTGACGCTGATTCCCGCCTGGAAGAGCGAGTTTCGCCGCGAGTCGCCCATCGATCGCCGTGCGCCGCACCGTCGCGAACTCAGCGAAATCTTTATCCTCATGTCGCGCTTGCCGGTTTTTCTTAGTTCCTACGTCGAGGGCGGCGTCGAACACCATCGCTTTAGCCAACTGCGCAACCCGACGCCACCGGGCTATGAGGATTCCTTTTACGAGACGACGATCGTCGCGCAGCTGACCAATATATCCGACTATCAGGGCTATCGACTGACGACGGTGTTGGGCTTTGATATGACGCGGCGCCATTTTGAAGTTGAGGGCACGCGCACGCGCACGCGCGGATTTCTCACCGTCTACGCCGGAGTAGAGCGCTAATGTCTGCGCGCGCGTCGTGGGTCTTGCTGTGCCTCGTGCTGTGCGCCTGTGCGCAGGAGCGCGCACCGGTAGCTCAGGACCCAGCTGTAGAGGATGTCGCGTATGAGCACACGCACTTTGTCGACGCTGGTCTGGAGCGCGCCGTGCGCCGTGTCCTCGAGCAGCCCGGCGGAGCGCTGCAGGACGACGACCTGGCGTCGCTTAGCGCGCTGTCTGCGTCCGGCGAGGGCGTGGTTTCGCTGCAGGGGGTCGAGGATCTGGCGGGACTAGAGGCGCTCTTTCTATCGGACAACGAGATCGTCGACATCGCGCCGCTGTCGGCGCTGCGGCGCCTGCAAGTGCTCGACCTCTCGCTCAATGCCATTCGCGATATCGCGCCGCTGTCCGGCCTGCGCCAGCTCACCCATCTCAACCTCGATGACAACGAGATCACCGATATCGCGCCGCTGCGCTCGCTGCTGCTGCTGCAGGTGCTCAATATCGACAACAACGCCGTGGGCGACATTGGTGCCCTGGCCTCGCTGCGGCGTCTGCAGAGCGTCGAACTGTCGGGTAACCCCTTGACCAGCGAAGACGTAATAGCCCTGCGCGCGCGCATCCTGCACGTAGGTTTTTACGAGCCGGCCATCGCCTTTGAAGACCCCCGTCTAGAAGATGCAGTGCGCCGCGCCGTCGATAAGCCGACGGCTGATCTAACGCCGAGTGATCTGCGCTCCATTACGCTGCTCAACGTGCCCGGCCGCACGGCTTCACTGACTGGCTTGGAGCAGTTGGAAAACCTCGAGCGACTGAGCATTCGCGGCACGACGTCGTCGGCCGACGAGGGCATCATTTCCATTCTGCCGCTGGCCGAGCTCAAAAAGCTGAAGAGCCTGGAGATAAACAATACGGCGGTGCGCGATATTTCGGCGCTGTCCGGCCTGACCGGTCTGCGCGATCTGGTGCTGGTCAATAATCGCATCGTCGATGTCGCGCCGCTGCAAAACATGGTGTTGCTGGAAACGCTGCGCCTGTTTAGCAACGAGGTCAACGATATTTCTGGTCTGCGCCGCCTGACGCGTTTGACGACGCTGACGCTGAACGACAACCAGGTCGTTGATATTTCGGGGCTGGCCGGCCTGCGCCGCCTGCGTCTGCTCGACATAGCCGATAACCAGATTGCGGACCTGTCTCCGCTGGCGCGGCTGACGAGTCTGGAAACCTTAGATATTTCCCGCAATCGGATAGAAGACGTCTCGCCGCTGGCCGGCCTAGTCAACCTGACCGGACTCGAACTGTCGCGCAACGGCGTGCGCGACCTATCTGCCTTATCGAGCCTGACGGCGCTGGAACTGCTATTCGTCGATTTCAATCAGGTCGATGATCTGTCGCCGCTGCGCGGCTTGAATCGGCTGATCCGCTTGCGCGCCAACGACAACCAGATACGGCGTATCGAAGTGCTGCTCGAGCTCCAGGCCCTCGTCACCGTTGATCTGCGCGATAACCCGCTCGACGAAGATGGGTTGGAAGGGCTGCTGCAGGCGCTGGATGAGGCCAAGGTTCGGGTGGCGCTATGAGACGGCGTTTATTCCTGTGGCTTGGCGCGATGCTGTGCTGCATGGCCTCGTGGAGCGAAGCACAGCTGCGCCTGGTCGTTGGCCGCGGCGGCGTGCCGTGGGATGCGGTGATGGACTCCAGTGCCTTTGTACAGGTGAATGCCGACTCGGTGTGGACGTGGTCGGCTCCGGTAGACCAGAATATCGCTCCCCTAGCCGTTGCGCGCGGCGGCGGCGCCTATCTGGGCGGCGTGCGGCCGCTGCAGACGGGCCCCGGCGAATTTACCGATACGTTTACCATACTTAACTCGAGTGCAGCCGAAGCGCTGGTCGATGGCGATGTGGCAACCGCCTTTAATCCGGACGAGGCCGGCGTCGAGCGCGACGTGGAGGTCTTTGTCGATCTGGGCGGCGTATTCGGCATCAATCGCGTCCGCGTATTTCCGCGTTTGGACAGCGATCACGTCGATTCGTTTCCGCAGTCTTTTGAACTGGGGCTAGGGCAGCGGCAGACGGCGCTGGAGTTTCTGCGCGTCGTTATTGATCAGGACTTTTCGCAGCTGATACGCTATTCGCGCACGCGGCCCAACTACCGCGCAATAATCGACTGGCCCGGCACGCGCCAGGTCACGGGCACGCGCCAAACGCGCTATTTGCGCTTTGTGCCGCTCAATAGCCTGCCCTGGGAAATCGCCGAAATTGAGGTCTATGCCGACGGCACTGTGCCGACCGGTGAGTTCGTATCGCAGCCGCTGCTGGCCAGCAGCGGCACGCCGGGATGGGGCGTAGTGCGCCACGAGGGCGCGGTCGGATTGCAAGACCTGCCGGTGGTGTTACAGACGCGCACCGGTCCCGACGAGGAACCGCTGCACTACTATGTGCAATCGGGCGCGCGACTGCGGCGCGAGTCGCGCGATGTATGGGAGGGCATCGACGGCATCGACGGCATTCTCGGCGCCCTCGAACAGGGGCCCGTGCTGCCCAACCCCGAGTGGAGCAGTTGGGAAACGGTAGACGGCGATCTGATCCGCTCGCCCAGCCCCAACCGCTACATCCAATTTCGCGTGCGCCTGTTGGAACCCGGCGCCAAGCTGGAACGCCTGGTCTTCGAATACTCTACTCGTCCCCTAGCCGACGCGCTGCGCGCCGAAATCAGCCCGCTGCAGGTCGACGCTGGTGTGGAAACCCCCTTTGTGCTGTCGATGCAAATGCGACGCGGCGAAAGCGGTTCGACGGGGTTTCGCTTTCTCAGCGTAGAGACGCCGGCAAAGGTCTTTGCCGTCGACAGCGTGCGCGTCGACGACCAGCTCGTGGTCTTCACCGCGGACACGGAGCGCGAGAGCGGCTTCGACGTCAATCTGTGGCAGCGCGTCGTGCGGGATGGCAGCTTCGTGCAGCTCTTTTTTCGCGCCGCCATCTTTGTCGACGGCACGCCGTTTCAGGTGCGCGTGCTCGACCGGCGCAAGGGCGCCGACAGCGCGCAGATCGATACGGTGTACCAATTTGCGCGCGAGGGCGATGTCGATCCGCTCAGCCTCGGCGGCAGCCTGGCGGTGCGCCTGCGCCAAGAGGATCCGCCCTTAGTCGGTTCGATCGCCAGCACCTCGCCGCTGCTAACGCCCAACGACGATGGCATCAACGACTATCTGCTCATTGCCTACGACGTGCTCAAGCTGACGCGTCCGGCGCCGGTCGCTTTCGAGGTCTTCAGCCTCGATGGGCGCCTGGTGCGCCGCGGTCAAACCGCCCAAGAGTTGAGCGGTCGGCACGCCCGGGTGTGGGACGGCCGCGATGCATGGGGGCACCGCGTGCCGCCCGGCACCTACATCTACCGCATCGAAGTCGATGCCGGTGTGGGCCGACGAGCTCGCGCCGGCGCGGTTTCCGTCGTTTATTAACGCGCTTATCTATGGTCATCTATCAGAGCAATATTTTCGGGGGTGCATGTGTTTGACAGAGAGGTAGTTCTGCCGCAGTACGGGACGCGTTCGTTTGCCGACCTCCCGCAGACCGTGCGCCACGTATTGACCGGACAGGGTGGACCCGGCTTGTCGAGCCAACTGCTCGGCCCGCTCCACCGGCGCTGGAAGAAAGTCGCGCTGCTTTTTATCGACGCTTTTGGTTGGCGCTTTTGCCAACCCCGCCTGCGCGATAACCCCTTTTTGCGCCGCTTTGTCGAGGGGGGTGTCGCCGAAAAAATCACCGCGCAGTTTCCCTCTACTACCGCCGCCCACGTGACCTGCATTCACACGGGCATGCCGCCGATAGAGAGCGGTGTGTACGAGTGGCAGTACTACGAGCCGCTGGTCGATCAAATTATCGCGCCGCTGCTGTTCTCGCCGGTGGGAACCAAGATGCGCAACGCTCTGGTCGACATAGAGCCCGAAGAAATATTGCCGACCCAGACGATCTACCGCGATCTGGAGGAAATGGGTATTCGCTCGTGTGCCTTCCAGCCGGCCCTGCACCTGATATCGCCCTATGCGCGGCTGACTTACGACGGGGCCGACGTCGTGCCCTATCGGACGCTGGCCGAAGGGCTGACCTCGCTCAAGGCGCGGCTGCGGGATGAGACGGATCCGGCTTATTTCTTCTTCTATTTTGATGGCATCGATCAGGTGGGGCACGTGCAGGGGCCCGACTCAGCGCATATCGACGCCGAAGTCGATGCCTTTCTATCGACGGCCGAGCAGGTGCTTGGCGAGGGCGTCGACGGCGATACGCTGCTCATCGTAGTCGCCGATCACGGCATGGCCGCGGTCGATCCGCGCACGACGATCTACCTCAATATCGAACCGGAGTTCGACGGCGTCGAGCGCTTTCTGCGCCGCAGCGGCAGCGGCCAGTTGCTGGTGCCGGCCGGTTCGTGCCGCGATATGTTTCTCTATATCAAAGAAGGGCTGTTAGACGAGGCACAGGCGTTTTTTGAGATGCGCTTGAGTGGCAGGGCATCGGTACTGCGCTGCGCCGACTTGGTGGCGAGCGGCCTGTTTGGACCGGGCCTGCCGAGCGAGGCGTTTAGCGCCCACATTGGCGACTTGGTGATTCTGCCGCACGAGGGGCATTCGGTCTGGTGGTACGAGCGCGGCAAGTTCGAGCAAATTCACTACGGTGCGCACGGTGGTCTAACCGCGGCAGAGATGGAAATTCCCCTTTTGGTGCGGCCCTACTGAGTCGATAAGATGCACCTGCGACTCACTGCAGCTCGCGCTCTAATTTGTCGTTTTCCGCACGGGTGGCATCCACTCCGTTTTGATCTCCCTCCGGGAGCGTTGGAGCCATTCAGGTAGGGACCCCAAAGTAGGGAAGTAGGTAGCGCTGTAGGGCGTAGTAGGCGCCGAGAAAAAGTGCGATAGCTATTAGGTCTGCCAAGTGAATGCTCCTATCCCCGCACCCCTACTTTGCGCAGAATATCGTCCATTAAACACCACTGCGTCAGCGAGGACTGGAAGAGGTTGAGGCCGACAAAGGCAGTAAAGAGGTAGAAGTAGGGATTGACGAAGTGTCCCAAAGCCAAGCTAGCCATCACAAAGGTGCCGGCGATCAGGCGAATCCAGCGCTCGCGTTTCATGGCGCGTTCTCCACGGGTAAAAGTATTGGCACTGCGTGTAAACGCAGCGGGTTGCTACCATTACTGCAAGACGTATGCCAGCGTTTTTTTTATTGTAAAAAAGAATGTAAAGCAATAAAAAACAAAATCTTGCTTATTTGTATTTTAAAAAATAAATGATGCACAATGCTGCATGTAGGGCGACATATTGCAACGTAAAGTTGCATTGTTGCACGCTGCTGTTGCCGCTATAGCAGAGGCCACGGGGGGCCATCCAATTGGGCAAGCGGCGCACGGCGTTGGGTAGCCACGCCGGTGGGCTCATCTGGAACCGGTGCGGATCCATTAAAGTCGTGGCGCACGCCTACGAGATTGGCCAGGGCTAGGAGGAAGCCGACGATGACGATCCACTTGAGGCGACTACCGTGCCGGCGATGGATACCGCGGACATATAGATAGTAGGCAAAGACGGCCCAGGTTGGGATGGCCATCCACACCTTGGTATCGCGGCTCTGCAAGTGCTCGCCGGGTGCGCCAAAGAGCCAGATGATGCCCATGCCGAGACCGAGCGTGAAGATCGAGAAACCGATACCGGCAAAGCGGAAAGTCGCCGTTGCGGAGGTGTCGAGCGCGGGCAGGTAGTGGTTCAGGCGTCCGCTCTTGAGCGCGCGCTGCTGCAGCAGATAGGTAACGGCCGTGCAGAAGGCCAGCGCAAAGCCGACGTAGCCGAGCAGCGTGAGAACGACGTGCACCCCGAGCCAGGGGTATTGCACGAGGACATACTGGCTATCGTCAAGTTGCACCGGCATGAGGATGGGATAGAGCAGGGCGAGAAAGGCCAAGGGCGAAGCCAACAGACTCAGGTAGCGAATATGGGTGTAGTGCTCGGCTAGCAGCGCCGCGCCGAGCAGGACGATAATCAGCCACGATATGACGACGAGCATGCTGGAAAACGGCGATTGACCCGACAGCGTGGCGTGCAGGCCCATACCCAGCGCGTGTACGGTAACGCCGACGAGCAGGGCGCGTCGACCGCGGTGCTCCCAGCCTGCTTTGCGCAGCAGGAAAGAGCCCTGAAAGAGCAGTGCGGCTGTCAGGTAGAGCACCAGGGAAATACCGAGGGTGATGGCGCATGCGGTGGTCATGAAGTCTCCTGCTCCGCGTCATCGTCCCCTTGGTCGTCGAGGCCAAAGAGGCGACGCACGGTGTCAAAGCGCATATAGCCGTCGTCGTCGTTGGCAAATTGGCGCACCTGGACCAGTGGCTGGTGCAGCAGCTTGTTGGCGTAGCCGCGCAGAATGCCTTCGACCAGCTTGCGGTCCTCCTCCGGCAGGCGATCGAGCTTGGCGCTCCAGCGCCGCAGTTCGACGTGCTGCAGTTCGGCCGCGTGCCGGCGCAGATCGCGGATTAGCGGACCGGCGCTCAGTGCGTTAAACCAGTGCAGGAAGTCGCGCAATTCGTCTTCGATAATCAGCTGCACCTTGTCGATTTCGCGCTCGCGCTCCGTTTTGTTGCTCGCCACGACCTGCTGTAAATCGTCGATATCGAAGAGGAACACATTGTCGATCTGGCGCACGGCCGGATCGATGTCGCGCGGCACGGCAATATCGATGAGGAATATGGGCCGACCGCGGCGCAGTTCCATGGCTTCGCGCAGCATGGGGGGCGTCACGACAAAGTCGGGCGCCGAGGTCGAGGAAATGACGATATCGGTTTTGGCTAGGTGATCGACGAGGTGGGCAAAGTCGACAGCCTGACCGCCAAAGCGCTGCGCCAACTCTTCGGCGCGGGCGAACGTGCGGTTGGCTACCCGCAGCGAGGCGACCTCGGCATCGATCAGGTACTGGGCCGTTAGTTCGCCCATTTCACCGGCACCCAGCAGCATGGTGTGGCAGCTCTCGAGGTGATCGAATACCTGCCCGGCTAATTCGACGGCCGCCGTGCTGATCGACAGGTGTCCGCGGCCGATATCCGTCTCGCTGCGCGCGCGTTTGCCCGTGCGCAGCGAGCGCTGGAACAACTCGTTGAGCAGAAGGCGCGCCGAGCCGTTGCGCTGCGCCGTATCGAGCGCGGTGCGCACCTGTTTGAGAATCTGCGACTCGCCGAGCACTAGCGAATCAATGCCGCAGGCCACGCGGAACAGGTGCGTGGCGGCGTCTTCACCGCTGAGCATGTAGAAGTGCGACTGCAGCTGCTGCACGTCCACTGCGCGCGTATCGGCCAAAAAGCGATGTGCTCCCTCGATACCGCTATCGCTATCGACGGCGATGTAGAGCTCTGAGCGATTGCAGGTGGAGAGAATAGCCGCTTCGCTTAAGCCGTATTCCTCCAGCAGGCGGGTCAGGGCCTGCGGCTGGTCGTTTTCTGGAAAGGCCAGTCGCTCGCGTATTTCTACCGGTGCAGTGTGATGGTTGAGACCGAGCGTGAGGATGCGCATGGAGGAGGCGTTGGAATGGGTGGAAAGGACAGGACAAAAGTACTAAAAACGACGCTAATGACAACGCCCCGGTATGCCGGCAGTCTCCTATTTGCTGCCAGCAGAAGGATTAATGTGCTGGTAGCGCAGCGCGCCAAACCGTATTTTACGGCCGTGCAGTCCCTTGCGCGGTGTCAGGTGCGAGGTTATCAGACTCATAACGAGGAATTGGAGTGGCGGACAGCGGATCGGTGATGGTCCTTGCGTGCAGTGGGAATGGAAATGGCCGATATACTGTCTAAATGTATATGGAGGAGCAGCTAGCCACCGATACGGAGCGAATCGCTCGCGCTAAAGCAGGCGATGAAAGAGCCTTTCGCGCACTGGTGGAGCAATACGAAAGTCGAGTGGCTGCGACGGTTGTGGGGATGTTGGGCGCCGGCGCCGAGGCCGAAGACGTCGGACAGGAAGTTTTTATTCGATTTTATGAAGCCCTCGACGTATTTCGCGGCGATGCGGCGGTGGGTACTTACCTGACGCGCATAGCGATCAATCTATCGCTCAATGCCATCAAGCGCCGCAAGCGCATGCGCTTGCGCTTTTGGAGTCGCGACGAAGAGCACAATGCGCCGGAAGAGGTTGGCGTAGACGGTCGCGAAGAACGCGCTGGCCAAGAGCGCCGCGAAGAGGTACAGGCGGCGCTGCAGCAGATCAGCCCAGAGTTTCGCGCCGTAGTGGTCCTGCGCATGTTGGAAGGCTACTCCACTAGGGACACGGCCGAGATGCTAGACTTGGCGGAGGGCACGGTGTTATCGCGCCTTTCGCGCGGCATGAAAAAACTACAGGAAATCCTCAAGAGTGAGGTGGATGACGCATGAACGGTGACGATCGCACGATGATGATGCGTGCACTGACAGGTGAACTGAGCGAAACGGAGGCCAGTTCGCTGGCCCAGCGCCTAGAGGAAGACGGTGCGCTGTGCGCCGAATGGCGCGACCTTCAACGCGTGCAGGGGCTTCTACAGGCCGAACGCCCCCAGTCCTTCCGGCCCTTTTTCGCCGCCCGCGTCGTTCAGCACCTGCGCGCCAAACAGAGCGAGAGTTTAACCGACGGTCTGCTGTGGCTGTTTCGTCCTCTTGTTCCAACGGCGGCCCTCGTCGCCCTATTTATTGCGTTCAGCAATTGGAGCGACTACGCGTCCACCGAAGAAGAAGTACCGATCCTCGAGGCCGTTTTTGCCGTAGACCCCATCTCGTTAGATGTCGCCTACGCGGTGGAGCAATAGCGTGGCACTTGGCGCAAAGGGAAAAGGAGCGCTCATTCTGCTGTGCACGCTGCTGTTGGGCATAGTCCTAGGCAGTCTGGGCATGGGATGGTATACGCGCCAACGCCTGCGCCATATTCCCAACCCACATTTTTTTGCGCGCAATACGGAGCGTCTTATCGAACCGCGTGACGAGGGTCAGCGCCAGCGCGTGCGGTCCATCTTAGACGGGGCAATGCCGCGTTTCAAGCAATTAGAGGCCTCGCATCGCGATGCGATGCGAGGCCTGATCGACTCGGTATACGCCGAACTTAAGCCCCACGTAGATGCCGAGCAGTGGGTGCGCTTGGAAGACCGCGACCGGCGCTTTCGCGAAATGATGGGTCGGTGGGGCGATCGACGGCCGCGCGGTATGCGCGATGGTCGAGGCGATCGACGGCCGCCGCGCGGAGATCAATAGTACCTATGCATGCGACAGCGTAAACGCATAAAAAAACGGCCCGCACAAGCGCGCCGTTTTTTTTATTTGCCGGGAATGAATATCCGTGTTGTTTGTGTCTAATGGGTGAATGAACAAGAACGCGGCCGGTTCTCAAACGATAACATCACACGAGGGGTATAAGGCAGTGAAGAAGAAGTGGATTTACCTGCTGGTGGCAGGTTGGAGTGTAGCGACGATCGCTACGGCTGACGCCCAGCGCGGTCCGTTCGGAGCGCTGCGCGGTGAGGCAATGATGGACGAACTGGGATTGAGCGACGAGCAAAAGATGCAGGTAAAGCAGCTGCGCGAAACTCATCGCAAGGAAATGCAGGCGCTGCGCGCCAGCGGAGAGCGGCCCGGCCCAGAGAAGATGGAGCAGCTATTTGCCGCTCATCGGGAGCAGGTGGAAAAGGTCTTGACCGCCGAGCAGCGCGAGCAGATGGAGCAGCTACGGGGCATGAGTGGTCCGGCGATGCACGGTCGCGGTGGTCGCGGCATGGGTGGTCCGGCAATGCACGATCGCGGTTGGGGCCGCGGTGGTCGCGGCAAGGGCGGTCCGGCGATGCACGGTCGCGGCGGGGATCGCCGCGGCCTGGGGCACAGGCCCTTTGCACAGCTCAACCTGAGCGATGAGCAGATGGAGCAGATTAGAGGGCTGCGCCAGAAGCAGCGCGAAGCGATGCAAGCGCTGACCAAAAAGCACCGCGAAGCTGTTGAAAAGGTGCTGACCAAGGAGCAGCGCAGCGAATTGGAAGAGATGAAGGACGAGGCTTTTTACCACCGCGCGGGGCGTCGCGGTCGCTGGTAAACGCCGGCAAGACGCACCAAACCTCCAATGGGAAACGGCTCCGGGAATAGCACCTGGAGCCGTTTTTTATTCCATGCCGTACTGCAGTTTGAGGCGGCGAATCGTCGGCCGGTCAGCAGCAAAGGGCAGCGGCTGTGGTGCTGGTGCCGGAAGGACTCTTTCGGCAAAAGGCGTGGCAGCCAGCTTTTGATTGTAGGCGATGACCATCAGCGTCTCCAAGTTGATGACGTCAAGGGCATTATAGGCCAGCAGCGTGTGCAGGGCCTTTTCATCGCCGCGCCGCCAGTACTCGTTCCACAGGATAACGGCGAAGAAGCCGTCGATATCTTCTAGGCCGCAGCGGTCGATGCCGAGCTGGCGCTCGCAGCCTTTCAGACCGCCCTTGAGCCCCAAGCTGCTGAGCACGTAGCGCAGATCGATATGGGGTTGGTCCAGCGGGGCGCCCAAACAGCGGCGCACAAAGGGCGCGTCAAAGCTCTTGCCGTTATAGCTGACGAGCACTTTGTAGCGCGCTACGTCGCCGGGAAACGCGTCCATATTGATTCCGTGGACGTAGTGGCGCAGCTGACGTCCATCGTATAGGACAATGGTCGTAATGTGGTCGTCCGGGTTGCCCAGGCCCGTGGTCTCGATATCAAAATATGCCGTATCGCCGCGGAATTCGCCAAACATACGCCAGTGCTCGCGCGCCGGCAGGCTCTCGTAAAAGAAATGTGGATTGCGCTCGCTCAGATGGTGCGTCGAGCGCCGCGCCGTGTCGATCAGCGCATCTGCTTTTTGCGGCGTGAGCGGCACCTTTTCCGCCCAGAGCACGTCGCGCCAGGTGTGCAAGCCCCTATCCCAGAGCAGGCGTTCGTTTTGTGGCCCCAGACCGGGCGCGTGACAGAACGTGTGTTGTAGCAACGGTTCCCTTTCGCTGTGGTCCACCAAAGAACGGCGCGCGCGCGCTGCGCGCAACCGGCGTGGGCGATGTCGTTGGGAGCAATGGGCGCCTATCCGGATTGCGAAGTGCAGCCGTTGACAGTTTCTCCATCTGATACTATACATTTGTATAGTATCAGATGGACCACACTGGCACGCAAAGGCAACTACATGAACGCCCACTCCCGCTTTACCGATGTCCGCGCCGTCGGCGGCGCATGCATCGCACCCTATGCCCTCCGGTCGCGCACGCCGGTTCCCTTCTTTGCCTGCCGCATTGCGGCGGGCTTTCCCTCGCCGGCCAACGACTACCTCGACGATGGCCTCGATCTCAACGACCTGATCATTCGCCATCCAGCGGCCACGTTCTTCGTGCGCGTAGAGGGCGAGTCGATGATCGGCGCCGGTATCCATCCGGGCGATACGCTGGTGGTGGATAGGGCGGAAAGACCGGCGGATGGATCCGTCGTCGTCGCTGTGTTAGACGGCGAGTTTACCGTCAAGCGCATGCGCAAAAGGGAGGGTGCCATCTTGCTGGCATCGGAGAACGAGCGCATGCCGGACATCGCGCTCCGCGAAGGGATGGAATTCGAAGTCTGGGGCGTCGTCACCTACGTCATTCACCAAGTGAAATGAACGGTATCTTCGCGCTGGTGGACTGCAACAATTTCTACGCTTCCTGCGAACAGGTTTTCCGGCCCAATCTCAGGGAGCGTCCCATAGTGGTGTTGAGTAACAACGACGGTTGCGTTGTGGCGCGGTCGTCAGAGGCTAAGGCGCTGGGCATTGAAATGGGCGATCCCTACTTCAAGATTCGCCACGCCTTTGAACGCCGCGGTGGCCTGGCCTTTTCCTCTAACTACGCGCTATACGGCGATATGTCGCGCCGCGTAATGGACACGCTGCGCACATTTACCGATGAAGTGGAGGTCTACTCCATCGACGAGGCCTTTTTGCGACTGCGCGACGGCGGGCTTGGGCTGGCTGGACTGGGCGAGGCGATGCGCCAGACCGTGCGTCAGTGGACCGGGTTGACCGTGTCAGTCGGCGTGGGGGCGACGAAGACGCTGGCCAAGGTGGCCAACCGCATCGCCAAGCGCGGCACCGGTGTCTACAGCCTAGTTGGGCACACCGATATGGGCCGCGTGCTGAGCGACGTGGCAGTGGGCGACGTCTGGGGCATCGGCCCCCGCCATGGGCGCATGCTGTCATCGCATGGCATTGCCAACGCATGGCAGTTGAGCCAGGTTGACGAGCAGTGGGCACGGCAACGCATGACGGTCATGGGATTGCGCACTGTGTTGGAACTGCGCGGCACGCCCTGCTTTGCGCTGGAAGAGCAGCCGCCACCCAAGAAAGCCATCGCACGTGCGCGGCAGTTCGGGCGGGCGATCGTCGACTTGGAAGAAGTACTCGAACCGCTCGCTGCCTATACTGCTGCTGCCGCGCGCGCGCTGCGCAAACAGGGCAGCATCGCCGGGGCTATGCGCGTGTCGCTGGCCACGAGTCGCTACGACGAATACGCCTATGCCAACTCTATCTTCCGCGCGCTGCCCTGGGCGACGGCCCACACGGGCGAACTTATTGGCTGGGCCAGCCAGTGCATGCGGCAGCTCTATCGGCCCAATTACGCCTACCGGCGCTGCGGGATCATGTTGACGGAACTGTCGCCGCGGAACGCGCAGCAGGTCAACCTCTTTACCGACGCCCATTACGACGGCGGCAAAGAGGCGCTGATGGTTGCGTTGGATCGAGTGACGGCCGAGTGGGGAAACGACGCGCTCAAGCACGCCCGCGAGGGGTTGGATCAGGGTTGGCGTATGCGCCAGTTCAGCCGCTCGCCGCGCTATACGACGCGCTGGGACGAAGTGCCGGTGGTCGCCGCGTAGGGCGCATGGCGTTTAGACTGGTTATCCCAATGCACGTTGAATATGGAAGCGTTCCCACTTCGGTGCGCAGCGCTCTTTGGCAACTGCTTCGCTCGCTTGTGGGATCTCCGGTTTGTCGGAAATCAGAGTCTGCGCGCGCTGCGCGGTCGAGTGAAAAATGGTCTGCAGCGCGATCTAAAGCGCCCCTAGCCCCGGCAGGACCATTGGCCACATCTCGTGATAATGGAGTCGGCGCCGTGGCAACGGGATGCGATGAGTGCGATCAACGCGCTGTTTTTTATCCTATGCATGCAGTTTAAAAACAATTACTTTAGGACCTAATTAGCCCGTTGTATTATGCGAGTGCCCGAGTGCATTCCGAAAGTACGAGATCGCCTTATGCCTTCACAGCAAACGTCTGGACGCGTCAGCGTGTCGTTTGGCCAAGCGCTGAAAATGATCGGCCCCTACGCTAAGTTGAAGGTCGTTGAGCAGATCAAGACGGTGTCGCTGATCGTAGCCTACCTAGTCTTATTCCAGCTCATCGTCCTCAGCATTCCCATCTCCAATGCGCTCGTCGTTGCGCTGGGCATTGGCGTGGTGGTGCTGGGCCTGGCCTTCTTCATGGAGGGCTTGTTCTTTGGTCTCATGCCGCTGGGGGAGATTTGCGGCATAAGGCTGCCGCAAAAAACGGTGCTGCCCGTCATCTTGATCTTTGCCTTTATACTTGGTATAGGTGCGACCTTTGCCGAGCCAGCGATTGGCGTGCTGAAGTCGGCCGGATCGTCGGTGCGCGCTTGGGATGCACCGCTGCTCTTTCTGCTGCTCAACAAATACTCCGGTGCGCTGGTGTGGTCGGTGGGTGTTGGCGTGGGGATTGCCGTGCTCTTCGGCATGCTGCGCTTTCTCTACGGCTGGTCGTTAAAGCCCTTTGTCTACGTGCTGTACGCCGTTGGTGGCTCAATTTCCATTTGGGCCTATTTCGATCCCAACCTGGTGCATTTGACCGGTCTGGCCTGGGACTGCGGGGCCGTCACAACCGGACCAGTCACCGTGCCGCTGGTCTTGGCGCTGGGCATCGGCATCTCGCGCGCGGCGTCTAGCGGCAGCGGCGGCGGCGCAGCGGGCGGCTTTGGCGTGGTTACGCTAGCGTCTGCCTTCCCTATCTTGGCCGTCTTGGGGTTGGGCCTCTACTTTCTGTCGTCCGTGCCGGATCCATCCACCGACGTGGAATTTTGCAGCGCACAGCAGCGCGCGCAGGCCGTATCGCTCTTTGAGAGCGAGGAAGAGTTTAAGGGATACGTTATGCGCAACGGTAGCTCCATGGCGCGCGAGGCCTTTTTCAACGGCGATACTGCAGCGCTGGATGCCTATATCGTCGCGCTGTCAAAAGACGGCGCGGCGCAGGAGACTATTTTCGGCGGCGCCGACGACTTTGCCCGCTGGTTGCTCAGCAGCGGCACCAATGCCCAGCGTCTGGCCGTATACGGCTCGGAGGAGGCGGTTCGCGCGCAGTCCGAAGCCCTCTACGCCCGCAGGGGCGACACACTCGACCTGCCCGATTTACTAGAGCGCAACGGGTTTGGCGCTATACAGGCCATTGTTCCGCTCAGCCTCTTTCTGCTCCTCGTGTTGGTCGCTGTGCTGCGCGAGCGCATTCGCCGCGCCGACGAACTCGTGCTGGGTATCTTCTTTGCCGTGGTCGGCATGAGCTTGTTTAGCATTGGCATCGAGTTGGGCCTGTCGAGGCTAGGCAGCGAAATCGGCACGAATCTGCCGACTTCGTTCAAGGCCGTCGAAATGACGCAGCAGCACGAGGTTATTCGCAACTTCGATCCGTCTATCGTCACCAAGTCGATCACCAACGAGGGCGATGTGCAGGCCATCTTCTCGCGCAAGACGGAAGAGGGATACGACTTGCTGCCCTACCACAGCGAAAACTTCGACGCGCGCACGCAGCAGTATTCGTATACGCCGATACGCGGGCCGCTCTTTAAGGGCATTCTCGGCGTAGTCGTAGTCATACTCTTCGCCTTTATGATGGGCTATAGCGCCACGCTGGCCGAGCCGGCGCTCAACGCGCTGGGAACGACGGTAGAACAGCTGACGGTCGGGACCTTTAAAAAGCAGTTGCTGATGCAGGCGGTGGCCATCGGCGTCGGCGTCGGCATTTCCCTAGGCGTGGCCAAGATCATTTACAATTGGCCGCTCATATGGATGCTCGTTCCGCCCTATATCTTGCTCATGGTGCTGACGGTCATGTCGAACGAGGAATTTGTCAACATCGGCTGGGATAGCGCCGGCGTGACGACGGGGCCAGTTACCGTGCCGTTGGTGTTAGCTATGGGGTTGGGTATCAGCGCACAGGTGGGTAGCATCGAGGGATTTGGGATTTTGTCGCTGGCTTCGGTCTGTCCGATTTTATCGGTGCTGCTGGTTGGTATGTATGTGACGGCGCGGCGCAAAGCAGAACTGGAAGCTACGGCGGCCTAGGAGAAGGTCATGGAAAAAAAGAGTGCAGCAAAGCTAACCTGTACGATCTATAACTCCGTTGCCGACCGCGCGTTGGCCACGCTGCAAGCTATCGGCGTGAAGGAGTACCACTCCCAGCCTAGTCGTGCCACGGTCCTGCGCCGCCGCGAGGGATTTTGGGGAATTGGCGCCGGCTTAGTGCTGGAAGGAGAGCCGGCCACGCGCCTCGTGTTCTACGTGCCGGTGGACTCGGCGGAAGACGCACTGCAGGCGGTGATCTCCGCCTGCGGGTTGCAGATTCCGGGCCGCGGCAGTGCGGTCTGCGACTTAGTCGACATTGCCGAGGAGTCGGTCTGGGCGCCGCCGCAGGTCGCGCCGTTTGGCGGCGCCAATCCGGTGCCACTGCGCGACGATCTGTCGAGCATTGTCTGCACTGTCCAGCAGGATCGCGGCAACCACATTGCGCGCTCGTCGCTCGACTTAGGCGTGCCGATGCCGCAGGTGACCACCGGCGAGGGCACCGGCCTGCGCGACAAACTCAGCCTGATTCGCATTACGGTGCCGGCGGCCAAGGAAATCGTCCACGTCACCGTCTCTCAGCAGGAGTCGGACGAAATCTTCGCCTCGCTGATAACGGCCGGGCGCATCAATGAGATCGGCTCCGGCTTCATATACGAGTCGCCCGGCACGCGCGGTATAATCAACAATATGGTCGTGCGCGGCCAGCAGCATTCGGCTAGCATGGAGCAACTCATTGCTGCCGTCGACCATATGCAGGGGTCTTCCGACTGGCGTCGGCGCGCGCTGAGCGAGGAGAGTCAGGGCTATCGCTACCTGAACGATTTGGTGTGCATGATACTGGTCTGCAACGAAGGGCACGCCAGCGACCTGGTGATTGCGGCGATGGCATCCGGCGCGGCCGGCGCGACGATTTCCAAGCAGAGCTATGCGCGCTTTGACGGTGAACTGGGGGCGATTTCGCCGGCGCGCGAGACGGCCGAGTTGATCGTCGGACAGGGTGCGGTAGATGGCATCTACGACGCGCTGCTGGCAGCCGGCCTCTACGAGGACGACAAGTCGGGCTTCATCGCGCTGAAAAAGGTGAGCGTCGCCTGCACCCACCTCGGTCCACCGCCCAAATAGCATCTTGCCGACGACGAGCAACGTTCCCCAAGTGGATTCGCTCTTTCGCATCGAACGGCCCACGGCGACTGACGTCGAAACATTCCACCGCGACGGCTATATCTTCTTTCCCGACGTCCTGCGGGACGCGGCGCGGCAGGCGTTAGTCGACGAGATCCTGCACAGCAGCGCAGTGCGCGAATACTTGGATTGTGCACATGCCGAACCGCAGGCCTATTTCGTTCGACCGTGGGACGAGCGCGGCCCCGTTGGCCACCGCCTCATCGATGACCCCTTTATTGAATCGCTACTGCGGGCAACCATTGGTTCCGACTATCACTTTTGCCATTCGGCGCTCAATTTAGCGCCGCGCGGCATCGGTTCGATTCCCTACCACCAGGATCACCACCACTGGAATCACACCCACCCCGTCAATTTGGCCGAGCGCGATAAGTACTACATTCAGATTCTCTACTATCCCAACGGGTTTAACCGCGGCGACCGCAATCTCAGCGTAATTCCCGGCAGCCATCGCCTGGCTCCTTCCAAGCAAATCACGCCGGAAAAAATGCTGGCCGGCGACTATGACGAAGAGGCGGGTCGCCCGCTGAGCGAAGTGCGGCTGGAGGCGCCGCCGGGCAGCATGGTCTATATCAACGCGCGCATATTCCACGCCGTCGAGGCCAAACCGGCCGATTCGCCCCAGGCCCATCGCATCTTTAATATCGATATCTTTAAGGAAGCGGGTCCGCCGCACCGCTACACGCAGGCGATCCCGCCGGCGTGGTTAGAGGGCGCTAGCCCGTATCGGCAAAAGCTCTTTCAACGCGCGCCCTACAGCGAGGGCTGTTGGGCTACCGCCGACGCTTAGAACGCCAGTCCACGCCTCGCGCAGTTGCACCGTTTTCACTCGGAGTTCACCGTGCAGAATCGACTCAAGACGCGCTTGCAAAACGGCGAGCCAGCGCTGGGCATACAGCTGCGCTTTGGCTCGCCGGCCATCGCCGAGTTGGCCGGCCTTGCTGGCTTTGACTGGGTGCTCATCGATACGGAGCACGCGCCGCAGACGCCCACTGCCGTTCAGGCCCAGCTGCAGGCCGTCGGTTGCACTGCAGCCACGCCGATTGTGCGCGCGGCCAAAAACGATTCCGATTTGATCAAGCTGTATCTGGACATGGGGGCCATGGGCATTGCCGTGCCGTTTATCAGCACGCCAGAGGAAGCGCGCGTCGGGGCGGCGGCGTGCCGTTATCCGCCGCGCGGCACGCGCGGTTGGGGGCCGCACCGGGCGGCCGGATATGGCCTTTTCGCCGAGGCCTATACGCAGCAGATCGACGAGTGCGTGCTGTTTCTGCCGATCATAGAAACGGCAGAAGCCGTCAAAAACATCGACGCCATCATGGATGTTGACGGAGTGGACGGCTGCATCGTTGGCCCCGTCGATCTGTGTATCTCGCTCGGCATACCGCTCCAAATGGATCATCCCGACTATCGAGCAGCGCTTGAGCGCGTGCGCGCCGCGGCGCAGCGCACCGGCAAGCCGGGTGGCCTGCCCGTCACGGGGCCGCTGGACGATCCTGCGCACGTGCGGGAGCAGGTCGAACAGTGCGGGCCGCTGCTGCTGGTCGGCGGCGATGAGTCCTACCTGATGGAGGCCTGCCGTCGCGCCGTGACCAATTTTGCCTTTTTAAAGCACTGATGGCATGCGTCGCCTGAACGTATTAATACTGCCTCTGCCCGCAGTGTATTCGCCCTGGATCGATGACGTTATCGCAGCCATCGGCGATCGTCACGCGCTGTCCGTCTACGACGAGTGTCTGCCGCTGTCATCGCAGTTTGACGGCGTCGAAGTGGTTATCGACCAGGGCGGCAGCGTGGGTACGCGACCCATGATGGACGCGGCGCGCTCGGCGCTTCTATGGCAAGTTCTCGGCACGGGCTTTGATCACTTTGACCTCGACTACATCCGCACCAAGGGCATTGCCGTCGCCAACTGCCCCGGTCAGTTCAGCAGCGTAGCGCTGGCCGAGACGGCGATGATGTTCATTCTCATGCTGGCGCGCCGCTACCGCGAAAGTGCGGCCAACTTCTATCGCGGCGTCCTGTATGAGCCGCTCGGCATGGAAATTGAAAACAGAACGCTAGGCATCATCGGTTTTGGCGCCAGCGGGCAGGATCTAGCCGTGCGCGCCAAGGCTTTTGGTATGCGGGTCATGGCCATTGACGTGCGCTCTATTGAGGCGAGCGTATTGGAGGCGATTGAGCCCGACTTTGTGGGCACGCCCGACGATATGGAACGCGTGCTGGGGGAGAGCGACTTTCTCTCGCTGCACCTGCACCTAAACGCGGAGACCCGGCATTTAATCGACGCGCGTCGGCTCGCCCAGATGAAGCCGACGGCCTGCCTGATCAACGTGGCGCGCGGTGCGCTGGTCGACGAAGAGGCGCTCTACCAGGCGCTCATCGACGGACAGATTGCCGGCGCTGGACTCGACGCCTATGCGCAGGAGCCGCCCGACGCGGCCCGGCCGGTGTATCAGTTGCCCAACGTAGTGGCCACGCCGCATATTGCCGGGGTGACGGACGGCACGTCGCGCAAGCGCGCGGCCTGTGCGGCGGAGAACGTCGAGCGCATTGCCCGCGGTCAGGCACCCCTATATCGCATCGACTGAGGTGCGTTTTTCCATACAACGATACGGTTTACCCATGCAGATTATTGATAGTCATACCCATCTGATGACGCTGGATACCGAGGGCTACCCGCTGGCCGACCCCGCATCGGGCTACCGGCCTGAATTCGAGGGTTCGGCCGCTGCGCTGCGCCAGCACATGCAAACGGCTGGCGTGCAGCGCGCGCTGGCCATTTCGACCGGATTCTATGGCTGGGACAATCGCTATGCGCTCGACCAGCGCAGAGGAAACGAGACGTGGCTGGCCGTTGCTGCGCTGGTCGACCCGGCCAGTGCCGACGCGCTGCAGACCCTGGAACAGCTGGTGGCACAGGGCGTGTGCGGCGTGCGCATCCAGCGTCACCTCTTTTACCAGCAGGTTCTCGACGATCCCATCAGCACGCCGCTTTGGCGTGCAGCGGCCGACCTCAATCTGACAGTGGACGTCAACGCCACGCACGAGGAATACGCCGCTGTTGAAGCGCGCGTGCGCCAGTTTCCACAGACGCGCTTTGTGCTGGACCACTGCGGCTACGTGTCGGGGTCGCTGGCGCCCAGCGAGAATACGACGGCGCCGGTGCGCGCGCTAGCCGACTACAAAAACGTCTACGTCAAGTTGACCTTTCTGCCGCTGGCTAGCCGCCAGGCCTACCCTTTTGCCGATGCGCACTGGATGGTGCGCGAGTTAGTCGATGCCTTTGGCCCGGAGCGCTGTTTGTTTGGCAGCAATTTCCCCACCGCGCAGTACAGTCCCAAGACGAGCTATGCCCAAACGGTCGAGCTGTTTGCCGAGGCCATCGACCTGAGCGCCGAAGAGCGCGCATGGATCCTCGGCGGCACCGCCGCGGCGCTGTGGCGCTGGCCCTGAACGGGCGACGGGGACGCGCTGTTGCGCCGCTGTCTGCCGCCTGTCTACTTTTGCTATCGTTTGTCCCCTAGCCAACGGCGCCCATGGACCACCTCTACGTATTCGACTTCGACGGCACGCTGTCTTGGATTCGCCACGGCTGGCCTGCACTCATGGCCGACCTGCTGCGCGCGCACCTGCCGCTCTTGCCCGGCGAAGCGGAAGCGGCGCGCGAAGCGCACCTGCAGCACATCGTCTTCGGGCTGAGCGGCCAGGCGACGCTCGTGCAGATGCAGCACTTTGTAAAGCTGGCGCAGGGACGGGAGCAGCAGTCGCCCGCACCCGAGGCGCTCTATGCGACCTATCAGGAGCGCCTATTGGCCGCAGTCGAGCAACGCGTCGGTGCGCTGCGCTCGGGTCGAGCCCAGCCCGACGAGTGGGCCATTCGCGGCGCGCGTGCCTTTCTGGCCGCACTGCAGGCATCGGGTGCACAGCTAGCTGTCATCAGTGCTACGGTAGAACACCACGTGCGCCAAGAAGCCGCTTTGCTCGAACTGGACTCGTTTTTCGGCGATCGAATTTACGGGTGCACGGGCGATCCGTCGCGCTATCGCAAGGCCGATGTATTTGCGCGCCTGCTGCGCGAGATGGGCTGCCGCGGAGAGGAACTGGTCGCCTTTGGCGACGGGCCGGTAGAAATAGCCGAAGCCAAGCGCTTGGGTGGCTATGCGGTTGCCCTCTGCACGAGCGAAGAAGATCGAGACCTAAAGGCATGCGATCCGCGCAAGCGGGAGCAGCTGCTGGCAGTCGGCGCCGACGAGGCGTGGGCCGATTTTTCTGGTTCTGTAGACTGGCTACACCGCTGGGAGTCCCGACTATGAAATCCATGTACCGGCTCGACCTGACGCAGCTGCGCGTTCGGCCGCTGGCCGAGCGCGCGCACATGACGCGCGTCGAAGATATCTTGCTGGCCCCCGACGCGCCGCTGCGTCCGCTGGCGCCTGAGGCGCAGGAGCGCGTGGCTCAGGCGGCCGAAGACGTGCGGCGCGCGCGTGCGCGCGGGGCGACGGCTATGCTGATTTACGGGGCCCACCTGCTGCGCAACGGCGCCGCTCTGCTGCTGGCCGAGCTCATGGAGGCCGGCTGGCTAACTCACCTGGCGACCAACGGCGCCGGCACCATCCACGACTGGGAGTACGCGCACTTGGGCGCTAGCACAGAAAGCGTCGAGCGCGGCGTGGCCAGCGGCACCTTTGGCCTCTGGGACGAGACCGCCCGCAATATTCACCTGGCGCTGATGACGGGGGCGCTGGACGGGTTGGGCTACGGCGGCGCGCTCGGGCGCTTTATCTGCGAGGACGGCTGCACGCTGCCGGCCCCGGACGACCTGATTCGGGTCATTGCCGAAGCGCCAGCAGACTCCCATACCGCCGCGCGCGCCGAGTTGCTGCAGGCCATGCAGCGATGCGCGCTGGAGCCCGGTCGCCACGCCGTAGCGCATCCGCATCGCCACGCCTCGATTCTGGCGGCCGCCTGGCAGCACGGCGTGCCCTTTAGCGTACATCCGGGCATCGGCTACGATATTATTGCCAACCATCCGATTTTTAGCGGCGCGGCCATCGGGCGCGCCGCCGAGTGGGACTTCGCGCTATTTGGCGGCAGCCTGAGCCAGATCCAGGGCGGCGTTACGCTGTCGATTGGATCGGCCATCATGGGGCCGCAGGTCTTTGAAAAGGCGCTCAGCTGCGTCAACAACCTGCGCCTGCAGGACGGGCAGGGCGTCGTCGACGACCACGCCATCTACGTGGTCGATCTGCAGGACGGCGGCGGCTGGGACTGGCGCCAGGGCGAGCCGCCCAAGACCGAGCCGGCCTACTATTTGCGCTTTTGCAAGAGCTTCTCGCGCATGGGAGGGCGCATGCAGTACGTGCAGAGCGACAACGCGATCTTTGTTCAGCACCTCCACCGCATGCTGATGAGCACGTGAATACGCACCGCTTTGACGCGCTGGCCGCGCGCTACGCCGCGCTGCGCATAGCCGTGGTCGGCGACATCTGCTTGGATCGCTATCTGGAAATTGATCCGACGCGCGCGGAGACATCGATCGAGACCGGCCTGCCCGTCCACAACGTGATCGACGTGCGCGCGCAGCCGGGTGGCGCCGGCACTGTCGTGGCCAATCTGGCCGCGCTCGGTGTCGGGCGCATCGATCTGGTCGGCTACTGTGGCGACGACGGCGAGGGCTACGAACTGCGCCGCGCGCTGCAGCACCTGCCCGGCGCGTGTATGGATCACTTCCTCTGCGCCGAGGGGCGCCGCACCTTTACCTACTGCAAGCCGCTGCTGATGGAAGCGGGTGGGCCGCGCGAGCTGTCGCGTCTCGACAGCAAAAACTGGTCGTCTACTCCGTCGGAGCTAAGCATGCGACTGGCCCAAGCCGTAGACGCGCTAGCTGCGCAGGTCGATGCGGTCGTCGCGCTGGAGCAAACGGACCGGGCAGAGACCGGCGCGATTACGCAGGCCGTCCTCGACGCGCTGGCGCGCCTGGCCCATCAGCGGCCGACCGTGCCCGTGTTGGCCGACTCGCGCCGCAGCCTGTCCGCTTTTCCGTCGCTCAACTTCAAGATGAACGGCGCCGAGCTGGCCGCGCTGATCGATGCGCCGACGCTGCCCGATCGGCCGGCGCTGCAGGCGGCCGTTGCCGCGTGGGCCCGGCGCTGCGGCCGCTCGACCTTTGTCACGCTGGCCGAGGACGGCATGATCGCGGCCGATGCCGACGGCGCGCTGTGCCAGGTGCCGGCGCTGCCGCTGCGCGGTCCGATTGATATTGTTGGCGCCGGCGATAGCGTGACGGCTAATCTGGCCGCGGCGCTAGCCGCCGGAGCGACCACCGAGGAGGCATGCTGCATTGCGATGGCCGCTGCCTCGCACACCGTGCACCAACTGGGCACGACGGGCGCGGCTTCAGTGGCCGATATCCGCTCATTGCTGTAGCTGACCTGTATACCGGGGAGCTTCTATGACGACCGTAGCCATTCCGTGGTATCCGCGCATCCTTATGACCGGGCGCTCCTTCCGCCTGCCGGTCGTCTGCCGCGGCGACGTCGAGCTATCGTGTCCAGACTTTGTCGTCGAGCAGCAGCGCTATTCGGCGGCCGACGGCGCGCACTATTTTTATTTGCGCGCACCCAGCCGGCCCGGCACCTATGTGCTGTCGGCTCGGCTGGGTGCCGAGCAGTGCAGCCAGTCGATCCGAGTATGTGGTCTAGAGCAGCTGCGCGCGCCGCACGAGTACAACGGCGCGCAGTGGCCGCGGCGCTGGCCGCTGGGCCAGCCCTGGCAATCGCACAAGACGCGCCAGACGCTGCAGGATCTACCGCTGACCGAGCGCGCCGATTCTCCGACGCTGGCCTGGTGGCTGGACTGCAACCTAGCCGAGCTGTGGCAGGCGCTGCCGCCGGCCGAGCGGCCGCAGGCCCACTACGTCAACGTGACCCAGGGCTGTCCGCGCTGCGATCGGGCTATCTTTGCCCACCACGGCTTCTATCCGTGGATCTGGCCCGAGCTGGGCGCCGGTCCGCGCGCGCGCTGTCCCAGCTGCGCGTTTGAAGCACCGAGCAACGACCTGAGCGCGGGCCAGTGGTACGACGGCGCATGCCCCGACGACGGCTTTGGCTACGTCGATGCAGAGGGGCATATCTACCTCTTTGCCGCCACCTATCACCGCAACCAGGTAGCGGCCTTTGGCGCGGGCATTACCGCCCTGACCCACTACGTGCGCCGCGAGGGCCTGCCCGCCGATGGGATGCAGCGCCTGGTGCTCATGCTGCTGCGCTACGCGCAGGAGACGCTCTACGTGGCGACGGCCGCCCAGTTTCGCTACGGGCCGTCCAAGGAAAAGGAAGAGCCGTGGGACTGGGGCCAGACCGACTGGGCGGCGCAGGCCGATCCCGTCGCCGCGCTCTATCGCAAGGGGCTGCTGCGCTACAGCATCGACGTGTCCATCGTCGCCCAGTCGATGGCGCTAGCCTACGACACGGTGTGGCCCTATATGCAGAGCGACCGCAGCTGGTGCGCAGCGGTTAACGCCTTGGGCCTGTCGCTGGGCGATGCGCGCGAGGGCGTGCAGCTCATCGAGGAAATGCTGGCCGTGCAGCTGCAGTGCCTGATGGACGGCGGCGGTCTGAGCAACTTTCCGCGCGCCAGCGTGGGCGCCCTCGTCCTGCTGCAGGTGCTCGACCGCGAGGATTTGGAAGGTCCTCTGGCCTGGCTCTACGATCGCAGCCAGGAGCGCCTGCGCACCTTTGCCACCAACAACTTCTTTGCCGACGGCACGCCACCCGAGGCGACGGGCGGCTACAACGACACGCACAGCATCGGCCTGTTTGAGTTAGAAGAGCACCTGCAGCGGCTGCGCGCCCTGCGCCCGGCCACCTATCCGGCTGACCGCTATCCGTCGCTGTTAGAGCAGCCCAGGGCGCGGCGCATTGCGCTGGCCCCGCACGAGACGGTGCTGCTCGGGCGAGCGATTTTCGGCTTTGGCGACGGCGCTTCGGCCGGCGTGCAGGGCCCGCTCAAGGACGAGCCCTATGCGCCCTTGGGCGGGCGCCTGCTAGAGCGGGCCATCGCCCAGCTAGACGATCCGCGCGTGCGCGCGCTGCAGGTTGCACCCGGTGCCCACAGGAGCTTGGGCACGACGATCCACGACGGGGCGGGCATCGCCGTCCTGCGCACGGCGGAAACGCCCGAGCGCGCCGCCGTTGGCCTAGTGTATGGCGACGCCTGGCTGCATCGTCACATGGATCTGCTCGACGTGCAGCTCTTTGCGCACGGCCGGCCCTTTCTGAGCGACTTGGGCTATCCGCAGTCGTGGACCAGCGTGGCGCGCTGGGAGGGGCATTGGGCAACGCACAATACGGGCTGGGGTATCGTCGAGGACGTGCAGCCGGTGCACTGGCCTTCCGACACGCCCTTTTACTTTCTCAAGGCGCTGGCCGGGCGCGGCCGGCTGCGCCGGGTTGCCGCGGCCGACGGCGTGCAGATTATCGAAGTGGAGGCCGAGCGCTGGGCCTGGGACGCCGAGGGCATGCGCTGGTTTCGCCCCGGCGTGCAGCTACGCCGCCTGCTGGCGTTAGTCGAAACGGACGGCGACGGCGTGGCGCTGGTCGATATGATGCGCATCGACGGCGGCCAGCAGCACTGGCGCTGCTGCCGCGGCTTGGAAGGGCTTTTTACAGGAGATGGGCCCTGGAGCGCACGGCCCGGCACGGCGGCCGGCCAGTACGTCGAGCGCGGTCAGGCCGACCGGGTTGGACACGGCGATCTATCGGCGCTGGCCTATATGGACGATGTGCGCCACTACGAGGGATCGTCGCCGTGGCGGGGGCAGTGGCGCTCGCGCCACGAGGAGGACGTGCATCTGGACGTCTACCAAGTCGATGCCAGCGCCGACATTGACCTGCTGTGCGCGCGCTCGACGGCCACGCTCGGCGAGCCGGACGATTCGCGCTACGTCTACAACGGCCTGCTGTGGTCGCGGCGGCCGACGTCCGAAGCGCCTACAACGCGCGTCGATCTAGTTTTTGAGCCGCGCGTTGGCGACGCTGCGCTGGCCGAGGTCGAGCCGATCGGGAGGAGCGATGGCGCGGCGGCTGGCGTGCGCCTGACGACGCGCGCCGGCCGCGCCGTAGCCCTCTACTGGAATCCCGATCGGGACGAGGCCTCCTTTACCGACGGAGCGCTCTTGAGCGCGGGCGTGGCCTGGACGGTCGACGGCCGACCCTATGCAGCGGCGCAGGCCGTTGCCGTAGGCGCCCATCGCCTGCGCTGCGCGGTGCCGGTCGAAGGGCGTATTGCCGCGCTCGACCGCGCCGCCTGCACCATCGACGTCGAGGGCCTGAGCGTAGAGCCGGGCGCGCGCATCGCCGCCAACCCGAGCGGGCGCGGGCATACCTATCGCATCGAGGCGGTAGAGGTGCTGGCCGAAGCGCGACAGCGCCTGACGCTGGATATCGACTCGCTGCTGGGACGCGGTCTGGTGCGCCGCGCCGACGGCGCCGAAGTCGAGCTGGACCACTTTATTGCGGCGCGCACTGGCAACCTGCACGGAACGCGTCTGCAGGTACAAGGGGCCGATGCTTGGGTGCCCATCGACGAGGCGATGAATCCAGACGCGCAGTCGACGCGCCTGTGGCTATCGGCCGCCTTGCCCGCGGCGGCGACCGGGGTATGGGTCGATGTCGTCGACTACGTGGTGGGCGACTGCGTGCGCTGCGAGCCGCTGCTCGGCCTCTAGCGCCGCTGCGCAGTGACAGGATCTGCTATGGGGTGTATGTTTACGCACGAGGGCGCACAGAGCGGCTGGTGTGCGCCGCATACTCTTCAGATATAGGCCGGGCGGCTTGTGAAAATCCTTCACACAGTATACGACGACGTGGACAACCCGTGGTGCGGCGGCGGCGGCGCCCTGCGCACGCTGGAAATCTCCAGCCGTCTGAGCGCACGCCACGATATCACCGTCGTTGTGGGCGCGTTTCCCGGCGCGGAGCGCGAAGTGGAGCGCGATGGCGTGCGCATTCGGCGCGTTGGTTCGGCGCGCTCGTACGCACTCAGCCGCCTCAGCTTTTGCGCGGCCGCTTCTGCGGAAGTAGCGCGCGGCGAGTACGACCTATGGGTCTACGGCTTCTCGGCCTACGCTCCACTGTTGGCTACCGCGCGCACGCGGCAGCGCAGCCTGCTCGAGTTTTTTCATCTGATGGGCGCGCATGCGAGCGAAAAGTTTCCCGTTATTGGCCGCGCCGCTCATCGCGCGGAAAGGCGCGTCCTGCGCCAGCACGACCATATCCTGACTATCTCGCCAACCGTTATGCAGCAGCTGGAAGACATGGGCCTGCGCGCGCAGCTGCACTTGGTCTATACCGGCGTCGACGATCGCTGCTTTGCCGCCGGCGGACCGGAGGGCGACTACATCCTCTACTTTGGCCGATTGGACATACACACCAAAGGGCTGGACGTATTGCTGCGCGGCATGGCGGCCGTATCGCGCCCCGACGTGCGCCTGGTGCTGGCCGGGCGCGGCACGCCGGAGCGCCAGCGCGAGCTGGTTGCGCTGGCTGAAGCGCTGGGCATAGCCGATCGCGTAGAGCTCTATGGTCCGGCCAACGACGAGCAGAAGGAGCAGCTGATGAGCGGTGCACTGCTCGTCTGCATGCCGTCGCGCTACGAAGGGTGGGGCATTGTCGCCATTGAGGCCGGTGCCGCTGGCAAGCCCGTTATCGGCACCGACATTCCGGGTCTGCGCGACGCCATACGCGCCGGCGAGACCGGCCTGCTCGTGCCGTCTGAACAGCCCGCCGCCCTAGCAGAGGCGATTGAGCGCCTCTTAGACCAGCCGCTAGAACGCCAGCGCATGGGCTCCAACGGGCGCCAGTGGGCGCGGCAATTTACCTGGGACCGGGTTGCCGGCGAGCAAGAACGCGTCTATGCATCGCTGATCTGAGCCTATTTCATCTGGGCTTGGGGTGGCCGTCTGGCGCGACCGAAGCGGCTGTTTGCGACAGCATTTTCGGTATCTATATACACTAAATAAGGTATTATTACACAAAAAATAGAAAATCATACAAAAAAATAGACAAAAAAATTGAAAATAAGTCAAAATGCATTGTGTAGTACGAATCAAAGATATATACTGTGATATGTATCACCGATGTATATAACTGAAGGTAATATATTATCTTGACATGGCATTTTCCCAAATACTGTGATCCGTCTCCTGTTAGATCGGCAGGTCTGTTCGAGTTGTACCGTGCCCATCGCATGTTGCTCGTGGATAGCGGGCAGAATACTGCCGCCTTAAACTAAGCACCTTGCCTATCTCGTCTCCCGAAAGCACACTGTATGTCCACAGTCTCTAATCCAACCTATCGCTCCGTTGCACTGGCCGCGCTGTTCTGCGCGGCGTTTGTGCTGTACGGTGGTGTGGGCGCGGCGTGGGGGCAGAGTTCACCGGATGGTCTATTCGCCACCGGACTGGATTTGGACGGCGTTGACGACTACGTCGAGGTGGCCGATGCGGCTAGTCTCAACACGTATGCAACGACCAACGAGATCACCCTCGAATACTGGCTGTACCCGCGCTCTACTGCTACTACGCAAGACATTATTGCCAAACGCGACGCCAGCAATGTAGGTGGCTTCGTACACGAATACGACACTACAGCCGGCGCGCTGCGCTGTCTTGTGTATATGCCGAGTCCCACCGGTTCGAACAATTCAACGTGGCCCTACATCGACATCCCCTATACGGCCAACCAGTGGGTGCACGTGGCGATGACCTATTCGGATGCCACGGGCCTGCGGGTCTACAAAGACGGCGTGCTGGTGAGCAGTCTGGCTGTGACGGGCACGTTGAATAGCGTGGTGTCCGCCATGCGGTTTGGTGTGAATTCGATGTCGTTGACTTCCTTTTCCAACGCCATCCTCGACGAAGTGCGCCTGTGGAGCGTGG
>JAYOYH010000011.1:23049-111559 GCA_038153405.1 Gemmatimonadota bacterium | reverse complement strand
TCGCCGGTGTAGATATTGCCGAAGTTGCCCTGTTTGTCGATAAAGAGGTCTTTGTTGGCCAGCACGACGAGCGCGCCGTTGATCGACTGGTCGCCGTGGGGGTGGTACTTCATGGTATGACCGACGATATTGGCTACCTTGTGAAACTTGCCGTCATCCAGTTCGTGCAGCGAGTGCAGGATGCGCCGCTGCACGGGTTTGAGCCCGTCTTCCAGATAGGGTATGGCGCGCTCTTTGATATAGTAGGAGGCGTACTCGATGAAGTACTCGTTGTAGAGGGAATCGACGTAGGCCATTAGACGAGGTGCTCCATGATAAAATCGCGGCGCTCGGGCGTATTCTTACCCATAAAGAAAGACAGCGTTTCGGGTACGGCGGCGATGGTGCGCACGCTGACCTTGACCAGGCGCATATCGCCGTTGATAAACTGCCCAAACTCCTTAGGTGAGATTTCGCCGAGTCCTTTGAAGCGAGTGATTTCAGCGCTATTCTTCAATTTCTTTATGGCGCGGTCGCGCTCTCGTTCGCTGTAGCAGTAGATGGTCTGTTGCTTGTCGCGCACGCGGAAGAGCGGCGTTTCTAGGATGTATAAATGCCCGCGCGTAACCAGATCTTCAAAGTACGTGAGAAAAAAGGTCATCAGCAGATTGCGGATGTGAAACCCATCTACGTCGGCATCGGTGGCGATGACCACTTTGTTGTAGCGCAGGTTGTCCATGTCCTCTTCGATGCCCAGAGCCATCATCATATTGTATAGCTCTTCGTTCTTGTAGATGTCGGCGCGGCTCCTGCCAAAGAGGTTTTGCGGTTTGCCCTTGAGAGTGAAGATGGCCTGTGTTTCGGGGTTTCGCGACGAGACGATAGACCCGGCAGCAGATACGCCTTCGGTGATGAATACCGTAGATTCCTCGCCGCGCTTTTTATCGCCGAGGTGGAACTTGCAGTCCTTGAGCTTGGGGATTTTTATCTCGATGCGTCGCGCCGCTTCTTTGGCCTCTTTCTTAACGGCGTTGAGCTCTTTGCGCAATTTCTCATTGTAGACGATGCGCTGTTCGAGGAGCTTGGCGGCCTCCTGATTTTTGAATAGAAAATCGACGACTGCTTCTTTCGTCTCGTTGACGATCCAACCGCGCACGTCGGTATTGCCGAGTTTGTTCTTGGTCTGCGATTCGAAGACCGGGTCCTTGACCTTGACGGCCACGGCCGCAAAGGTGCCATCGCGCACGTCGATGCTGTTGAAGCTCTTCTTATAGAACTCGTTGACGCCCTTAAATACGCCCTCGCGAAAGGCGCTCTGGTGGGTGCCTCCATCGCTAGTGTGCTGGCCGTTGACAAACGAGCGGTAGGACTCGCCGTATCCCTGCACGTGCGTGAGGGCGAACTCAATGTACTGGGATGTGTAGTGAGCTGGTTCGTATACGGTGCCGTCGCCCACTTCGCTTTTGAGCAGGTCGAGTAGGCCGTGCTTGGAGTCAAATTTCTGGCCGTTAAACGCGAGGCGTAGGCCGCTGTTCAGATAGGCGTAATTCCACATGCGGCGTTCGACAAACTCGTAGTTGAACTCGTATTCGCCAAATATTTCCTCGTCGGGGCAGAATTCGACAAACGTGCCATCGGCTTCGTCGGTCTTGCCCTTTTTCGTGTGCGAAACGAGCGCGCCGCGCGAGAAGACGGCTTCGGCATACTGGCCGCCGCGGAAAGCCTTGACGAGAAAATGCGAGGACAGCGCGTTGACGGCTTTGGTGCCGACGCCGTTTAGGCCGACGCTGAATTGGAAGACGTCGTCGTTGTATTTGGCGCCCGTATTAATGACGGATACGCACTCGACGATCTTGCCGAGGGGAATGCCGCGCCCGTAGTCGCGTATGCGCACCGTGGCGTCTTCTATGGACACGTCGATCTGCTTGCCGTGTCCCATGATAAACTCATCGATGGCGTTGTCGACTACTTCTTTAAGCAGGATATAAATGCCATCATCTGGGTCGGCGCCCGAACCGAGGCGGCCTATATACATGCCGGTGCGCAGGCGGATATGCTCTAGCGAAGAGAGCGTTTTGATCTTGGATTCGTCGTAATGGACGGCGCCGTTTTTGGCGGCCTTGCCGTTTGTCGAAGTGAGGGCCATTGCTTCCATAGGAGGTATATTTGAGCTGGAAAAGTCGACGTATTCCGCAGGGAGACAGAACGTCGACGATGGACACATGGGAACGCGCTTACGGCACTACCGGGGAGATATTGCGCCAGATTGAGGGGGGAGAGGGTGGAGCGTCACTGGCGCATTTGCGCTGCTAATGTAAGAAAATCTCCGCCCTTCAGTATAGTGAACATATGTATATATGTCAAGGAGCGAAGAAAATGCTGGGATGGCGCAACGGTCTGCGCGTGCGCCTCTACGGGTGGTCGGTATTCGCCGCGTGCTTTATGGCTTCGACGAGGGTGGCAGACGTTGCTCCTCGGTCAGATGCGCCAGAGAAGGCGTGTACGCTCACGCGCGTTTTCGAAGCACTCAGTGCGCGTACAATCGCTTGAGTATTTTGGGGGCTGATGCCGCCGGCGGCGATGATCTCTAAACGCCCACGAGCCTGAGTGCAGAGTCGCTCTAACGTGGCCAATCCGGCTAGCGCCCCGTCGTCGCTACCCCAGGTCGTGCCGCTGCTCAGCACGCGCTGCACGCCCAGCGCAATGGCCTTATCTAGCGCTGCCGAGCGGTCGGGGGTAGCGTCGAACGCCCGGTGTAGGGTCACGGCCAGACCCAGGGCATGGGCGCGGTCCGTCAAGCGCTGCATGGCTTCGGTGTCGAGTTGGCTGTCCGACGGCCGCAGAGCACCCAGCGCCACGCCGTCGGCCCCGTATTCGGCAGCCTTCTCGATGTGGACCGACATGGTGCCGATTTCGGCTGGGCTATAAAAAAAATCGCCGCCCCGGGGTCGAATCATGCATATGACTCCGGGGCGGTCGACAAAAATGGAGCGGGCTAGCCGTATGCGCTGGCTATCGGGTGTCAGGCCGCCGACGTCCATGGACGCGCAGACTTCAACGCGATCGGCGCCGCCTGTCCAGGCGGCGCGCAGCGAGCGCTCTGCATCGCTATGGACGCTGGCGTCAATGCAGATTTCGACGGCGGTCTCAGCGCGCACAGCCCGTGCAGTTTTAGTGGTGATGGCCGCCGGGGCCGTGCACGTGACCGTGCTCGAGTTCTTCCTGGCTGGCTTCGCGGACTTCCTCGACGCTTACGGAGAAGTTGAGCACCTGTCCGGCCAGTGGATGGTTGCCATCGACGGTAACGCCGCTTTCGCCGACCTCGGTGACGGTGATCATCTGCGTATTGCCGTCGTCGCCGCGCGCCTGGAACTGCATGCCAGGTTCGACTTTTTCGACCCCGTCAAACGCGCTGTGCGGCACCGTTTGCACCAGTTCGGGATTGGAGATGCCATAGGCGTCTTCAGGTTGGATCGTGACGTTAAAAGAATCTCCGACGGCTTTGCCCGCGAGCTCGTTTTCCAAGCCGGGTATAATGTTTTGCGCGCCGTGTAGATAGACTAGCGGTTCGCGGCCATCGGATGTGTCTACCATTTCGCCCGCGTCATTGGTCAACGTATAGTGTATGGTTACGACGCTGTTGTCGGCAATGTGCACAATGGACTCCTTGGTTTTGGGTGTAGTGCAATCGTTATACGGGTGGTGCGCTAGGCGCTGGTTGGGTTTTTCGGCTCTTTCCACTCCTGCCGCGCCGCTGTCCGGCTCCGCGCCCGCGTCCGTTGCTTTTGGCGCGCACGGCGTCGAGGTTGGGTTCTTCGCCGACCCAGTGCGCTTCGATGGGATACGAGCGAAACAGGCGCTTGAGGTCGGTCATGTCGCGGTCGCCGACAAAGGTGATGGCCACGCCCTCGCGACCCATGCGTCCGGCGCGCCCCGTGCGGTGCGTGTAAATTTCTGGATTAAAGGGAAAGTCGTAGTTGATGACGTGGGTTACGTGGCTGAAATCGAGGCCGCGTCCCGCCACGTCAGTGGCGATCATAAAGCGGACCTTCTTCTGGCGAAAGCGGCGAAAAATCGACGTGCGGCGATCTTGGTCCAAGCCGCCGTGGATGATCTCCAGCGAGCGAACGCGTTTCTGTAAGCTGTTGAGTAGTTCCGATGCCTTGTCGCGCGAGTTGCAGAAAATGATGGCCTGTTTGACGTCGTTGGCTTCGACGTATTCGACGAGGGCATCGACGCGGTTGCGACCGACGTGCTGAAAGTAGTGCTTGAGCGACTGCGGTGCGCGCTGATCGCGGTTGAGCTCAATGCGTTCGGGATCGCGCAGGTACTGCTGCGTCAGGCGTTCGACCTCTTTGGGCATAGTCGCCGAAAACAGCAGCGTCTGGTGCTCTTGCATCATGCAGGACATGATGAAATCCACGTCTTCGATAAAGCCCATTTTTAGCATTTCATCGGCTTCGTCGAGCACGACGCTCTTGACCTGCGTCAGGTCGAGGCGGTGGTTCCATATGAGGTCGATTAGCCGTCCGGGCGTGGCTACCAGAATGTGCACGCCGTGCTTGAGTTTGGCCTTCTGAATATCCATGTCGAATCCGCCAAATACGGCAAAGGGAACGACACCGGAGTGTTTGGATACTTCGTCGACCTCCTGCACGTACTGCAGCGCTAGTTCGCGTGTGGGAACGAGAATGAGCACCTGAATGCCGCGATTTTCCTCGTCTATTTTCGAGACCAGTGGAATGGCGCAGGCGCTGGTTTTACCCGAACCGGTCTCGGCCAGGCCGAGTACGTCTTTGCCAGCTAAAATATGGGGCAGCGTCTTTTCCTGGATGGGTGTGGTCTCCTCGTAGCCCATCTCATTGAGGGCTTTGAGCACAGCGGCAGGTAGGTCTAATTCTCTAAAGAGCATATAACCCTTTCAATAATGGGGCGTTGTCGCTATCGAGGAGGCGCTGATATGGGAGCGATGCGGCGATCTTCGAGAGGCGGAACATATAGCATGTTATGCACTTAAGATGACGTATGGGGGCGAATAATGCAAACCCAACGCGTTGCGTTTGGCGAGGAACTCCTTACTTTTTAATTCTTTGTCTAAGCTGGTTTTACACTCGAGAGGAAGTCGATTATGAGCGAAGTTCGCGTGCGTCTGGCGCCCTCGCCGACGGGGCCCACTCACGTGGGAACGGCCTACCAGGGTCTGTTCGACCTGCTCTACGTCAAGAAGTACGGCGGACAGTTTGTTCTGCGCATCGAAGACACGGATCAGACGCGGTCGCGCAGAGAGTACGAAGAGGCGCTGATACAGTCGCTGCGCTGGATCGGATTAGAGTGGGACGAGGGGCCGGATGTCGGAGGCCCCTACGGCCCCTATCGCCAGAGCGAGCGCTTGGCGTTGTATCGCCAGCACGTCGACCAATTGGTCGACGCGGGGCACGCCTACCCCTGCTTTTGCTCGGCCGAGCGCCTGGCCGCCCTGCGCGCCGAGCAGTCGCAGAACAAAGGGCGTCTGGGCTACGATCGCCACTGTATACACTTGGACAAGGACGAAGTTGGCAGGAGGGTGGCTAGCGGTGAAGCGCACGTGATCCGCCTCAAGATGCCGCGGCAAGGTACCTGTATTGTGCGCGATCGCCTGCGCGGTACTGTTGCATTGGACTACGCCCAATCCGACGATCAGGTGCTGTTAAAGTCGGACGGCTTTCCCACCTATCACTTGGCCGCTGTCGTCGACGACCATCACATGCGCATTACGCATGTGATCCGCGGCGAGGAGTGGATTACCTCTACGCCCAAGCACCTAGTGCTCTACGAGGCCTTTGGCTGGCCGCCGCCCGAATACATGCACCTGCCTCTCTTGCTCAACCCCGATGGCACTAAAATGTCAAAGCGGCGCAATCCGACATCTATCGAGTATTACCGCCGCGCCGGTTACCTCAGCGATGCGCTGCTCAACTATCTGGCGCTCATGGCCTATCCTCCGCTGGGCGAGGAGGAGAAGTTTAGCCTTGAGCAGCTCACCGAGCACTTCGATGCCGATCGAATTAATCTCGGGGGGTCGATTTTCGACTTGGAAAAGCTCAACTGGCTCAACGGGCGCTATCTGCGTGAAGAGCGCACGGCAGAGCAGGTGCTGGGCGAGTTGAAGGCGTGGATGCTCAACGACGAATTTGTCGCGCAGATCGTGCCGCTGCTGCAGCAGCGCATGGAAACACTGGGCGATTTCATGCCGAAGGCGGCATTTTTTTGGGCGCGTGAAGTTTTCCCTGTCGCCGACGATTTGGTGCCCAAAAAACGCACGCAGGAAGAGGTGGTTGAGATGCTGCAAACGGCCATCTGGACCCTAGATGCCCTGTTGGATTGGAATCGCGAGCCCATCGAGTTGGCCGTGCGCTCCATTGCCGAATACTGGTCTTGGCCAGTGCGCGACGTAACGGTTCCGCTGACGGCTGCGCTCGTCGGATCGCGCGTCGGCCCTCCGCTCTTTGACACCGCGCATTTATTGGGACAAGACATCGTGCGCATGCGCCTGCTGCAGGCGATCAACGCGCTGGGTGGGTTATCGAAAAAGAAGGCAGCCAAGTTGGAGAAGGAGTGGAGGCCGTCCCAGCCCGCTTCTTAGGTGCTGGTCGTGCGGTAGGCGTTGGACGGAATGCGGCCCTTGGCGCGCGTCAACAGCGCCGCTGTAAACGCAGAGTGCAGAAACGGCTTTGGTCCTTGCTAACCTGAGCCGCTTCTGCCCTCTGCGTTTCGATCGCTAGGCGTCTTGTTTTTGAACGCGCGCCCAGGTGTCGCGCAGCGTGACCGTGCGATTGAATACAGGCCGTTCCCCGGTGTGGTCTTTGGCGTCGGCACAGAAATAGCCAATGCGCTCGAACTGGAAGGCGTCGCCCGGCGCCGCTTCGGCTAGGGCGGGCTCCAGATAGGCCGGCGAAATGATTTCAAGCGAGTCCGGATTTACATTGTCGATAATGCTGCCGCCCTCGGCAAATTTACGCGGGTTTTCCACCTTGAATAGGCGATCATAGAGCCGCACTTCTGCTTGGGTAGCATGCTGAGCAGAGACCCAATGCAGCGTGGCTTTCACCTTGCGGCCGTCGGGGGCATCGCCGCCGCGCGTAGCCGGGTCGTAGGTGCAGCGCAGTTCGACGACCTCGCCACTTGCGTCTTTCACCACCTCGGTGCAAGTGATAAAGTAGGCATAGCGCAGGCGCACTTCGCGCCCGGGTGCCAGGCGGAAGAACTTGCGGGGCGGATCCTCCATAAAGTCCTCGCGCTCAATGTACAGTTCGCGCGAAAAGGGCACTTGGCGCGTGCCCGCGCTTTCGTCTTCCGGGTTGTTGACGGCCTCGAGCAGTTCCCCATCGCCCTCTGAATAGTTTTCAATGACGACTTTTAAGGGGCGCAGAACGGCCATGCGGCGCGGCGCCGTTTTGTTGAGTTGGTCGCGCATGCAGTACTCGAGCAGGGCGATATCGATGTTGTTGTCGCGCTTGGCTATGCCCACTTCGCGCCAGAAGCGGCGCACGGCTTCGGGCGGACAACCCAAGCGGCGCAGGCCGCGCAGCGTGTAGGTGCGCGGATCGTCCCAGTCGCTGATAATGCCCTTTTCCATCATCTCGCGTATATAGCGCTTGGACAGCGCGGTATACGTTATGTTGCCGCGCGCAAACTCGATCTGGCGCGATGGAAAAATGCCCAACTGTTCGATAAACCACTCGTAGAGCGGGCGGTTGTTGGCAAATTCGTACGAGCACATTGAGTGGGTGATGCCCTCGAGTGAATCGCTCTGACCGTGCGCCCAATCGTACATCGGGTAAATGCACCACTGGTCGCCGCTGCGGTGGTGGTGCATGTGCAGAATGCGATACATGACGGGGTCGCGCAGGTTGATATTGGCGGAGGTCATATCGATTTTGGCGCGCAGCACCTTCGCACCGTCGGGGAACTCACCTTTTTTCATGCGCTCGAAGAGGTCGAGATTCTCCTCGATCGTGCGCTCGCGGTTGGGGCTGTTGGTGCCCGGTTCGGTGAGCGTGCCGCGGTTGGCGCGGATCTCGTCGGGCGACTGGTCATCTACGTAGGCTAGGCCCTTTCTGATCAGGGCGACGGCCCAGTCGTAGAGTTGGGGGAAGTAGTCCGATGCGTAATATTCGTGCTGGCCCCAGTCGAAGCCGAGCCAGCGGATATCCTCCCTTATGGCATCGACGAATTCCTGTTCTTCGCGCGCCGGGTTGGTGTCGTCAAAGCGCAGATGACAGCGGCCGCCATACTCGGCGGCAATGCCGAAGTTAATGCAAATGGCCTTGGCGTTGCCGATCGTCATATAGGCGTTGGGTTCGGGGGGAAAGCGGGTGACGACGGCTTTGTAGCGCCCGCTGTTGAGGTCGCCATCGATCTCTTCGCGCAGAAAGTCGCGCCCTGCTTCATTGCCGCCTTGCTCGCTGTCGCGATCTGTCTTCGCGTCGCTCATAGTTCCTCGCTTACCGGCCGCGCCGACTCCGCGCAGGGTTGGCGCTTGGCCCAAATAAAAACCCGCTGCGCGGAATCGGCAGCGGGTTTGTCTCGTAATGTGGTTTGTTCGTGCACTGGACTATCCGCCGACGGGTATTGGCAATCGCTTTTGCTGTCGCTGCTGTTGGCGGATGGGCATAGTACTTGGCTCAATGTCGATCGTGTAGTGCACCTAAGGATAGCGCAATACGCTCCGAAGTCAAGGCATCAACCGTCCGCGCGTCGCTCCCATGAGCTCGTTTTCCAGGGCAGCGACGGGCGCGCATAGTCGGTGCCTCTGGGCGGCAGAAACTGGCGCAGATGCTTGCCGCCATAGGCAAAACCCTCGAGGCCGGGAAAGCCGCGATCCTCGTTTTCGACGCATAGCACGTAGCTGTATCCCGATTCGAGCAGGGCGCCGATAATGGTGGCCCAGTTGAGCTGGCCGCGGCCGGGCACTCGATACTGCCACCACCAGTTGCCGATAATGCCCTGGCGGTAGCGCATGCGCTCGCTGATCTCGCAGTCCTTGACGTCGGCGAAGTACCATTTTCCGGCAAAGTCGCGGATGACGTCTTCGGCGGGCAGCATGCCCATCCACAGCCAGTGCGAAGGGTCGCAGGACAGGCCGAGGTGGGGCGAGGGAACGGCGTCGAGAATCTTTTCCCACATCTCCGGGTTGCAGCCGATCTGTCCCATGCGCACGGCCACGTCGAGCGAGACCTTGATATCGAGGTCTTCGGCCACTTCCATCACCGGTGCAAACATGATGCGAAAGCGCTCTACCAGTTCGTCGGAGCGATCGGAGGGATTGCCCGGAGGCGAGGAAAACATGCCGTAGAATTGTCCGTTGCGCACGGGCGATCCACTGCTGGTGATAATTACTGGGCACTCTAGAGCGCGCGCCGATTGGATGGCTTTTATGAGGCGCTCCTGCTCGGCGCGGGCGGCGTTCTCGTCGTCGTCGAGCAGATTGTGGTGCGCAGTAATGCAGGACAGGTATACGTCGTGCCGCGCCAGCGCATCGCGCACTTGGGCGGCGCCGCCGTCGATTATTTTCTGCGAATCGAGTGCGCCCCTGTCGGCTAGGCGCACGCAGTCAAATTCGTTTTCCCGTGCCCAGCGCGCGCACTCGTCTAAGCTCCAATTACCCTCTTCGCCGGCGCTGGTCATAAAACTGATGTCCATAGTGTACTCGCTTGATGTAAAGGAAATGCTGCGTTAGATTTTGCCGCACAGAATACGCGTCAATCTTCAATTAGAGGAAGAAAATAAATACCATGGCATACATCAATGAGAATTACCTCAAACTAGCAGCCGGTTACCTATTCCCCGAAATTGGACGCCGCGTCAACGCCTTTGTCGCGGCCAACCCGCAGGCCGACGTCATTCGCCTAGGCATAGGCGACGTCGTCAAGGGTATTCCGCGCCCCATCGTCGATGCGATGAAAGACGCGGTCGAAGAAATGGCGCACGACGAGAGCTTTCAGGGCTATCCGCCCGATCAGGGGCAGCTTTGGCTGCGCCAAGCCATCGTCGACAACGATTTTGCCTCGCGCGGCGTGCAGATCGATCTCAGCGAGGTCTTTGTCTCGGACGGCGCCAAGTGCGATTCGGGCAACATCCAGGAGATCTTCGGCAGCGATTGCACCGTGGCGCTGACCGATCCAGTCTATCCGGTCTATTGCGATAGCAACGTCATGGCCGGGCGCACGGGTGCGTCCAAGGCCGGGCGCTACGAAGGGATGGTCTACCTGCCTTGCACGGCCGATAACGGCTTTGCGCCGCCGCTGCCCAACGGCAGCGTCGATATCATTTACCTGTGCTCGCCCAACAACCCCACTGGCACAGTGATGACGCGCGAGGCGCTGGCCGAGTGGATTGCCTACGCCAAGCGGGAAAAGGCGATCATTCTATTCGACTCGGCCTACGAGGGTTACATAACCGACGATTCGATACCGCATTCGATTTACGAAGTCGAGGGGGGACGCGAGGTGGCCATCGAGTTTCGCTCGTTCTCGAAAAATGCCGGTTTCACCGGTATCCGCTGCGGCTATACGGTGGTGCCCAAGGAGCTGCAGGGCTATACCAAGGCCGGCGAGGCGGTCGACCTGCACCGCCTGTGGGCGCGCCGACATTCCACCAAGTTTAACGGCGTGGCGTACCCCGTGCAGCGCGGTGCGGAAGCGGCCTACTCGCCCGCAGGCAAAAGGGCGATTGAAGAAATTATTGCGTTCTATTTGGAAAATGCCTCTATCATGCGCGAAAAGCTGACGGCGGCCGGAATACAGGTCTACGGTGGCGTGCACGCACCGTACCTCTGGTTGAGGACGCCCGAGGGCCACGATAGCTGGGGATTCTTTGACCATCTGCTGGAAAAGGTCAACGTCGTTGGCACGCCGGGCGCGGGCTTTGGCGCGGCCGGCGAAGGCTATTTTCGCCTTTCGGCCTTTAATCACCGAGACAAGATCGACGAGGCTATGGCGCGCATTGCCGCGATGTAATGACCATCCGACGCGCCAAAATCGTATGCACCATTGGTCCGGCTAGCCGTTCGCCGGACGCGCTGCGCCAGCTGATTGGCGCGGGTATGAACGTGGCGCGCTTGAATTTTTCGCACGGCAGCCACGCCGACCACGCGGGGGTAATTGCCGACCTGCGCCGCATCGCGGGCGAGATGGGCCGACCGCTGGCCATTTTGCAGGATCTACAGGGTCCCAAAATTCGCTTGGGCACGCTGCGAGACGGCGCGGTCGACCTGCACCGCGGCGCCCGCTTTACCCTAACTACAGAAGATATAGAAGGCGATGCGGAGCGCGCATCGACCACGTATAAAGCGCTGCCTGCCGATGTCCGAGAAGGCGACGACATTCTGCTCAGCGACGGTCTGCTGCGCCTGGTCGTCGACGAGGTGACCCAAACGGAAGTCGCGTGCACTGTGGTCGACGGTGGCCACCTGCGCCAGCGCGCTGGCATCAACTTGCCCGGTGCCGAACTGAGCGTGCCATCGATGACGGAAAAGGACCTGGCGGATTTGGCCTTTGGAGTAGAGCAGGGCGTCGACTGGGTGGCCCTGTCGTTCGTGCGCAGTGCGGCGGATATTATCGCATTAAAGGTCGAACTGGCGCGCCTGCACGCCGATGTGTGCGTGGTGGCCAAGTTGGAAAAGCCGCAGGCGATCAAAGCGCTCGACGCGATTGTCGATGCGACCGATGCCGTCATGGTGGCGCGCGGCGATCTGGGTGTGGAAATGTCGCCTGAGCGCGTGCCCTTTATTCAGAAGACCATTATCCGCGCCTGCACTGCGGTCGGCAAGCCGGTGATAACGGCGACGCAAATGCTCGAATCCATGATTGAAAATCCGCGGCCGACGCGGGCCGAGGCGTCCGATGTGGCCAACGCCGTATTCGACGGCACCGATGCCGTCATGCTGTCCGGGGAAACGGCTATGGGGGCGTATCCCATTGAGGCCGTGCGGATGATGGATCGCATCGTCTGTGAGGCCGAGCGCAACGTCGCCGCCCAACCCGAGCAACGCCGCCGTGCGCGCCGAGTTGCACCGCTCTCCTTCTCCGACGCCATTGCCGAGGCTGCAGGCCAGGTAGCTGCCGACACCCAGGCGGCGGCCATCGTCGCCTTCACCCAATCCGGTTTCAGCGCCGAACTCATCGCCAGGTCGCGTCCGCAGACGCCCATTTATGCATTTACGCCGAATGAGCGCGTGCAGCGGCGACTGTGCCTGCACTGGGGCGTTGAGCCGCGCCTTTCGGCCTATGTCGAACGCACGCAGGACATGATTGAGGTGGTTGAAGAGCGGTTGGTGAGCGAAGAGCACATTCGCGTGGGAGACAGTCTGGTCTTCCTGGCCGGCATGCCGAGCAATCGACCGGGCACGACCAACACCCTGCGCCTGCACCGGGTGGGTGAAAAAGCAGACTGAGCGTTCCTCGCTTTAAAAACAGCTCCAGGCAGCGCAAATCCGCGTAAAAAATATTGACGACACGGTCATAATTATGTAAGTTAACTGTACGTATTCATCAAAAATTATATAACGATTGTATAAAAATGCCGCCAGCTAAACCCAAGGGAAACAAAGCAAAAGTTCGCACGTTCTCCGCTACGGACCGCGACTACGCCATGTTGGATGCCATTGCGCGCTATCACGGCACGAGCAAGAGCGCGATGATTACCGGTCTAATTCGCAAAGAGTTTTGGCGCGTATTCCCCAACGGCACCGAAGCGGTTGAACCCGACGAAGGAGCACAGGTTACTTCATGACGCAGATGCAGACGCCGTTCGCCGCTCGTTCCGATCTGCCAGTCGATGAGCTGGTCGCCCAGATCAATCGCCTGCGGGTCGAGAAGAACGCGGTCATTTTGGCGCACAACTACCAGGTTTCCGAGGTGCAGGACATCGCCGACGTGACGGGCGATTCGCTTGGCCTGTCGATTGAAGCGTCTAAGACCGATGCGGATATCATCGTATTTTGCGGTGTGCACTTTATGGCGGAATCCGCCAAGATTCTCAGTCCGCAGAAGAAGGTGCTGTTGCCCAATTTGGGAGCGGGATGTTCGCTGGCCGATTCCATTACGCCGGAAAGTCTCGACGACTGGAAAGAGCGCTACCCAGATCACGAAGTTGTGACCTACGTGAATTCAACGGCCGAGGTAAAAGCCGAGTCCTATATATGCTGTACTTCGGCCAATGCCGTGTCGGTCGTGCGCAGCCTCGACGCCGACAAGGTGCTCTTTACGCCGGACCGCAATTTGGGGCGCTGGGTAGCACAGCAGGTGCCAGAAAAAGAAATCGTCATTTACGACGGTGCCTGTCCGACCCACGACGTGCTGCGCGCGGCCAGCGTCGAGCGCACGCGCGGCGATTTTCCCGACGCCGTGATTATTGCTCATCCCGAATGTCGCCAGGACGTGGTGGAAATCGCCGACGAGGTGTGCTCGACGACGGGTATGCTCGGTGCGGTGGAGAAGTACCCCGACGCGAAGACCTTTATCATCGCTACGGAAAACGGCATGCTACACCAGTTAAAGCAGCGCTTTCCCGACCGCGAGTTTGTCGCGGCCGACGGCTGCATCGGCTGCCGCCTGCACTGTCCCTATATGAAGGTGACTAGCCTACAGGATCTCTATTTCTCCCTAGCAGAAGAGCGCTTTGAGATCCTTCTCGAAGACGATGTAATCGAGGGCGCGCGGCGTGCCTTAGAGCGCATGATGGCGGTTCCGCGCGACGACTGAGGCGGTCGCAAAAAAAAGAAAAAGGGCGGCCGTTCCCCGTTGGTTGGGAGCGGTCGCCCTTTTGCGTTGGATTCGGTCTGCCGACTCTTCGATGAGCGTGCGTTCCGAAATGTTATATGTAAGTATTGATGATATTTTCCAGCATCTCTTCGCGCCCGCTGCGCTTGGGCGGCTCGCCCTGTTTAATGACGTAGTGCTCCATATCGGCCAGCGTAGCTTTGCCCTGCATGATTTTGCGACCGATACCGCTCCGATACGAGGCATAGCGCGCTTTGACGAAGTCGTTGAGTACGCCGTCGTCGATAATTTTTTGCGCCGTGCGCAGACCGCGTGCAAAGGAATCCATGCCGCCTATATGAGCGTGGAACATATCTTCCAGATCAAAAGATCCGCGCCGCAGTTTGGCATCGAAGTTGACGCCACCGCTTCCGAGACCGCCCTGCTTGAGGATGACGAGCATGGCGTAGGTCGTGCTGTAGAGGTCGGTGGGAAATTGATCGGTGTCCCAGCCGAGCAGATAGTCGCCGCGGTTGGCGTCGATGCTGCCGAGTTTGCCTTCGGCCGAGGCGACGGCTAGGTCGTGTTCAAAGGTGTGGCCGGCCAGCGTGGCGTGGTTGGCTTCCACATTAATTTTGAACTCGTCGAGCAGGTCGTATTTGCGCAGAAAGCTGAGCACGGTCGCCGAGTCGAAGTCGTACTGGTGCTTGGTCGGTTCCTTGGGCTTGGGTTCGATGAGTAATGTGCCCTTAAAGCCGATGCGCTTTTTGTGCTCGACGGCCATGTGCAGCAGGCGCGCCATTTGTTCCTGCTCGTGTGCCATATCGGTGTTGAGCAAATTCGAGTACCCCTCGCGTCCGCCCCAGAACACGTAGTTGGCTCCCTTTAATTCGTGCGTGCACTCCATCGCCTTTTTAATCTGTGCGGCGGCCCAGGCAAAGACGTGGGCATCGGGATTGGTGCCGGCGCCGTGCGTAAAGCGCTCGTGCGAGAAGCAGTTGGAGGTGCCCCAAAGCAGCTTGATACCCGTGTCGCGCTGCAGTTTTTTCGCTAGGGAAACGATGTGGTCGAGGCGCTTGTTGGTCTCTTCCAGCGCGTCGGCCTCTGGGGCGATATCGCGGTCGTGCCAGCAGTAAAAGGGAGCGCCGAGTTTGCCAATAAACTCAAAGGCGGCCTGCAGCGTATCCTCGGCGCGCTGCATGGGGTCACTGGCTCTATCCCAGGGACGATCGTATACCGGTATAGGACCAAAGGGATCGGTGCCGCCGCCCTTGAAGGTGTGCCAGTAGGCTACGGAAAAGCGCAGATGCTCCTCCATGGTTTTTTTACCCACCTTTTCCCGTGCGTTGTAGTGCTTAAAGGCAAGTGGGTTTTTAGAGTCTGGGCCCTCGTATTTTATCTTTTTAATCCCTTTGAAAAATTCGGCCATGGGGTAGTTTTCTCCTAGTTGAGGCGAAGGTGTGAACGCCGTTAAAATAGATACATTTCAGAGCCGATCCAAGAGTTGGAGCGGCGTTTGCAGTAGATCGTGTGCTCCGCTTTGCAGGAGTTCCTCGCCCGGGCGAAACCCCCAGGTCGCACCCAGTGCATACATGCCGGCCGCGCGCGCCGTTTGCATGTCGGTATCGGTATCGCCCATATACAGAAAGTGGCTGGGGGAAAGAGCCATTTCATCGGCGATGTGCAGCGCCGCTGTCGGATCGGGCTTGGTCGGCACGTCAGGTCGCGCCCCGCGCACGACGGCAAAGGACCAGTTCGGCAGTAGGTTGGCTACGGCCTGCAGGGTAAATGGCTCGGGTTTATTCGACAGTACGGCCATTGCAATACCGCGCTCTTGCAGAGCGTCGAGGAGGCTTGGTATCTCCTCGTAGGGCCGGCTTTTGACGTTCCAACGCCGACTGTACTCGTCGTTCATCGCCGCTTTGAGTTGTTCGTGCACTGCCTCGCTATACGCATTGGCTGGGAGCACGCGCCGCACCAGCATATCGATGCCGTCGCCGACGAAGTAGCGATAGGCATCAACTGGGTGCTGCGCAAAGCCACTGCGTTCTAGCGCGGCGTTCATTGAGTCGGCCAGATCGTCTAATGTATCGAGCAGGGTGCCATCCAAATCGAATAAAACGGCGCGCTTCATAGAGATCCTGTCAGAGTGCGTAACGTTAGATGCGTGGCTGCGTTGGGCTGGGCGATTGAGCGCTACTCCGGCGTTACGTAGGCTGCCGTAATACCGCCGTCGACGGTAAAGGATGTACCGGTTATATAGGAGGATTCGTCGGAGGCCAAAAACACGACGGTCTGGGCGATTTCATCGGCCTCGCCAAAGCGTCCAATGGGAATGTGGACCAGTCGGCGCTGGCGCTTTTGCTCCGTATCTAAGTACTTCATCAGCAGTTCGGTGCGCAGCGGGCCCGGGCACAGCGCGTTGACGCGAATGCGTTCGCGCGCGTGCACGGTAGCCAACTCGCGGCTCATGGCCAGCACGCCGCCCTTGCTCGCCGTGTAGGCTATTTGCGGCGTGGCTGCTCCCAGCAGGGCGACAAAGGAAGCGGTGTTGATAATGGATCCGCCGCCGGCTCGGCGCAGGGCGGGAATGCCGTGCTTGCAGCCGAGAAAGACGCCTTTCAGATTGACGTCCATCGTCAGGTCCCACACGGCTTCGTCCGTGTCGATGGCATCGCCGTCGTCGATATGCGAAATGCCTGCGTTATTAAAGAGCACGTCAAGGTGTCCATAGGTCTCTTCGGCTACGGCGATCATGGAGCGACAGTCGGCGTCCTTGGCGACATCGGCCTGCAGCGCGATGCACTGCCCTCCTTCGTTGTTCACTTGGTTTGCGGTGTTGTTCGCCGCGGGCTCGTCTAAGTCGACGGCGACCACGCGTGCGCCTTCCGCCGCACAGCGCAGGGCGCTATGGTAGCCAATGCCGCCGCCGGCGCCGGTGATTAGGATGACCTTGTCTCGTAATCTCATGGTGCGGTCGCGCGTTAGCCGCGCTCAAAGTAGCGGGCGCGCTCCCACGACGTAACGGCCTCGTCGTATTTGCGCTGCTCCGTGCGAAAGAAATGGACGTAGTGATCGACAACTTCGCTGCCCATTGCTTGGCGCAGCATCTGCGATCGTTCGAGTTCGTCGGTGGCCTGCGACAGGTTGGCCGGAACGCTTGCCGCGGATTCATTCTGATAGGCGTCACCGCTGAAAATGGGCGGTGGTTCGATCCGGTTTTTAATGCCATCCATGCCGGCGGCCAGTGCGGAGGCGTAGGCCAGATAGGGATTGGCGTCGGCACCGGGCAGGCGCGACTCGATGCGCTGGCTGGCACCGCGGCCAACGATGCGAAATCCTGCCGTGCGGTTATCGCGGCTCCAGGCGATGCGCGTGGGGGCCCACGATTGGTAGACGTAGCGCTTGTAGGAATTGGGGTAGGGCGCATAAAACGGGGCGATAGCGCGCGCGTGGTGCATCCAGCCGCCGAGAAAATGGCGAAATAGATCGGACGTTTCGTCGGCAAAAGCGGCGCGGCCCTGCTCGTCCCACAAGCTCAGGTGCAGGTGCATGCTGGAGCCGGCCAGGTCGCTGCGCCACTTGGCCATAAAGGAGACGGCGATGCTCTGGGCCCAGGCGATTTCTTTAAAGGCCTGTTTGTAGATACACTGGCGGTCGGCCATCTCCAGCACTTCGGTATAGCGCAGGTTGAGTTCGTGTTGGCCGGGCCCCCACTCGCCTTTGCTAAATTCAACGGGAATGCCGCTGGACTCCATATGGCGGCGCACGGCGGCGTTTATCTGCTCCTCTTTTGTTCCTTGGAATATGTGGTAGTCTTCAATGTAGGTACTGAAGGGCTGCAGGTTCTCGTAGCCTTTGGCGTTGGCCTCTTCGTAGGAGTCTTTGAAGAGATAGTACTCCAACTCGGAGCCGCCTTTGGCGCTATAACCCATTTCGGCGAGCGCATTTAGCTGCCGTTTGAGCAGGGTGCGCGGGGCGATCGATACCGGTTCGTGCGCCGATTCGTCGTGCACGTCGCAGACGATGAGGGCCGATCGCTCCAGCCAGGTGGCCATGCGCAGCGTCGACCAATCGGGCACGCAGTGGACGTCGCCGTAGCCCTTGTGCCAGTTGGCAAAGTCATAGCCCTCGACGACGTCCATCTCCATATCGACCGTGAATAGGTAGTCGCAGGCGTGCATGCCGTGCTCGGCGACGTGGTCGAGAAAGTAGCGTGCGGCAATGCGCTTGCCAACAAGGCGTCCGTAGAGGTCGGGAAAAACGGCGAGCACGGTTTCTACGTGGCCATCGCGCACGGCCCGTGCCAGATCCTCTAAGCTGAGCATACCGCTGGTTTGCTTGGATTCCATGATGCGTTCCGCCGAAGTTATAGCGTGTCGACGGTAGTGTAGCACGGCGCTGTAGCGGACGCAAGGGCTGCGTATTGACAGCTGTGCAGAGGTGGCGTTTTCTATGGATGAAACGCACGCAAGGAGAAGAGCAATGGAGCGCGACACGGCATTTGAGATGGCAGCATCCAATATCCGCTTTGGTACGGGTATCACGCGCGAAGTGGGTATGGATTTAAGCGACCGCGGTTTGAAGCGCGTCATGGTGCTGACCGACCAGACGCTGCGCGACTTGTCGCCGGTGCAGGTCGCCCTAGAGTCGATGCGGGCAGAGGGCGTCGACTACGCGCTTTTTGATCGAGTGCGCGTGGAGCCAACAGATGCTTCGTTTCGAGAAGCCATTGATGTTGCCGAAGAGGGCCATTTCGATGGCTTCGTCGCCATTGGCGGCGGCTCGACAATAGACACGGCCAAAGCGGCCAACCTCTATACGAGCTATCCGGCCGATTTTCTCACCTACGTCAATGCACCCATCGGCCAGGGCCAGCCGGTGCCGGGGCCGACTAAGCCGCTAATCGCCATTCCGACGACGGCTGGCACCGGCAGCGAAACGACGGGCGTGGCTATTTTCGACTATATGGAGATGCAGGCCAAGACGGGCATTGCCCATCGCTATTTAAAGCCTACCCTAGGTTTGGTCGATCCGGATAACACGCGCACGATGCCCGCTGCCGTGGCCGCATCAACCGGGCTCGATGTCCTGAGCCACGCGCTCGAGTCCTATACGGCGATGCCATACGACGGGCGCCCGCGTCCCGCGCGCCCGCAGCTGCGTCCGGCCTATCAGGGAGCCAATCCAATCAGCGACCTGTGGTCGCTGCAGGCGCTGCAACTGGTGGCCGATTACTTGCCGCGCGCCGTAGCCGACCCGGAGGATGACGAGGCGCGCGCGCAGATGATTATGGCCTCGGCGCTGGCCGGTATAGGTTTTGGCAACGCCGGCGTTCACCTGCCGCACGGCATGTCCTATCCGGTGGCTGGTATGATAAAGGAATTCGTTCCGCCCGGGTATGCGGTTGACTATCCGCTGGTGCCGCACGGCATAGCCGTTATCGTCAACGCGCCCGCCGTCTTTCGTTTTACGGCATCGGCCTGTCCGCAACGGCACCTACACGCAGCTGCAGTGCTGGGCGCGCGCGTAGACGGAGTGGGCCTCGAGGAGGCGGGCGAAGTGCTGGCCACGCGCATCGTCGAATTGATGCGCCAACTCGATTTGCCCAACGGGCTGAGCGCCCTGGGCTATGGTGAGGAACACGTTCCGGCCTTGGTGCAGGGCACGTTGCCGCAGCATCGCGTCACCAAGCTATCGCCGCGCGCGGCTGGAGAGGAAGAGCTGTCCGCGCTCTTTACCGCGGCCATGCGCTACTGGTAGCGGGTGCTCATGCTGGCAGACAGCGGGCCGCCCAGTGTTGGTAGAATATGCGCGCATTGTCGTGCAGGGCTTTGAGATGGCGCTGCGATTGCGCCCGAATGACGGCGCCGTCCAGCCCGAGCTGTGCCACCTCGTCGGCGAAGGTGTCGGTCATATCGGCGACGATCTGCGCGGTCACTTCCATGTGAAAGAGCACGCCGTAGCTCCTGTCGCCGTAGGAAAAGGATTGGTGTGTCGTCAGGTCGGAAGAGGCTAGGCTGCGCGCGCCTTCGGGCAGGTCAAAGACGTCGCCGTGCCAGTGAAAGCCGACAAAGGGCGAGCGCATGCCGGCCCATAGGGGATCGGTGCCTGCGCCGTGTAGGGTTACATCGTGCCAGCCGATTTCCTTTTTCCCGTTTGCATATACGTTCGCTCCGAGCGTAGCGGCTAAGAGTTGGCTGCCCAAGCAAATGCCGAGAATGGGCTTTTCCCGCTTGAGTGCCTGGTCGATAAGGCGCATGGCGTCGTTGAGAAACGGATAGCGGTTGTTCTCGTAGACGCTCATCGGTCCGCCGAGCACGACGAGGCCGGCCGCGTCGTCTATATAGCGCGGCACCGGCTCGCCAGCAAAGGTGCGGACGTATTCGGCCTGCAGTCCATACTGGGTGAATATCTGGCCTAGGATGCCCAGACTTTCCGGCTGTGCATTCTGCAGTACGCAAATGTTGGCCATGCCATATCCTGTGTGTGATAATGCTCGCGCCGTTGAACGCCGGCGACGGTGCGCTATACGACGACGATGGGCTCGCGCTCCAGGTGAATGGCAAAGCGCTCTTCCACCGCGCGCTGTATATGTGCGGCTAACTCGAGCAGTTGTTCGGTGCTGCCGCCGCAGTTGATCAGCGCCAGGGCGTGTTTTTGCGAGATGCCGACGCCACCGTAGCGCTGGCCTTTGGCAAAACCGGCGTTTTCAACCAGCCAGGCGGCAGGAATTTTGATGCCGTTGGCCTCGGTAAACGAGGGCATGCCATGCCACTGTGCCTGCAGTTTCTGAAAATGCTCTACCGACACGATCGGGTTGACAAAGAATGAACCAGCCGAACAGCTGTTGGGATCGCTCGCATCGACTAGCATCGACTTGCCACCGCGCACTTCGAGCACGGCGTTGCGCACGGCCCGCAGGGCTGCCGGGCCCGATTGGGGAAGGTCCATTCCCCGCATGTTGTTCTGCAGCTCGGCGTAGCGCAGCTGGGGGCGCCCGTCGCCGCGCAGGACGTAGCGCACTTCGGTCACGATATAGCGATCGCGCTCTGCGCTCTTGAAGCGGCTATCGCGGTAGGCGAACCGGCATTCCTCGTTGGTGAATTCGACTTCTTCCAGCGTCTGGCGGTCGAGGGCGCGCACCGAGGCAACGGTATCTTTCACTTCTTGTCCGTAGGCGCCGACGTTCTGAATGGGCGTGGCGCCTACCCGTCCGGGTATGCCCGATAGGCACTCGACGCCGGCCAGGCCGCGCTCAACGCTCTGTGCAACAAAGACATCCCACACTTCGCCGGCAGCGACGATGGCTTGCTCTCCGGCGAAGTGCACGCCGCGCAGACCGACTTTTAGCACGAGCCCGTCAAAGCCGCCATCGGCAAAGACGACGTTGCTGCCACCGCCGAGCACTTGCACGCGCCGTCCGCCTGCGCCGGCCCACTGCAGGCACAGGCGCAGCTCTTCAAGCGTGCTGCAGGTGGCAAAATAGCGCGCCGGTCCGCCCAGTTTTAGCGTGGTATGCTGAGCTAGCTCGATGCGCTCGGCCATATGGGCGGGCAGTGTCGTCATGGTCGAACCTAAGATAGGATGCACTTCGGCTTGCGCCAATTCGCCGCAGCCCTCTTTCTTATAGCGTATGAAAAAGACGATCTATCTCGCCTCGCCCTATGGATTCTCGGCGCAGTGGAAAGAAAAGTTACTCCCCGACTTCGTAGGTGCTCTGGAAGCGCTTGGAGCCGAGGTGTGGGAGCCGTTTGCGCGCAATAACCAGGTCGATTTTTCCAAGGAGGGGTGGGCGTACAAAGTGGGCCGCGCCGATCTGCGCGACGCAGTGGAGGCCGACGCGATCTTTGCTATCGTCAACGGCACGCCGCCCGACGAGGGGGTGATGGTCGAACTGGGTGTGGCGATTGCGCTGGGCAAAAAGACGTTTCTCTTTCGCGACGACTTTCGACGCTGCACCGATTGCGAAGAGTATCCCCTCAACTTAATGGTCTTTACCGGCCTCCCGCGCCAGGGCTGGCAAGACTATTACTACACCTCGCTGGCGGAAATTGCCGCTCCAGATAAGGCGCTCGTGCGCTGGTTGAAAGGCGAGGATATATGAGCAATGGTGCGCCCTGGGCACTTTGGCACTCGGCCTGTTGCGTGGTGACAAGCTGTTTGACGGCGTCTTACAGAATGAGGGAGACGAGTTAATGCGCACGGAAATTGCGCCGCACTTGCTGCAAGAACCCGATATAAAAGACGCCGAAGAGATCCTGCGCACCTGCGTGCACTGCGGCTTTTGCAACGCGACCTGCCCAACGTATTTGCTTACGGGAAACGAGTTGGAGGGACCGCGCGGCCGCATCTATCTGATGAAGAGCACGCTGGAGGAGCACATAACGCCCAGTCGCGAGATGCTGCTACACATCGATAATTGCTTGGGGTGCCTTTCGTGTGAGACGACCTGCCCGAGCGGCGTCGACTACTCGCGCCTGCTGGAAGAGGCGCGCCCGCGCTTGGAAAAGAAGGTCAAGCGCACCGCAGCCGATCGCCTGCTGCGCCGGTTGCTGACGCTGCTGCTGCCGCACCCGTCGCGCTTTCGCATAGCCCTGAAGATGTCGGGGTTGGGGCGGGCGTTTTCCTTTCTGCTACCTGGCAATATGAAACCCCTGCTCGACATGGCGCCCAAGCGGCTGCCGCGCCCGGCCCAAGTGGCCAAGCCGGGCGTCATTCCAGCGGTGGGCGAGAGACGCCTGCGGGTGGCGCTGCTGACGGGCTGTGCGCAGTCGGTGCTGGGTCCGCAGATCAACGATGCGACGGTGCGCCTGCTGACGCGCCTGGGTGTCGAAGTGGTCATTCCCAACGGTACGGGCTGCTGCGGCGCGCTGACGTTCCACATGGGTGAACGCCGGCGCAGCCGCAAGCTGATGCAGCACATGATTGAGGTGTGGCATAGGGAAATCGAGGGCGAGGGGCTAGACGCTATTGTGCTCAACACCTCGGGCTGCGCCACGGCCGTGCGCGAATACGACCATCTCTTTCGCCACGATCCCAAACTGGCCGATAAGGCCAAAGCGGTGGTCGAGCGCGTGCGCGATATAACGCAAGTGGTGGCCGAATTGGGCTTGGGCGAGGCAAAGCGTGCACCGGGGCTGCGCGTGGCCTACCACGACGCCTGTTCGCTCCAGCACGGCCAGCACATCAGGAGCGAGCCTCGTGACCTATTGCAGGCGGCCGGCTTTGATGTAGTCGAGGTGCCGGAGGGACATATTTGCTGTGGCAGCGCTGGCACCTACAACATGCTGCAGCCGGAGATGGCCAAGCGACTACAGGAGCGCAAGGTCGAGCAGATCGAGCGCGTGCAGCCGCAGATCGTGGCCGCGGGCAATATTGGCTGCATGGAGCAGATTGCACGCGGTATGAAGGTGCCGGTAGTGCACACCGTCGAACTGCTCGATTGGGCAACGGGCGGTCCGCGACCGGCCAATGCAGCGGGCGTATGAACGCCTGCACGGGTGCGCGCTGCAGGGCCAATGCGCTCTATGCCCTAGTGCTGCTTGCGGCAGTTGCCGTTTCCTGCAGCGGAGAAGATGCGATGCGCAGCGAAGAGAATGGATCATCGCCCTACGCGGTGGGTGTCTATTACTATCCGTGGTACGGCGGCGATTTTCACGGAGGGCGCTATCTGCGCGAACACCTCGTGCCGCCGCAGTATCCGGCACTGGGCGAGTACGACGACCGCGAAAGCGCCGTAGTGGCACAGCATCTGGACTGGAGTCGGCAGGCGCGCATATCGCTATGGGTGGCCAGCTGGTGGGGGCCGGACAAGCGCGAGGACCGAACGCTCTTGGAGACCGTGCTGCCGCATCCCGATTTGGGCGATATGCGCATCGCGCTGTTCTACGAGACTACGGGCCGCACGCAAAACTTCGTCGAATTCGACGCGGTTGGTCCCGATGTGGCCTATATGTCCGAACGGTACTTTGATCACCCTAACTATTTGCGCATCGATGGAAAACCGGTGCTCTTTGTCTATCTGACGCGCGTGCTGTCGCGCAACGGCACGCTGGGGCAGTTTATTGGCGCGATGCGCGCGGCCGCTGCGCAAGCCGGGCACGAACTCTATATCGTCGGTGACCACGTATTCGGCCAGCCCCCGGCTACGGCCGATGCGTTAGATCTGCTCGATGCGGTGACCAACTACGACGTCTACGGCAGCATGGGCGCCAACGGCTACGTCGGCCAGGCTGCGGTCGATCGCTATTACGCCGCGCAGGCGCGCTGGCGCGAAAGGGCGCATGCGGCCGGTGCGGCTTTTATTCCAGCGGCTACTCCGGGCTTTAACGACAAGGGCGTGCGCGAGGGGCATGCCGCCACGTCGCGCAAGCTCGACGCAGAGGCCGAATTTGGCTCGCTGTTCCGCGCCATGCTGGAACAGGCCGTCGACTACACCGACGATTCGACCGGCCATATGCTGCTGATCACGTCGTGGAACGAGTGGCACGAGGATACGCAGATTGAGCCGGTCGTTCGCGCTCCAGCCACTGCTATAGACGACAGCGATACCGGTCAGATGTACAGCGAGGGCTTGGAATACGAAGGCTATGGCGAGCGCTACTTAGAGATTCTGCGAGAGGCGGTATCGCGCTAGATAGTGCGGGCTGTGCGGCAGTTAGAGCACCTGCTCGACCATGCTCAAACTGCGTTTGTCTAGCGCTTCTAAATGCGGTATCTCAAAGCGATTGCCGTCTACGTCAATGATCAGCAGGCGGTGGTCGCCGAGCCACTGGGCATTTTCCGCTACGTTCTGCACTACAAACTCGCGCTGTCCGCGATCGGTCTGCACGTCCCAATACGAGGTGCCAAATTCATTGCGTATGGACTCAACGCGCTGTACGGTCGAGGTGAGGTAGCGCCGATCCAACTCCTCTTTGATAATGCTGCGCGCCGCGTCGTCCATTTGCTTGAGGTCGTCAACCATGCAGATTTCCTCGTCTTTGGCGTCGAGGAAGGAAATGTATTGGTCGGGGTGCGAGAGCGGCGCGGCGCGCACGATCTTGACGCGCGTATACGATCGATCCTCTCCAATAGTTAGGCGCAGCGTCCACGCTGGTTCGCGAAAGAGGCGCAGCGTCTCGACGTCTACCTGTTCGGGATGCGTCACCGTTATGGGTGTAATAACCGGATCTTTCTTCTCCGCACTATCCGCACTGTCTGCAGCCATTGCTCAGTTCTCCGTAGCCATAACGGCCGATGTGGCCTGCTGGGTCTGCACCAAATTATAAAAGATTCCCCGTCGCGCCATCAACTCTTCGTGCGTGCCGACTTCGGCGATTTTACCCGCGTCGAGCACGACGAGTCGGTCGGCGCTGCGCAGGGTCGATAGTCGGTGGGCGATGGCAAAGGTCGTGCGCCCCTTTATCAGGCGGGCGATAGCCTCCTGAATTTTCTTTTCGGTCGGGGTGTCCAGCGAGGACGTCGCCTCGTCGAGTATGAGAATTTTGGGATCGTGTAGGATGGCGCGCGCTATGGCTATGCGCTGCTTTTCGCCGCCCGATAGCTTGTTTCCCTGCTCGCCTACGATCATGTCGTACCCATCAATTTTATTGACGATAAATTCGTGTGCGTTGGCTGCGCGCGCGGCGCGCAGGATTTCTTCAAATGAAGCGCCGGGCTTGCCATAGGCGATGTTGTCGGCGATGGTGCCGTTAAATAAAAACGACTGTTGGGCGACCAGGCCAATCTGCGAGCGCAGGTTCTCCAAACGGATCGTGCGAATGTCGATGCCGTCGATTTCCACGCAGCCGCGGCTGGCTTCGTAAAAGCGCATAATAAGGTTGATGAGCGTGCTCTTGCCCACGCCCGAACGACCCACTAAACCGATCATTTCACCCGGCTGCACTTCGAGGTCAATATCGCGTAGCACGATTTTCCCGGGGTCGTAGGCAAAGGCTGCTTTTTTGAAATGCACGTGTCCGCGTATGTCCGGCATGGGCAGTGCGTCGGCGTCTCCAAAGGGCTCAGCGCGGGCGTCTATCACCTCGAAGATGCGCTCGGCGCCGGCAAAGGCGCGCACCATAAAGCTGTAAAAATCGCCAAACCACTTGAGCGGCTGGTAGAGCATCCATAGGTAGGAAATAAAAGCCATTAGCGCGCCGAGCTGCAGCCGGCCTTCGAGAATCTGTACACCGCCGAAGTACCACACGAAAAACGCACCGAAACTCATGAAAAAGTTGGTGATCATGAAAAATACCAGCCAAGAGCGTTCGGCGCTGACGCTGATGTTGCGCAGGGCGTGGTTGTGGCGGTCAAAGCGCGCGCTCTCGCGCGATTCTTGGGCGAAGGCTTTGACGATGCGGATACCGGCAATCGATTCGTTCAGATGAGTCGACAGACGCGACCAGCGCGCACCCCAGCGGCGCCAATAACCCTGCATGCGGTTCCAGATTAGGCTGGAGCCCAGGACGATGGGCGGTACCGGCAGCAGCACGTAGAGCGTTAACTGCCAGTCCATGTAAAAGAGCAGGGCGAGAATGCCGACGATCATCGTCGCGTTCGACAGAATAAAGGGTGCGTCGAATATCAGGTATACTTCGACTAGATCAGAATCGTTGTTCATGCGAGAGATCAACGAGCCGACCTTGCGCTTGTCGTAAAAGCGCAGCGGCAGAAACTGCATGGCGCGAAACAAATCGGCGCGCAAATCGGCAATGGCGCGAAAGCCGACCCAGGTATTGAGCCAGCGCCGCACTACGTTGCCAACCCAGCGGACAATGGCCAGAGTAAGGAGCATGCCGACGTAGAGGTAGAGTAGGTCGACCCCGCCTTGGGCGGTGAGGACGTCGTCGATGATGTGTTTGGCGATATAAGGCGGTGCTAATTCGATAAGCGAAGTGAACAGGGTCAGGGCGACGAGCAGCAGCGCGCGTCCTTTATAGGGCACCACATAGCTCAGCAGGCGCTTGAGCGTGTCGCTCTTTTTGATGCACGCCGGGCAGATGCCGCCTTTTTCCGGCAGCAGACGCTGGCATGCGGCGCAGTGCGTCCGGTCGAGCTGAAGCGGCAGGTTGGGATCTTCGCCTTCCAAGAGCAGGTTGATGCCCTCGGCCACTTCGGCGAACTTCGGCGTCAGCGAGTTGGAATAATAGAGGTGGACGGGTTCGCTTTCTCTGCGCTCAACCTCGAGTCGGCCACCGCCGACTAGCGCCTCGATGCGCACTGTTTTGATCTGGCTCATGGCCACCTGCACGTCGTCGCCGCTGTCGTCGGGGCCGAGCACGAGCAGGCGTTGGGAGGTGACCACGAGAAAGCGCTCGGAAAAGCGTCCGCGCCCGGCCATGTCGGTGGCCACCTGGATTACCACGCATTCGTCCGGCCCCTTGGCTGCACCTACCTTATCGGCGGCTGTTTTCGGCAACTCTTCGACGAAATGGGACACGGTCATTCTCCGACGGCGATGATCTGCGCCACGGCTTGCTGCAGCTGCACCAGGTCGTAGAATGGGCCGCGCCGTTGCATGAGTTCGGCGTGGCTGCCCTGCTCGACGATGCGGCCCTCTTCCAACACGATGAGGCGGTCGGCTTCGCGCAGGGTGGAGAGGCGGTGGGCGATGGAAATGGTGGTGCGTCCCCTGGCGAGACGCCCCATGGCCTCTTGGATCAGCTTTTCCGTTTGCACGTCGACCGAGGCAGTGGCCTCGTCGAGTATGAGAATGCGCGGATCGTGTAAAATAGCGCGCGCAATGGAGATGCGCTGGCGCTCGCCGCCGGACAGGCCGGCGCCCTTTTCGCCGACCTGGGTTTCGTAGCCGTCCACTTTGTTGATAATAAAGTCGTGTGCGTTGGCCGCGCGCGCCGCGTCCATAATCTCTGCAAACGCGGCGCCCGGCTTTCCGTAGCCAATATTATCGGCGATGGTGCCGGAGAACAGCACGGGTTCCTGCAGGACGATGCCAATTTGCGAACGCAGGTCGCGCAGGTGGATGTGGCGAATATCGATTCCATCAATTTCAATCGCGCCGTGGTCGGCGTCGTAGAACCGGGCGATGAGGTTGATGGTGGTCGTTTTACCCACGCCGGAGCGGCCGACTAAGCCGATCATCTCACCCGGCTTGAGCTCCAGGTCAATGCCCTTCAAAACGGGCTTGCTCTTGTCGTAGCCAAAGCGCACGTCGCGAAAGCGTATTGCGCCCTCCATGCGCGGCATGCGCACGGCATGTGGATTTTCGTATGCTTCCGGGTCGGTGTCGATGACTTCAAAAATGCGTTCGGCTCCGGCAAAGGCGCGGCTCATCCAATCGTTGACTTGGCCAAACCACTCCAATGGGCCATAGAACAGCCACATATACGAATAGAAAGCCAGCAGCGTGCCGAGGGTTATCTCGTTTTTGAGAACCTGCTGACCGCCAAATAGCCAGACCATGAGCATACCCAGGCCGGTTAGAAAAGTGATGGTCGCAAAAAAAATGCCCCGGTTGAGCGCGGTGCGAACCGCCACTTCGCGCAGGCGATGATTGTGCTTGGCGAAGGCCGCCATCTCGCGCTGCTCTTGGGCAAAGGCCTTGACGACGCGAATGCCGGTCAGGGCCTCGACCGTGCGGTCGGTCAGGTTGGACCAAACTTGTCCCCACTGGTTGAAGTAGCCGCGCATGCGTTTCCAGAACACGACGCCCCAAATCATCAGCACCGGCACGGGCAGCATGATATACAGGCTCAGAGTGGGGCTCATCCACAGCAGAAAAGCGAAGATGCCCAGCACCATGAGCCCGTTGATGATGAGGTAGGGCAGTCCGTTGACGAGAAATTCTTGCAGCATGCCGGCATCGCGCGTAGCGCGCGAAATCAGCGCACCGACCTTGCGCTTGTCGTAAAACTGCAGCGAGAGCATCTCCAGTCGCTGGTAGAGCTGCGAGCGAATGTCGGCCGTCACTTGGGCGCCGAGCCACGACATGATCCAGCCGTGCACCCATTCGGCCCCCCAACTCAGCACGCGTAGACCGACTAGGGCCAATACCAGCCAGCCGAGCAAGGACAGCCGCTCGTCGATGGTCGCCGCGCTGTCGGCAGCGGGTACCAGCACGTCGTCGACGATGTGCTTGGTTACGAGTGGAGGCACCAATTCGGCTACTGTCATGGCCGCGGACGATAGCGCCAGTGTTAAGGCTTTGCTCTTGTAGGGTATCAGGTAGCTGGCGATGCGCTTGAGGGTATCGCCCTTCTTAATACAGGCTGGGCAGAGGCCATTTTTCTCTGGCAACAGGCGTCTGCACTGCGGGCAGCGCAGGCAGTCGGGCTCTGTATTGATGAGGAGCTCATCCCCTTTGCAGAGCTGCTCTAAGCCGCGCGCTACTTCTGAAAACGTATCCGCTTGCGACCGGCTATAGTAGATATAGATCGTCGGTGCATGGGTGCGCTCGATTTCCAGACGGCTGCCACCGACCAGCGTTTCGGTGCGGCTGTCGCTTATGTCGACAAGGGGCACGGACTGGATATGTGCTGGCTCGTCCGAAGCGATGAGCACGCGACGTTGTGTAAGGGCCAACCACCGGCGCCCAAAGCGTCCGCTCTCGTCGATGTCGCACGCCGCGCGCACGAGAAGCGTTTCGTCCGCATCGAGGGTTGCGGCGAAGGCTGCTTCGACCTGTGCGCTGGCAGGCTCTATTAAGTATTTCATTTAGCTCAATTTATGTGCTCGCTATCACGCGTATATTGGCGTGCTGCGCGCTAGGTGCGAAACAGCAAGCGGGAAAAGAATGCGCGATAGCGCGCCACAACCCAGTAGCCGCACTCGACACACCAGACCAGAGGGCGGAGGCGCAGCACGGACGCCGTGCGTCGATAGCCGATCAGATGCAGGATCGTTAGACAGGCGCGTCCAGCCCGTTCCAGTCGGCCGTCGGGCAATTGCAGGTGCACAGCGCGGCGGCAGGCACGGCGCAGTGCGTCATCCATCGGCGGATCGGCTGCTTGCTGGTAGGGAACGGCGCGCAGTGTCCGGCCGCCGCGCGCCAAGGCCCAAGCGGCGCAGCGCCCGCAAAACGCACAGTCGCCATCCCAAAACAACACGTGTGGGGCCGTCGAGGATTGCATGCTTGTCTGTCTTTGCGAAGGAGTGCCTGACTATATATTATATGCTTTGTTCAATATGTGCTATGATCGGCCGTTTTTAAGTGGTAAAATGGCGGCCAATGGAACGAGTAAAAGATTGAAAAACAAGAATTTGGAAGAGCACAACGAGCGTCTAAAAAATGATATAGACTGCGTCGATTGGGATGGTATGGACGCCGCCGACGCGCTGGGTTGGGCCGGTGAGAACTTTCCCGGACGCGCCGTTTTGGCCACCAGCTTTCAGAATACGGGAATGGCCATGCTGCACATGGTCGTCAGCGGTGGAATAGACCTGCGACTGGCCACATTCGATACCTTGCGTCTACACCCTGAAACCTATGCCTTCATGGACTTAGTCAAGGAGCGCTATGGATGCCAAATAGAAGTGTGGCAGCCGCGAGAAGAGCATCTGCGGCGCATGATAGATCGATTTGGCGAATATCTTTTTTTCGACTCGAAAGAAAAGCAGGAACATTGCTGTGACTTGCGTAAAACCAAGCCGCGCAACGAAATGCTCAAGACGGCCGATTGCTGGATTTCGGGTCAGCGCTGGGATCAGTCGGCGCACCGCAAGGACACGGCAAAAAAAGCCGAACTGATTGGCGAATACGGCACGCAGCGCAAACTACTCAAGCTCAATCCGCTGGTCGATTGGAGCGAGGAGCGCTTGGAGGCCTACGTGCGCGACAACGACGTGCCAACGCACCCGCTCTACGAACAGGGGTACCCTTCATTTGGGTGCATTATCTGCGCTACGCCGGTGCGCCCGGGCGAGGACAAGCGCGCTGGCCGCTGGCGCTGGTTCAATCAGCTGGACGATGTGGACGACAATAAAGAGTGCGGGCTGCACTACAACATCTGACGCCTAGTCGGTGGCAAAGCCGCTCGCTCGCTTGAAACGCTCGCCGCGCTCGCGGTAGTCGGCAAACATGCCGAAGCTGGCGCAGGCTGGCGACAGCAGCACGGCGTCGCCGGCCTGCGCCCACCTGCGCGCCGACTCCACGGCATCTTCCATACTGGCGCAGTGCCGCAGTGGTCCTGCATAGCCGGCTGCTTCTAACGCCCTTTCGAGGCGCAGTGCCTCTTCTCCCAACAACAGCACACCCCGCATGGTGTTTGCGGCGATGGCGTGCCCCAGTTCGGTAAAATCGGCTCCCTTGCCGGCGCCGCCGGCTATGAGGGCGATGGGTCGTTCAAGGGCGCGCAGTGCGGCGATGGCCGCATCGGGCGTGGTTGCTAGCGAGTCGTTATAGTAGGCGATACCCGCTCTCTCGCCTAGGTATTCGAGGCGGTGGGGCAGGCCGCCAACGTCGGCCAATGGCTCCTGCATGGATGCTGGCGCTATGCCGACGGCCGCAGCCGCGGCGATGGCCGCGCAGGCGTTTTCCGCGTTGTGGCGACCCGGAAGCCGCAGCGCTTCGGTGCGGCTGACTTCGACGGCTGGTTGGCCGGGCAGGCGCACGCACAGACGATTGCCCGCAATCCACGCGCCGGGCTCTACGGGCGCTCGGGCGCTAAAAGACCAGTGCTGCGCAGGGGAATCGTCGGCAAAAGAGCGTGCGGTAGGGCAGTCGGCGTGGGTTATAAGTAGGTCCGTTGGCTGTTGGTGGCGGGCTATGTTGCGCTTGGCATCGACGTACTCGTTGCGGTGGGCGTGGTAGTCGAGGTGGTCCTGCGTCACCGACAGCACTAGCGCTACGTGCGGACTCTGCGCCAGATCCTGCAGCTGAAAACTAGACAGCTCGAGCAGCACTAGATCGTCTGGTCCCAGTTCGTTAACGAAGGCGATGGGTGGTTGGCCGATATTGCCACCGACGAAAACGCGCCGAGCCGGGTCTGCTCCGAGCAGAGCGGCCAATAGCGTCGTCGTCGTGCCCTTGCCTTTGGTTCCCGTCACGCCGAGCAGAGAGCTGGGGCAGGCGGAGAAAAATAGCTGCATCTGACTCGAAACGTCGGCACCGCGCGCTGCGGCCTGGCGCAGGCGCGGATGCAGCGCGCTGAGGCCTGGCGTGCGAAAGAGTAGGTCGTAGTGCGATAGTTCGTCTAGATATGAGGAACCGGTGTGCCAGCGCTGCACCTGCGGCCAGTCGGCCAGCAGGCCTTCAGTGGGTGGGCGGGCATCGCATACGGAGAAAGAGATGCCGCGCGCGCTGAGAAAGTGGCCTAGGGCGCGGTTCTCTACGCCGAAGCCGAGCAGGGCGATGCGCCGCTGATCAAGCGCATCGATGGTCACGCTAGATCTTCTAGGTAAGCGAAGAGTGTGTCTACGAGGTGGCTAAATACGCTCAGGCGGCATACTTCGTAGCCGTGCGAATTAGCGCGCGGATAGCCGATTGTAGCGGCGCGCGGCGCTAGGCCGGCCTGCAGCACGCCAGTGGCGTCCGAGGCGGCAGCGCCGTAGACGGCGTATTGGAGCTCGCTGCCGGCGCGTGCCGTAGCGCTGGCCAACTCGCCGATAAGGCCTTGGTGAAAGTGGGCGCCCGAGTCTTTGGACCAAGTGGCTGGGCGGCCGTCCAGCGCCAGCTGTGAGCCGCGCGGAATAGGCGAGGAATCGACGGCGATAAAAGTTTCGACCGGATTGCGGTGCGCCCAACCCTTGGCGCCCAGCAGGCCGCCTTCTTCTTGCACCATAAAGCACAGGTAGAGCGGACGGGCGGGCTGCAGGCCGCTGCGCTGCATTTTTTCCAGCAGGCGCAGCAGCGTTAGCGTGCCGCCGCGATTGTCGAGGATCCACGCCGAGACTAGCGGGTCTTCTGGTGGGCCCAGCAAGTGGGGTCCGCGCACCGCGCTGTCGGGCACGGCGCAGGTGCCCACGCGCACGCCGCGCGCGCGCAGTTGGTCGGGCGTCAGGCCGGTAATCAGATGGCAGTGCGACCACTGCAGGCCGCGCGCGCCGCTGGCAAACTGTGCGATGGGATCGTCTGGATCGTTGGTGTGCCCGGACCCGAAGCTGAGATGGGCGGGTACTAAGCTATCGCCGTCGCCAACCAGCACTACGGGGCCTTCGCCGAGCTTCCAAGGATGCAAGCCGCCGCTGCGCTGCACGCGCAGCGTGCCATCGTCTTCAATGGCGTGCACGACCATGGCAATTTCATCCATATGGCTTGCCATGGCCACGGCGCCTGCGTCGCTGTGGCGTCCCGGCACCAGGGTCCAGGCATTGCCCTGCGCGTCTCTATAGGCCGTAAATCCGATCTGCTCGATATACTGGCATACGAAGTCGGCCATGCGCTCTTCTCGTCCAGAGGGACAGGGGATTTGCAGCAGGGCGCGCAGCAGCTTTAGGTCTGTTTCCAATCCACTCATCGGCATTCTACCTCGTTGCGCGCAGAGCGCATGGGGCGGGTCGTTCACGCGTTTGTTGACATCCTCGAGGCCGTCTTTTAATTATCACTGTCCCTGCATTGGAAGCACACCGCGTGTACACTTAGGAGATTGTATGGCCGTCACTATTATGCGCACAATACGCCCGAGTCCGCAATGGCAGGACTCGCTGATCCGCGTGAAGCAAGGACAGCGGATTGTCGTCGATGCCGAAGAGACATGGTCGCCCGATATGCGCGACCAAATTGCCTGGTGCGGCGCGGATGGGCTCTATCGCTTTCCCGCCGGTGAGGGCTATCGCATGCCGGGGGCAAACGTCGGTGCGCTCATTGCGCGGATAGGCAGCGGCGAGGCTTTTGCTATCGGCGCGCGCTGCGATTTTATCTGTAAAGAGGAAGGCGTCATATTCTTTGCGATGAACGAGCATCCCGAGCGCAATAACCAAGCCGGCAAGCTCGTCGCACAGGTCATCGTCTTCGAGGCCGAGGACGCTTAATGGAAGCCTACGGGGAGGTGGATGCCTATCTCAGGCGACGCGTCCCCGAACTATTGGGCGGCATCGTCCAGCGCATTGAAGAGATCGACTCGGGCGTGTGGTGCCTGTGCGTCGACGGCAAAAGGCGCGCTGTCAAATATCATATCTTCGCCCCCCTGACGCGCGGCAAAGCATACGACGTATTGGAGGTCGAGCGCGATGTGCTGTGCGCGCTGGGCGGAGCCGGTTGCCGCGTGCCAGCCATGGTAGCCCTTGACTCAGAGGCGTGCTTCGCCTTCTACGAGTGGGTCGGCGATGCAACTCTAGACGATCTGGTGCAGGAGCGTTGTGGCGACCATACCGCGTTGGCATGCGATGTGATGCGCAACCAGCGCTCCATTGACGGTGTGCTAATGTGCGACGAGCGGTGGGCGCAGCGCGTCGCGCCGGGCGGTAGCCAGCAGGATCTGCTCGTTGCCTGGCAGTTGGCGAGCGAGCGAGCCCTCTGGGGGGGCCATGCGCTGCAGCGTCATCTGCAGTGCCCACCGCTGAGCGGCGCCGCACTCGATCTGATCGCCGCACTCTGCTCCGAGTTGGCGCGGCGTCCGCCCGTGTTGGGCAGCAGCGATTACAACGCGCGCAACATCGTCATATCGCCGGTGCGTGCGGCATTTTTCCTCGAATTTTCTAAATTGAGCTGGGACTGGACGGAACGCCGCATCGTGCAGTATACTACTAGCATGGGCAGCGGGCGCTGCAACGGCGTCGTGCGCTCTGTGTTGAATGCGCGTGCGGCCCGTTTCTACGCTGAGTTGACCGGTGACTCAGGCGTCGTGCGCGCGCTGGAAGGACACCAGATTGCCTTCTTGCTCAACGCGGCGGCGGCCCTGTGCGAAGCGCTCGAGCATCCACTTGAATCGGCCAATGCCGCGCTGCTGCGCGCCTGGCAGAACCCGTGTGAACGGCTGCAGGCCATTGCGCGCGCGCTGAGCGAGCCGTTGGGCGATGATGAGGATATATGCCACATGCGCGCCGCTTTCACATCGAATTAATGCACGAGGAGCAAAGGGAATCATGAGTGATTGGGACATTCTCGACTTCAAGCCGCGCGCGCGCGGCATGGTCATCGGCGATATCCCTTGGTTGGCGCGCATCACCGACAAGGCGCGCGCGGTCAACGAGGGGCGCATTGGCGATTACGTATTTCCGTGAGCGGCTGATCAGCGCTTCCTGGAGGAAGTGAAAATCACAGTGGAAGAGTTCAAGGCGATGGTAGCCGCCGCCGCAGAGGATGGCGAGATGATTAAACTGGTGCGGGCGCATATTGAAAAACGCAGCGAGTGACGCGCTGCCTAAAGCGTGGTGTCGATGTACGCTTTTCGCTCGCCCTCAGCGCGCGCGGACGTGCGGCGCTATGACCGTTGGGGTTGTGGGTGGCGAAGGGGCGATGGCGAAGCGGAAAAGAGCATGAAGTTAATCGTACAGATTCCCTGCTTAAACGAAGAGGACACGCTGCCGGCGACCATCGGTGATATACCGCGCCAGGTGCCGGGCATCGACCGGGTCGAGGTGCTGGTCATAGACGATGGATCGACGGATCGCACGAGCGAGGTGGCGCGCGAGTGCGGTGCCGATCACGTCATTCGCTTTCCGCAGAACCGCGGGTTGGGCCACGCATTCAAAGCGGGATTCGACGCCTGCCTGCGCCTGGGTGCCGATATCATTATCAACACCGACGGGGACAACCAGTACTTCGGTGGCGATATCGACAAGTTGGTTGCGCCGATTATCGAGGGTCGCGCCGATCTGGTCATCGGCGATCGGCAGACGGGCGATATCGCCCACTTCTCCTTTGTTAAGCGCTATCTGCAGAGCGTTGGCAGTCGCGTCATCAGCCGCCTGGCCGATATGGACATTCCCGACGTCGCCAGCGGTTTTCGCGCCTTTAGCCGCGACGCGGCCATGCACTTGTCGACGTTCACCGATTTTGATCACACGGCCGAGCACGTCATCGAATCCGGTCAGAAGCGCGTGGCCGTCGTGTCGGTGCCGATTCGCACCAATCCCAAGTTGCGCGAATCGCGCCTGTTTTCCAGCATTGGCGAATTCGTCTTTCGCTCTGGGTCGATCAGCCTGCGCGCCTATGCGCGCTACAAAGCCCTGAAAATCTTTGCGCTCTTCGGCGCGCTGACATTTGCCGCCGGCTTCGTGCTCGGCCTGCGCTTTCTCTACTTCTTCTTTCTGACCGATCAGGGCATGCTGCACGTCCAATCGCTCATTCTGGCGGCTATTCTTCTGCTGGCCGGTTTCCAAATGTTCCTCACCGGCGTCATTGCCGACTTGATAGCCACCAACCGCAGCCTGTTGGAAGAGGTGCTCAACCGAGTGCGTCGAATCGAGTTGGGCGACGGCGATCGCACCGGCGATCAATAGCCCGCACAGCCCCCTTTCCCACGCGTTCTTACTCCGCTCTTTTGTTCGGCGATAACGCAAACGGCGCGCGCCGGTTGTGGCCGCACAGAGCGCTATAAACGCCCGTGCGCCGAATTGTTTTTTTCTGAGAAAAAGTTATTTTTTGTAATAAAAATTACAAAGGAATAGCATGGGAAATCCCCGGATATTTATCGATGGCCAAGAGGGCACAACCGGCCTGAGGATACGGCAGATGTTGGCCGATCGCAGCGATGTGGACGTGTTGCTGATCCCCGAGGCCGATCGCAAGGATGCTGCTGCTCGCGCCGACTATCTCAATCGAGCCGACGTCGCCATTCTCTGTTTGCCCGACGATGCGGCTGCCGAGGCGCTGGCCCTTATCCAAGAGCCCACCACGCGCGTTATCGATACGAGCACGGCGCGCCGCGTCGATCCGCAGTGGGTCTACGGTTTGCCCGAAATAAGCCCCGCGCACCGCGATGCCATCCGCAGCGCGGCGCGCGTGGCCAACTGCGGCTGCTACCCAGTGAGCTTTATCCTCGCGGTGCGCCCGCTGATTGAGGCGGGTTTGCTACGCGATGATGCGCCGCTGACGATCAATGCCGTTTCGGGCTATTCGGGCGGAGGGCGCAAGATGGTCGAGAGCTACGATGCGGCACAACCGGCGGCGCGCGAAGGCGATGCGCGCCTGCCCTTTGGTCTGTATAACCTGGTCGGTCAGCACAAGCACGTGGCGGAGATGTGGAAGTTTAGTTTGGCAGAACGCCCCCCGATGTTTGTTCCGTCGGTGGCACATGCCTTCTGTGGCATGGTCGTCAGCATGCCCATACCCGCCGCGCATTTCTCTCGCGCTGACATCGAGCCAGCGGCCGTGCACGCAGTGTGGGCGGCTGCCTATGACAGCGCACCCATGGTGCGCCTAGTCGATCCTCAGTGTGCCGACGAGGCGCTGCGCGGTGCTTTTTTGGACATGGACACACTCAGCTATGGCAACTGCGTCGAGCTGTCCGTATGGGGCGATGCGCGCGGTTTAGTCCTGGTCGGTCGCCTCGATAATTTGGGCAAGGGTGCTTCGGGTAACGCCGTCCAGTGCCTCAATCTTATGCTAGGTTTTGAAGAGACTGTCGGACTGCTCTGATGCTGGCAGATACGCACTGCCACCTCGATCAGTTGGGCGATGCCCGTGCCGCACTGCAGGAGGCGGCTGCTCAGGGCGTTTCGCGCGTCGTCGCCGTTTCAGAAGATCCGCAATCTATGCGGCGCGTATTGGAGCTAAAACTCCAGCACCCCGATCGGGTGTTGGCCGGGCTCGGTTTGCATCCGGCGTGGGTCACGCAGCACGAGGACCACGTCGAGGAGGCACTACAGTGGCTCGAAGAAGCCCTGCCACAAGCCGATGAGTTGGGTGAAGTTGGCCTAGACTTCAAATGGGCGACGGAGCGCTCGGCCCAGATCTTTCAAGAAGAAGTGTTGGAGCGCCAGTTGCAGTTGGCCGTCCGCTATGCCAAGCCGATCAACCTGCACTCGCGCCGCTGTCTGCGCCAGACTATGGAGTGCGCCATTGCCTTCCGCCGCCGCGCGGGACTCAATGCGCAGATGCACTGGTTTACTCAGTCCAAGAAACTGGTCCGCATCTGCAACGACGAGGGGCTCTACGTGTCGGTCGGCCCCACTGTATTGTACGATGAGCAAACTCAGCAGGTCGCACTCGAAATTGCCGAAGACCTGCTGCTTTTTGAAACGGATGCACCGGTGCCGGTGGGTGGGCGCGCAGGGCATCCTCAGCGCGTGCGCGAGGTGGTCGAGTGCATGGCCCGTCTGCGCGGTTTGGCAACAGAGGAAATGGCTGCCTTGAGTGCGGCAAATTTCGCGCGTTTCCTGTCCGGCAACCAACCTTGACAATTTGTGGGGCCTAGTCTATTGTAGTGGTTCTTCAATGGTAAGATCACTGTGTAATGCGCGCGCCGTGCGTATCCTGCCCGAGGCTCTCCGCCTATCGTACACGCATTGTTCCCGGCGTTCCATTGCCTGTTTTTTGCGCAGCGATTTCGACGGTGTTCGCGGATATCGCGCCGCGGCACGCCCTGCGTTCCTGCGGATAGGATGTATTTTATGAAGACAGTGTTGGTGACAGGAGGATGCGGCTTTATCGGCAGCAACTTCGTCCGCTATATGCTGGCCAAGTATCCGGACTACCGCCTCGTCAACCTCGACAAGCTCACCTATGCAGGCAATCTGGCCAATTTAGCCGATATCGAAAGCGATCCTCGCTATCGCTTTGTAGAAGGCGACATCTGCGACGCTCGGGTCGTCGAGCCGCTGGTAAGCGAAGTCGACTACGTCGTCAACTTCGCCGCAGAGACGCATGTCGATCGCTCCATTATGGGCGGCGCCGAATTCGTACAGACCAATATAAATGGGACCTATGCGCTGCTCGACTGCGCGCGGGAACACGGAGTCGAACGCTTCTTGCAGGTGAGCACCGACGAGGTATACGGCAGCATTGACGAAGGCGAATGGACCGAGGAGTGGCCGCTGGAGCCGCGCAGTCCGTATTCGGCGAGCAAGGCCAGCGCCGAGTTGCTGGTTCGCGCCTTTCACGTCACCCATCAGCTGCCCACGCTCGTCACGCGCTGCTCGAACAACATCGGCCCTTACCAATATCCGGAAAAGCGCGTGCCGCTCTTTGTAACCAATGCCATAGACGACCTGCCGCTGCCCGTATACGGAGACGGCTCTCAAGTGCGCGATCATCTCTACGTAGAGGATCACTGCACGGCGATCGATCTGGTTCTGCACGAGGGGTGTATCGGCGAGGCCTACAACGTCGGCGGTGACAACGATGCGACGGGCATAGAAGTCGTGCGAACGATTTTGGATATGTTGGACAAGCCCGAGAGCCTCATGCAGTATGTAGCCGATAGGCCGGGTCACGACCTGCGCTACGCGCTGGATTCGAGCAAGCTAAAAGCGCTGGGATGGCGGCCGCAGTGCAACTACGAAGAGGCGATGCGGCGCACTGTGCAGTGGTACGTCGAAAACGAGTCGTGGTGGCGACCCATCAAAGGCGGCGACGATTTCCGCGAATACTACCGGCGCAACTACGGAAAGCGATAATACAGGAGGAGCAATGAGAATGAGGATCTTGATGGGGACCCTGTGGATGGTCTTCGCCGGGTTGGCGTCCGTGCCTGAGATATGGGCTCAGGATGATGACGAACTACAGTCCTTGATCGACGACAGGGCCGAGGAAGAAGCCGAGCTAAATAACATTCCCGGCGCAAATATTCCCGGCTTAAACAACGATATCGTATCGGGTAGAGTGCGCATGCCGTCGGGCGAAGAAGTCGAGCGTCTGCGCATTAGCCAGGACCGCGAAGTCAACCCCGAAGAGTATCTCGTTGGCCCGGGTGACGTATTGCAACTCTATATCTGGGGTGAGTTCGATCTGTCCTACATGCTGCAGGTCGACCCCGAAGGCAATGTCCTCATTCCCACGGTGGGCGCGTTTCACGTGTCCGAAAAGACACTGAACGCAGCCAAAGAGCATATTTACGCCGCTGCGCAGGAAAAATACCCTGGCGTCGATATCTCTATTTCGCTGGCTAGCATGCGCTTTTTTACCGCATACGTCACCGGAGCCGTGCTGAGCGAGGGGAGTTTTACAATCCATCCTGCCACGCGTGTCTCCGATCTCATCGAGCGCGCGGGAGGCTTTCTCGACGAACTGACAGGCACGACCATTCAGGAAGAAGTAGGCGGGCGCAAGGTTACGCGCGTTCGCCAGATACAGAACCGGCCGGCCGGCCGGCGCACGATCCGCCTGATTCATCGAGATGGCGATGTAGAAACCGTCGATTTGAGTATGTTTCTTTCCACAGGTGAATTGAAGCACAATCCCTATGTGCGCATGGGCGATGTAGTGCACGTCGGTTTCAGCAAAGAAGCGCTCTACATATTCGGCGCGGTCAACCAAGAAGGCCCACAGGAATATCGCCAAGGCGATACAGTAGGCGATCTAATAACGCTGGCCAAAGGCGTGCGCGTTGACGAGCCACTTATGCGCGCCGAACTGTGGCGCTTCGAGACCGGTACGGAAAAAACGCAGGAAATTATTTTGGGTGACAATGCGGTGGAGGGCCAGGAGTTTGACTTAGCGGATATTGCCGATGTGCCGCTGCAGCCCAACGATATGGTATTCATACGCTCGCGTTCGCTGTGGCAGCAAATGCCGACCGTGTTGGTATACGGAGAAGTAAAGTACCGCGGGCGCTATCGCATCATAGAAGGTCAAACGCGCGTGCGCGACATCGTCGATGGACCAGCGGGCGGGCTCACGGAAAACGCCTCGCTGATCGCATCCAAGGTGATTCGCTCCAAATTGCGCAACCAGATTGACCCTGAAATGGATCGTTTGCGCACGCTGTCTCAGGTTAGCGGCTTGGCCGATATGTCGGCTGAGGATAAGGCATACTTAAAGACAAAAGGCCGCGAGGAAAAAGGGCGTGCCGCAATGGACTTCGAACGTCTATACATAGCCAACGATCAGTCTCAGAACATCCTGCTAGAAAGCGGAGACGTCATTTACATTCCGACGGAGAGGCGCACGGTTAGCACCAGTGGTCAAATCAAGAAACCCGGTTTGGTCGATTTCGAAGAGGGACGAACCGTGAAGTATTACATCGAGCGCGTCGGCGGCTATTCCTATGGGGCAGATCGCGCTGGGGCACGCCTGATTCGCGCGCGCACCGGCGTGCGCGAAGAGCTTGAAAACGACCTAATCGTCGAGGCGGGCGATGAGCTGTGGGTGCCGGAAAAGGAGCGCGTTAACGTCTGGGAATTTACTCAGTCGACGATGCGCACGATCGCCGAGACGCTGACCTTAATCATTCTCATCCGGTCCTTCTGATTGATATAAAGGAGCCATCAAGTCCATGGAAAAAAAAGAGGTCGATGTCCTCGATCTATTCTCCGCGCTCTACGCTGGTCGAGGCCTCATTATTGGCGGCACGCTGTTTATATGCGTGCTCGCTGGGGCCTTGAGCTTCTTGATTCCCGAAGAGTATGAAGCGACTACGCAGCTCTTGCCACCCAAAGAGCAAAAGCAGGGATTTGGCTTTTCCGACCTGCTCTCAGCGCTGCCCATCCCAACGCTGCGCCTGGGCGAAAAGGGCACGCCGGCCGACATCTTTATTGCTACGCTTAAGAGCATGCAGACGCGGCGTAGCATGGTCGATCGCTTTGGTCTCAGGGATCGCTACGAGGCAGAGACGATGACCGACGCCATCGAAATGCTGGCCGAAAAAACAACGGTCGATAAGAGCGAAGAGGGGACAATTGTCATTTCCGTGCTCGATCGCGATCCTGAAGCGGCTGCGCGGATGGCCAACCACTACGCGGTTATTTTGGATAGCACGAACAAGGCCATTGGGCAGATATCGGCCAAAGAGCGCATGAACTTTATACAGGTTCTGCGCACGGAAGGCGAGGTGCGCCTCGACTCGGTGATGGGCAATCTGCAGCAATTTCAGTCGGAGCATAATGCCATCTCGATCGAAGACCAAGCGCGCGCCGTGATCGGTGCTGCGGCCGCCATGCAGACCGACGCCATGGAGTTGGAAATCACTCGTCAAGGAATGATCGCCTCGGGACTTGATGTGTCGCACGACCGGGTTAAGAAGCTGGAGCGCGAAATTTTGCTGCGCCAGGACGCGATGACTTTTCTGCGCGATGGGCTGCACGCCGACAGTCGCGGACAGTCGCGGGGACGCCAGACCTTTGAGCTCGAAATGCAGGAAAATCTCTTTTTGCCGCTGCGAGACATACCCAAAGTGGCCCAGGACTATGCCATCCTCGAAAAGGACGTGCTGGTTCAGAAGGCCCTCATGCAGCTCCTCCTACAGCAGGAAGCCGAATCGCTCATCGAGTCGCGCAACAATACGGCTACGGTGCAGGTGCTCGATCCGGCTATGCCACCGGAAGTCAAGGCGCGCCCTCAGCGCATGCTCATCGTATTTATTGCCGGTGTGCTGAGCCTATTCGCCTCGCTTTCCTACACGCTGGGAGCCGTCTATGTGCGCAGCTTGCGCCAGCGCTGGTCGGCCCAGCGCGCGCAGGCCTGAGCCCGATGGCCATTCGCGTGCGCGTCGTGCGTAAGACCGGTCATCCGCTGCCCGCATATGAGACGGAACACAGCGCCGGCATGGATCTGCGCGCCGAAGTGTCCGAGCCCGTCGTCATGGAGCCCGGAGCGCGGGCGCTGGTGCCGACGGGACTGTTTCTCGAAATACCCGTAGGCTACGAGGGGCAGGTGCGTCCGCGCAGCGGGCTGGCGCTCAAGCGCGGCCTGACGGTGCTCAACGCACCCGGCACCATCGACGCCGACTATCGCGGTGAGGTCGGCGTGGTGCTAATCAACCTGTCGCAGGAAGTGCAGCGTATCGAACCGGGAGAGCGCATTGCCCAACTGCTCTTTGCCCCGGTGACGCGCGGCGAATTGGTCGAAGTAGAGGAATTGGAAGAAACGGCGCGCGGCAGCGGCGGCTTCGGGTCAACGGGCGTGCAATAAAGCCCTGGGTAAAGAGGGGCGTGCGGCGTACGCGACAGCGGGCCGGTAGCATTAGCTACCGGCCCGCTGCATTTTTTATGGCGATCGCTCTTTTCCGTTTAGGCGACTTTGCGCTCGCGTTCACCTGCCGTTTCGACTTGGCGCAGCTGGCGCAGCGCGCCGTCGATGATCTCCATAGTTCTGCGCGCGCCCAGTCCCGTCAGGTCGCCGATTGCGTCCGCGCTGAGCGGCTCGGCGCCGGACAGGCCAAAGTATTTGTCGACTATTTCCAACTCGACGTCGCTCAGATATCCGAGTAGATCGCCCACTGTTCCCATGGGCTGTTGGACGTCGGCGTCGAGTGCGCGGCTGCTCGCCAGATGATCGATAACCTCGTCGGACGTTCCGGTCGCAAGCTGCTCGACGAGCGCCTCTTCTTCTCTTGATACGAACTCATTACGCATAGCTACACTCCGTCAAACGTGCATTTTTTGCATGATCAGTAGGTCATCGGGTCAAATAAGACCGAGTCAGTCCCATTGCCTATGCAGATTTTGCAGCCAATCGGTGCGCATACCGGGCCACGCGCCGTCATATATGGCACAGAGCCCCCCGGAAAACGCCTTGTCGCACTGCTCTCCCCTAGTCATTAGCAAGATTTATGCCAACGCCAGAAATAGTCTATAAGATATTGTTAAAAAATAATTTATGGGTTTATCAAAACGGGGTGTGGTGCAGGCGAGGAGCGGCGCAATGCCGCTTTATGCAATAATTGCATGCGCCAGTTCTGGCGGTGATACAAAATGACCCGGTCCCTCGGACGAGAAACCGGGTCTATACAGATTGGATTGCGGAGCGTTAACCGCCGGCCAGCGCGGGCAGAAAGTGTACTTCGCTGGCGACGCTCACCTTGGCGCGAAGGCCGGTAGTAACCACTTCGCCGTCGACGGCTACGGCAATTTCGGGGCGGATGCGATCGTCCTCATTGCAGATGCGCGCCTTAAAGCCGGGATAGCGCGCGTCGAGATCGTCGATCACCTGACGCACCGTATCGCCAGCCACTTCGATCTGGCCTTGCCCGTTGGTCAGTTTCTGCATGAGCGGGGGAATCCATGCTACTGGCATTGGAGCAATCTGCCGACAGCGCGCTTACGGTCGTTGCCGAACCAGGCCATATACCCTCCCGATACTGATGGTCGATAGCGGTCTAGGCGTTCTGCATTTCCTGAGCCGTATCCAGCACGGCGCGCACGATCTTATCGTATCCCGTACAGCGACAGAGATTGCCGGCTAGCCAGTGGCGCACCTCGTGTTCGCTGGGATTGGGATTGTGGTCGAGCAGCGCCTTGGCGGCTACCAGAAAGCCCGGCGTGCAGATGCCGCACTGTAGGGCGGCATGTTCGAGAAACTTTCTCTGCACCGGGTGCAGGCCCTCGGGCGAAGCGAGCCCCTCTACGGTGGTCACGTGCTGGCCCTCGGCTTCGACGGCCAGCACCAGGCAGGAATTGACCAGCACGCCGTCGAGCATGACCGAACAGGATCCACAGTTGCCGTCGTTGCAGCCCTCTTTGGTGCCGGTAAAGCCCAGCGTTTCGCGCAGGACTTCGAGCAGGCTCTGACGCGATTCGCAGAGGAATTCGGTGTCTTCGCCGTTGATCTTCGTATGAACGTGTATTTTGCTCATGTTTAGCTCCGTTAAGCTCGTTTATTTTTCCGTGTAGGTCTCGTCTCAGCCGCAGACGATAACCGCGTAGGTGCCGTGGTCACGGTCGACCGAAGAAGGGTCTATGCCGAATCCGTTGACCCATTTGCCGGCCGCTCAGCGCAGTCTGCTTAGCCGGCGGCTTCCTGCACGGCATTGGCGACGAAGTGTCCTTTAGCGCGGGCGATAGCTCCCTGCAGGGTGCGCTTGACCAGCACGCCGACCAGATGGGTGCGAAACTCAGCCGGGCCGCGCATATCGGATATCGGACTCGCCGCGGCCTTGGCTGCTTCGGCGGCGGCGGCTATGGCCTCGTCGCTGACGGCCTGACCGACCAGCGCTTCGCTGGCTGCGCGGGCGACAATCGGCGTCGGCCCGACGGCGCCCAGAGCAATATGCGCACTTTTGAATTCCTTGCCGCGGTTGGCCAATTCGACCCACGAGCCCACGCCTACTACGGCGATGTCCATTTCGTTGCGCGGAATAAAACGCTGGTAGTGAGATCCTTGGTTTTTCTTATTGGCCGGCATCTGCATGGAAACGAGCAATTCGCCGGCTTTGAGGGCATTTTTGCCCGGAGCTATACAAAATTCTCCGGCGGGTATGCTGCGCTTGCCCTCGGGGCCGATGACGTTGCACACCGCGGAGTGAGCAATTAGGATCGGCGTCGAGTCGGCGCTGGGTGAGGCGTTGCACAGATTGCCGCCGAAGGTGGCGCGTCCCTGGATTTGAATTCCCCCGATGATGGAGGCCGAGTCGATGAGTCCGGGGTAGCGCTGGGCGACTTCGGCATGGTTGTACATGCGCCAGCAGGGTACCGACGCGCCGATGACCAAGCCCTTGCGGCTGCCAAAGGACAATTCGTTGAGTTCCGGTATGTTTTTCACGTCAATGATGCGCTGGGGCTGGAACCGCTTGCCGCGCAGCTGCACGATCAAGTCCGTTCCGCCGGCCATGACGCGGGCATCCTCGCCCTTCTCCGCCAGCAGCGATACGGCCTCGCGCAGCGTTTTGGGCGTGCAGTATTCGAAGTCCTTCAAGGGAGCATCCTCCTCATAGGGGTCACGAACGTATCAAAGGCACTGGCGCATAAGTATGATGCGGCGTTGGAGTCGTGTCAAGACTCGGTCTTGCCGCCAGTAAAAACGGTCGTACCTTTGTTTTTGACTGACCAGTCAGTTTGATCCACTCATTCCCACCAGCTGGAAGGGTTTTGCGAGCGCATGCTTGCCCCATGGCGAATGGGGACAGGGCAGAGGAAATGGCCGCAGAACAGACCAGAGGGGAAGACGCCGACCCGCTCGGGGCCGGTGGCAGGGGGCACAATCGGGTGGAGCGGTTTATTGCCGAACCGCGCAAAGCCGTATGGGAATTATCGGTTCCCGTCATCCTGGGCATGGCCGTGCAGACGGCCTATAGTTTCACCGATATGATTTTTGTCGGCCAGTTGGGAAGCGATGCCATTGCTGCGCTGACCTTTAATATGCCGCTGGGCTTTTTCTCCATCGGCATTACCTTTGGTCTCGGCGTGGGGGCGACTAGCGCCATTGCTCGCCTGCTGGGTGCTAAAGACAAGGCCGGTGCCGACAATGCCGCCAGCCATGCCTTGCTGGTAGGCGCGCTGGTTGGGATACTCATTCCCGCGTTAGGTCTGCTCTTCCGACGGGAAATATTCACCGCGCTGGGCGTGCCCTCCGCTGTGCTGCAGGGTGCGCTCGTCTACTTTAGCATCACTGCCCCCAGCTTTGTCTTTTCCAATCTCAACGTGCAGTTTCGCTCCATCCTCACAGGCGAGGGCGATACGCGCACGCCGATCGCCTTCCAAATCGGCGGCACGCTGCTCAATCTCGTCCTCGATCCGCTGCTAATATTTACCGCCGGTTGGGGCATTGCCGGGGCAGCGTGGGCGACGATAATTAGCCAGGCGACGGTGTTTATCGTCTTTTTCTACTACTTCTTCATTCGCAAGGGCACCTATTTGCAACCGCCCATACGCTCGTTTGTCTACTCGTCGAACGTGGTGCGGAGCATTTTGCAAATCGGTTTACCGGCTTCGCTATCGATGGTCGTCATGTCGACGGGCGGTATGTTTTTCAACCGCCTGATCGCCACTTTCGGCGCCGACGCGGTGGCCGCCTATGGGATTGGTGGTCGCCTCGATGCGGTCTACTTTTTGCCCACCTTTGCCCTGGCATCCAGCATGGTCACGCTAACCGGTATGTTTTACGGAGCCGGCCGCATCGATCTAATCCGCAAAACGGTCAACTACGTCCTGCTGCGCGGACAAATTCTGGCAGTGGGATTTGGGGTATTTTTCTACGTATCCGCCCCCTACATATACGCCATCTTCACCGATGATGTGGTCATCGTTGACATGGCTGTGCAATATATCCGCACGATGGTCTTTGCCTTCCCCTTTATCACGGTCGGCGTAATAAGCGGACGCGTTTTTCAGGGATTGGGCCTAGGCATCCCCAGCCTGCTGCTGACGGCAATGCGCGTCGTGTTGGTCAGCGGGGCGCTGGCCTTTCTATTCGTGCGCGTGCTATCCATGGGGTTGGAGTCGGTGTGGTTGGCACTCGCGCTGGGCGGTGGAATCACTTCAACGGTTTCCCTCGCCTGGATTCGCTGGGAACTGAATCGCCTAACCGCTGCGCCCGAAGCCGCGCACTAACGCGTCGACAAAGAGGGGCATTCCGCTCGCGGTGCTTGGCCAAGCGGAGTACCCCTCTCTGCGCGTGAGTCTATCCGGCCGTTTCGGGTGCGATGTCGCCCACGCCTTCGCTCTGCGACAGTCGGCCGAGGATGGCCAGCGTTTTTTCCAGCAGCATCGTGCCGACTGGCACGCCAATGAGAATGATGAACGTGGCAAAGAGTATGCCAAAGGCCAGGCTGACGGCCATTGGAATGAGAAACTGTGCCTGCACGCTCTTTTCGAGAATCATTGGCAGCAGTCCGAAAAAGGTCGTCAACGAAGTGAGCAAAATGGGGCGAAAGCGCTGTGCGCCCGCCTCGAGCAGTGCCGCCTCGTGCCCCATGCCCTCGTCGCACAATTGGTTGTAAAAAGAGAGCAGCACTAGCGAGTCGTTGACGACCACGCCGGACAGAGCGATGATGCCAAACAGGCTCAGCATGGCTAGGTCGATGCCCATAAATACGTGTCCCCAGACGGCGCCGATAATGCCAAAGGGAATGGCGCTCATAACGACAAAGGGCTGCATGTAGGACTTAAAGGGCACAGCAAGCAGCACGTAGATGACAAATAGCGCAATGGTGAAGTTGAAAACCATGCTCTGCAGCGAGTCGTTGCGCTCGCGCTGTTCGCCGCCAAAGCTGTAGCGCAGTCCCGCGTAGTCCTGCACGAGTGCCGGCAGGAAGCGCACCGCCAAATCGGCGTTGATCTCGTCGGCATTGGCTACTTTTTCATCTACGCTGGCGCTGACGGTGACGACGCGCTGACCATCGGTGCGCTGTATGGTGGAGAAGCCGTGTCCGACCTCGACCAATGCTACTTCGTCGAAAGGAACCTCGGCACCGCTCGACGTGCGAATGCGCATAGAGCGCACATCGTCAATCGTGCGCCGCTCGCCTTCTGGGTAGCGCACCATGACGCGCACGTCGTCGGAGCCGCGCTGAAAGCGCAGTACCTGGTCGCCAAAAAAGCCCTGGCGCACCTGACGCGCTAGGTCGGCCAGCGCAATGCCCAGCGTCCGCGCCTGCGGTTTGAGCTGCAGCTTCATCTCCAGCTTGCCCTCTTCAAAGCTGTCTTGGATATCGCCGGTACCCGAGTACTGGGCAATCTGTTCCTTGAGCCGCTCGACGGCTTGCGGCAGTTGTTCAAAGTTGTCTGAGGCCAGTTCGATTTCGATGGCGTTGCCCGCCGAGAACAGCGACGAGGAGAATACCATCGACTCTGGGCCGGGCACTTCGCCGACGAGCTGGCGCAGGCGGGCCTCCAACTCCGTGCTGCCGATGTCGCGCTCCTCGGCCGGCTTTAGCTCAATCGTCACCTCGCCCAGATGGCCGCGGCCGCTCGCTCCGCCCGCCGCAGTCATAGACGAACGCCGGCCCATTGGCTGATCGCCTATGTAAGTGAACACGTTGCGGTAAATAGAATATTCGGCCGGATTTTCCTCATCGACCTGCGCGCGCAGTTCCAGCGCTTTTTTCTCGATGAACTCAACGACCCTAGAGGTCTGATCGACCGTCGTGCCCTGCGGCATATTGACTGAAACCGTGAGCCAGTCCGATTCGATTTTGGGCATGAAGACGAACTTGACGTGTCCGCCGGCGACCATGCCAAAAGTCAGCATCATAAGGGCAATGGCTATAGCCGTGCTGGAGATTGGGTTGGCCAGAGCGATGCGCAGCACCGGCTGGTATACCGATTGCACAAAGCGCTTGAGGCCTTGGTCAAAGGAGCGGGCGACGCGGTCGTGAAAGTCGAGGGGGTGGCGAAAGAGGCGGCCAAAGACGCGGTTCAACAGGCCGTCGCCCTTTGAAGAGAGGTGTGCCGGCAGAATCAACAGGCTCTCGACCAGCGACAGCAGCAGCACCGAGATGACGATAACGGGAATGATCGACATGAATTTGCCCATCATCCCATCGACAAAAAACAGCGGCATAAAGGCGGCTACGGAAGTCAACACGGAAAAAATCACGGGTTTGCCCACTTCGAGGGCGCCGTCGATGGCTGCGCGCAGGAAACCCTTACCCTTTTCTCTATGCGCGAAGACGTTTTCGCCGACGATAATGGCGTCGTCGACGACAATGCCCAGCGCGACGATAAATGCGAATAGCGATAGCATGTTGATGGAGGCATCAAATGGCTCCATCAGCACGAAGGCGCCGAGAAAGGAGATGGGGATGCCCATCATCACCCAGAAGGCCAGGCGCAAATCGAGGAAAAAACTCAGGCAGATAAAGACCAGCACCAGACCGAGGCGAGCGTTGCTGATGAGCAGATCCATGCGGCCGCGCAGAATGCGCGCATCGTCGCGCGCATAGTCGATGGAGATACCGTTGGGCATGGTGGAGCGCTTGTCCTCTACATACTCGTGCACGTAGGAGGAAATGTCGAGTGCGCTCTGGTCGCCCGTGCGATAGACTTGCACCACGGCCGCCGGCTTGCCGTTGAAGCGCGAAATGAGGTCATTGTCCTCAAACCCATCGCGCACCTCGGCGATATCGCCCAGCTTGAGCGAAGTTCCGTCGGGACGGGTAAGGACGACGACGTCCTCATACTCGCGGCCGCTGCGCATGAGCCCCTGCGTGCGCAGGAGAATTTCGCCGTCTTCGCTTTCGACGCTGCCGGCCGGCAGATCGAGGCTGGTGCGGCGCACGGCGGCGCTCACCTGATCAAACGTCAGGCTGTAGCGGCGCAGAGCTTCCTCGGAAACCTCGATCGATATTTCGTCGACGCGCACGCCGCTGAGTTCGGCCTGCGATATGACGCCGCTGTTGCGCAGGTCGTCGCGCACGCGCTCGGCGGCCACTTTCAACGCCTTTTCGCGCACGTCTCCGTAGAGGACGACATCAATGACCTGCGAACGCCGCGTCAGCTCCTTGATAACGGCCTTCTCGGTCTCTGCCGGAAAGGTAGAAATGCGATCGACTTCGTTTTTTATGTCGTCTAGCATCTGACTCATATCGACGCCGCGCTCCATCTCGACGCTGACGACGCCCATGCCCTCAGCGGCCGTTGAACGCACCCGGCGCACCCCTTCGAGGCCGCGCACGCGCTCTTCGATGCGCTTGCAGACCGCTTCTTCAACTTCGGCCGGTGCCGCACCTCGATAAGGTACTTGGATCTGCACCTGGTCGAGCGACATTTCCGGAAACGTCTCTTTCTTGGTCTGCAGCATGGCAAACAGACCGCTGAGCATGATAAAGCCCATGAGCAAGTTGGCGGCGACGTGGTTATTCGCCATCCAGGTGATGGGTGACTTCACGATCCAGCCTCCTTTTCTCTATCGCTAATGCGCACTTTCATACCATCGGTTACGCCGCTGATCTGCGAGGTGATAATGCGCTCGTCGTCGCGCAGTTCGATACGCGCGATCACGTCTTCCCGCATGCGCCTGAGCACGTTGGCTTGGCACATGCGCAGTACTCCGTCGCGGCCCACGGCCCAAACGGCATCGCCCTGGCGCAGTGCGGCGCGCGGCACCACGCGCACGCCGTCGACGTAGCGTCCGGCGATGGCCACATCGACGAACATGCCCACGGTGAGCGGGGGCGTGCCGTCGGCAATGGCGCCGTAGGGATCGTCCACTTCAACGACGAGTCGCACCATGCGGCTTTGCGGGTCCAGTTCGCCTTCGGTGCGCACCACGCGGCCCTGCCACTGGTGGCGCTGTCCGGCAAAGGAGCCCTGCACAAAGGTCGTTGCACCGCTGCGAGCATAGATAAAGGGAGCGTTCGACTCTTCATCGCCGGTGCCGGCGACGGGTAATGCGGCGAATTCGTTCGATCGGTCGTCTACCGGTGCGGGGAGCGTGAACCAGGCGAGTTCCTCGTCGGGTACCGGCACGACGATTTCGGCCCGCTCGATACTGTAGAGCTGTGCAATAGGTTGGCCAGCATTGACGTGCTGGCCAACGTCTACTTGGGCAGTGCGCACGCGCCCGTTAAAGGGCGCCGTTAAGCGGGTGCGCTCGAGGCGCAGCTCAAACTCTTCTAGCCGCGCCTGAGCAGCGGCTAGGTTGGCTTCCGCAGCTCGCAGCTGCGGAAGGCGCGCTACCAGCGCAGAGGGAGCGCTTTCGTCGCCGCGTAAACGCTGCCACTCCTGGAGCGCCACACCCGATTCCTGCTGCGCCAGATCGCGCTGGTAGCGCGCCTGTTCGACCTGTGCCCTTGCCTGGCGGATGGCCAGTTCGTAGTCGCGCGGGTCGATGTGGAAGAGGACGTCGCCCTTGGCAAAGGAGCCGCCCGGCTTGAAGTTCTCGTCCTTCCAGACGACGATGCCAGATACCTGTGGGACTAAGCTGATCTGCGCATCGGGTCGCACCGTGCCCTGGCCTTCGACTACGACTTGCACGCGCTGAGCCGGAGCCGACACGACTTCGACTAAGGGCCCTATATAGGGCCGCTCGATGCGCTCTGGTTGCGTCTGCATCGATACCAGCATGACAAATGCACCGGCGCCAACGGCGAGGATGAGTATGGGTAGTATAGTTTTAAAAACTGTTTTCATCGCGTGATCTCCGCGTGTTGAAAGACGAGCGGTGCGTCGCTGAAATCGCCGCCGAGGGCGAGGTGTAGATCGATGCGCGTGTCGAGGCGCTGGCGCTGCACGGAGAGCAGGCGGCTTTCCGCGTCGAACGCGCGCCGCTGGGCATCGAGCAGGGTGATGAGGTCAGACAGGCCTTTGGTGTAGCGGTCTTCGGCCAGCGTGCGCGCGGCGCGCGCTTCGACGCTGGCCGTTTGTAGCGCACTCTCCTGGCGGGCGAGAAACTGTTCTGCTGCGAGCGCCTGCTCCACTTCGGCATAGGCGCGCAGCGCGCTCTGTGCATAGGCGGCTAAGGCGCTTTCGCTGCCGGCTTTGGCTAGGTCGACTCCGGCGCGCAGGCGCCCACCTTGTAGCAGTGGTTGGCTGATATTGGTCAGCAAGTTCCACACGGAAAAATCGCCGTTTAGCAGGTTCTTTAGCTCATTAGAAGAAGTGCCCGTCGATGCGGTTAAGCTAATGCGCGGCAGCAGCTGGCCGCGCGCCTGCGTCAGGCGATTTTGCGCCGCTGCCAGGCGGCGCTCGGCCGCGGCTAGATCGGGTCGTCGACTAACTAAGTCGGCGGGTAGACCGGTCGGCACTGCCGTCGCTATGGTGGGCAATGCGCTGCCGGTGGCAATGCGACCGCTGGGATAGCGCCCCAGCAGCAGCTCTAACTGGCGCCGGCTGCGGTCCAACTGCTGGCGCCGCTGTTCGAGGGTTGCTTCGGCCGCAGCGAGGTTGGCGCGCCCGAGTCGGAGTTCCAGCGAAGCGCTCAGCCCGCGCTGGTAGCGGCGGTCGATCTGTTCGTTGGACAGGCGGTAATTATCGACGGTGGCGCGGGCCAGTTCGACTTGGCGTTCGGCCTCGACGGCGGCGAAGTAGGCGCGCGCCGTCTGTGCGACCAGCGACAGGCGCGCGCCGCTGTATTCGGCGTGCGCCGCCTCTGCGTCGGCGAGAGCTGCACGCGCTCCGGCGCGCAGGCTACCCCACAGATCTAGCTCCCAGCTCGCGCTGAGGTTGATGCCGTAGCTATAGGTGGTCGTGCTGAGTACCTGCCCTTGGCTTCCGGGAATGGGGAAGCCAACAAAGTTTTGTTTGCGCTTTGCGCCCGAGCCGCCGAGGGCGATGCCCGGCTGGAGTGGTGCACCGGCAATGCGCGCTTGTGCCTGCGCCTGCTCTAGGCGCGCTGCAGCACTCTGTAGGTCGAAGTTGCTGCTCAGCGCTTGCCGCACCAAGCTATCGAGATGCGCATCGCCGAGTTGGTTCCACCAGTGCTCGAGCGGGGTAGCGCCGTCGCCTGCCCACTCGGATGGCACGGCCACTGCTAAGTCGGGATGCCGTGCGGGGGGAGCGGAGGCGCAGGCACCCAGCGCTAGGGTGATTAACGAGATGATCCACTTCATGGTGTTTTCCTCAACTGCATTAACTTGACATTAGGAGGTGGGTGAGTTCGGCGCGCGAAAACCGGCAGCACTAAAGGCCACGAGGCGCCCGATGTTGGCTTCGACGTCTTCGAGATCGCACAGTCCATTTGAGGCGTGGTTGAGCACATCGCCAGCGCTCATAAGGTGCGCCATGGCGCCGACGACGAAAAAAAAGCGCCAGATGATCTCGTCGTCAGCCACGTCGGGTGCGGCGTGCTTGAGTGCAGATGTGAAGCGCTGGAACACCTCTTTAAACTCGCCGTAAAAGAGCTTTTTTAGCTCGTCGGCGCGCGGATCGCTGTAGAGGCGTCCCATCAGGTTCATGATGTTTTTGCCTTCCTGCGGCCTCTGCGATTGCAGGTGCAAGGCCGGAGCCAGAAAGGCGCTGAGCACACTTTCAAGCGGGGGATTGCCGTCGGCCGCCTGGCACTTGGCCTCTTCGAGCAGGCGCAGGCGCTCGGCGTTGATCGGACCAAGGCGCCGGGCCACAACTTCGCGGAAGAGGGCATCTTTTGATCCGAAGTGGTAGTTGACGGAGGCCAAATTGGCACCGGCGGTTGCCGTTATGGCGCGCAGCGAGGTGGCATCGATGCCCCGTTCGGCAAAGAGTTGTTCGGCCACGTCGAGCAGACGCGTGCGGGTTGCGCTGGCCTGCTCTCCATCGGCAGTGGGCGTTCTGGAAAAGGCGGTCATGGTCTCAATTATGCATTTCATTTAAACGTATGTTTGAAATATATGCCAACGAAGAGCCCAGTCAATAGATTGGCCCAGCGATGAGCATTGCTCAGGGGGGATAGTATCGGCACTGCGCCGGATGTCAAGCGCGTGGCGGCCGGCCGACTACGCGGCAATAAACGCTTCGAAATGCCGTTCCCAGCGCGCCGGGCCAGGGTCGGCATCGAGCACGAAAAAGGCATAAGACAGATCCAGGGTCTGGCCGCGCGCGATCTCTAGATCGCCTTCCATCAGCAGTCCGGCACCCAGTAAGTTCTTTCGTACGAACCACGTTACGGGATAGCGCGGATTGTCCGGATGGTCCATCATGGCGACGCAGCCGCCCGCCGCGCCGCGCGCAACGACCCAGCGTGCTCGTTGTCCCATAATGTGCTCGTGCTGCTGGCGGCCCTCGCTGTCGTAGTGGAACGCATCGGCAAAGGGCGGTCCCATGCGCAGTTCTAGACCGCTGTAGCGGGCAGCGCGACTGGCGCCAAGGACCAACGCGTCGCCGGTCGGCTCTATGTGCGTATCGATGCGCCAACGCGTGCCGCCTTCGATTCGCTCAATGCGGTAGGTGCGCGTTTCGCGTGCGAAGACGGTGTCATCGGCGGCTAGCCAAGACAGCGCCTCTTCAACGCGGATCGCGTCGCCCGATTCAACGCGGAGAAAGTCGTCGTGGCGCTGCGCGCCGTGCGTGTTGGCCACGTATTCGTATGTATTCTTTTCCGGCACGTACCAAGGGCCTCCCCACAGATTGGCATCATTGGCATGTACCCAGCCGAAGTAGAGTCCCGTATGCCAGGTGTGATCGGCTGGTCGATACTCCGTAACGAGCGTGCCGTTTGGCGTGTAAATAGGGGCAAAGCAGGGTTTGGGCGAATCCGTGCGCGGGAGTTCTTCCGCAACTCGGTAGAGAGTCAGAGGTGCGCGGTCGTCGTAGAGCACTTCAAAACCGAGTATGTTTTTGTTTAGCGTTAGCTTATCCATGTTATTCCATTCATCTCAGTTAATCTACTTAGCCTATGGACTGCGGTGTGCGCAGGCGTCTACGCCTAATTGAGTTATCATTTCTAATTCAGTATGTTTATAAATATGACAATATTCATGCTGTGCAGCAGATACGTAGATGGTTGTACTTGCGTCAATCTAAGCTGTTCAGCCTTTTTTCGATATCTCCACTTGATTTTTTATCTTGGGCATCCGAATTAACAATCGCCCGGAGGCCCGCAGAAGCTCTGAGAAAATGGTGTCATCGACTATGCGCACCCGCGACCTAATTCGCGACCGGCATATTGCGCGATGCTGTAGATGAACAGCCGAAATAGAGTGAATGACCTTTTCTACAAGCTGCACCTCAACGCACTTTGCCCGTGTAAACGAAGAGATTGTGAAAGAGCCCATGTCAGCGAACGACGAACTTGAGAAACAAAAGAGGTTTATAGAGGCTGGACTGGAAGGCGTCGAGCGGCCTGTAAGAGAAGCCGTAGAGGAGGTCATACGTGAGCTATCTACGCACCAAGTAGAACGCAAAGCGCTAGATGAGCAGCTGCGCGCCAACCAGCGCGATCTCGAACTGTTTAACGCGCGCTACGACCGGCTTTTCAACAGTGCCCCCGTTGGCATTGTTGGCAGCGATAGGGACGGTGTGATTACAGAAGCCAACGGTACGGCGTGTGCGATGCTGGGTACAGCGCAGCAATCGATTGTCGGTACTAACCTACGCGACTGGATCGCTGACGATTTTCAAGGTCAGATTGACCTCCATTTGCGCTCAGTGGCAAAATTGGGGGAAAGGAAAGAGTGTCAGCTCTGCCTAGGTGACGAGAAGAATACGTGGGTGTATTTACAGAGCATCGCTTCAAAAACGAGCACTGGTCTGGATGTCATCAATACGTTCGTCGATATATCAGGACAGAAGGAAGCGGAAGAACTGCTGGTGCGCACGCAGCGCCTGCGGGCCACCGGGGAACTGTGCGCGGGTATGAGCCACAATTTGAACAATATTCTCGCCTGTATTACGGGCCCAGCCTTTCTGCTGGGAACAAAGATTAGCGACTCTAGTCAAATGCAGGACGTCGAGGAAATCGTGAAGGCCGCTATGCGCGCTCGCGACCTGATTCGCGATATGAATTCGCTGTACAAGAGGGAATCGCATGACCGCTATAGCGCCGTCTCACTCAACGACGTCATAGATCAGGCAATAAGCCATACCCGCTATTTGTGGCACGATCAGGCGCGCGCGCGCAACTGCACGATAGGTGTACACCGCGAGTTGGCCCCCGGCGTGTGCGTGCGCGCCGTAGAGGGCAAACTTCTGGACGTATTCATCAACCTGATAACCAACTCGATTGAGGCTATAGAAGGGCGAGAAGGCGACATTCGCATTGTTTCGCGCAGCGCAAATGGCTGGGCGACCATCGAGTATTCGGACACTGGCCACGGTATGGACGAGGAGACGCGCCTGCGCATTTTCGAGCCCTTTTTCTCTACTAAGTCCACCGTTGGCACGGGCATCGGCATGACGACAGTATATAATGCGATTGTTGGAGCGGGTGGCGATATAGAGGTTGAAAGCAGGGTGGGTGAAGGAGCGCGTTTTACGATTGCGCTGCCCGTCCAAAATCCGGCAGTAGAGGAAGAGGCGCCAGCGGAACGGCCTGCGCCTGAGAAGCTGGCGGCATCTGTTGCGGGTCCGGGGCGCGTGCTCATCGTCGAAGACAACAAGGTATTTGCGCTCACCCTGTCCCGCCTCGTTGGTCGCAACCACGAGGCGACTGTTTTCTACGACGGCGCGTCGGCGCTGCGCGCCCTGAGCGATGGACAGGTGGACTTTGACGTTGCGATTATCGACTTGGGCTTGCCGGATATGTCGGGAGACTTAGTGGCAGTCGAAGTGAAGCGAAGCATATCGTCGGTTGCGACAATTCTGCTGACGGGTTGGTATTTGGACCAGGGCGATCCGCGCTGTGAACCGTTCGATTTCGTTCGTCAGAAGCCATTTGAGAGCAACGCGGTGCTCGATGAACTCCTAGCGCAGGCAATGCAGCTCAAGGCGCAGCGCGCCAAAGAGCAAGATAGCGCTCAGTAGTGCAATCGCCGCACAATTCCCTTGCGCAGCACCTCCACTAGGCGCTCGGCGCTGCGTCCGTCCCACAGCGGTGGGACCGGGTACGTTTTGCGTTGCTCGGCCAGCGCCGCGCGCGCTTGTTGCACGACGCGTTCCCTCTGACAGCCGACCAATTGATTGCTGCCCTGATCGATGGTGACGGGGCGCTCGGTGTTCTCTCTAAGCGTCAGGCAGGGCACCTGCAGCGCGGTCGTCTCTTCTGCTATGCCCGCCGAATCCGTCAAGGCCAAGCGCGCGTTCTCCTCCAATTTTACGATATCCAGATAGCCCTGCGGTCCAATCAGGTGGAGGTTGGGTATGGCGCTGAGCGCGTCCTGCAATCCGAAGCGCTCAATGCGTTCCTTCGTGCGCGGATGCAGTTGAAAGACGATCGCTATGTCTTGACCAATTTCGGCAAAGGCGCCGAGCAGTTCGGCCAGTGCATGCGGATCGTCGACGTTGGATGGGCGGTGCATCGTCGCCAGCGCGTACTCTTTGGGACGCACGCCTATTTCACTGAGGATATTTGACTGAGCCGCTTTTGTGCGGAAGCGGAAGAGCGTGTCAATCATGACGTTGCCGACCTGGAATATGCACTCTTCCGGCACGTTCTCGGCCCGCAGGTTGGCGTCGGCGTCGTCCGAATAGGTGAAGAGCAGATCGGATAGCGCGTCGGTGACCAAGCGAGTGCGCTCCTCGGGCATGCGGCGGTCGCGGCTGCGCAAACCGGCTTCGACGTGGGCCAGCGCCACGTCGCGCTTGCTGGCGGCGATGGCACAGGAGTCGGTTGATGTGACGTCGCCCACGACGAGCACTAGATCGGGCCGTTCGCGCTCGAGCACCTCGTCAAATTTGGCAATAATATCGGCTGTTTGCTGGCTGGGATGCGCACGTGCGGCATCGAGATAGACGTCGGGGGGCGGCAGTTCCAACTCGTCAAAAAAGACTTCCGACATCTGGTAGTCGTAGTGCTGGCCGGTATGCACTAGTAGCGGCTCGAAATGCTGTGGATCGCTGCGCAGATCCGCCAGAATGGGAGCGACTTTCATGAAGTTGGGTCGCGCGCCAGCGACGACGATGATTTTTTTGCCCATGGCCCCCCGGTTTGGTTTACGGGCTAATATAAGGCCGGTCTACAATCGACGGCCAGCGCGCCGTCCCCGCCGTTTGTCGCAGATTTTTTTAAGCGCTTTTGCGAAGCGCGTAAACGCCTAGAAAAACAAGCTACAAGCACATTTATAACGGCGCGCACCAAGTTGGTCTTTTTTACAAATAAATGAAATAAAAACAGCTATTTAGAATAAAGAAAAACATTTTTTTCATTTGCCGTGTCGGTCGATTGACAGGCAATTTTCTATTGGCTATGTTTGTTCGTGTCGGGCTTTTTCGACCCCTTTTCGATATCGCATTCGACGAGGTGCTCCCCTTGCCGACCTGGCCGTGCCTTAGCTGGGTTTTGTCGTTTTATTCTACGCATACGGATCCGTCCTACAGGCGGCTGCAGCGAGCTGTCTCGGGCAATATTTTGGAGAATTTGCATGGCATCGGCTGGTTTTGTGCACCTGCACGGTCACAGCGAGTACAGCCTGCTCGACGGCGGCTGTCGCGTACGGGAAATGGCAGAGACGGCGGCCGAACTCGGCATGCCGGCCATGGCTGTTACCGACCACGGCAACCTCTTTGGCGTCATTGAGCACTATAAGGCGTGCAAAGAAGTCGGCATCAAACCGATCATAGGCTGCGAGGTATATGTCGCCATCGAAAGCCGCCATTTGCGCAAGGCAGCACGCGGCTTGGCACATGCCTCCAACCACTTGGTATTGTTGGCCAAAAACGCCACCGGCTACCGCAACCTCACCAAACTGGTTTCCAAGGGCTATACAGAGGGCTACTACTACAATCCGCGCATCGACAAGGAACTGCTGCGCGAATACAGCGAGGGCCTCATCTGCCTGTCTGCCTGCGTTGGCGGCGAAGTGCCGCATATGATTCAGCGCGAAGGCGTTGCCGAAGCGGAGAAGGTCGCCCGCGAGTTTATGGAGATCTTTGGCGACGATTATTACCTGGAGATTCAACGCCACGGCATAGACATTGAAGGAAAGGTCAACGACGGTCTGCTGCGCCTGCACAAGAAGCTCGGCGTGCCCCTGGTCGCCACCAACGACTTTCACTTTCTACGCTCCGACGATCACGCTGCGCACGATGCGCTGATCTGCATACAGACGGGCAAGAACATCGGCGATGAAAATCGCATGTGCTATCCCGAAGGGCTCTATATGAAGTCGCCCGACGAGATGCACGCGCTCTTTAGCGATCTCCCCGGCGTTGCTGAACGCACGCTGGAAATCGCCGAAAAATGCGACGTGGAGCTGGAATTTGGCACCATGCACATGCCAGAGTTCCCCATACCCCAAGGCTATGAGAGCAGCGAAAACTACCTGGTCAACTTGGCCAAGGAGGGCTTAGAGCGGCGCTATAGCGCGATAGAGAATGAGGTGCGTGAGCGCCTCGACTATGAGTTGGACGTGATCACCAATATGGGGTTTTCCGGCTACTTCCTCATCGTATGGGATTTTGTCAACTACGCTCGTCAGAGCGGTATTTCCGTTGGGCCGGGCCGCGGGTCGGCTGCCGGTAGCCTCGTGTCCTACTGTTTGGGCATCACCGATACCGATCCGATCAAATACGATCTGCTCTTTGAGCGCTTTCTCAATCCCGAGCGCATATCCATGCCGGATATCGATATCGACTTTGCCGATGTCGATCGCGACAAGGTGCTCAGATACGTCGTCGATAAGTACGGCGAGAAAAACGTCTCGCAGGTCATCACCTTTGGGACTATGGGCGCCAAGGCGGTGGTGCGCGACGTGGGGCGCGTGCTCGGAATGCCCTTCGGCGAGGTCGACCGCATCGCCAAACTGGTGCCGGCCGAGCTCAAAATGACCATCGACAAAGCGATCGATCGCGTTCCGGAACTGCAGCAGATGGCCGAGGCGCGCGACGAACAGGGGCAGCTCATCGACTATGCGCGTCGTCTAGAAGGGCTGGCTCGCCATGCCTCGGTGCACGCCTGTGCGGTGATTATTGCGCCGTCTGATCTGACCGACTACGTGCCGCTCTACAAAGCGCCAAAAGACGGTCGCGTGACCACGCAGTTCGACGGGCCAACCTGCGAAGAAGTCGGCTTGCTCAAGATGGATTTTCTCGGCCTCAAGGAGCTGTCGCTGATGGACGAGGCGGTGCGCCTGATCCGCCTGTATCAACCCGACTTCAACCTCGACGTCATATCTTGGGAAGATCGCCCGACCTTTGAACTGTTCGGCCGCGGTGAAACCATTGGCGTATTTCAGTTCGAGTCGGGCGGCATGCGCGAGTACTTGAGCAAGCTCAAGCCGGACAATATCGAAGACATCATTGCCATGAATGCGCTCTATCGACCGGGTCCGATGGAGAACATACCCACTTTTATCGGGCGTAAGCACGGCGAAATCGAAGTGATATACGACCACCCCAAGTTGGAGCCCATTCTCGAGGCGACCTACGGGATCATGGTCTACCAGGAACAGGTGATGCGCATTGCGCGCGATCTGGCCGGTTTCAGCATGGGCCAGGCCGATATATTGCGCAAGGCTATGGGCAAGAAGAAGCCCGAGGAAATGGCCAAGATGAAAAAGGATTTCGTCGACGGCTGCGTAGAGAATGGCGTTGAAAAGAAAATCGCCGAAAAGCTCTTTGCCGATATCGAGGTCTTTGCTGGCTATGCATTCAACAAATCGCATGCTGCCTGCTATTCCGAAGTGGCCTATAAGAATGCCTATCTCAAGGCTAACTACCCCAAGGAATACATGTCGGCGAGCTTGACGATGGACCGCAACAACACCGAGCGCATTACGATTCTGCTCGACGACTGCCGCCGCATGGATATTCCGGTTCTGCCGCCCGACGTCAATGAGAGCACGCTCTACTTCACGCCGACCGACGAGGGGATTCGCTACGGGATGGCGGCGATCAAAAACGTCGGCGAGGGCGCGGTGCAGAGTATCATCGATACGCGCATGCAGGATGGTGCATACGGCACTCTGTTCGAATTTTGCGAGCGCATTGACCTCAAGGCGGTTAACCGACGCGTTATTGAAAGCCTGATTGCCGCCGGTGCGCTGGACGGATTGGAAGGTCACCGGGCGCAAAAGCTGGAGGCGCTGGATCTGGCCCTGCGCGTGGCGCAGAAGGAGCAGGAGCAGCGCGAGAAAGGCCAGATTAGCCTGTTTGGCGGCGGTGGTGATGCGCCCGTTGAACTAGAGCAGCACGAGCTGCCCGAGGTCGAGGTGTGGAGCGAGCGAGAAATGCTCGCCAAAGAGCGCGAGCTGCTCGGTTTTTACGTGTCGAGCCATCCGCTCAAGTCGCACGTGCGCGATCTGCGCAGCTTTGCCACCCCGCTGAGCGATATGGACAAACAGCGCGATGGCTACTCCATGCGCGTTGGCGGTCTGGTGTCGCAGGTGCGCAAGCTTTACGACAAACGCGGTCAGGCCTTTGCCTTTGTAACGCTGGAAGATATGGGAGGCAAGGGCGACGTGGCGTTTTTCTCCGAAGTTTTTGCCAGCTGCGAGTCGCTGCTGGAGGAGGATTCGGTAATCATGGTCGAGGGGCGCGTCTCCGAGCGCAACGGACGCCTGAGCCTGCAGGCGGAAAAGGCCATGCCGCTTGACGAAGCGCGCGAGAAGCTGACCAAGGCCGTTAACGTGCAGCTGCTACACGAGGAGGTTAACGACCAGCTACTAGGCCATCTCAAAGCGCACTGCGATCGCTATGCGGGCGACTGCGAACTGCTGCTGCACGTGCGCAATGGTGGAGAGAAAGACGCCGTGATTCGCTCGCGCACGGTTCGGGTCAAACCCTGTGACGACCTGCTGCAGGGTCTCGACGAGATTTTGGGTGCTGCGCGCACGTCGCTGACGGCGCAGATCCAGCCGCCGACCGTCCAGGTGCGCGAGGAGCGCTGGCGCCATCGCGCCTAATCGGATGCGGTCCGGCGTTGACAGGTTCAGGGCGCATTCTATATTCCCCATGCATTCGGCCAATGAACTCGTAGGGGGTATTATGCGCTTGTTGATGCGAACGGTATTGCTCTGTTATCTGGTTTGGACTGCGGGTGTGGGGTGTGCCGGCGAGGAGCCAGAAGCGGCCGAAAGCCAACGGGGCGAGATCGCCTTTCCGCCTACTCAGTTTTACGAGATAGAAGACCACGAGGGAGAAATTGTCGACCTGCGCGACTATAAGGGACGCGTGGTGTTGCTCAATTTTTGGGCGACTTGGTGTGGCCCGTGTCGCTACGAGATTCCCGACTTGGTTAAGATGCGCGACGATTACGACCCGGAGAAAGTGGCCATCATTGGCGTCTCGCTCGACCAAGGTTCGGCCGAGCAGGTGAGGCCGCTGCTGAGCAAGTTCATCGAGCGCTACGACATCAACTATCCGATAGTGCACGACGGTCGCGGCGACTTGGTGCGCCAGTTTTTGCGCCGCAATTTGGCGTCGATGGCGGTGCCGATGACGTTTGTCATCGATCGCGAAGGTCGCATCTATAAAGAACATATCGGCGTGCCGCACGACAGCAAGGGCAAGCTCAATCCGCGCGGCGCCCTCAGCGAAGACATCGACGCTCTGCTATCGCGTTCGTGAGCGCGTGCAGTATAGAACGCAAAGAGGCGGGGACGGCGCGCGATGGCCGTCCCCGCCTCTTTTTTCAGCGCGCTCGACTAGTAGTTGGCGTAGTACTCGTTTTCGAGGATGGCCTTGCCGTGGCGCTTGACCAGAATCTTCTTAAACGTCTCAATGGAAGTGCTGTTGCGCAGTTGTTCGATCATAGCCTTTTTGGACATGACCATCAGCGTGCCGTTGACGTAGTCGGGAAAGCGACAAAATCCTCCGCTGACGGGCTCGCCCGTGACGCAGCAGGTACCTTCTAACTCGAGCTCAATCTGCGAGCCGGGGTCAAAGGAAAAATCGGCCACTTCCTCTTCGCCGCCCTCTTCGCCTGAAGTTTTATTCGACATAGTAGCGCTCCTGTAAAACCGCTGTAAGTGAAATCAACCTATAAATATAGCTAGTGTCGGGTTCGTAGCAAGGATTAGAACGGCAAGTCGTCAAATCGCGTGAGGATATCGGGGCCTGCTGCAGTGATTGCCACCGTGTGTTCAAACTGGGCCGACAGCTTGCCGTCTGCGGTGACGGCCGTCCAGTCGTCGTCGAGCAGGCGCGTCTCGGCCACGCCCTGATTGATCATGGGTTCGATGGTGAAGACCATGCCCAACTGCAGCCTCCTGCCCGTGCCGGCGATGCCGTAGTGTAGCAGCTGTGGCTCTTCGTGAAAGTCGCGGCCGATACCGTGACCGCAGTATTCGCGGACTACGGAAAACCCCTCGCCCTCGGCGTGCGCCTGAATCGCATGGCCAATGTCGCCAAGGCGATGATCGACCGTGGCACACGCCAGTGCGCGCTCCAGGCATTCGCGCGTTGTCTCTACGAGATGGCGCGCTTCGGCCGACGCGTTGCCGAGCACCATGGTGGCGTTCATATCGCCGTGGAAGCCGTCCTTTTTTACGGCGATATCCACCGCCAAAATATCGCCGTCGTTGAGCGCGCGCGCGCCGGGAATGCCGTGCACGATTTCGTCGTTGACCGAAATGCAGATACTCTTGGGATAGCCGCGGTAGCCCAACGCGCTGGCTTGGGCTCCCTGAGAGCGAATGTAGCGGTCAGCTATGGCATCTAGCTGGCCGGTGGTAACGCCGATTTGTAGGGCTTCCTGCACGCGCAGTAGGGCTTCGGCGGCGATGCGTCCGGCCGCGCGAATTTTCTCTATATCGCCATCGGACTTCAAGTGTAACATAGGGGCAGAAGAACGCTATTTGTTTTCCAATCTGTCAAGGTGTTATACTAAGTGGCCCTATGATAAAGACCACGGAAAATGTGCCGCTCGTGTCGGTGCTGATGCCGCTGTACAACGCCGCAGAAACGCTCGACGAAGCGCTGGAGAGCACGCTGGCACAGAGCTTAGAAGACTTTGAAATCGTAGCGGTTGACGATGGCTCGGAAGATCGCAGCGCCGATATTCTTCGCGTCTGGTCTCGGCGCGACGCGCGCGTGCGGCCGTTCTTTGCCGAGCACGCCGGCGTGGTTGCGGCGCCCAATAGGGGATTGCAGCACTGCCGCGGCGAGTTTGTCGCGCGGATGGACGCCGACGACCGAATGCACCGCGATCGCCTGAAGAAACAAGTTGAATTATTTGAGGCTGACGCGGAATTAAGCGTGGCCAGCTGCCTCGTTGAGACCTTTGCCGAAGGGCAAGTGGGCGAGGGGATGCGCATTTACGAGGAGTGGCTCAACGGATTGGTCGAACAGCGCGATATTATCCGCGAAATCTTTATCGAAAGCCCCATTGCCAACCCGACGGCCATGCTGCGCCGCACTGAACTGCTGGAGATGGATGGCTATCAGGAGCGCGGCTGGCCGGAGGACTATGACCTGTGGTTGCGCTACTATTTGGCCGGCAAGCGCTTTGCCAAAGTGCCGGAAGTACTCTTCTACTGGCGCGAGCATGCGCGCCGCGCAACGCATACAGACAGCCGCTATTCGGTGGAGAATTTTCTGCGCACCAAGGCGCACTATCTGATCGAGGGACCGCTGCGCCAGCGCGACGGTCTCATCGTCTGGGGTGCGGGAAAAACGGGGCGCCGTTTGACAAAGCATCTGCAGCGCGGCGGTGCCCAGCCCGACGTATTTGTCGACATAACGCCGAAGAAAATCGGCGGCACGCTGCGCGGCGCACCGGTCGTGGGGCCCGACGAGGTGATGGCCTGGTGGCATCGCTTTGCCAACCCCGTGCTATTGGCCGCCGTGGCATCGCGCGGCGCGCGCGAATTGATACGCGCCCAGTTAGGTGCATGGAATCTCGAAGAGGGTGTCGACTATTGGTGCGTGGCCTGAAAAAACCGGCTCGTCGACGTATGTTTGGTAGGATATTAACGGTAGGATATTAACGGAGGAAGGAACGCAATGGCCAGCATAGAGTACTGTCTCAACAGCTCGACGATTCGCCCGGCTAGCCTCATGGAAAAGATTCGCATCGCCGGCGCGGCCGGATTTGGAGCAATCGAATTGTGGAACGACGATTTGACGGCGCATCAGGAGGGTGGCGGTGCGCTAGAAGATGTGGTGAAAGCGCTAGCCGACCAAGGACTTGCCGTGCCGACCTGCATCGCAGTGCACGGCTGGCTCGGTTCGACCGGCTCGGCGCACGCCAGCGCATTGGATGAGGCCAAGCGGCGCATGGGGCAGGCGGCGGCGGTGGGAGCAGAATACGTTATTGCCAGTCCACCTATGGAGCCGTTTGACCTGAATCGCGGTGGCTCTGACTACAGAGAGCTGCTGGAAATTGGTGCCGAAATGGGCGTCAAGCCAGCGATGGAATATCTCGGTTTCATGAAGAGCGTCTACACCATTGACCAAGCTTGGCAGATCGTCGAAGATGCCGACCATCCGGATTCGTCTCTGATCATGGATCCCTTTCACATTTTGCGCGGCGGCGGTCCCATAGAGAGCATTGCCAAAGTGCCGGGTGACAAAGTCGCCATCTGGCACTGGAACGATGTGCCGGGCGGCAAGCCCTTTGCCGAACAGTCGGATGCCGATCGCGTGCTGCCAGGCGACGGCGTTGGCCCCCTGCGCGACATCGAGCGCTTGGCGCTGGCACAGGAATACGAAGGCTACGTGTCGTTGGAATTGTTTAATCCCGAACTGTGGACGCGCGACCCAATGGAAGTAGCCAAGATCGGCATGGAAAAAATGCAGGCGTATTTTGTCGATTGATGCGGCCTTGCGCGATGTCGTCGAGCGGTGGCAGGCAGCGGGAAACCGCCTTCCGTTTTACATAGGCATGGGCGGCGGCAGCGCCTCGGGCAAGAGCACGCTGGCTGCGCAGATGGCCGAGCGCTTGGCGCCGCTGCGCGTAGAGGTCGTTGGCCAAGATCGCTTTTTCAAAAAGCCCGAGGATATGCCCACGTATTACTCTCAGATCGACGGCCTGTACCACCCGGCCTACAACGAGCCCGATTCGTTTAAACAGGCGGAGATGGTTGAGGCGTGCCGCGCCATGCAGTCAGCTGAATGCGACGCGGTGATCTTGGAGGGGATTCTCGTGCTGTGGTTCGAAGAACTGCGCGCGCTAATGGATCTCAAACTCTACGTCGAAGCCGCCGCGGATGAGCGCATTGTGCGCCGCATTCGCCGCAATATGAAGAAACTAGAAGACGGCGAGTTTATCGCCAATTACTATCTGGAATCGGTGCGCTGGCAGCACGAGCAGTACAACGCGCCGACCCGCGCTTATGCCGACTGGGTGATTCCCGGTGGCATGGCCGACGGGTGCGAGCGCGAAGAGGCCATCGCGTCGATCTGTAAGACGGTTGCGCGGGTCTGCGCATAGTGCCGCCTCAGTCGCCGCGGACTGCTAGGCTTTTTGCGCCCGCATATAGGTCTCGTACTGCCGCTGGTCTAGCCGTCCCTTGCCCTTGCACGCCTCGCAGCGCGGAAAGAGGAAGACGCTCTCATCGGGTGCGTGCAGCGATTGGGCACAGCCGGATCCCTTGCACTCGGGACAGCGGTGAAAAAGAGGTTTGTCCTGCATGATGAGACCTTTGCAGTGGAGTCGACAATGGGCTTCCGCGCGTCGTAAGATGGGCGCGCAGCACGGCCCGTGTCAAGTCGGTATCGCATGGATGTTCTAGCGCGCATAGAGCTGGTGGAAGGCGATATAACGCAGCTGCGCGTCGATGCGATCGTCAATGCGGCCAACCGCACGCTGCTAGGCGGTGGCGGCGTCGATGGGGCGATTCACCGAGCCGCCGGTCCACAGCTGTTGGCCGAGTGCAAGACGCTGGGCGGCTGTCCGACGGGCCAGGCCAAAATTACCGCCGGCTATAGCCTGCCGGCACGCTGGGTTATTCACACCGTAGGTCCGGTGTACAGCGGGGCCGCCGGCGATGCTGAGCTGCTGCGCGCCTGCCACGTCAACAGCCTGCAGCGGGCGCTGGAGTGCGGCGCGCAGAGCGTGGCTTTTCCGGCGATTAGCTGTGGCGTTTACGGATATCCAGTGGCGGCGGCGGCTCCGATTGCCCTCCGCGCAGCGGCCGACGTTCTGGCCGAACATGCTGCTCTACAGCGCGTAATATTTGCACTGTTTTCCGCGGATTATCTGAGCGCATATCAGCGCGCCTTTGCGGTGCTGCAAGACCCGTTCTAAGCGGGCGTGCGGCCGCTCCGGCGGCCTAGGCGAACGCCGAGCAGTTGGCCCGCGAAAAAGAAGGTGACAGAAAAGGGAATAAAGGTCCAGTCGAGGTCGGCGACAAAGCGCAGGGCGACGACCAGCGGCACGGGCAGGTGGATGGCGAGAAACCACTGGGGGGACAGCGTGCGCAAACCGGCTCGCCAGTAGCCAAAGGGCAGATTGATCGCAAAGACGATCAGGCCGATCAGCAGCGCGGTCAAAGGCCGAGAATCTCGCGGATGCGCTTGGGCAGGGCCGGCCAGTCATCGATCAAGTAGCGATTGCCATCGACGTCTTCGACAATGGCGCGCTCGCCCGACAGCATGCGCACGTTTTGGCGGTAGCCGCGAATTTCCAGCGGGCGTGGCCCGCTAGTGGTTTCTATATGACCGCGCAGCACGCCGAACTCTTCGTCGAGACTGTTGAAGGCGGTTATGTGCGGTTGAAAGTATATCTTGTCCAGCTCGGCTAGCAGAGCGTCTCGGCTCGCCTGCTCCAGCAGAGACGGATCTTCGAGCAGGCCCAGTTCCGTGCCGTCGTGCTGGAAGAAACCGATATAGCGGTTACTCTCTTCAAGCGGAAAGGCGCGGCGAATGTTTAGGTCGTGGTATTCCTCGTCGCCGATGTGCAGAATGAGGCTGCCGTGCGGCGAGCGGCTGCAGCGCAGTTGATTGGGGTCCAGCAGAAAGTCGGCGTAGGAATAGCCCTTGGATGCGTCCGTTTCTTCGCTCATAATATCGCCCTTACTTTCGCCATTTCCGTTTGCATATTGACCAGGTTGCGGTAGACGCCTTCCTCTTTGCACAGCAACTCTTCGTGCGTGCCGACCTCTACGATGCGACCGCGATCGAGCACGAGCAGCCTATCGGCATTCTTTAATGTCGATAGGCGGTGGGCGATGGCAAAGGTCGTGCGCCCGGCGACCAAGCGCTCCAGCGCCTCCTGAATTTCGTATTCCGTCTGCGTGTCGACGGAGGCCGTAGCCTCGTCTAGGATGAGAATGCGCGGATTGCCAATGAGCGCGCGGGCGATGGAGATGCGCTGGCGCTCTCCGCCGGATAGGCGACCGCCGCGCTCGCCGACCTGCGTATCATATCCATCGGGAAAGTTCATGATGAACCTATGCGCGTTGGCCGCGCGCGCCGATTCGATGATTTCTTCACGGGTCGCCCGCGGATATCCGTAGGCGATGTTTTTGGCGATAGATCCTTGGAATAGCAGGGGCTCCTGCAGCACGACGCCGATCTGCGCCCGCAGCTTTTGCTGCTGAATGGCGGTGATCGGGTGGTCGTCTATGTAGATTTGGCCCTCGTTGACGTCGTAGAAGCGCGAGATCAAGTTGACGAGCGTCGATTTACCCGAGCCCGAATGGCCGACGATGCCGATCATCTCCCCTGGCTCGATCTTAAAGTCGATCCGATCGAGGATGCGCGCCGAACCGTCGTAGGTAAAGGATACGTTGCGGAACTCGACGGCGCCGCTGAGCTGGCCGGGATCGATGGCATCGGGCCCGTCTTCCACTTCGGCCTCTGTGTCGAGAATTTCAAAGACGCGCTCGGCCGTCGTCGCGGCGCTCTCCAACTGCTCGGTCAGCGTGCACAGGGCGCGCACGGGCGCGTAAAACATCATCATATAGGATATGAAGGCCTGCAGCTCGCCCAGCGTCAGCGTGTTGGACAGCACGCGATGGCCGCCGAACCACCAGAGGATGATCGAGCCAACCGAGGTAGTAAAGGCGATGGCCGGCAAGAAGACGGCGCGCATTTTGATCGAGGCCATCTGCGATTCGCGCAGGTCGGTGTTGCGCGCGTCAAAGCGCTCCAATTCGCGGTTTTCTTGAGCGAAGGCCTTGACGACCTTGACGCCGGGGATGCTGTCGGCCAGCATGGCGTTCAGCGTCGATATGCGCCGCCAGATGCGGTGGTAGACCCAGTGGATGCGCGTGCGGTAAAACAGCGTACCGGCGATCATAAAAGGGATGGGAATCATCGCCAACAGCGTTAGTTCCCAGTTCATCCACAGCATGAGCAGGAAAATGCCGAATAGCGTCAGCACATTGATGACGATGTCCTGAAAGCCGGATGTGATAAAGTTGCGCATGCGTTCGGTATCGCTGGTCACGCGCGTCATGATGCGACCGGTGCTCAGGGTGTTGTAGAAATTTAGCGACAGCAGCTGCAGGTGCTTGAACAACTCAATTTGCAGATCGTAGACGATGTGCTGCCCTAGCCAGCCCAGCACATGGGTGCGGGCTACATTAGTCAGCGCGCGCGCGACGTAGACGCCGAGCAGGCCGAATACGACCCAGACGAGCATAGCCAGCGCGCGAGTGGGCGGCTGCTGTGGAGCATCCGGCGTTAGCACCTGCTGTGGAATGCCGTCGACCGTCTGCATGTAGGGGGCGATGGCCGGCAGGATAACTTCGTCAATTAGAATCAGGTTGAGCTGCGGCGGCAATAGGCCTATTATGGTCAGGACAATCGTCAGCGCAAAGCCGATTAGAGCCTTGCTCTTATAAGGTTTGATGTAGGAAAACAGCCGCCAGAACGTCTCGCTTTTCTCCAAGCAGTTAGGGCATATTTTGGTGCCCGGACGGAAGGCGCGTCCGCAGGTGGGGCAGTGCTCGACAATGCTGACGGCCGCTGGCTCTTCGGCCGGTCGCTGATCTTCCTCTTCCTCGGCGATGCCGGCGGCCTCGACGGCGCGAGGGATGCTGGAGAACTTGAAGTAGGCGCTGGGTGAGAAGCGCACCAACTCTACTGTTTCGTCCGCTAGCTCGACCAGCAGCGCGCCGCTGCCCACGTAGTTTCGCACTTGAATGTGCTCGACCTGAGCAAGGGGAATATGCGAGATATCCACCCCGTCGTCGTTTGGTTGAAAGACGATTAGGCGCTCGTCTGTGAGGGCAAACCACGAATCGCCGTACTGTCCATCGGCGCGTATATCGGCGGCCAGCAGGATCATCAGCAATTCGCCGTGTTTAAGCTCGCCGCGTATGTGTGGGGCAAGCCTTTCCGGGATGGATTCTACTAAGTCCACAAACTTCCTATCTTTTTGTTAATAATTATCTTGCGAAGAATCGGCGGCAATAAAAGAGAGATTTGGTAGATTGGATATGCCATAAATAGCTGTTATATCTAAACTAATATCTTTTTTTATGAGGGCAATCCATTTGCGCATTGGACGCTCTTTACAAACAATTAAATATGCCATAAGTCGTTTTTTAATAACATCTTGTGAAAAGAGTAGAAATTGTCTACATACACGTCTGAAATGCTGCGTGCGCGTTTAGGGCTGCTGCCGCGCCTGCACCTAGCCGTGCTGCCCACGCCGCTGCATAAACTGGGTCGTTTGAGTGAAGCCGTCGGCGGCCCCGCCATCTACGTGAAGAGAGAGGATCTCACGGGGATGGCGATGGGCGGCAATAAAATTCGCGAGTTTGAATATCAAATTGCCCAGGCGGTGGAGCAGGGGTGTGATGTGCTCGTGCACTCGGCTGGCGCACAGTCCAACCAGTCGAGGGTGACGGCGGCCGTGGCGGCCAAACTGGGGATCAAGGCCGTCATTGTAGGGCGTCGCGATGCCCACGCGCAGCGCCAGGGCAATTTGCTGTTGACCCACTTATTCGGCGCAGAGGTCTACCTGCCCGAAGTGGATTTGCAAGGGGCGGCGGTAGCAGAAAAAATGGACGCATTGCGCGCGGCTGGGCACCGGCCGTTTCACACCAGCACGGACGCGCGCGCCTACCGCGCTATCGCCTATATCGAGGGGGGGGTGGAGTTGGCAGAGCAGCTGCAGGTGCAAGGGCTGCGGCCGGATGCGCTCTACCTGTGCTCGGGCGCCTATACGCATGTGGGGTTGGCCGTCGCGTTCAAGGCGCTGGGAATCGCCGTGCGCATTGTCGGTATCAGCCCGTCGCCGCGCGACGATGGCCAAACGGCGCGGGCGCATGCCGAACTAGCGCGCGAATGCGCACGAATCATGGAGCTGGAACTGGACTTTGTCCCTGGCGACTTTGAGAGCTATGCCGAATTTGTCGGTCCGGACTACGGCGTGCTGACCGACGCCAGCCGCGACGCCATTCAGCGCGTGGCGCGCACGGAGGGCTTGTTGCTCGATCCGTCGTATACCGGCAAGGCGATGGTGGGTCTGCTGGCTCACGTGCAGGCGGGCTGGTGGCATCGCGGGCAGACGCTTATTTTCGTCCACACGGGCGGAACGCCCGCGCTATTTGCCTATGCCGACGAGCTGCTCTAGCCGCATGTGCATCGATTTTGTGCGGAGGCATCTGGCCGTTGGCTGGCGCCTCCACCGACGGATCCAAACCAAGCCCATAGTGGATAGAATATGAACGTACCCGAGCCCGTACCTGAGCGGTTGAAGCGCCGCGACGCGCTGATCGATGCGCTGCGCGCCGCGCTGCGAACCGATCAGCTGATTCACCGCGAAGAAGATCTGGTCGCCTACGAATGCGATGCGGTTTCGGCCTATCGCCAGCGACCGCTGTGCGTGGCGCTGCCCGAAAGCGGCGACGAGGTGTCAGCCGTGCTCAACGCATGCGCTAAACTCGATATTCCCATCGTGCCGTGGGGCGCTGGCACTGGGCTATCGGGTGGGGCGCTACCGCGCGCTGACGGCATCGTGCTGAGCACGGCGCGCATGAACAAGGTGCTCGACATCGATCTGCAAAACAGGACGATAACGGTGCAGCCAGGCGTGACTAATAAGTCCGTCAGCGATGCGGTTGCGGCGCACGGCTTTTACTATGCCCCCGATCCATCCAGTCAGATCGCCTGTTCAATCGGCGGCAATATCGCTGAAAATTCCGGCGGCGTGCACTGCCTCAAATACGGTACGACGACCAACAACTTGCTAGGCTTGGAAGTCGTGCTGGCCGACGGTCAAATCGTCCGCGTCGGCGGCAAGGGCATGGATCAGGCTGGCTGTGATTTACTCGGATTGCTGACCGGGTCGGAAGGTCTGCTGGCCATTACCACGGAAGCGACGCTGCGCATCCTGCCCCGCCCCGAGCGCGCTCAGGCGCTGATGGCAGTATTTGCTTCGATCGAGGCGGCTGGCGAAGCGGTGGCCCAAGTGATCGGTGCGGGTATGGTGCCGGCCGGCATGGAAATCATGGACCGGCTATCCATCGAAGCGGTAGAAGGCTTTGTCGGGGCCGGCTACCCGCTGGGCGTCGAGGCGCTGCTGCTCGTCGAATTGGACGGGCCAGCCAGCGAAGTTGAATGCCATATGGAGCGTTTGCAGGTTTTGCTGAAACGGGCCGGCGCCAGCCAAATCCGCGTCGCCCAAGACGAGCAGCAGCGCCTTAAACTGTGGGCTGGTCGCAAAGCGGCCTTTCCCGCCATGGGGCGCATCAGTCCGGACTACTACTGCATGGACGGCACGATTCCGCGCGGCCAGCTGCCCTTCGTGCTCAAGCGCATCGGCGAGTTTTCGCAGCAGTTTGGATTGTCCGTGGCTAACGTTTTTCACGCCGGCGATGGCAACCTGCATCCGCTCGTTCTCTACGATAGCAACCGGGAGGGCGATCTCGAGCAGGCCGAGGCGCTGGGCGCTGAAATCCTCAAGCTGTGCGTCGAAGTGGGAGGCGTGCTCAGCGGCGAGCACGGCATAGGCCTTGAGAAACGCGACCTGATGCCGTGTATGTTCAACGACGCCGACCTCGACGCGCAGGAGCGGATTAAAGCCAGCTTTGATCCGCAGCAGTTGCTCAATCCGGGCAAGGTCTTCCCGGTGCTGCGCCGCTGCGTGGAGGGCGGGGCGATGCACGTGCATGCCGGTGCGGAGACGTTCCCCGATCTGGAGCGCTTTTAGCCTCGTGGACCGCGCAGAATCCTAGTGCGTGCGATTTCGTTTAGAGAGGGCGTTGCCCTATGAGTGAACAGGTTATACCGTTGGACTCGTCGATTGCCGTACAGGCACGCGTGCGCCAGGCGCTAGCCGACGGCGAGGCGTTGGATATCTACGCCGGTGCGACCAAGGGGGCGCTGGGCCGCCAGGTCGTCGGATCGCCGTGCGACGTCTCCGCTCTGCGCGGCATTGTCAGCTACGAGCCGGGTGAATTGGTGCTGGTCGCCCGGCCGGGCACGCCACTGGACGAGGTCGAGCGCGTGCTGGAAAGCGAAAATCAGCACTTTGCCTTTGAGCCACCTGCCTGGGGTACGGGCGCTACTTTGGGCGGCACGGTGGCGTGTAATTTATCGGGGCCGCGGCGCTTTAAAATGGGCGCGTTGCGCGACCACCTGCTGGGGATCGAGATCGTCGACGGCTGCGGTGAATTGGTTCGCGGCGGCGGCAAAGTGGTCAAGAATGTCACGGGGTACGATCTGCCCAAAGTGCTGGCTGGATCGTTCGGCACGCTGGGCGTGCTCACAGAAGTCTGCCTGAAGGTTTGGCCGCGTCCCGAACGGGAACAGACGCTGTGCATTGAAGGTTTTGCTCCGCCAGCGGCGCTGGATAAGATGCTAGAGTGGGCGGGCAGGCCGTTGGAAATTACTGGCCTGGCCTACGGCGGTGCCGAGGGGCGTCTGATGGCGCGCATCGAGGGGCCCGGTCCGGCGGTAGATCGGCAGGTCGAGTTCCTGCGCGCCGAATGCGGCGATGGCGATGTTCTCGATGTCGATGCCTCGCGCACCTTCTGGAGGCAGTGGCGCGAGTTGGAGTGGCTTCAGGTTAGTGTCGGTCAGCAGCGCTGGCGCTTTTCCGGGCCGCCGACGCGCATGGTGCGTCTGATGGAGGCGCTCAAGGCCGAGGGACTGAGCCGGTGGGGAATAGACTGGGCGGGGGGACTGCTGTGGGCCGTGCTGCCGGTCGATGCAGAAGTCGGCTTGGTGCACCGCACGGCAGCGCGCCACCAAGCGTTGGCTTGGCGCTTTTCGGCGCAGCCTGGAGGGCGCAACGAAGAGGCCTTTACACCGCCTAACGCCGGCGTTTTTCACATGAATCAAATGCTAAAAAAGGCGCTGGATCCCCAGGGCATCTTTAATCCGGGCAAGATGTACGCGCTCGACTAGGAGCGCCTCTGTCAACGAGCATGCGTCTGTCCACCGTCCCGTGCGCGTCAATGACAGTGTGCATTCTAGTGAGGTGATAAACAGGTGAGAGACCTACAACAGATCCTCGAGCGGATCGCCGAGCTAGAGTCTGCGGGCTCACCGTGTGTGCTGGCAACCGTCGTGGAAGCCCAAGGCTCGGTCTATCGCGGTGCGGGAACCCGCATGTTGATCGAGTCGCTGGAAAAGAGCACGGGGGTAATTAATGGTGGCTGCCTTGAAGGCGATGTGCGCGAGCAGGCCGTAGGTGTGTTGGAGGATGGACAGCCCCGCATAGTATGCTACGATGCCCATACCGAAGACGACGTCGTGTTCGGGACCGGGCTGGGATGCAGCGGCCTAGTGCGCGTTTTTTTTCAGCGTCTATCTGCGGCAGACCCATCTCTTCCGCTCGAATATTTGCGCGCCAGTGCGTTGGGCACGTCTAATGCGGCATTGGCCACCGTATTTGCATGCGACGGCATTGCAGGAGTGCAACCCGGTCAGTGCGTTGCAGTGGCCGATGACTTGCCCGTGCGCAACGACATAGCCCATGGCGATCTGAGCGAGTGGGTCCGGGCAGAGCTCGATCACCAGCGGGATATGGGAGGCCGGCGTGCCGTGACGCGTCACGCCGAAATCGGGCGTGGACGAGCGTCTGTGCTGGTCGAAACGCTACGGCCGCCTCTGGAATTGGTCGTGTGCGGTGCGGGCTGCGATGCACAACCGGTCGTGCACTTTGCCCGCCAACTGGGCTGGCGCGTTAGCGTCGTCGACCACCGCCCCTCCTACGCGCGCCCCGAGCGCTTTCCCGGCGCGCAGCGCGTGGCGCTGGCCGTGCCCGGCCAGTGGCCAGACGAAGTGGAAGTAAGCGCGGGAATGGCGGCGGTGGTAATGACGCACAACTACCTGCAAGACGGGGCGATGCTGCGCTACCTGCTGCCGCGCGAACTAATGTATCTCGGTTTACTGGGACCGCATCAGCGCACGCAGCGCCTACTCGAGGAGCTAGCTTGCGAGGGCATTGTCGCCGATGCGGGCTCTGTGCTGTTCAGTCCCGTAGGTCTCGACATAGGCGCGGAGACGCCCGAGGAAATCGCCCTGGCGATGGTCAGCGAGATTCAAGCGGCGCTGCTTGGCCGTAGCGGCGGTTCGCTGCGCCTGCGCTCAGGGTCGATCCACGATCGCAGCGAATAGAGCTACCCAGAGTGAGCCGCTAGTGTTGCCGCGCTAAAATATCTGCCCCGCGCGGTACTCGGGCGGTGGCGTTTCTTCGTCGCTCAGCCACAGCGCGCGCTGCTGTTTGGGCATGAAATACTGGTAGTCAAAGCGGTCGTCCGGCACGCTGATATTGCCCTGTGACGGATGTTTGGCGATTTCCTCCTCGACGATATCGATGCCTAAGCCTGGTGCGTTGGGCACCTTGATATGGCTATCGGCAATTTCGGGTTGTCCGGTCATCACGGTGTAGCGCTGCGGCACGTCGACGGCCAGATGTTCGAGAATTAAGAAATTCGGTATCGTCGCCATCAGGTGCACGGCCGCCATTTCGGCCACCGGTCCCAGCGAACCGTCGTGCGGTGCCATCGCGCAGTAGTGCGCTTCGGCCAGTGCGGCCATTTTTTTCATTTGCATGAGACCGCCCGCCCGCCCCGTGTCCGGCTGCACCACGTCAATAATTTCGCGCTCGATTAGCTCGCGTACGCCCCAGATCGATGCGTGGCGCTCGCCTGCGGCTATGGGAAGATTTACCGCTGCGGCTACGCGGGCGATGGATTCGATGTGTTCGGGGGCGACGGGGTCCTCGTAGAAGAGCAGGTCGTACTCTTCGAGGCGCTGGCCCAAGGCGATGGCGTCGCGCGTGCTCAGCCAGGGCGGACCGTGCACGTCAACCATTAGATCAATCGCTAGTCCCACTTCGTCGCGGATGGCGTGCACGCTCTCCAGACAGTTTTGCGTGCCGCCTGTTTTGATGGCCGTATAGCCCTCGTCCACGAGCTGGCGCGCCTGTTCGCGCGAATGAGCGTGCGCATAGATGCGAATTTCGTCGCGCATCTTGCCGCCGAGCAAATTCCACACGGGCTGTCCCAGCGCTTTACCCTTCAGATCCCACAGCGCCATTTCGATACCAGTCATGGCGCCGTGGCCCACTACGCCGGTCATGCCGTGTCCCATGAGAGCGGCCAGCATTTTATGCCACAGGCGCTCGATGTGGTTGGGGTCTTCGCCGACTAACAGCGGCGTCAGATCGCGTATCGCCGTCTCGACGACGCGCGGCCAGCCCGATGCCTCGCCAATCCCGTAGATGCCCTCGTCGGTGCAGACTTTGACGAAGAGCCAGTTGCGTGCCGACCAACCGCCCTTCTCGGCTTTGTTTGTCTCGCGGTTATACTGGGGCCAGCCGGCGTCCATCAGATAGGTTTTGATTTCGGTTATTTTCACGCAGCGCGCTCCGTTGCTAGAGGTTTCAACCGTTTTGGCAAAGAGTATAGGAAATGGTGTAGCGAATGGGCAATTGGCGCGTTTGACAGCCCCCTGTACAATGCTTAATTTCTTGCCTTTTAACTATTTAGAGAATCTGTGCATGGACCCCTTTAAAGGCCTGATAGACGCAGAGTTAGAGCGCTTTGAGGAGCGTTTGGACGAAGTGCTCAACGCCGACGTCGAGCTGGTGCACGACATCGCGCGCTACATGTCGACGCTCAAGGGAAAGCGGCTTCGTCCGGCGCTGGCGCTGCTCAGTGCGCAGGCCACGGGTGCGGCGGGCAGCAAAGAGGTGATCGAGGCTGCCGTAGCGGTTGAAATGATTCACGCCGCGACCATGGTGCACGACGACGTCGTCGACTCGGCGACGATGCGACGAGGTAGCAAGTCGGTCAACGAGGTGTGGAGCGGTCAGGTCGCCGTCCTAATGGGCGACTTCCTGCTGGCGCGTGCGCTGTGCATGCTGGTGGAACTGGGCAATCTATCTGCGCTGGGCGTGGTGTCGCGCGCGACGGAGCGCCTCAGCATGGGCGAAATTTTTGAAATTCAAATCGGCGAGCAGCGCGATGTGCGCGAGGCGTCGTACTTCGCCATGGTGAGCGACAAGACGGCTTCGCTCATCTCGGCTGCTGCGCGACTGGGACCCATATTTGCCGGAGCGGATCAGCGCGTAATCGATGCGCTCGGGCGCTATGGCGAACTGCTCGGCAAGGCCTTTCAAATCGCTGACGATATTCTGGACTTCACCGGCGATGCCACGACGATGGGCAAGCCCGTGGGCCACGATTTGCGCGAGGGAAAAATCACGCTGCCGCTCATACGCGCACTACAGAAAGCGCCGGATGCAGCGCGCCAGCAGATGGAAGGCCTGCTCGCCCGGTCCGACAAGGACGAGGCGGAGTGGAGTGTGATCGTCGCTTTTGTCGATGAGTACGACGGCGTTGCCGCCGCCGCCGATACGGCGCGCGAATACAGTGCACAGGCACACGAATGCTTGAGCATATTGCCAGAGACGCCGGCGCGCCAGGCGTTGGAACTGGCCGTGCGCCTAGTCGTCGAGCGCAGTAACTAGCCAGCGCGGACGACGTGGTTGACATAGTCAAAAGGGTGCTCTTTGCCCTTGCAGCGCTGGCGCTCGTTCTGTGGTTGGCACCGTCGCCCGACCCACAGCCGCCGGTGCGCGAGGATCGCTTGGCGCTGGGCACGCTGGTGACGATTAAGCTCTACGGCGAAGAGTCGTTGATGAAGCCACTTTTCGCACCGGCCTTTGTGGAATTTGAGCGCGTCGACTCGCTGATGAGTCGCTATCGCGTCGATGGGGAAGTGGCCGCCATAGAAGCAGCGCCGGGCCGCCTCGTTCGCTGCTCGCCGGCCACGCAGGAGGTGCTGGAGCGTTCGCTCCACTGGGCGCGCGCCTGCGACGGCGCCTTTGATCCGACGATCGGTCCGCTGACGCGCCTGTGGAATTTCCCCGATGCGCTCGCTGTGCCCGATTCGGCTGCCGTCGATTCGGCGCGTGCGCTGGTCGACTATCGGGCTCTTCGCGTCGAAGAGATGGGCGTAATGTTGGAGCGCCAGGGCATGCGGCTCGATCTGGGCGCGGCAGCCAAAGGCTACGCGGTTGACCGCGCCGTTGCGCGTCTGCGCGAAGGGGGCGCGGCGGCTGGATTGATCGAGGCGGGCGGTGATATCCGCTACTGGGGTGAAAAGCCAGACGGCAGTCCTTGGCATTTCGGGATACAGCATCCGCGAGACCCCGGACGCTATTTCGAAGTGGAAGATATCGGGCTGGCGGCCATCGCCACGTCTGGCGATTACGAGCAGTATCTCGAAAGCGGCGGGCGGCGCTACCACCATATTCTCGACCCGCACAGCGGCTGGCCCGCCCGCGGTTTGATCAGCGCAACCGTGTGGGCGCAGACGGCGATGGACGCCGATATTCTGTCGACGGCCATCTTCGTGTTGGGGGCAGAGCGCGGCCTGCAGTTGGTCGAACAATGGCCGCAGGTCGAGGCGCTGGTTTTCAGCGAGGATGGCGATGGGCTGCACAGCCGCGCGACCAGCGGAGTGCAGGGTCGCTTTCGCTTTGTCGATTAGCGAACTATTTTAAAATGTTGTCCCTTTTGGATTTTTATGCCCGGTCGGGGCTTATACGGTACAGTAAGGACGAGCCATGAAACGCAATTGGAAACTCATACTGATTCTGGCGCTGATCGCCGCTGGGGTCTACTACCTGCTTCCGAGCATCAAGTACTACGGCATGTCGGCAGAGGAGCGCTCGGCGATGGACCTGAGTGCGCCGGAAGCGCTGGCTGATTTGCACAAGCGCTCCCTCAATTTGGGACTCGATTTACAGGGTGGAATTCACCTCGTGCTAGAGGTGCAAACCGAAGGGCTCGCCCTGGAAGAAGCGCAGGATGCAGTAGCGCGTGCGCAGGAAATCATTCGCAATCGAATCGATCAGTTCGGCGTGGCCGAACCGACGATTCAGCGCCAAGGTGACAACCGCATCATCATAGAGCTTCCCGGCGTGCAGGACGTGCAGCGCGCCAAGGACTTGGTCGGACAAACAGCGCTGCTCGAATTTCAGCTCTTGGAGCCCGATGACGAGCGCAACCGCCTGCTGCAGCGCATTAATACGCTGACCGCACCGGCCAAGGCCGATACGGCGGAGTCGGAACCTGTGGAAGAGATGAGTCTCTTTGAGGAGAGCGACGCACAGCCCGAAGCGGACGGCGGTGAGCGCAGTCTGGTTTCGCTGCTGGTGCCGTTGGCTACCGGCGATATTGCCGTGAGCGCGCGCGACCTGCCGCGCGTCAAGGGCATCCTCAACTCGCCGACTGCGCGCGGCGCGATGCCCAAGGACGTGGAGTTCGTTTTTTCCAGCAAGGCTGAGGGCATGGCTGGAAACCAGTATTACATCGTCTACTTGGTGCGTTCGCGGCCAGAAATGACCGGCGATATGCTGCAAGATGCTTATGTCTCCGTCGGCCAGAACGTCGAATACTTGGGTCAGCCGATTGTCAACTTTGCCACGACCGACGAGGGCGTGCGTCAGTTCTCGCGCGTCACCGGGGCGCACATTGGCGAGCGCATGGCCATCGTTCTAGACGAAGCCGTTTACTCGGCGCCGACCATTCAAACGAAAATTACCGAGGGGCGCGGAATTATCACCGGTAGCGGATCGCAGGACGAGGCGAAAGATCTGGCCATCGTACTGCGCGCCGGCGCGCTGCCCGCCGAAGTGGAGATTATCGAAGACCGCACGGTGGGCCCGTCGCTGGGGAGGGACTCCATTGAGCAGGGCAAGACGGCGGCGCTCTACAGCATGATCCTCGTGGTCTTTTTCATGGTTGTCTACTATCGCTCTGCCGGCGTTATCGCCGACATCGCGCTGGTGCTCAATATGGGTTTTGTCATGGCAATTCTGGCCGGCTTTCACGCCACGTTGACGCTGCCAGGTATCGCTGGTATCATCCTCACCATCGGCATGGCGGTCGATGCCAACGTGCTCATTTTTGAGCGCATCCGAGAGGAACTGCGCGCGGGCAAGACGGTGAGAGCGGCCATAGACAGTGGCTACAACAATGCCCTATCGGCCATTATCGACGCCAACGTGACGACCTTTCTGGTTGGCATCGTGCTCTACCAGTTTGGCACGGGTCCGATACGCGGTTTTGCCCTTACGCTGTGCATCGGCATCATTTCGAGCTTGTTCACGGCCTTCTTTGTCACCCGGGCGGTCTTTGACTTGCTGACGCGCGGCAGCGGATCGCAGTCCTTGAGCATTGGCCCCATCGGTTTTCTCGCCAATTCTCGCATCGCGTTTTTGAGCAAGCGCCAGCTTGGGTTCTTTGCCTCAGGCGCTTTGCTCGTAGCGGGCTTGGTGTCGGTCGTCGCTGTCAATGGACTGCGTCCAGGCATCGACTTTGCCGGCGGCACGCTGTTGGAACTGCACTTTGAGCCAGCGCTAAAAGTGGAAGATGTGCGCGGTGCGTTGGGGCAGGTCGGGGTGGGCGACAAGAATATGGATTTTAGCAAGAGCGAGATAAAACAGTTTGGCTCGCCCAACGACATCCTCATTCGCGTCAGCGAGAGCGAGGCGGGCACAGAAGTTGCCACGGGTATCATGGCGTCGATAAAGTCGAGCTTTCCCAACAGCACGCAGAGTCTCGACTGGATTCGTCGCCAGGAGAAGGTCGGACCCAAAATTGGCGAAGAACTCAGCGCGGCTGCTGTGGAAGCCGTGCTGGTAGCGCTGGCGCTGATCCTCGTATATATGGCCTGGCGCTTCCATCGCTTTCTCTACGGCATTGCCGCCGTGGCCGCGCTCTTTCACGACGTGCTCATTACGATTGGTTTGCTCTCGCTGCTGGGCGTGGAGATTTCGCTGGCCGTAGTGGCCGGCCTGCTGGCCATAGTGGGATACTCGCTCAACGACACGATTGTGGTATTTGACCGCATTCGCGAAAACCTGCCCATCGTGCGCCGCGAGGGGTTAGCCGGCACGATCAACTTGAGCATCAACGAGTGCTTGAGCCGAACCCTGATTACCTCGCTGACGACGCTGGTAGCGGTCATCGTGCTGATGCTATTTGGCGGTGAGGTAAACCGAGACTTCACGATCACGCTTATTATTGGCGTGTTGGTTGGTACCTATTCCTCGGTCTTTATCGCCAGCCCGGTCCTCTACATGGGCCAGCAGCGCGCCGAAGCCGGCGAGAAAAAGAAGAGCTGAGCGGAACAGCCGCAGCCGCAAGCGTATGGAGGGGTAGTCGAGTGCGGCTACCCCTCTTTTTTTATGGCCTATGAAAGATCTAGTCGTTGCCGTAATGGCCCTTTTGCTGGGGCACTTAGGTCCCCAGAGATATCAGCCAAGCCCATTTGATCCGCTTTGGCTGTTGGGTATGGTCGTGCTGGTCGCCTATTCGTTCGGTCAGATGGCGCGCGGGCTGCGCCTACCTTCGATGGTGGGTTGGATCGGTGCCGGCCTAGTGATGGGCAGCGGTGGTTTAGGCCTGGTCGTTCCACAGGCGAGCGATATGCTGCGCCTTGTTCGCGACGCCGCGGTGCTGTGGATTGCCTTTCAAGTGGGCCTGCAGGTGTGGCCGTTAGCCTGGTTGGATTGGAAACGCGCCGGCGTGTTGCTGGCCTCTACGCTGGGCGTATGTGCGACGGTGACTGCGGGCGTGGGATTCTTTTTGTCGCTGCCCTGGTTGGTAGCGCTGCTGCTGGGCGCTCTATCCTGCGCGTGGGGGCCCTTTACGGGCGCGCCGACAACGCGCCGACGCCAGGCCCTGCAAGTGGGCCTTGTCGGTGTCGCCTTCAGCACAGTTGTGCTCAGCGCCGTCTTGCTGTGGTTGCAGTTAGAGGGCGCGCTATCGGCGGCTACGGCGAGTTTTGTCGCGCGCTTCTGGCTGTCGTGTGCCCTGGGGGCGGCAAGCGCAGGTGCGGTGCGCTTCTTTTCTCTCTTGCCCGGGTCCATTCGCGGTTTGCTGTTCAGCCTGTTCTTTTCCTGCTTTGTGCTGGCGGCCCTTTTTTCAACGCTGCAGCTGCATCCGTTGCCCTTTGGTTTTGCGGCCGGTGCGGTATTGGCGCGTCAGTCGAAAGTGGGTCGCCGCCTGCGCTACGTGCTGTTTCGCGTCGGCCCGATCCCGCTGCTGCTGTATTTTTCCCTATTGGGTGCCCAATTAGACGTTCGCGCACTGGCCCTACCCGCACCGGGTCTGCCGCTTGTTATGCTCATCTCTATCAGCGCGTTGCTCGTCTTGCGCGGCGTGGTTCCGGCTGTTTATTTGCGTTTTTCTACGGGTCGGGCGCAGCGCGATTTAGGCTGGCAATTGCTGCCGCGCGGCGTGCTGGTATTCGAATTGTGCTACGCGCCGACGTTTGCCCTATTGGATGGATTGTCCGGCGAACACGCGGTATTGCTGCGCCATTTTGTCCTGAGTGACATACTGGTTTCGACCCTACTATACGTGATGTTGGCGCGCGCGGCACAGTATATTTCCGAGCGCGTGCATTCCAGAAGGAGGCCGCGTTCAGCGTGAGCGCCAGTCGGTCTAAAATTGTGGATTTACTAGCCTTTCTTTATATTCTAAGATTCTATTTTATGGATTCCATACGCGAAAATTGGCTCGTTTTGCGCGAGCGGATTGCCCGGGCCGCCGATGCGGTAGGGCGGCAGAGCAGCGATATTGCAGTGGTCGCCGTCAGCAAAACGCGCAGCGCGGCAGAGATTGATGTTGCCTGCGCCTGCGGTTTGCGCATGGTCGGAGAGAATCGCGTCCAGGAGGCCGAAGGCAAAAAGGCGGCGGTCGAATCAGCTGTCTCTTGGCATATGATAGGCCACCTGCAGAGCAACAAAGTGGGCAAGGTCGTAGAACTCTTCGATCTTGTGCAATCGGTCGATCGCCTGAGTCTGGCGCAGGCGCTGGCGCGCAGGGCCGAAGGGGCAGGGCGCAGCCTGGACATCTTGCTGCAGGTCAACACGGCGGGCAGTGCGAGTCAGTCGGGTGCCGATCCGGACCGGGTGCTCGAGTTGGCCGAGCAGGTAGTCGCGCTGTCGGGGCTGCGCATCTGTGGACTGATGACAATTGGCGCTCACAGCACAGACGAACGCATGGTGCGCGCCAGCTTTGCCCGGCTGCGACAGCTCGGAGAAGAGGTCGAGGCCGCGGGGTTAGCAGGCGTGCAGATGCGGCATCTGTCGATGGGAATGAGCGGCGATTTCGAGTGGGCAATCGCCGAGGGATCCAACTTGCTCCGCTTAGGGACTGCGCTCTTTGGCGCGCGCAGCTGACTGCTCGTTGCCCAGAGTGCCGATCTGTAAAAACTAGACGACGGAGAACGACGTGTTCGACTACAGTGGCTTTTCCCACGGGATAATCGGTATACTGGTCTCCCTGATAAATATCTACATGTGGCTCGTGATCATTCGCGTATTGATTTCGTGGATCAATCCCGATCCCTACAATCCGATTGTGCAGTTTCTGCGCGGTTTGACCGATCCGGCCATTGAGGCAGTGCGCCGCATCGTGCCGAGCTTCCTCTGGTCGACAGGGTTGGATTTTACGCCGCTCTTGCTCATCGTATTTCTGCAAGTCATCATGCTTTTTCTCCAGAATATTCGCATCTGAACTATGGCAGATAACAATACAGCCCAAGGGCGTTTTAGCGAAGTGCCAAGCCAGGCCAATTTCCCAGTTCAGGAAGAGCAGCTGTTGGCGTTCTGGCAAGAGGAAGACGTCTTTGCGCGCTCCGTTGACGAACGGGCCGAAGAGAAGCGCTTCACGTTCTACGACGGTCCGCCCTTTGCCAGCGGCCTACCGCACTACGGCCATCTATTGGCGTCCATAATCAAGGACGTCGTTCCGCGCTATTGGACGATGCGCGGCTATCGCGTCGAGCGGCGCTTTGGCTGGGACTGCCACGGACTGCCGGTCGAAAACGAAGTCGAGCAGCAGCTCAATCTAAAATCGCGCCCGGACATCCTGGAGTACGGCGTCGACCATTTTAACGAAGCCTGTCGCGACGTCGTCCTGCGCTACGCCGGCGAGTGGGAGCGCTTTATCACCCGCGTCGGTCGCTGGGTCGACTGGTCCAACCAGTACCGCACCATGGATGTCGAATTCATGGAGTCGGTGTGGTGGGTTTTTAAGACGCTGTGGGACAAGGGGCTGATTTACGAGGGCTATAAGTCGCTGGCCTACTGCCCGCGCTGCGCTACGCCGCTTTCCAACTTCGAAGTTAATCAGGGCTATCAGCAGACGCAGGATCCGTCGGTCACCGTGCGTTTTGCCGTGCGCGACGCCGAGCGGCTGTCCATTCTGGCGTGGACGACAACCCCGTGGACACTTCCTTCGAATATGGGACTGGCCGTCGGCGGCGATATTGAATACGTGCGCGTGCACCTGCAAGACGGCGAGCAACTAATCCTGGCCAAGGCGCGTCTCAAGGAAGTGTTCAAGCGCAACGAGAGCGATATCGAGCGGGTCGAGGCACAGCCGGTGCAAGAGTTAATCGGTCTTCACTACGAGCCGCTATTTCCCTACTTTGCCGAACAGGCAGACGAGGGGGCCTTCCGCGTCGTGCAGGCCGATTTCGTATCGACCGAAGACGGCACGGGTATCGTACACATCGCGCCCGGGTTTGGCGAGGACGACTACCAACTAGGCCAGCGCGAAGGCTTGCCAACGGTGGCGCCAATCGACGAAGACTGTTGCTTCACGGACGAAGTGCCTGACTATCAGGGCCGCTTTGTGAAAGAGGTTGATCGCGATATCATTCGCGCGCTGCGCGAAAGTGGCAAGCTATTGATCGAAAGCACGATCGAGCACAGCTACCCGTTTTGCTGGCGCTGCGACTCACCGCTGATCTATCGCGCCGTGTCCACTTGGTACGTCAGTGTAGAATCGATCAAAGACAAGATGCTCAAGGCCAATGCGCAGATTTGGTGGGTGCCCGAACACATAAAAGACGGCCGTTTTGGGCGCTGGCTGGAGGGGGCGCGCGATTGGGCAATAAGCCGCAATCGCTATTGGGGCACGCCGCTGCCGATTTGGCGCAACGAGGAAACCGGCGAGACGGTGTGCATCGGTAGCCGTGAAGAGTTGCAAGAACTCAGCGGTCGCAAAATCGATGATTTGCACAAACACGTCATCGACGATATTGAAATTGCCGGCAAAGAGGGGACGCTGCGTCGTGTGCCAGAGGTGCTCGACTGTTGGTTTGAGTCTGGGTCCATGCCCTATGCGCAGAACCACTATCCGTTCGATAATAAGGAACAGGTTGACGCCAATTTCCCCGCCGAGTTTATCTCGGAGGGACTCGACCAGACGCGCGGGTGGTTCTACACGCTGACGGTGTTGGCCGCCGCCCTTTTCGACAAGCCGGCGTTTAAGAACTGCATCGTCTCGGGTATGCTGCTGGCCGAAGACGGGCGCAAGATGAGCAAGCGGCTCAAGAACTATCCCGAGCCGACGGAGATGATCGATAAATACGGGGCCGATGCGCTCCGTCTTTACCTGCTCAACTCGCCGGCGCTCAAGGCCGAAGAACTGCGTTTGACAGAAGACGGCATCAAAGAGAGCCTGCGCTCGGTGATTATACCGCTGTGGAGCTCGTACTACTTTTTCGCGATGTATGCGCGGACGGATAATTGGCAGCCGCAGACCGGCGAAAGGATCCGCTCGGAAAATCGCCTCGACCGCTGGATTCTCTCCGAATTGCAGACGCTGCTGCGCGATCTCAACACCGAGATGGAGGCCTATCGCCTCTACAAGACCGTGCCGGCCATGGTCAGCTTTGTCGATAAGCTGACCAACTGGTATATCCGTCGCAGTCGCCGTCGCTTCTGGAAGTCGGAGGACGACGCCGATAAGGGGGCTGCCTACGCCACGCTCTACCAGGTGCTAGTCACATTTAGCAAGGCGCTGGCTCCCGTGCTCCCCTTTATAACGGAGAGCATTTACCAAAACCTAGTGCGTTCGCACGATGAGCGGGCTCCGGTCAGCGTGCACCTGTGCTCCATGCCGCAGGCCGATGAGTCGCTGCGCGATGCCCAGCTAGAAGCGCAGATGGCATTGGCCACGCGCGCCGTGGTCCTCGGCCGCTCGCTGCGCGCCAAGCATAACCTGAAGACGCGCCAGCCGCTGCGGCGTCTGTTCCTATTGCCGCCGGACGAGCAGGCGCACCGCGATTTGCAGGACATGGTGCCGCTGCTGGCCGACGAGCTCAACGTCAAGGAAGTAGTCCTAGTCGAGGATGAGACCGAGTTCAGCCAGGTCAGCTATCGCCCCAACTTTCGCGCGCTTGGACCGCGCTTTGGCAAGCGCATGAAAGAAGTGGGCGCGTTTATTGCCGGACTCGACGAAGAGCAAATCGGTGCGCTGCGCGCCGGGGGCGTGATCGACGTGGCCGACGGGCAGATCAGCATAGACGACATCGACGTGCAGCGCCAGGAAAAGGAGGGCGTTGTCGTAGCCATTGACAACAACTTAGGCGTTGGCATCGACGTGCAGCTAGACGATGAGCTCATATCGGAGTGCACGGCGCGCGAGTTCGTCAATCGCGTGCAAAATATGCGCAAAGATGCTGGCCTCGATGTGGCCGATCGCATTCGCATCGGCGTCGTCGGTCAGTCCGAACTGCAGGAAGCGGTTGCACAGCACCGCGACTATATAGCCGCCGAGACGCTGGCATTGGATATCGAAATGGGAGGAATGCCCTCTTCCAGCGTATTGCAACAGGAATGGCAGGTAAACAACTACGCGGGCACGATAGGCATTGCCCGCGCACATAACTGAGGGTTCGCGATTGCAGCGCACTATGGGTATATATGCGCCGACCCATAGCTATTGAAGTGGAGACGAGTGAATGAATCAAGACGATCTGGCTTTCTTTAGAAAGCTTATTGCAGAAAAAATTAATTTGACGAATGAGAACGTGGCCGCCATCGAGAAAAATTCGCGCAACGATGGCAGCGATGGCACGTCGGAAGACCGCTCTACCTATTCGCTGCACATGGCCGATCATGGCACCGATGCGATGGAGCGCGAAAAATCGCTGCTGCTGGCCCAGCGCGGCGGCGACTATCTCGACTATTTGAACGAGGCCCTTGAGCGCGTTGAGAACGGCACATTTGGCGTATGCCGCACCTGCAGCGGCGAGATTGGTCGCGCGCGTCTAGAAGCGGTGCCGACGGCTACGCAGTGCATTGCCTGTAAGTCAAAGCGCGAAAAGGAGTCACACGACGCGTGAATCCTCTGTGGCTGGTGCCCGCGACCATTGCCATTGATCAGTCGACCAAGTTTGTGGTCCAGAATGCGATGACGCGCGGCGTGCCGTTAGAGGTAATCGGCGATTTTTTTCGCCTTACCTACATTCACAACCCCGGGGCTGCCTTCGGCCTCAACCTGGGCAGTCCGCTGCTGCATACGATCGTCTCGATTGCGGCACTTGGCGTGCTGGTGTACCTGTATCGCACACTGGAGCCCGGTGAGCAATTACTGCGCTATGGGTTGAGCTTGGTGCTGGGGGGAGCCGTTGGCAATATAATCGACCGAATCTATCTGCATGAGGTCGTCGATTTCTTCGACTTCGGTTTTGGTCAGCTGCGATGGCCCATCTTTAACTTCGCCGATTCATTCGTCACGGTGGGCGTTTTTCTGCTGTTTTTTGGCTATTCCCGCAAAGAGCGGGAAGAAAGGCAGAATTCCGCTCCGCCCGAAAGTGATGCGGCCCACGGATAGGTTGGCTGTTCCTATGAAAATCGAAGTAGGAGAGGTCGAGGTCGATCAGCGTCTCGACCTCTTTTTGCGAGTGCACTGTCCCGCACTGTCGCGCAGCCGCATTCAGGCGCTCGTAAAGGATGGCTGCGTGCAGGTAAACGGCGCGGCGGTGCGTCCGGCGTATTTGGTGCAGGCAGGTGATCGCATTGCGGTGGAGGTGCCAGAGCCGCAGCCCTTGGAAGCGGAACCCGAGTCCATTCCCCTCGATATAGTCTACGAAGACGCCGACCTGCTGGTCGTCAATAAGGCACCGGGTATGACGGTGCATCCGGCGCCCGGAGCGCGTGCGGGCACGCTGGTCAATGCGCTGCTGCACTACTGCACCGATCTATCTGGAATTAACGGCGTGCTGCGCCCGGGCATTGTTCACCGCCTCGATAAGGATACCAGCGGTCTTATGGTGGTCGCCAAGTCGGATGCGGCGCATCGGAGCCTGGCCGAGCAACTGCAGGAGCGCCATATCGAGCGACGCTACAATGCCTTGGTTTGGGGCGCGCCCAAAGAGGCGCGGGGCGCGGGGGACCCCCCCCCGGGGCGCCACCCCAAAAAAACCCCCAAAATATGTTTATAGGAAGTCGGCCGCGCGGCGCGCCCCCCCAACGACAA
>JAYOYH010000011.1:0-23039 GCA_038153405.1 Gemmatimonadota bacterium | reverse complement strand
CGCGCCGCTGGGACGCAACCCAAAAAACCGCAAGAAAATGGGTATAGTCGAAGACGGACGCGCGGCGCGCACGCACTACGAAATCGTCGAGCGCTACGATTTTACCAGCCTGCTTCAGCTCAAGTTAGACACGGGACGAACGCACCAGATCCGCGTGCATATGCAGCATATTGGCCATCCCGTATTTGGCGATTCCGTATATGCTGGGCGCGACTATACGGAGGGGATTCGTCCCGAAATGCGGCGCTGGGCGCGCTGGATGCTGAGCCTGATAAAGCGACAGGCGCTGCACGCACGCGAGCTGCGCTTTGCGCATCCACGCAGCGGCGAGCGCATGGTGTTTTGCGCGGAGTGGCCAGAAGATCTGAGAGGCGTGGTGGAAGCTGCCCGTGCTCGGGAGAGCACAGCATAGCACTTTCGATTGTGCTGGCAGGTATGTATTGGTTCAGGTAAATGCGTTAGAGAGCGACTTCGCGCTCGCATCGATCGGCCGCCTGCTGAATGCGTATGACTTGGCGCGCCGAATGGAGCACTGCGGCGGTATCGAGGTCGTTGGCCGGCTGCACGTCGGCAATGTCATCGAGGAACGCCTGTAGATAGCCGCCGGGGCGTGCCTCAGGCAGAGCAATCGTCTGTGGGCGCTCGTCGTCTTTGCCCAGTAGCATGATGGCGTCGGCCGTCGTCGACGTTTCGATAACGCCGTCGCGCCCCCAGTAGGTCGTGCGCCAATAATAGGGCATGCTATAGCCGGCTCGATCGGGCGCAAAGTAGGAGACGTCGCCGAGCACTCCGCAACCGTTGTTCATCGTCAGCATAAGCTGTCCAGCGTCTTCAAAGTAGGGCGCATCCTTTGCAAAGGCATTCCAGCAGCGCGCGGCGTTGATCGTCTCAAAGCGCAAACCCGTCACCCACGGCAGCGCGTCAATGGCGTGAATGCCGATATCGGTGATGGTGCCGCCGTGCTTGCCCTCTTCAAAATACCAGGCCGGGCGCGCGTCTAGCTTAAGAGGATGTTGCCCGCCAAAGGAAATAGCGTGCACCTCGCCAATTCGGCCGTCGCCGATGAGCTGGCGCACGCCTAGGATCTGCGGCGCGTCGCGCATGGTGAGCATACAGCCGACCTTTAACCCCTTCTGCGCTGAAAGTGCGGCTATGTGCTCTAGCGCTTCTATTTGGGTGCAGAGTGGTTTGTCGACGATGACGTGGCGGCCGCTCTCCAGCGCGCGAATGGCAACGGGCCCGCGTCGGGTAAAGTAGTCGCCAATGGCGACGATATCGCTATCCACTTCGAGCAGGGCCTCGAGCTTTGAATGAGTAATTTGGATATGTCCGTCGCGCTCGAGCTGGGCGCGCGTCTGGTCGTGTTCTTCGCAGGCGGCGACCACTTCTAAGTCATCGCGCCGCTGCGCCAGAGCGTATAGGCTGGTTATATGGCCGTGGCGGAATCCGGCAAAGGCTATTCTCAGTTTGGACATGCAGTGCTCTCGACAGGGTTTGCTTGTGCAGGAAGCGCATGCGTCAGCTTATGAAATAGGCAAAGGAACGGACGCATAGACGGATTAGGGATTGTTAATCGCTTTGATGAGCGCCTTGATGTAACCGGCTGTAAAGGCGCGCTGACGGTGTCCCCAACGGCTGTCCTGCTCCGACTTGGGCACGTGGTCGGGGCAGAATACGCCACTGTAGCCAACTTCTTTGTATACTTTCATCGCCTCCCACATATCGACATCGCCCTCGTCGATATAGACTTCCTCAAATTTGAGAAAGCCGCCGCGAATATTGCGAAAATGAACCATGAAAATCTTTTCGCGCTGGCCGAAGTAGCGGATGACGTCAAAGATCTCGCGGCCGGGATCCCGTAGCATTTCCGAACAGGTGCCCTGGCAGAAATTGAGGCCGTGATAGGGGCTATCGATGAGATCGACGAATTTCTTTACGCCCTCGACGCTGCCCAAGACGCGGTTGACGCCGCGGACGCCGACATCGTGTGGCACGGCGGGATCGTGCTGGTGGCAGGCCATGCGGACTTTGTACTCGTCGGCGACGGGAATGACGCGCTGGACAAAGTAGTCGATGCGCTCCCACATGGCGGCAGCGTCTACGCGGCCAGCCTCGGTCAGCGGCTCGTCCTTGACGGATTCGTAATCAAAGGCGCGGTAGGATGCGCCACCGCGGCCCGTCGAACGACCGGTGGTGATAACGCCCATGATGGTCAGGTTGTATTTCAGACAGGGAATGCCAGCCGCCGCGGCCGCGCGAATGCACTCGCAGATATGGTCGATTTCGCGATCGCGTTCCGGCGTGCCGAGCATGATATGGGGGTTTTCCGCGCGCGTTATGTAGGACGAGCTGAGCGGCAGTGCCATCACCTCAACGCTCAGTCCGTGCCCTTCGACGCGCTCGCGCAGGGCGCTCAGATCATCGGCCAACCAATAGCCGCGCTCGGGGGGAATGAGTTCCTTGGGCGAGCCGGTGACGACGTGGTCGACGCCAATTTGTTTGGCAAATTTCAGGTTGTCATCGGACAGGTCGTTCATTTGCAGTGCGACGTGCACAGCGTACCTCCTTTTTTAGCTTCCCAAGATGAGTCCGCCGTCGACGGTGAGTATGGACCCCGTGATGTAGTCGGCAGCGGGCGAGCACAAAAATGCAGCGGCGCGCGCGATATCTTCGCCCGTGGCTAGGCGCTTCCAGGGCAGATTCTCGGCGGCTTGCCGTATCTGATCTTCGCTGGCGAATTGGCGCTCTCCGGGCGTATCGGTGTAGCCCGGTTCAATGGCATTGGCGCGAATCTTGTGTTCGGCCATTTCGCGTGCAATGACGCGGCACATGTGATTCATGCCCGCTTTGGCGGCGCAGTAGGGCAGCGAGGTCGGATAGGCACCCCGCGCTAGAATCGAACTAATAAAGAGCAGCGCGCCGCCCTCGCCCTGCTCAACCATATGCCGTGCGGCGGCCTGCGCCGTAAAGAACGCACCGAGCAACGTCACGTCGAGCGTGCGGCGCACGCCTTCTTCGTCGAGTTCCAAAAAAGGCTGGCGCTTGCTGTAGTAGGCGTTGGCCACGGCGATGTCGATGCGGCCCAATTCCGCCGCGGTGCGCGCGACCATGTCGGTGACGTCGGTGCGTTCGGCCACGTCGCAGCCAATGGCGATAGCCCGTTGGCCCAGTGCGCGTATCGCCGCGACTACTTCCTCGGCCTCGTCGGGGTGGCTGCGATAGTTGACGGCGACGTCGGCGCCGGCGCGCGCCATTTCCAGGGCGCAGGCGCGTCCGATGCCGCGCGATGCGCCGGTAATGAGGCCGACTTTGCCGCTGAGATCGATCATATTACTCTCCCTTTTCGAATTCGCCCGGCCAGTAGGTTATGACGCGCAGTGACCGCTCAATGTGCTCAATGCGCTCTCTTTCATCCTCGCTTAAGGACCAGTCAAAGAGCGCGACATTAGCGGCCTGGCGCTCGGGCGAGCGCGAGCGCGGAATGGCGCCTATTTGCTTTTCGAGCAGCCAGCGCAGGGCGATCTGTGCCGTCGTCTTGCCGCGCGCAGTAGCGATAGCGCCCAGCACCTCGTCATCGAGCAGGGCGCCCTGAGCGAGCGGGCTGTAGGCAACTAGGGCAATGCCGCTTTCGGCACAAAAAGCGCGCAGCTTGTCCTGATTGAGGTAGGGGTGGAACTCTACCTGATTGGCGGCGATGGGCAACAGGTCGTATTCGAGGACTTCGCGCAGGCGCCAGGTAGTGAAATTAGAAACCCCGGCATGCTTGATCTGTCCGCGCTCAACCAGCGCGGACAGCGCGCGCAGCGTTTCGCGCAGCGGGATATCGTTGTTGGGCCAGTGAATCAGCAATAGATCTAGATAGGATAGGTCCAGTTCGCGCAGGCTGCGCTCGCAGGCGCGCAGCACATCGTCGTAGGCCAACTCTTCGCGCGGTATTTTGGAGGTTATAAAGAGTTCGCCGCGCCCCACGCCAGATTGGGCAATGCCCTGTCCTACGGCATCGTGGTTATCGTAGCCGAGCGCTGTGTCGAGGTGGCGATAGCCGTGTCCAATGGCGGCGGCTACCGAGGCCGCCCCTTCTGCGCCGCGTAGGTCGAAGGTGCCCAACCCGAGCAAGGGCATGGGCTGACCGGATGGCAGTGTGGCATATAGCATGGCGTATCTCTGGATGTGTTGGCGGCAAAATAAAAGCGCTCTATAGCCCGGTTGCAAGCGGTCCGATCTTCACCCGCGCTGATCACGGCACTACTGTGGAAGGTCAGGCGGTGTGCGCGTGCAGAAACGCCTCTACTTCAGATCGCGTGGGCAGCGCCGTGCGCCCGCCCAGAGCGCGGCAGTTTAGCGCAGCTGTGGCCGAGGCAAAGCGGATTGTCTGTTCGGGCGTCCAGCGCTGGTGCAGGCCGTAGAGAAATGCGCCGTGAAAGGCATCACCCGCTCCGGTCGTATCGACCACTGCTACCGGGAATGCGGGAACGGTGTGGGTCTGGCCCTGCCAGCGCGCCACGCAGCCGAGCTTGCCGCGCGTGTACACCGCGATGCGCGCGCCGTAGTCGGCCAATTTCTGCACGACCTGTTCGGGGCTAAGATCGGGAACCCACTGTCGCACCAGCGGTTCGGATACGATGGACACATCGACCAGCGGCAAGAAATCGTCGAGATCTTTGTGCGGCCAGGTGCCGTCAAAAACTACGGTATGGCCGGCTTCTTTGGCCCAGCGCGCCGCCTGCATACAGGTGGCATCGGCATCGTCCAAATGAACGATCTGCGCCGCGCTGATCACGTCGTACGGCAGCTCGTCTGGGGTGAGTTCGCCACAGCTCTCCGGCCGCGTTACAAAGCCTCGTTCGCCGCTGGACTCTTCTACTAGCACGAGGGCAACGCGCGAATGGGCACCCGGGGCAATGGCAAAGTGCGCGGTGTCGACGCCTTCTCTCTGCAGGCCTGCGCGAATAAAATCACCGTCCTCGTCGTCGCCGACCTTGCCGATGAAAGCACTGCGCGCATCGGGTGCCAGGCGGGCAAAGGCCACCAGCGCAGTCGCGGCCGGACCACCGCCTTGGCGCAGGAATTGCGCAGCGCGCATGGAGCGGTCAAAGTGCGGGAGATGGTCAACGACAAAGAGCATATCGACGGTGCACAAGCCGATGCCGAGAACGTCGGTTAGGGGCGCGTTAGCCATTGGCGATATGCCGGTCGCGTAGCGCCGGCCTATTTTTCCTCATCCGTTTCGGCATACGAGTGGCCGGCGAAGATGCGCTTCACCTCTTCTAATGAGCTGGCTTGTAGAAGGCGACCGACGCGTTCCTCTTCTTCCCTTTGTAGGGCTCGGGCATTTTCGAGCACTGCGCCCAGCTTGTCGGCGGGGAATTTGCAGGCGCCGTTTTCGTCCATATGGACGATCTCGCCCGGTGCGATATCCATGCCGGCGACGCTGACGGGCACGTTGACCGCGTGCACCGCTTGGGCGCCGTGGCCCGGAGTAACGCCGCTGAGTAGATACTGAAACTTCATCGGTCGAATCTCATCGATATCGCGCGATGGGCCGTTGGAAATACAGCCAACGCAGCCGATGGCTTTCATCGCCGATGTCATATTGCCGCCCGCTAGGCCGACTTTGCCCTGAAGTTCCGGAGGAAATTTTTGTTCGAGCACCAGTATCGTCGGTTTGGGCATGGCGTCGAGTGCCTCGAGCACGTCCATAAAGCTCAGCCGATTGTAGTCCGGATCGGGCAGGCCGTAGGTGCAGGTTACGGCATAGCCGACGGTGCGTCCCAATTCTGGATACATACAGCGCAGGCTCTGGTCTGTATACCAGTTCTCGCGCCAGGGGTTATACAGGCCTAGGCAAAGGGGATGGCCGGGATACGTCGCGACGACGTTGGTAATGGACGGCGTGTCGAAATGTTTTAGCTCTTCGATCATTTCTCGATCGGTCATGCGCTTCTCCTTGCGCAGTTCCTGCGCCCAAAGGTGTATTTTATTGCAAGAGCCGCCCGCGCCATTGGGGCGGACAGCGCGCTGTCCCGTAATCTCTCCCATCTGTGGCACTGCGTCAATCGACTATCGGCGCGGGCGCTTCGCTCGGTAAAATGACTGTGTAGAGCGCATTGAACGGACGTCGACCGCGTCGTTGAGCTGACTATCGCGCAATCTTGATATTGAATTCGAGAGTGCGCAGCAGGTGCGGCATGAGTTTGGCAACGCGCTGCTCAATGCCGTGTAAGCCGCTATAGGTAAATAGGCCATATTGAAGCTGAGCTAGGTAGGCCGTTTCAAAAGCGGCTGAATCAATCCAGTCGACTTCTGCCCGGTAGCCCGATATGGCGGCGGCGCGCGTAGTGCGCAGATAGCGGTTTATTCTATTGCCATGCATGTCGAGGACGCTGCAGGCGCCAAAGTGAATAACGCGCCGGGCGCATCGGCCATGGAGCACATCGAATAGCTCGTCGATTGCAAATTCGGTCAGGCGACCATTTTCGTTGAATAAGTGAATGGAGCCGGGGCTGCCGTGAAAGGCCAGGTAGAGTATGGGGTAGTTGCGCTGGCGCCCCTGCGTCCATTTGCGCAGGTAGTAGCGCAACTCGACTTCAGTGGCGATGTCGCGGTGGATAAAGGGCACGGCCAGCGGCGAATCGCGCAGCAGTTGCAAAATGGGTTCGACGGAGTGGCGCCCCTGCAGCGAGCCGAACCACTCGCCGACTTCCAGACAATAGATGCCTTTTTTTGTGCTCATGCCCTTAGTGCTGGTCGCGGCGCGGCAGGATGGCCTGATCGCGCAGTTCGCCGATCAACTCAACCAGGCCGTCGACGGCGGCGGCGAGAAATTTCTCGCCCTTGGCGACGCTAGCTTTTGTCGCATCGCCCATCACGCCGCTGGCCGTCTGCGCGCTCCAATAGGGAACCATGCGCGCGGCCGAACCCTGCGGGTGTTTGCCGGCCAGCAAATCCGTGCGAAAGCTGGGTGAAAGCGGAGAGCGCTCGTCGATGGCTTTGTCCATTTCGACCAGTTCGGGTTTGAGCGCGAGATAAAGCGAGGTTTCATACTCGCCGCCGTGGGAGGTGCCGCCGTAGTCGGACTCGCGCTCGCGGGCGCCGACTTCCTTGGCGATGCGGAGATCCCAGTGGTTGACGGATGCACACAGAATGGATCCGCGGTACTCGAGTATGGTCAGCCGCGCAGACAGGTCGAGAGGCGAAGCGTTTGAACCGTGCCCGTTGACGATGAGAATGCGCTTGAAGCCGTGGTGTGCCAGGCTACAACACACGTCTTTGACGTAGCGGATAAACGTGTCCCACTCGATGGTCAGGGTGCCGTGAAAATCCATGTGATGTGGACTGTAGCCGTGCGCTACAGCTGGAACGAGAACGGCCTGTTGGGGAACGCGTGCTACGGCTCGTTCGCAGATGCCCGTGCACAGAACGACATCGGTATCCACGGGCAGGTGCGGTCCGTGGTCCTCGTACGTAGCCACGGGCAGCACGGCCACGCGATCGGCTTGTGCCGCATCGCGCACTTCGCTCCAGATCATTTCGGCGTAGCGGTATTTCATAGTCTATTCTCCTCGGTTATTAGGGATCGTTTTGTGGGCCAAAGTGCTGAGTAGATACGCAATTTGTGGCGCCGATGCAACGTCCTCCGAAGCGTGCTCTTAACTCGACATAGGAGCGCCTCGCTCCTATATTGGAACGGTCCGTGCAAACGCCGCGCCCAGCTAACCTAGGTGCGATTGTACGGTCGGATAAACGCCATTGTGAGAGGATTCTATGGGAGGCAAAATACGCGTGGGCGTGCTCTTTGGCGGCCGTTCGGCCGAGCACGAAGTATCGGTTGTGTCGGCGCGTTCAATGCTGGCGGCCATCGATTGCGACAAATACGAACTGGTTATGGTCGGCATCTCCAAAGAGGGGCGCTGGTTGATATGTGATGATGCACAACACATGTCGACGGCCGCGGAGGTACAGGAGCGGGGGCTGCTTGCGGTGTCTTTGGACTATTGGGGTGGGCGCCAACTCGTGGCGCCGGGTGCGGTCGCGCGAGAATTAGATGTAGTATTTCCCATATTGCACGGCCCATATGGCGAAGATGGAACGGTGCAGGGTCTGTTGGAACTAGCGGATATCGCCTATGTGGGAGCTGGCGTTGTCGGTTCGGCCGTAGGCATGGACAAAGAGATGATGAAGCGCGCCTTTGCAGCCGAGGGCCTGCCGCAGCTGGACTATGCGGTGGTGCGCCGCAGCCGCTGGCGCCGCGAGAGCGAACAGATCCTCGACGAATTGTGCATGCGCTTCGCCTGGCCGCTCTTCGTAAAACCGGCCAATCTCGGGTCGAGCGTAGGCGTTTCGCGTGCCGCAGATCGCCGCGCTTTGCAGGCCAGTATCGAGGAAGCGGCGCACTATGACTACAAGGTCGTGGTTGAAGAAGCGGCGGTCGACTGTCGCGAAGTGGAGGTCGCCATCTTGGGCAACGAAGATCCGCAGGCTTCTATCGCTGGTGAGATCGAGCCGAGTAATGCCTTTTACGATTATCGCGCCAAGTACGTGGACGACAACTCGGCGTTGCACATTCCGGCGCGCATTGCCCCGGAAGTAGCCGAGAAGGTGCGCGCTATGGGGGTGCGCGCCTTTCGCGCAGTCGAGGCCTGGGGCCTTTCCCGCGTCGACTTCTTCGTCGGTCGGCAAGACGAGCGCATCTACATCAACGAAATCAATACCATGCCTGGCTTTACCCCGATAAGTATGTACCCCAAACTGTGGGAGGCCAGCGGTCTATCGTACAGCGCGTTGATCGACCGATTGATCGCGCTAGCGCTGCAGCGCCACGAGGACAAGAAACAAAATCGCACTTCGCTGTAGTGCGCGTGGAGTACATCATGCACAAACGCTTTTGGGAAAAAGGCAACGTCAGCAATCTAATCTCTTTTGTCCTATTGGTTTTGGGGCTGATTGGACGCAGCCAGAGCACGCCGGGCAGCGAGTGGCTGCTGGCCGCTGGCCTATTTGGCTTTGCCGGCGGGTTGACTAACTGGTTGGCCGTCAAGATGCTCTTCGATCGAGTGCCGCTGCTCTACGGATCTGGCGTCATTCCCAACCGCTTTCGCGAGATTCGCCAGACGGTCAAAGATTCCATTATGCGCTACTTCTTTGACGAAGACTATCTGGCGCGCTTTTTCGACCAGCGCATGAGCGCGCTGACCTCAGGAGGTGACCTAGCGGCGAAGGTCAGGGCCCTGCTCGAGTCGGACCAAGTCGACGCCATCATCGATGCAAAGTTGGAAGAGCTAATGAATTCTCCGCAGGGCATGATGGTGAAGATGGTCGGCGCCAAGACGGTCAAGCCGCTGGTCGTGCAGTTCGTGGTAGGCGTTGGGCAGCAGGTCGCACCGCTGCTGGCTGCCGAACTTGCGCAGCCCGGCATCGAAGTTGGGGCACTGCGCACCCAAGTCGATGAACTGCTGACGGCCAAGCTCGAGGAGTTAACGCCGGAGCGCGTAAAAGAAATGATGGAAGAGGTCATACGCGAGCATCTCGGCTGGCTTATTGTATGGGGCAATGTATTTGGCGGGGCGATTGGCGTAGTGGCAAGGGCGCTGGGATACTAGGCGAAAGAAAATGGCATGAACGCGTTTGATTTGAGCGGAGAAGTGGCCGTCGTCATCGGTGGAACGGGCGTATTGGGCGGTGCAATTGCGCGCGGACTAGCGGGTCACGGAGCGCAGGTAGCCGTGCTGGGGCGCAGCGAAGAGCGGGGCCAGGAGCGGGTGCGCGAAATTGCAGAAGCCGGCGGAACGGCGGCTTTTTTTGCCTGCGATGCCACCGACTCCACTTCGCTACAGGCCGCGCACGCAGCGCTTCAGCAGCAATTGGGTGCGGTCGATGTGTTGGTCAATGCTGCCGGGGGCAACCAGCCGCAGGTGACCGTGACGGACGGGCTGTCTTTCGAAGACATCGCGCTGGGCGATTGGCGCGCCTGCTTTGATCTGAATCTGGTCGGCGGCGCGCTGCTGCCCTGCCAGGAGTTTGGTCCGGCGATGGCCTCGCGCGGTCGAGGCAGCATCATCAATATTGCCTCTATCGCCGCGCATATCCCGCCTTCGCGCGTGGTGGCCTACTCGGCAGCCAAGGCGGCCGTATTTAGTCTAACTCAATTTCTGGCGCGCGAATGGGCCACGCGCGGTGTGCGCGTCAATTCCATTACGCCGGGCTTTTTTCCGGCAGAGCAGAACCGCCGCCTGCTCTACCAAGAAGATGGCTCGCCGACGGAGCGCGCCCGGCAGATTCTCGCCCATACGCCCATGGATCGCTTTGGCGCGCCCGAAGAGCTGGTGGGTGCGGCGGTGTTCTTGGCCTCGCATAGGGCTAGCGCCTTTGTTACCGGAACGGACGTGCGCGTGGACGGCGGTTTCCTGTCGACGACGATTTAGCGCCCGCTACTTAAAGAGCAGTTTGAAGTAAAACAGCGGGTTGATCAGGTGCTTGCGCGGCACGGCGTTGGCCATCATGCCACAGATGAGATCGCTCATATACTCGCTGCGCGCGGCTTTGCGCACCAAGAAGTTGGTCAGCCCGCGGTTGCGCACCAGCTGGTGCAGCTGCGTGCTGAGCTTGAGCTCGTTGCCCAATGTCTGCCACAGCTGGTCTTCGTAGCGCCGTAAGAAGGCCGCGCTGTAATCGCCGGACTGGCGCGCGGCCAGCGCCGTTTCAACGGCGCTGCGCGCCGAGTAAAATGCATTGCCGATACCTTCGCCTGTAAACGGGTCGATAAGGCTGGCCGCATCGCCGAGCAGGAGAAAACCGTCGCCGTAGATCGTGCGGCGCTTAGAGGCGACGGGCAGATTCCAGCCCACGGGCTCTTCGATTGGCTGCGCGCCGGCAAAGCGCGTGCTAAAGGCCGGGCTGGCGATGGCGTTGGCTAGCATCTGCTTGAGGTTGATGCGCTGTGTTTTGATTTCGTTATGTCCCATGCCGATGCCGATATTTGCGCGCTGCGCATCGACCGGAAATATCCAGAAATAGCCCGGTCGCACTTCGTCGATAAAGTGCAGCTCGATCTGGTCTGTGAGGCCGCTGACGCCCTGCCAGTACTGGCGCAGCGCCACCATCCAGTGCGCGCTTTCGTGCTTGTAAAGGCCGGCTTTTTGCGCGACGATGGAGCGATAGCCATCGCAGCCCAGCACCAGTGGAGCAGTCCATTCGGAGCGCGTTCCCGTTGCGTCCGTGCCGCGTATGCCACAAACCCGTCCATCTTCCCACAGCAGGTCTTCCACTGCAAATCCCTCGCGGCAGTCGGCGGCGTTTGCCTTGGCTTTTTGAAAGAGAAAGTCGTCAAGGACTTGGCGGCGAATGACAAAGCCCTCCATGGGGAGCGTGCGCCCGGTCATCAGATCCGTTAGCGGGTAGCGGTCGAGCGGAATGCGGGCTTCGGTGTGGTCCGGACTGGCAAAGACAATGTGGTCGACGGGCGCGCCGGGCAGCGCGCGCACTTCGTCTAACAGGCCCAGTTCTGCGAGCATGGCCACGCTCTTGCCCGACACGGCGTCGCCGCACACCTTGTCGCGTGGAAAGTGCGCTTTGTCGACGAGCAGGGTGCGCAGGGCGTGGCGCTGTGCGTAGAGGGCCGCCGCCGCTCCGGCGGGACCGCCGCCGACGATGATGAGGTCGTAATCTGCCAAATGCGTGCCGTGTTGTAGAGACGAGGCTGGGAAGATAAGCCGTGTAGACCTATCTTGCCAAAGAGAGCATCTTCCTTACATTTAGAATCTTATACAAAAAAACGGGCAAAAAGCAAATAGCCCTCATTATTAAGCTTTTATAATCAAGGAGTTATGCTGAGATGGATGCGGACACGCAAGAGGGGTCGGGCGTCGAGGAACGCGCATTTCAGACAGAAGTTCAGCAGCTACTTCACCTGCTGATACACTCGCTGTATACGGATAAGGATGTATTTCTGCGCGAGCTCGTTTCAAATGCTTCCGACGCGTTGGGCAAGGTGCATCACCGCGCGTTGACCGACAAAGGCATTGTCGACGCGGATGCCGAGTTGGAAATTCAAATCGATATATCAAAAGACAGCAAGACCATTACAGTGCGCGATACGGGCATTGGCATGACGCGCGATGAGGTAAACCAAAACATCGGTACAATTGCCCACTCGGGCTCGGCGGAATTCGTCAAAAAGCTCAGCACAGTCAAAGACGAGGACAAGGAACAGCAGCTCAAGTTGATCGGCCAATTCGGCGTTGGGTTCTATTCGGTCTTTATGGTCGCCGACCGCGTGGTCGTCACGACGCGATCGGCCGAGAGTGACGCCGAAGCCGTCATGTGGGAATCGACGGGGGACGGCACCTACACGCTGGCCACGGCAGACAAGAAAGAGCGCGGGACTGAGATCAAGATCTACGTGCGCAGCGACTGCGAAGAATTTTTAGACGCGCATCGCTTGGAGGGCATTATTCGCAGGCACTCCGATTTTGTTTCCTATCCGATCAAAGTGGCCGGCAAGCAGGCCAACAACACCTCGGCGCTGTGGACGCGGCCGCGCAACGAGATCACCGATGAGCAGTACAACGAGTTTTTTACGCACCTGACAGGCGACGGAGACGAGCCGTTGGCCCGCGAGCACATCGCCGTTGACGTGCCAATCCAGTTCTACTCCGTGCTCTTCATACCCAAGAGTTCGCCGGCTCAATTCCTATTCAACCCGGAGCCGAAAATTTCGCTGAATCTGCACGTCAAGCGCGTGTTTATTCAGGATGATTGCGAAGAGCTGTTGCCCCTGCACTTGCGCTTTGTGCGCGGCGTAGTGGACTGCGACGATCTGCCGCTCAACGTCTCGCGCGAGGTTCTGCAGCGCAACCCGGTAATCGCCAAGATCCGCTCAACGCTGGTCCGGCGCATCTTGGGCATGCTAGAGAACATGGCCAAGAAGGATGAGGAAAAGTACATGACGTTCTGGCGTGCCTACGGCACGGTCCTCAAAGAGGGCATCGCCATGGACTTTGAAAACAAAGACCAACTAGCCGGCCTATTGCGCTATCGATCGTCGCTGGAAGATGGCGATGATTCGTTTGTTTCGCTGCAGACCTACGTCGATCGCATGGGCAGTGAGCAGGAGAAAATCTACTATCTGACGGGGGATAACTACCGGTCCATTGCCCAGAGCCCGCTGCTCGAGGCCTTCCGCAGAAAAGGGTTGGAAGTGCTCTACCTCGACGAGCCGGTCGACGAATGGGTAGTCAACTCGCTGCAGAAGTTTGCCGACAAGGAGCTGCAGGCCATCGATGCGGCCGATATTGATTTGGGCGATGACGATGGCGTAAAGCTGGATGGGGTCGGGGACGACGACAAGGCCGAGCGCATCGAATTGATCGACTTCCTCAAAAAGCAGCTCGAAGCGCGCGTTTCCGATGTGGTCGAGTCAAAGCGGCTGAGCGATAGCCCCTGCGTGCTGGTAACGGCGCAGGGCGGTATGAGCCACAATATGGAGCGCTTGATGAAAATGGCCGATCGCCAATTTGAGGGATCCAAGCGCGTGCTGGAGGTTAACCCGAACCACGCCATCGTCAAAAACATGGCGGCGTTTCTAAAGCGCGATCGCAATGCCGCACAGCTAAAAGATTGGGCGCATATGCTGGTCGACTATGTGCTGCTGGGCGAGGGAAAGGTCGAAGATCCGCAGCGGGTGACGCGCACGCTACAGGGCATTATGGAAGCGGCATCGAGTCGCTATGCCGAAGAGGCCTAGGGTGGCCAGCGTAGCAGAGATGGCAAAGGCGGCGCGCGCGGCCGCGCAGCAGTTGGCCGTGTCCTCCGGGGCAGTGCGCAATGCGGCGCTGGAGGCCATTGCTGCGGCGCTGGAAGCACAGTGCGAACGGGTTTTAGCTGCCAATGCGCTCGACGTCGAGCAAGCCGAGCAGATGGTGGCGCGCGGCGAGTTGGACGAGCCTCTGCTCAAGCGGTTGGATTTGAGTGGGCACAAGTACGCCTCGACCGTGGCAATGGTGCGCAGCATTATCGGTCAGCCGGAGCCGCTCGGACAGACGCAGTCGGCCACGGAGTTAGACGAGGGACTGAACCTCTATCGGATCAGCGTGCCCATTGGCGTGCTCGGCGTGATCTTTGAGTCGCGCCCGGATGCGCTGGTGCAGATCGCCTGCCTGTGCCTGAAATCGGGCAATGCCGCCCTACTCAAAGGTGGCCGCGAGGCCGCGCGCACGAATGCGGTTTTGGCCGAAGTCATGGTCGAGGCCACGCGCGGTCTGGCGGAGATTCCCCAGCAGTGGATGGCGCTGTTGGAAGGACGCGAGGAAGTGCGCGCGCTGCTCGATGAACACGAGCATATCGACCTGATCATTCCGCGCGGCGGCAACGAATTCGTGCAGTACATCATGAACAATACCAATATCCCCGTCATGGGCCACGCCGACGGCATTTGCCACGTCTACGTAGATCGGGCGGCCGATATCGATCGGGCCGTCGATATCGTCGTCGATTCGAAAACACAGTACGTTTCGGTGTGCAATGCCGCCGAAACGCTATTGGTGCACGCCGATATCGCAGCCGCAGCCCTGCCGCCCATCGCCGCAGCCCTGCGTGCAAAAAACGTCGAGCTGCGCCTCGATGAGCGCGCACGCCAGGCGTTGCCAGCCGATTGTCTGGCCGCAAGCGCCAGCGAGGAAGATTGGCGCACCGAGTACCTCGATTACATCCTCTCCGTGCGCGTCGTCGACGACCTGGCGGAGGCCGTTGAGCACATAAATCGCTACGGCAGCCATCACACCGACAGTATTGTCACCGAAGACAGCGTGGCCGCCAAGGCATTTTTAAATCGGGTCGATTCGGCCTCCGTCGTCCACAACGCCTCGACGCGCTTTGCCGACGGTTTTCGCTACGGTCTAGGCGCAGAGGTCGGTATCAGCACCAACCGACTGCACAGCCGCGGGCCGGTTGGGTTAGAGGGACTGACGAGTTATAAGTACGTGCTCGAGGGGCACGGCCATATGGTCGCCTCCTACGAAGGCGAATCGGCGCGTGCCTTTACACATAAAAAGCTATCTGCGCACTGGAAATAAACGGAGCCAGCAAAAGACGATGAGCGAAAAGACCTCACATACGCCGATAGAACGCCACATTTTTATTTGCGCGACGCCGACCAAGCCCAAGTGCCACAGCGGCACGCTCGGTGCCGAATGCTGGGAGTATTTGAAAAAGCGCCTGCGTGAACTGGGTCACGGCGATCCGCGCAACGGCATTCACCGCACCAAAGCCGACTGCCTGCGCGTGTGTGAGGCTGGGCCGACGGTCGTCGTCTATCCCGAAGAAGTGTGGTACCACTCGATGACCGTAGAGAAATTAGAGCGCATTATTACCGAGCACCTGATTGGTGGCAAGGTCGTTGCCGAATACGTCATCGAGCACCCCTTTAAGAATATCGACGCCTGACCGTAGTCGGTACTGCTCCTGCCGCAAAACCGTTGCTAAAGGAGCGTATTGACACAGCTTAGACGCCTGCTTAGTTATGTAGACGGTTGGGCTAATTGGCAAAATGCAAAAAGGAGTGCCCGTTCTGAGCACGGAAAAAAAACAGACTGATAGCCAGCGGCTAGAAGACCTAGAGATCAAAGACGCCAGTCTGATCTTTGCTCGCGTTTGGGCGAGTTTGGAAGCTGAGATCGGCCGCGAAGATCTGGTATTCCCCGGTGAAATTATATGGCTTGGCGGTGCGCCGGGCGCCGGTAAGGGCACCAATACGCCTTTCATTATGGAGGCGCGCGGCATTACGGTGGCCCCCGTGGTGATCAGCGACTTGCTCGATAGTCCACGCGCCCAACGCATCAAGGCCGCCGGCAATCTGGTGGGCGATGAAGAGGTGATCGACCTGTTGCTGCGCAAACTGCTCGAGCCACAATACGAGCGCGGCGTGATCGTCGATGGCTTTCCGCGCACGACGGTGCAAACAGAGTGCCTCAAACTATTTTACGACAATATGGTTGCGCTGCGCGGGGAAATGCGTGCGGCCAGTCGCGAATTTCCCCGTCCGCTCTTTCGCACGGTGCTGCTCTTTGTCGACGAGGAAGTGAGCATTCGCCGCCAGATCGAACGGGGTGAAAAAGCCGCTATCAACAACCGCAAGGTCGAGGAATTGGGCGTTGGCATGCTGGAAGATGTCCGCCCTACCGATTTAGATCCCGAACTGGCGCGCAATCGCTACCGTCTCTTTCGCGATACGACCTACGATGCGCTGCGCTCGCTGCGCCAGATATTCCACTTTCACTTTATCGATGCGGCCAAGACGCTGGAAGAAGTGCAGGCCGAAATTGAAAAAGAGTTTTCCTACCAATCGTCGCTTGAACTGTCGGGCGAAACCTACGATCGCATTCGCTCCATAGAGACGGCCGACTACATCGTCCTCTATGCTCGCCAGGAATTAGTCAAGCGCCTCGAGATATACAACGAAGATCATCCGGTGCTATTTCAAAGCGTTATCGACCTCATCAACGAGCGCTTTATGCCGATTGTCCTGCGCTATGCGATAACGGGTATGACGCTGATCAATTCGGAAGATAGCCTCTTTGAGGATCCGCTGGCCCTGACGATGCTAATCGACATTTTCTCCGAACGCGGCTATCAGGCCTTGGTCGATGTAAATAAGGTCGACGTGCCGCAGCGGATTAACCCCGACACGCACGAGATTATCTGTTCGCACAAGATGGTCTATCGCTTTCAAATTCGCTTTGCCGCCTCAGCCATTCGCCACGGCAATGGCTGAACCGCGCGCGCCGCGCCGAGCAGTGCGCGTCGCGGCGTTTCTGAGCAGTGCGCTGTTTATCGTCGTGGCCTGCGGCGACAAGGGCTCTACTAACTCCACAGACATTCCTGCGCCCAACGCCGACCAACCTGCTGGACGCATTGTAAAAGTGGGCTTTTGGTCCGAGCCCACCTGCTCAGGCAATCCCAATAATACATCTGATTTTCCCGTCGACTACGGCGATACGCTGTGCTTTTCATGGCCGGGACGCTCGGGCCAGAACTCGGCCAGTCGATTTGTCTGCGGCGATCAGCAGATGAGCTACACGCAGTGGACGACGCTGACCTGCAGCGGCGGCCGCGTTCCGGAGGGCACGCGCAAAATGGTCAGCACCGTCGAGTGCATCCAGGGCGTTCCGCCCACGCAATATGCGCGCATTCTCGACTTTAGTGGCTGCACGGATCCGTAGTGTACGACGCATACAGCCGTCAAGCGCTCCGGTCCATCCGCTGCTATCGCGCCTTGATTCGTCCCCAACTACCGGGCCATATCAGTGTAGGCGCTGGCCTTCCAAGCGCGAAATCGGGCGACGGCGTGCCGGCAAAGCAGCGCGGAATAAAGGGCCATTCCTCCGTTATAAAATAGGCGTACGTGCCTTCTGGAAAGTCCGGCGTAACGACCTGATTTCCGTTGCACGCATCGAGCGTGCCCGCGCCTTCTATGTACTCGTAATCATTTACAAATGTTCCGTCGTAGGTGCCGCCCGGCTCGCTGTCGCCTGCAGGGCGGTCGCCCGATTTGACGCGATAGCTCGAGCGCATGGTCTGCACGGCGCCTGCCTCATCCCATCCATACAGCGCGTAGATCGGAAATCCGTCGGCTGCCCAGCCAACGAGCGGCGAGTGCTGGTCGGATTGGAGGCCGGTTTCGCTCAACAGCAGCGTCGGTGCGGCGTGGTAGTGATAGGCGCCCGTCGGCTGCACGTGCGCGTGGTTTTCGTCCAGGCCTAGTGCAATGGCTCCGGACAGTGCCTCGTAGCGCCAGCCGCTAGCGCGATCGCCGTGAAAAAACTCGGCTGCTCCCGGATCTAACGGCACCCCATTGATGCATACGCCAAACAGGCCGTTGAGCGGGGTATAGGTACTGCTGCGCTGCGGTTGGGCCGGCACGCTGTAGCGATAGGTCTGGGCGCTAATCTCGTTGGGATTGCCCGCGTTGGGGAAGGTGCCGGTATTGTGTTCGGGAATACCATTGGATTCAATAACGCGCACGTCGCCCTCTATGCGCATGTTGGCTTCGCTCAATTCGATAGGGGCTACGGTCGCTGGGATGAGTTGCACCGTTCCGTCCGATTGGACGACTTCGTGGTAGCGGAGCATGGGGCCGCCTGCGCCTCCCGGCGGAGGCGGCCCTCCCGGCCGTGGTCCACCGGGTTGTGCCTGGGCACCAAGTGCGAAAGAGCATATGCCAATTAAGGGCATCATATACCGTCGGGCAAAATAGCGCATTTGATTACATCCTTTGCATCGGAGTTTGAAGCGTCTGCAGAACGCTTGTGCCAGTTGGACAATAGGTATATCAAATGTATTCCCAACTGTGATTTAACTGCGTATTTATTTAGCTTTTATTGCGGCAGCCGCCGTCCCTTATTGCACGGGGTCCATCGCAAATTGATGAAACCCACTACTCGGCGTATTCTAACACCGATGCACTTTACCTCATGCAAGGATAATTCGCGTGACACAGGACGCATTTTACATTGAAGGATACGCTGGCCAGACTAGTTATGTTCCCGGCCAAGAGCTAACGCTGCACGTATCGTCTACATCGCCCCACTTTCGACTGCGATGCGAACGCGTTGGCAAAGAGCGCTCGGAAGTGCTCTGCGTAGACGACATTCCATGTCAGCGCTATCCGGTGCCGGACGCGGCCTCCTCGCACGGCTGCGATTGGCCGTCTGCCTTTCGCCTAACCATACCGGAAGACTGGGTGAGTGGATACTATGAGTTTACTCTGGAAATTGCCGATGGCGGCGGCCTGTTTGATCAGCGCTCTACCCGTTCAGCGCGTGCGACGGGTTATTTTGTACTGCGTCCGTCTGGTCGGCGGGCCAAGATGCTCCTTGCGCTGTCGACCAATACGTATGCCGCCTACAACAATTGGGGCGGCTTTAGCCTGTATGCCTATCACGGCCGGGGCGGCGTCCAGGGGAATCGCGTGTCGTTTCAACGGCCGGACCGCGGGCTGTTTCACCGCTGGGAAGTGCAGTTCGTGCAGTGGGCTGAAGCGAGCGGCTATGCGCTGGACTACTGCAGCAACCTCGATCTCGAACGCGATGCTGCGCTGTTAGACGAATACTCACTCTTGCTCAGCGTTGGACACGATGAGTACTGGTCGGCGCCGATGCGCGACCGCGTCGAGTCCTTTATCGGCAAGGGGGGCAATTGTGCTTTTTTCAGCGGGAATAGCGTGTGCTGGCAGGTGCGCAGCGAAGACGAGGGTCAGGCGCTGACCTGTTGGAAGCAGCGCTTTAACCAGGACCCCGCCTTTCGCGGCGATCACCGCCTACTGTCGACGCTGTGGAGCCACCACTTGGTCAAGCGGCCGGAGAACGCGCTCACGGGCGTAGGCTTTCTGCACGGCGGCTACCATCTGAGCCATGGTCAGATTATGGACGGCAGCGGGGCCTACACGGTACACCGGCCCGAAGACTGGGTTTTTGCTGATACCGGCCTGGCCGAAGGAGAAGAGTTTGGCGGTGCGCACACAATTGTCGGCTACGAGTGCGATGGCTGCGAGTTTACTCTGGCCGACGGACGACCGCACCCGACGGGCCTCGACGGCACGCCCGAAAACTTTACTATTCTCGGCACGGCGCTGGCTCAGTGGCACCCGGATGACTCCGAGTGGTACGATGCCTGGCAGCCGGGGCACCGCGGCCATGCGGTCATGGGGCACTATCAGCGCGGGGGTACCGTATTCACCGCGGGAACTACCGACTGGTCGCACGGGCTGGCCGGGGGCGATCCGGTGGTCGAGCAAATTACCCGCAATGTGCTGGACAAATTGACCGCCTAAACTCGTTTTTTGAGTCAAATTCAGGAGATTCTGCGACAGCGCATTATGCACGATACGAAACACTCGTCGACCTTTGTTTTGGCTAGCCTGTTATTCCTGCTCTCTGGGGCCACTTCCCTCGCTTATGAAGTCGCGTGGGTAAAGCTGTTGACGCTGCATATGGGCAGTGCCTCGTGGTCTATCGCAACTGTGTTGGCCAGTTTTATGGCCGGGCTGGGCAGCGGCAGTGCATGGGCCGGGCGCCGAGCTGAGCGGTTTCGCCGTCCGCTCTTGGCCTACGGCCTAATCGAGTTGGGGATTGCCGCTTTTGGCGCGCTATCGGCGCCTTTTTTGCGTTACACGTCGCAGGTGCTCGACCCGCTCTACGGGTTGATTGATGGGCATTTTGCGCTGTTTTTGGTCCTGCAGTTTCTCGTCAGCTTTTTCTCGCTGGCCATACCCACGTTCCTCATGGGCGCTTCCCTGCCCATACTCATTACGGCGCTTGTACAGCAGGACACTTTTCGCCAGCGCGTCGCCCTGCTCTACGGTATCAATACGCTCGGCGCCGCATTGGGCACGTTTGCCGCCGGGCTATTTCTCTTGCCCGCGCTGGGCATTGTGAACACGCTATGGGTGGCTGCTGGCGCCGGTGTGCTGGTGGCCGTTGGGGCCTTCGCCCTCGACCGGCAAGCACCGTTGACCCAATCCGCAGTAGAGATGGAGGTTGGGGCCGAGCGCGCGGCGCCGCTGCCGCACCTGCTGCTGTGGACGATTGGATTGGCTGGTTCACTGGGCGTCGGCTACCAGATCGCCTGGACGCGCCTGCTCGTGCCGGTGGTCGGCTCTTCGGTCTATGCCTTCACCATCATTCTTACGACGGTGCTGCTGGGTATTGGCGCAGGAGCGCTACTGGCTGCTCTGCCGCGCTTTAGCAATGCGTCCTATCACCGCGCCGTGGCGGCGGCTATGGGGCTGGGTGCCTGCTCTTCGGTCGCTGGACTTTTTGCCGTTAATCGGCTGCCCGATATATTTGCGGCGCTGGCGCAATGGGGGGGTGATACAACGTGGCTGCTCTTTCTCTGCCAGGGCCTGCTGACAGCCTGTGTGCTGTTTGTTCCGGCCTGTTCGCTGGGCGCGGCGTTGCCGCTGGGTATCGCCGGCTGGCGCAGCGCCGCCGGATCGACGGGCTGGGCCGTGGGCGGCATGTATGCCGTCAATACGCTCGGCGCCATAGCAGGTTCGCTGCTGGCCGGATTTGTCCTACTGCCGCTGATGGGTGCGACCCAGTTGGTGGTGGCCGGTGCCGCCTTGGGCATCGCATCGGCCGTTGCCCTATTGATGTCGCAGCCGAGTGGAGCAATGTCGAACCCATGGCGGCATGCCGTCGCACTCGTCGCGCTCTTTGCCCTTAGCGTTGCGACTGTCCCAGAAACCGATATCACCTATCTGCAGCGCGGTGTTTTTCGCGGTATTCAAGGGGCCACTGGATTGTCCGAGGTGAAAACGACACTCCTACATGCCGAAGAGGGCACCAGCGCGACGGTAACCATTTTCCGGACCCCCAATTCGACCGCGCTCAAAGTAAACGGCAAGACCGACGCTTCGACGGGGGGCGATATGGATACGCAATACCTGGTCGGCCATATGCCGCTATTAATGCACCCATCGGCGCGCACGGCCTGCATTATCGGCTACGGCAGCGGTGCCACCGTGCACGCCGTAGCGGTGCACCCGACGGTCGAGCAGATCGACGTCGTGGAAATCGAACAGGCCGTGCTCAATGTCTCCCCCTATTTCCACTCCATTAACGACGATGTCCTAAAAGACGAACGCGTACGCGTTTTTATGGAAGACGGACGCAGCTTTTTGCGCCGCCGCGATGCGGTCTACGATGTCATTATATCGCAGCCATCTAATCCGTGGATTGCCGGCATTAGCTCGCTCTTTACCACCGAATATTACCAGTCGGTGCAGGAGCGCCTGCGGCCCGAGGGGCTGTTCTGCCAGTGGATTCAGACCTATGAAATCTCGGCGTCTACGCGCCGGGCGATGCTGAATACGTTGACTGACGTATTCCCCTATGTGACGGTGTTCTCAATCCATGGGGATCTGATTTGCCTGGCCTCCAATAACCCGCTGCGCGGATGGATAAAGGATATGGAAGACCGGTTGGCTGTCGAGCCGGTCGCCCGCTCGCTGGCCCGTATTCACATGCGCGATCCTATGGATATTTTCGCCAGTGCCTACGCGCAATTCCCGATGCAGTCGGCGCCCTTCTCATCCACTACGCGCAATACGGACGACAACCTATGGCTTGAGTATCGCGCTCCGGTCGAAATGTACCAGGGTACAAACGAGCCGCTGGCACCCGCAGATGAGACGGTATTCAAGCAGATCTTGGACGGACTCTTTGCCGACGTGAAGGGAGAAGTCGCTCTCGAGCATGCGGCGCGCAGCATCGCACGTCGCTATCCCGAGCGTCACTATGTATTGGAGGCGCTGGCGGCGGACACCAAGCTGTCCGCCGTTCTGAGACAGACTTTGCGCACGCGCGGGGAAGAGGCTCTAGCGCTGCACAGCGCGCGTGAACAAAGCGAGGCGCGCTTTGCTCAGGCCAATGCGCACGCGCGCGCGCGGCGCTACGCCGACGCAGTCCCGCTGTATGAGGGTATTCTAGCCCATACGCCGTGGGACGTTGCCGCCCATCGCATGCTGGCTTGGTCGCTAACTCGACTGGGACAGCGCAGCCGAGCGTGGGGACACTACGAACAGGCGCTAGAACGCAACCCCGACGACTTTGAGTCGCTGACCAATATGGCAGCAATCGCGCTGTCGAGTGGCAATGCAGAGGGCGTTGGCTACCTCGATCGGGCGCTGCAGGCCAATCCTCACCATGCGACGGCCTATCGCATCTACGTGCAGTATCTGCGCGATCAAGAACGAGCAGACGATGCGCGGGCAATGGCCGTGCGGGCGCGTGACCAACTAGGTGCGGAAGAGGGAGAGGCGATCGAAAGGCTTCTTCGCCAGTGATTGCATATGGCAACGCTACAATGGAGGCGAATTCATATCTGTTGTGTGGGCACTTGGGGAGGCACCTCACGAAAAAGGGTTACGTCGATCGCGACGTAACCCTTTGATATGTATGGTCGGGGTGCTCGGATTCGAACCGAGGACCCCCTGCTCCCAAAGCAGGTGCGCTAGCCGGACTGCGCCACACCCCGACGACGCCTTT
>JAYOYH010000010.1:95781-115026 GCA_038153405.1 Gemmatimonadota bacterium | reverse complement strand
GCTGCTTTTGTGCACTGCTGCAGTCAGTGCACAGGAGTGGCGGATCCTCGCTCTGAGAGTCGATTTTCCCTACGAAGATACGGACGAATTCACCACGACGGGTCGGGGGCAATTTGACTTGCGCAGCGCCGACGAGGCGCGCTCCGGTTACGCGCTCCCCTACGATTTGCCCCCGCACGACCGCACGTATTTCGAGCATCATTTGGAGGCGCTGCGCCGCTACTACGACGTGGTGTCGGAGGGCCGCGTTGCTATTGACTATGCGGTGTATCCGCGCGCCAATAGCGCGGCGTATACGCTGCCTCAGCGCATGCTGCACTATGGCAACGGGCGCAGCAGCGAAGAAATAGGTCAGCGCTGGATCGAACTGCTGCGCGATGCACTGGAACGAGCCGCTGCCGATCCCGACGGCCCCAACCTGAGCGATTTTAACAGCTTTCTCATACTGCACGCCGGGGTCGGACACGAGACCGGACAGCTAAACGATATCCGCTCGGTGTTTTTGGAGGAGAGCGACTTCGCCCAGTACGCCGGCGGGCCCCTGCGCATTGGCGGCGTTGACATTAGACGAGCGTGGATTCTGCCCGAGTCGCCTAGCGACAGTGGACGCGGTGGGTTAAACGGTTTGATGGCTAAGTTTTTTGGCCACCAACTCGGTCTGCCGGGCCTGTCGAATTTCGCCGATGGACTGCCTGCGTTGGGCGGTTGGAGTCTGATGGACGTGGGGGCCAACGCGCTGGGCTTTGTGCGCCGCGATAGCTTGGATCCCGTCGTAGGTTTTGTCGCCCCCCATCCCATGGCCTGGAGCAAAGCGCGCCTGGGGTGGATCGAGCCGCTTGAGGTGCTGCGCGATACGGTGGTATCGATCCTAGCTACCGATCGCGCGGGCGAATGGTCTAAGGCCGTGCGCATTCCCATCGACGATGAGGAGTATTTTCTGCTGGAGTATCGCCAGCGCCGCGCTCGCCAGGGCGCCCCCCAGGGCATGCAGGTCATCGGGGCCGATCCCGATGAAATCGCCTGGATTGGCGAAGACGAAATCGATTTTTCAGGAGCAAATGAGGGCGTGTGGTTGGGTGTGGATGAATACGATGCGTTCGTGCCGGGCTCCGGCCTGCTCATTTGGCACGTCGACGAGCGGGTCATAAGCGAGAGGCCGGCCGGCGCGATGAACAACGATCCCGTGCAGCCGGGCATCGCCCTCGAAGAGGCTGACGGCTACCGCGATATCGGCTATCCGCTATTTGAGCGCCTGCGGCAGATTGAGGGTTCGCGGGACGATCCGTTTCGCGCCGATGGTCCGCGCATGTTCGGCGCGGAAACCCAGCCCAACTCGCGCAGCAACGACGGGTGGGCCACTGGCTTAGAGATTGAAGTGCTGGCGGAGAGCAACGACGTCGTTCAAGTGGCTATTCGCTTTGCGCGCCAGGCGGCGGGCTGGCCGCAGGCCGTAGAGGGCGGCCGGCGTTTGCAGGCGGCCGATATCGACGGCGATGGCCACGTCGAATTGCTGGTTGAAGACGCGTCCGGTTTGCGCTATGCCGAATGGGACGGCGGCCTCTCGCCGTGGCGCATTGGTGGAGGCCAATTTCTCGCGGCCGGCGATATCGATGGCGATGGCCGCGCCGAACTCTTTGTGCGGCGAGACGGTGCGGTCGAGGCCTGGCAGGTAGGTGACGAGAACCCCTTGTGGCAGCACGCGCTGTCGGGAGATGTGCGCGATGCGCTCTTTGGGCGCTTTCGCCGCACCGGTAGCGCTATCGAGCCGACGCTCGCCCTGATCGTAGCTGGCCACGTCGAGGAGATCGATGCGCGCGACGGTGTGCTGCGCGCCATAATCGAGAGCGAAGACGGCAACTTTCAATCGCTCTACGGCAACGAAGTGGGATTCAGCGGGGTGCTGGCCAACGCGCTGGGCGATGGCCAGCAGCAGCCCCTGCCCGGCCTGTGGGCCGAGCAGGGCGACGAAGTGCATACGTTCGTGGCAGGGAATGGCGGCCACATTCTGTTGGGTGAACAGGTCGTGGTGCTGAACGACTCGCTGGTGGCCGCACCGGCGCTGGGCGACGTCGACGGCGACGGTTTGTTGGAAGGCGTTTTTGCAGCAGTGAACGGGGTGCACGTGCTGGATGCCAACGGCGTGCAGAAGGCCCATTTTCCCGCGGTGCTGCCGCGCTATGTGCAGGCTGGGCGCTTGCTCTACGAGCCGGTGATAGCCGATCTCGATGGGCGCGGCGATGGAGAGATCGTCTTGGCCGGTGCGCACGGCATCTATGCGATGGACCATACGGGGGATATGGTGCCGGAGTTTCCCTTGCTCATGGCAGTACCTCCGGTCTATGCGCCGGTGGTAGCCGATTTCGATGGGGACGGTTTGCTCGATATTGCAGCTCTTGCAGAGGACGCGCTCTACGTCTGGGATCTGCGCGCGGTCGATCCGCAGTACGTGGGCACGGCGGCCGATTGGGGGCAGGCCGACGGACGGGCCGACGGTATGCGCTTTGTCCGCTCGGACGGCCTCGTACAGGGGCCTGATAGCGCAGCCCGTATTTTGGAAGGCGTCTACTGCTATCCCAACCCCGTGGCCGACGGCGCGCGCGCCCATCTGCGCTTTTTCCTGCGAGAAGACGCTTCGGTTGAGGTGGAAGTCTACGATGCGCTGGGTGCGCTCGTCGAGCGCATGGCGCTGGCCGGCCACCTCGGAGAAAATGATACGGCTTGGGATGTGGATGCGTATGCCAGCGGGGTGTACCTGCTGAAGCTGCGCGCAAAAACCGCCTCGCGCAGTGCCAGTGCGCTCGTAAAAATGGCGGTGAGCCAGTGAGGGCATGGGGCGTCCTGCTGTTTTCCCTTCTGTGGTTGCGCGGCGCCCATGCGCAGAACCACCCCGAATTGCAGTGGCAGGTTTTTGAAACAGATCACTTTCGCGTGCTCTACCATCAGGGCTTGGAAGTGGCTGCCAGCCGTGCGGGGCAGATCGCCGAAGAAGCGTACGGGCCGATCACGCGGCTCTACGATTATGAGCCGAGCGAAAAGGTGCGCATCGTCCTGAAAGACTTTGATGACTACGCCAACGGCGCCGCTTTTTTTTATCACGATACCATAGAGATCTGGACGACTTCGCTCGACCACGACTACGAGCTGCGCGGAACCAGCGACTGGCTGCGCAACGTAATCACCCACGAGTTTACCCACATTATTTCGCTGGGCGTTTCGCGCAAGACGGTGCAGCGCGTGCCGGCCCTCTACCTGCAGTACTTTGGCTACCAGCGCGAGAAAAACCGCCCCGATATTCTGGTCGGCTATCCCGAAGCGATTGCCTCTTATCCGGTAATGAGCACGGTGGTGCCCATGTGGTTTGCCGAAGGCGCCGCTCAGTATATGGCCGAAGGGGCACGGCGCGATCGCTGGGATGCGCACCGCGATATGGTGCTGCGCATGCAGGTGCTGGAGGGGGCCCCACTCTCGTTTGACGAGATGGGCGTCTTTGGCAAATGCGGCTTTGGCAACGAGTACGTCTACGATCACGGCTTTGGTCTGACGCGCTATATCGCGCGCGAATACGGCGACGAAATGCTGGCTGAGTTGTATCGGGGTGCTGCGCGCTGGCACAATCTCAATGTAGACGGCCTCTTTGCCGAAAAGCTCGGTCGGACCGTCGATCAGCTGCACGCCGATTGGATTGCCGATATGCGCGTGCGCTACGAGGCGCAGGTGGCCAGCTTGGGGCCGCTGCGCGAGGGGGAGGTCGTCGTCGACGAGGGCTTTTCCAATATGCGTCCGCGCCTCTCATCCGACGGTCAGCGCCTGGCCTATCTATCGACAAAAAAGCGCCACTACGGTCCGCACTTGCTGGTCGTGCGCGATCTGGAAAGCGGCGAAGACGAAGTCATTGCGCCGGCGGTGGCCGCCTCGGCGCTGAGCTTTTCGCCGACGGAGGACAAGCTGGTCTTTGCGCGCATAGACCGTGCCGACCGCTACGGCTCGCGCCAGTCCGACATCTACGCATACGACTTCTCCATTGAGGAGCCGGGTTTGGTCCACGGCGCGGCGTGGCTAGTGCCGACGTTGGTGCGCGGCTATGGCGCCGAACCGGCGCGCGAGGGGCGCCTGAGTCGCGGTTTGCGTGGATTGTATCCGGCCCACTCGCCCGACGGCCAGTGGATTGCCTTTGTGCACAACGAGGGTACTAACAACAACTTAGGGACGATGCGCGCCGACGGCAGCGATGTGCACTACCTGACGGAGATTGCCGACGGCACCCAGCTCTACAGCCCGCGCTTTGCCCCCGATGGTGCGCATATTGCGCTGTCTATCGCGCGCGATGGCCAGCGCGATATTGCCCTGCTGCGCGTGCGCGAAGAAAACGGGCAGCTCCGCGCCGAAGATCGCTGGGAACTGCTCGTGTCTACGTCGGGCACAGACCGCGATCCGGCCTGGAGCCCTGACGGCACGCGCCTATACTTCTCGTCCGATATCAGCGGGATTTTTAATATCTATTCGATTGAGCTGGCAACGGGAACCGTCCAGCAGATTACCAACGTCAGGGGTGGGGCGTTCAACCCGACGGTTAACGCCAAGGGGCAGGTGTATTTTTCCGCCTACGCGGCCGATGGGTTTGAAATTCGCAGGATTGATAGTGAGGGCACAAGCGTTTCTCTGGAGCGCCGCGTTAGCGGGGCCAACGATGTGCATCTGCGCCGTCCTTCGACGGTGTCTGCACGAAGCGGGCAACCCTACGGAACGGATTTCCTCAAGACCTCTATCTTGCCTCGGCTGAGCATCGACGAGGGGCGCTTTAAGCCGGGTCTCTACGCGTCGTCAAGCGATGTGCTCTATCGCCAGAACGTCTTTGTTGGGGCGGCGCTAGCCCCGGCCAATGGCGATCGCGATCTCTTTGCCCTATACGAATATAGCGGTCTGCGTCCGACCTTGTTTCTGGAAGCGTTTCACCAGAAGCGCCACTCGGCGCGCGGCGATAGCACCGATGCGCGCGACGCGATTATTGACGGCGTCAACTTCAGCCTCAATCAGATTAGCATCGGTGCGCGCGGTCGCCTGGGGCGCCACGGCGAGCTGACGGCCTCGGCCACCTATGACCGCTATGATGCCAGCGTCCAATGGCGCGCCTTCGTGCCGCGTCGCGATGGCAATATTGGCCTGTTGTTGGAGAACCAGAAGCCGTTTGGCTATACCTATCTGAACGGCTTTGGCCTCGGGCTAACCTACCGCCTCGACCTGCTGGCGCGCCGCCGCGACCGCGAGATCAGCCCGGTGGGACGCAAGATTTACGCGCGCTACGATAGAATGTACAACTACTTTCTCGACTCGTTTAACGAACAGGCATCGTTTATTGACGAGGAGTTTATTAAGCTGTTCTACAACCAGTTTACGCTCGAATGGAACGAATATATAGCGCTGCCGTGGAACGGGCGCCTCGGCCTGCGCTTTTTCGGCGGCTGGATTGCCAGCGATGCGGTTGACGATAAAGAGGCGGTCAATGATTTCTTTGACTACCATTTGGGCGGGCTGAGCTTTATGAAGGGCTATACTTTTTACAGCATTGAGGGGCGCAAGGCCGCCATGGGCACCGCCACGTTGCGCTTCCCACTGATAGCGCACTGGGGCGCGCGCTTCTTACACGTCTACGTAGACAAGGTCTACGGCGCGGTCTACGGCGATATTGGCAAAGCATGGGATCGCGCATTGGACGAGCCCGATTCGTTTTACGGGCGGAAGGCGCCGCTGCGCGACGTCGGCGGGCAATTGCGCTTTGATCTGAACTCCTATTATAGTGTGCCTACGCGCGTGCAGGTCGATCTGGCCTATGGCATCGACGAAGTGGCCGAGCGCAGTCCGTGGAAGTTCTATTTAACGGTGCTGTTTGGATATTTATAAACGCCCGCTAGGGGAGCGTGGTTTTTGCAGGGGAGAGAGCAAATGAGTATACGAGTGATTGCAGTGCTTGCGCTGGGCGCGTTACTAAACAGTGCACCGCTTGGTGCCGAGCAGCTGCCCAGTTTGTTTAGCGAGGAGGGGCAGCACTTCCTAATGGGGCCACTCGCCGTTGCGCAGGAAAATGGACCCGCCCCCAAGCGCCGTTTGCCGCAGGAAGACAAGGGAGGCACGACGCCGCGCCGCGCCTTTCTCTATTCACTGCTAGTGCCGGGCCTGGGGCAAATAATGAACGGCGCGACGATGCGCGGCGCGCTGTTTATGGGGCTCGAAGCGGTGGGCTTGGGGCTGTACGTCAATTGGAGCGGTCAGGGCAACGATGCGGAAAAAGAGTTTCGCCAGGTCGCCGACGATAAGTGGGACCCGCAGGGCTATCTCGCTTGGCGCGACGCGACCATTTCGCGCAATTCGTCCATCACGCACGCCCTGCCGTGCTCGACCTATATCGACGACTATCTGGATACCGGCGACTTTGGTCGCTGTCCCGATGCCGAGGTGCAGCAGTACTACGAGCTCATCGGCAAATACGACCAATTCGTTTCGGGATGGACCGATTTGGTACACGCTGAAACCGGCGGTTCCGCAGAGGCTACGCAGGTGGACTCGGTGGAAAATTTCCTGTCGGAGACGCGACTGGCCTACGAAGTGCAGCGCGACGACAGCAACCGATTTTTAAAGCGCGCTAGTTCGGTGACGGGCCTGCTATTGGTCAACCACGTCATCAGCGCCATTGACGCGGCGCGCGTGGCGCGGTCGCGCGCCGAGGGGGCCACGGCCGAGGCCATCGAGCGACGCACGCGTTTTGCGGTTGTCATGCATGGAGGCCAGCGCGCGCGCGTGCCCATGCTCATGGCCTACAAGCCCTTTCCCTAGGCCGGCGATGTCGTCCAAGATATTCATCGCCTTTTCTGCCGTATTGGCGCTAGTCACCTCGGCGTCGGCGCAGACGGGGGCCGGTGCGTTTTGGCGCTCGTTACTCTTGCCGGGCTGGGGACAGCACTACGCCAGCGGTGGAGGAGGGCGTTTTCTGGCGGCCGAAGGCGCGCTGTGGCTCAGCTATGCGGCCTTGAACCGCCTTGCCGAGGTGCGCGCCGACCGCTTTCACGCCTATGCGGCCGAACGGGGCGGCGCCGATTCGCGCGGCAAGGGGCGGCGCTTTCTCGACGATTTGGGTTTTTACCAGAGCCGCGTCCAGCACAATCAATTTGCCCGGCGCGAAGATGGGCCCAACGCGCAGCTCTACGCGGTCGGTCCCGACTTCGACTGGGAGTGGGATGGCGATGCGGCGCGCGAGCGCTACCGCGGCATGCGCAACGAGAGCCAGTTGGCCAAGCGCCAGGCGCTCTATGCAACCGGCCTGATCGTCGCCAATCATCTGATTGCTGCTATTCACGCTGGGCGCAGCGTGGGCAAAGAGCCCGGCCATACGGCTGCCGTACACGCGCAGCTTATTCCTCAGCCCGGTGGTATGCGCTGGTCGCTGGTGCGCCGTTTCTAATCTCATGTATGCGCTACTGCTTATAGGGGCGATCCTTGGTGCGCCGCTGGCTTCGGCTGCCCTGCCGCACCAGTGCGGCACTCGTTGGCTGGCCGAGCAGGCGGGCAATCGGCCGCTGCCGACGGCGGGCAAGGCGGCCAAAGCACTGCAGAGCGAGGAAATTGCCGTGGGCACTACGCTGGCTACGGCGCTGTTCGGCGACGCGTTCCTGCGCTCGACGACCTGCCGCTACGTTGGCGACAACGCCTATATCTTCGTCGAGGATCGCGTCTGGGATGTGGTCGTGGTGCAGCCGTCCATCGATCGCCTAGGCGCCCTGTTTGACGAAGCGACGCCGGCCGATCCGGCGCGCGGCATTTATGAATTGGCGACAGAGGCCTTTGGCGAAGCGCCCGACGTCGACGGCGATAAGCGCATCTTTATTTTTGTGGTCGATATGCCCGACAACCGCATTGTCGGCTTTTTCGACCCGCGCATCGCCACCCATATCGACCCGCAGCTGCGGCGCGATGCACTCTTTCTCGACGCGTTTCACCTCAATTCAAATCCGACGCTGGCGCGCGGCACGCTGGCGCACGAGTTCCAACACCTTATTCACTGGGGACACGATGACGACGAAGAAGCCTGGGTCGACGAGGGGCTATCGGGCTATGCGGAAGAGCTGGTAGGATTTGCCGAAACCGATCCCAATATGGTGCCGCAGTTTCTCGACGCGCCCGATCTCAATTTGACGACTTGGCCCTCGGTGGTCGGGGCGGCCATTCCCCACTATGGGGCCACCTACTTATTTGCTTCGTTTCTGCGTGAGCGCTACGGACCTGAACTGATCCGCGCCCTCGTCGCCGAAGGGCGCAACGGCACCTTTGGAATAGACGAGGCCTTTAAGGACGTCGGTGCGGTGGAAAACTTTGTCGGTGCGTGGCGCCTGTGGATTGCGGGCAATTACGCCTCCGGCGATACCTACTATGGCTACCGCGCTTTGCGCGGTCGGCGCGTGCGCTCTTTCGCCATTGACCAAATGCCGTTTGGGCCGGCTGAAGGCGGGGTCGGGCAGCAGTGGGGCACGATCAACTTTTCACTGCACACACCGGGCAACGTGGAAGTCGAGTTTCGCGGTGCGGCGGAAGGCCGCTATGCGGTATGGGGATACGGCTTGCGCGGGCGCACCGGCGAAATGGTCGCCGTGGAACTCGACGACAACAATGCCGGTAGCGTTCAGTGGGCCGGTGTCGATAGCATCGGCTTTGTAGTTGGCCGCACGGCGTTGGCGGGGGGATCATTCTCTCTGGCGGTGCGTCCGTACGAGCCAGAGCCCATTCCCACGGCAGTCGGCGAAGTGGGGCAAGCCGATGTGCATTTTGCGCTGGGGGCAGCATATCCCAATCCGTTTAATGGGCAGGTGCTGCTACCCGTCGAAGTGGCGCGCCACGCGATGGTAGAGATATCGATATACAATAGCCTGGGGCAGCGCGTTCGCCGGCTAGTACGCGGTCCGATGGATGCCGGATCGCACCGGCAGCACTGGGATGGACGCGACGATATGGGGCGCGCCGTGGGCAGCGGGCAGTACTACGCCATAGCCCATATCGGTGAAGCGGTGTTCGTGCGTGGACTGACGTTGGTCAAGTAGCAGAAAACAGGTGCGCGCAGTGTGACGAGGGGCCTACGAGGCGTCCTCGTCTTTTTTTTGCCCGGCGGTGAAGAGGACGTTGTCGATGAGGCGCACTGTGGACAGGCGCACGGCCAGGGCGATTACGGCGGACTGCTCTACGCGCTGGAGATCTGCCAGCGAATCGGGATCGACGATGGATATATAGTCGATATCGCGCGTGAGTTGGTGCTCAATGGCCGCGCGCATCTCGGCTATGAGGGGGTGGGTGTCGCGCTGACCGTTGGCGAGCAGGTCGCGCGCTCGGCACAGCGATTGGTAGAGGATGGGGGCCCGTCGGCGCTCTTCATCACTCAGGCGGATATTGCGCGAACTCATCGCCAGTCCGTCCACTTCGCGCACGGTGGGCGCCGTGTCGATATCGACGTCGATACTGAGGTCGGAAACCATGCGTCGGATAACGGCGACCTGCTGATAGTCCTTTTGGCCAAAGACGGCCACGTGCGGTTTAACAGTGGTAAACAGCTTGGCGACAACCGTGGTGACGCCGCGGAAATGACCCGGGCGGAACGCGCCGCACAGGCCGTCCGTAAGCCCTTCTACTTCGACATACGTGGAAAAGGATGGGGAGTAGAAATCGTCTACGGATGGATGGAAGACGGCATCTACTCCACCGTTGTTCAACAACTCCAAATCGCGCTCGAGATCGCGCGGATAAATGGCAAAGTCCTCCTTGGGGCCAAACTGCAGCGGGTTGACAAACACGCTCACAACGCAGCGCTGTCCAAGCGATTGTGCGCGTTCGACGAGGCTGAGGTGGCCGCGGTGTAAATAGCCCATTGTCGGCACGAGGACGATGCGCTCTCCGCACTGTCGCCAGGCGTCGGCCTGCCGCTGCATGGCTCGCGTTGTTTCAATGAGCGCGGGCATCGGCTACCGGTAGGGTGAGTTCGGCGACGGCAGGTAATTCTGCAGCGCCGAGCCGTTCGAGGTAGTGCGCGTAGGGCAGCGCGGTGCTCGGATCGCGTGCGTCTGGTGCAATTTGCAGCAGGGGAACGAGTACGAAATCGCGCACTGTGATATGGGGATGCGGCAGCGTGAGTGTGGGGCTGTTAACACAGGTATCGCCGAATAGGAGCAGATCCAGGTCGAGCGTGCGCGGCCCCCAGTGGATGGTGCGCTGGCGTCCGTGGCGATGCTCAATAGCTTGCATGGCCGCTAGTAGGTCGGCTGGCGTGCCCTCGGTGCGCGCGCAGCACACGGCGTTGAGGAAGGCCGGTTGTTCGGTATAGCCCAGCGGCGCCGTTTCATAGACGCTGGAAGCGGATAACACGTCCATTCCCCTAAGGGCGTGCAGCTCGTTCAATCCCATTTGCAGGTAGTCGAGGCGCTGGCCGATGTTGGAGCCGAGAGCGATGAAAACGCGCTCACTCATAGCGGCGGGTTATCTCGATTTCGATTCCGTCAAAATCGCCGGGCACGGGCGGGTGAGGTTTGCGCACGCGCACGGTGAGCGTCAGGGGAGCGTATGCTGTTCCAACGCGCTCGGCGATGTGTTCGGCAACGGCTTCCACCAGTTTGAACCGCTGCTGCGTGACGACGGCTGCTACGTGCTCGTACACTTCTGCGTAATTGATCGACTGTTCGATGTCGTCGTTGCGGCCGGCTGGGTGCAGATCGCTGACTAATTCCAAATCCACCTCAAAGCGCTGGCCGAGGCGGGCTTCTTCCGGATACAGTCCGTGGTAGGCATAAAAGCGCATATTGCGCAGGCGAATGGCATCAGATGGCATGGCATATCCTCGGTTGGTGGGCATGAATATAGAAAGGGTCTTAGGCCTGTCAATCGCTCGACATCGGTCTGCTTTTGACGCGCTTGATTTCGGTCTCAGCGTTGAGTATATTGCTAGGTATCAAGGATGATACACCCCAAGGAGGTAGCGAATGTCCGAAGTCTCGTCGACGCGCAGCGGGGCTATGCAGTCCGGCGGTTCTGGCGGCGCACAAGAGGCGCAGAGCAATCGCCGCGCGATGCAGGAGCGCCGCGCTGAAGAGGCCGAAAGCCGCCGCCAGGAAGAGCGTCAGCGCACAGAGCGCACAGAAGAAGCGCAGCAGACTCAGCGCGCCGAGCAGGCGCGTCAGCAGCAGGCTTCTCAGCAAAGCCGCCAGCGCAGCGAAAATCAGAGCCAGCGCTTAGAGATAGAACAACAGCAGGGACGCGGTCAGGTAGTCGATACGCTGGCCTGATCGAACGCTCCTGCTCGAAAAAATGCGCGCCACCGGACTCATGTGCCGGCGGCGCGTTGTCGTTGTAGGCGAGTCCGTGCAGGCTATGGGCGGGAAAGCGCTTTATGGGCGATGTCTCTTCGGTAGTAGGACTGCTCAAAGTGGATCGCTTCGACTGCTGCATAGGCGTTTGCAACGGCATCTCCGATCGCGTCGCCTAGGGCCATCACCCCGAGCACGCGCCCCCCGCTAGTGACCAACTGACCGTCGAGCAGTTCGGTGCCGGCGTGGAATACGACGGTTTCTCCGTCAGATCCCCACTGTTCGAGGCCCGAGATGGGCATGCCCTTGGGATAGGAATCGGGATATCCTGCGGCAGCCATGACGACGCATACGCAGGCGCGCGGGGCATTTTTAATTTCAATTTGACCGAGCCGGCCGTCGCAGGCCGCCTCCAGCACGTCGAGTAAATCGTTTTCTATCAGCGGTAGAAGGATCTGGCATTCGGGATCGCCGAAGCGCGCGTTGAACTCGACGACCTGTGGGCCATCTTCCGTTAGCATGAGACCGCAGTAGAGCACGCCGCGAAAGGGGCAGCCCATGCGCTCCATTTCCTTGAGGACAGGGGCGATAATGCGCTCTTCTGCTGCTTGCTGGAGTGCTGGGGTGAGGGCAGGGGCTGGTGCGTAAGCACCCATGCCGCCGGTGTTGGGGCCTCTGTCGCCATCGAAGATAGCCTTGTGATCCTGGGCGGGAGCCAGCGTTAGAAAATCGGTTCCGTCGCACAGGGCGAAGAGCGATACTTCTTCCCCACGCATAAAATCCTCGACGACTACTTCGCTGCCGGCGCTGCCAAACGCGCTGCCCGCTAGCATTTCTTGCGCTGTTTCAACGGCGGTCTGCTCATCCATGCAGACCACGGCGCCCTTACCCGCCGCTAGGCCGCTGGCTTTGACTACGATGGGAGCCCCGCGCTCGCGGATATAGGCGCTCGCCGCGTCGGCCTGCGTAAAAGAGCGGTGCGCCGCCGTAGGCACGCCGATGCGCTGCATCAGGTCTTTGGCAAAGGCCTTGCTGCTCTCGATGCGCGCCGCCGCCTGAGTGGGACCAAAAATTTTTAGACCGCGCTCCTGAAAGTGATCGACAATGCCGCCGGCCAGCGCGTCGTCGGGACCTACGACCGTCAAATCGATGCCTTCGGCGAGAGCCCAATCGGCCAACTTTGCAATTTCAGCCGAGAGTTTTTCGGCGTTGGACACGGGCGTGTCGACGCGGATGGGAACCAGCGTCGCCAGCGAGGCCATACCGGGGTTGCCCGGTGCGGCGTATAGGTTCTCAATGCGCGGGCTCTGCGCCAGTTTCCACACCAGCGCGTGTTCGCGGCCGCCCTTGCCGACTACCAGCACGTTCATGGCGTCTCTCCTCTATCGCTCAGATATAGCCGAATTCGCGCAGATCGCGCTCTTGGTTGCGCCACCCCGGGCGCACTTTGACCCACAATTCGAGGTAAACGGATTGCTCGATTAACTCTTCAATGCCCTTGCGCGCTTCCTTGCCAATGGCCTGTAGCCGCGCGCCTTTGCGGCCTATGACAATGCCTTTCTGGCTGTCGCGCTCGACGTAAATCACGGCGCTGATATAGGTCTTACTGGCCGTGCGCTCTTTGAACTCTTCGATGGATATGTTGATGGAGTAGGGCAACTCGTTTTCTAGGTGCTCAAAGGCTGCTTCGCGTATGAGCTCAGCGGCAAAAAAGCGCTCGGGCTGTTCGGCTACCATATCGTCAGGATACAGCTTGGGGCCGGTTGGCAGTCGGGCATCGATCTGTTGAAGCATCCCGTCTATATGTGTTTTGTGCAGCGCCGATATGGGCAGCAGTTCGGTCAGTCCATATTCGTCCAGAAGCTGTTTCTGCAGGTTTTCAACAATGCCCGGACCTAGCAGGTCGATCTTGTTGAGCGCGGCGATAACGGGCGTGCGCGCCTGTTGGATAAAGCGCTTCACGAGTTGGGCGCGATCGCGCGGTTTGCTAGCATCGATCAGCAGTAGAGCGACATCGGCTTCGCGCGCGGCCAGTTCGATTTGGCGCTCCATGCTTTCGTGTAGCTTGTAACTGGGTTCGAGCAGACCAGGCGTATCGAGGAAGACCACCTGGCTCTCTGGGCGCGTCAAAATGCCGAGCACGCGGCCGCGGGTCGTCTGCGGCTTGGCCGTTACAATGGATAGGCGCTGGCCGAGAAAGGCGTTGAACAGGGTCGATTTGCCGGCGTTTGGCCGTCCGACGAGTGCGACGTAGCCGCAGCGCGTTTCAGAAGGAGAGGTTGGCAGAGAGCTGATAAGTCGACTCGAGTTGGTCGTGTTGCATATAGGCGAGATCGAGGGCGATGCGCTGATGCGGCTGCAGACCAATGCCAAAGGACTGGCGGCCTTCTTCCAGGCCGCCGCGCAGCGCCAGCGCCCGATAGCGGTATTCGATGCCGGACAGCAGCGGATTGCCCTGGCCGATGTCGTCGGCGTTGCCTCCTGTGCGCGAGCCCAGCGCCAGGGTCGCACTGCCCCCGGCCAGCGCTAGACGGTAGGTGGCCCCCAGCACGAGAGAGGGCTGGATGCGATCGCTCGCATCGGTATCCCAGACCATGGGCGTCGTGGTGGCGTCGCGCAGGCTGACGGCCAGTGCTAAACCGGGTCGCAGCTGAACGTTCATGCCGATATCCACACCCATGCCATAGGCGCTGAATGAGGCGATCTGGCGATAGATCAGCTTGAGCGAGGTGCCCAGCGAAATCGACTCGCGCAGGCGGTGGGCAAAAGATAGGTAGAGCGCATAGTCGGCACTCGTCTCCGTCGAGGAGATATAGGGGCGATTGGTCTCGCTAAGCGGTCGGCCGGGATCGGTCAATTCGGTGAAGGGGATGTCGCTGACGCCCACGCGCAGCAGCGCAATGCCCATGCCGTGCAGGCGGCGACCGGGGCGGGCAACGGCCGCAAAGTCGTGGTCTACCAGGCCGGAGAAGCGCTCGGCGTGCATGAGGTGCACCTGTCGGTCGGTAAGCCGCGTAAGGCCAGCTGGGTTCCAATAGGTGGCCGTCGGGTCATCGGCGATGGCGACAAAGGCGCTGCCCAATGCCATGGCGCGTGCGCCGGCGCCCAGCGAGAGAAACTCACCGGCAAATGCAGACGCGGCAGCAGCACTGCCCGCCGTCGAAAGAAAGAGGAAAACAGCCGTGACTATTCTGTGCATAGGGCATTGAAATAAAAGGAATTGTGAACAGGTGAATACTAAGAGAAGGCGCATGTGCTGTCAAGCTGCGCTGAGCCGGCCGGCTCAGCGAACAAGGACTAGTTGCAGGTCCATTACGTTGGTGCCGGTAGCGCCGGTTATGAGCAGGTCGCCCAGCGGGGCAAAGAAGTGGTAGGCGTCGTTGTCGCGCAGGTGCGCACGCGCTGACAGCTGGCGCGCCGCAGCGCGCGCAATGGTCGATCCGTCGGCGATTGCGCCGGCCGCATCGGTCGGTCCGTCGGTGCCATCGGTGCCGCCCGACAGCAGGGCGATATGGGGCCAGCCGTCGAGGTCTATTGCAGCAGCGAGGGCCAACTCCTGGTTGCGCCCGCCTTTGCCTTGGCCGCGCAGCGTGACGGTGGTTTCTCCGCCGGCGATAATGCAGGCGGGGGGGGCAAGAGGGCGCCCATGCGTGCGCACCTCCTGTGCGATGGCCACCAGCGCAGGACCGATTTCGCGCGCTTCGCCCTGCAGGCGCGAGGTCAGCACTAGGGGCTCATAGCCCAAGCCGCGCGCGTGTCGCACGGCAGCGTCAATGGCCAACGCGCTGTTGCCAATAACCGCGTTGTGAACGCCTGCGAAGCATGGGTCGTCGGCATTGGGGGTCTCGTCTACTGTGCCTCTCGCACCGCTTTCTAGGCGGTAGCGCACGGCGGCCGGCAGTGCCGCGCGGAGTTCGTAGCGGTCGACTAATTCGAGGCAGGTTGCAAAGGTGGACGAATCGGGGAACGTCGGTCCCGAGGCTATGGTCCCGAGTGGATCGCCGATCACGTCGGACATCATCAGAGAAACGACCCGAGCGGGATGGGCGCGCGCACAGAGTTGGCCGCCTTTGATGGCCGATAGGTGCTTGCGTATGGCATTGATTTCGTCGATGGTGGCCCCACAGCTCAGCAGGAGCCGGGTCGTCTGTCCCTTATCTTCCAAGCTAATGCCCGGCGCTGGCGCTGGCAGCAGAGCCGAGCCTCCCCCAGAAAAGAGGCAGAGAACGAGCGCGTCTTCATCGAGCGATTCGAGCAGGGCGAGTTGGCGCAGCGTGCCCTCTATGCCGCGCTCGTCCGGAACGGGGTGGCCACATTCCACGGTTTCGATGCGCTCGAGGGGCAAGCGATGCCCATACTTGGTGTTGATGAGGCCGGCATCGATCCGCTCGCCGAGCACTTCCTCTACGGCAGCGGCCATAGCGGGCGTGGCCTTTCCCGCGCCGAGCACGACTAGGCGAGTGCGCTGCTTTAGGTCGCAGTGCCAGTCGCCTATGCGCAGCTGCGATCCGTCTAGCGATAGGGCGTCGAGCACACACCGGCGGGGCTGGGCCGATGCGATTGCTGCGGCGAATATGGCGCGGGCGTCGGTGTGGAGGCGCGGGTCGGACTCGGCAGACACGGATGCCTACATGCGGCGCATAAGGCCAACGACTTTGCCGGCAATGCTGAAATCCACGGCGTCGAGCGGTACGACGATGGGCTCAAACGAATCGTTTTCGGGTAGGAGCCGAATGCAGTCGTGATCGGGGGCGTAGCGTTTGACCGTTGCCTCGTCGCCAATCTGCGCCACGATAATATCGCCGCGCTCGGCGCTTTCCTGGCGGCGCGCCATGACGATATCGCCGTTTAGAATGCCGGCGTTTTTCATGCTCTCACCGTGCACGCGCAGGGCAAAGATCGTTCCAGAAGCCGGTACTAGCGCGCGGTCGATCTGCAGCGTCGACTCAATATTTTCGGTGGCGAGAATGGGTTCGCCGGCGGCCACGCGCCCGACCAGCGGTACTTCGCGCAGCTCCGACGTCAGCGCGGCTGGTTCGACGTAGTCGACCAGCTCGATGCCGCGCGAAAGGCGGGCGTGCCGGCGGATATGGCCCTTCTTTTCTAGGGCGGCCAGCGTTGTGCGCACGCCGTTGGTCGAGTTGATTTGGAAGACGTCCATGATTTCGCGTATGGTGGGAGGGGCGCCGCGGCTGCGGATCGCATCGGCGATAAAGTCGTAGATCGCCTGCTGCCGTTCAGTGAGCTTTTTGCGCATCGTGGCCTCCTGTGGGGAGGAATAGTGAAAATGTGAACAGATGTATTCTACATTACTGCACATAAGTTCATTTGTCAAGGCGATTTGTGAGCTAAGTCTATTGTTTGCGCCACTGTAGCGCATTGCGAGACAGCGGCTCGATGCCCATTCATCGTGTTGACAAAGTTCACTCTTGTGGATAATCTTAGACCGGATCGGATCATTAGTCTTTCTAAGTGCAAGTAGTTTAGAGAATTAAGTGAGACAGCAGGTCGTTATTTACGGTATATTTAGAGGCAAATAACATGGATAAACTATCTCGCGTAGTCGTTTTGGCGCTGGTATCCGTCACGGGTATCGCAGGCGTTGTGCAACCCGTTGCAGCAGAAGAGGGACAGGGCTTTCTCACCGCGCGCCGTTCGCTGGGGTTGCTGTTTATAGGGGGAAGTGCCGCCCTCGTTAAACAGGGCTTTGACTTTAATAGCGAGGCCGATGAACTCTATGCTCGCTACCAGGCTGCCGATACGGCCGAAGATGCCGTTCGCCTGTATGAGCGCACCAACAACAGGGACGTAAAGAGCCAGGTAAGTTGGGCCCTGGCCGCTGCCTTTACCGTGAGTGGAGTGCGCCTCCTATTGCAGGGAGGCGAGGCCTCCGCGCGCGCGTATCGCAGCGGAGCAGGGGCGTTGTCCACTCCGCGCTTTGCCGTAGAGCCGCAACTGGCCGCCCGGCGCATTGGGCTCGTCGTCAAGCGATCGTTCTAAACGGACACCATTTTCAAACCTCGTATCTCGCCCAGGGATTTCCCTATTTAGCCGAAGTCAGCAAAAAATATGAAAAAAATCTATGTCCATTTGATGGCGCTGAGCGCTGTGTTTCTCCTGTTGAGCTGTGATCGAGAACGCAGCAATCCAATCGATCCTCAGGCCGCTGTGCTCGTCCTGCGACCGGATACGCCCGCGGGGCTGCAGATACAACCGGGTGTCGGACGCATCCTGCTGGGATGGCAGGCCGTGGACGCGGCCGACTTGGCCGGCTACGCCGTATTTCGCGCAGCCCAGTCCAACGGGAGCTACGCCTTTGTGTCGGGCGATGGCGACAGCACGCTGCAGATTACCACGGGTAAAGTCAGCTTTATCGACTCGCTCGACGCGCCAGGACAGACGTTTTTCTACCGGGTGGCAGCCGTTGATACGACCGGTTTACTCAGCGAATTATCGAACTTTGTTGGCGCGACTATCATCGAAGATATAACGCCGCCCGAACCCCCGGCGAATTTGTCGGTCGTGGCCGACGACGCCGAGGCCGGACGCATTATCGTGCGCTGGACGCTGCCGCGCACCGATGTGGGGGGGGGCGCGCTGACCGGTTTGGCAGGTTTTGTGTTGTTCCGCGCCGAGGGGGATCAGGGCTACGTGCCGATCGATACGCTAGAGGCAGATGTCCAGAACTACACGGACGAGGGGCTCAAGGCGCTGACGACCTATGCTTATCGGATTCTCGCCTTTGATGCTAAGGACAATAAGAGTCAGCTGACTGCACCGCAGCAGGCCAGTACCCTTGGCCTGCCCACGCCGTCCAACGTCGTGGCAACGGGCGCCATCGGCCGCATTGAAGTCCAATGGAATAGCGTCAACGAAAGCGACCTACTCGGCTACAATATCTATCGTTCGCTGCGCTCGGATCAGGGGTATGAAATGCTGCCGAGCCAAGAGGGCACACAGTTTACCACGGGGCTGACGACCTACGTCGATTCGGGCATGGTCGGCGGCGAGAGCTTCTTCTACAAGGTTCAGGCCGTTGGCCGCGGTACCTTGGTGAGCGAGCTGTCCGTTTTTGTCGGTGCTACGGCTCTCGTCGACGAAGTGGCGCCGGCCGCGCCGCAAAACGTGTCGGCGGTGGCCGACGAGGCCGACTTTGGTCGGGTAACGGTCAGTTGGAACGCCTCGACTGTCGATGCGGGTGGGGGGCAGCTGACCGGTTTGAACGGGTACTCGGTGTTTCGCTCAAAGGGCAGCACGAACTCGTTCCAACTGGTGTCGACGGTCGATTCAAACACGCGACAGTATGTAGATGCTGGCCTCGACGAACTGACGACGTATTACTACACGGTGACGGCGGTCGATGGGGCGGGCAATGAGAGCGCGCGGGCGGTTTCGGTACAAGTGCGCACGGAGGGGGCAGACCAAGTGGCGCCGGCTGCGCCGCAAAACGTGTCGGCGGTGGCCGACGAGGCCGACTTTGGTCGGGTGACGGTCAGCTGGAACGCGCCGTCTCGAGATGCCGACGGCAGCGACCTGACGGGGCTGACGGGGTACTCGGTGTTTCGCTCAAAAGGCAGCACGAACTCGTTCCAACTGGTGTCGACGGTGGATGCCAATGTGCGCCAGTATGTGGATACGGGTCTCGATGAGCTGACGACGTATTACTACACGGTGACGGCGGCCGATGATTCGGGCAATGAGAGCGCGCGGGCGGTTGCGGTGCAGGTGCGCACGGAGGGCCCCGACCAGATGGCCCCGGCCGCACCGCAGAATCTTTCGGCGGTGGCCGACGAGGCCGATTTTGGCCGGGTGACGGTCAGCTGGAACGCGTCGACGCTCGATTCGGACGGCGGTCAGTTAACGGGGCTGACGGGGTACTCGGTGTTTCGCTCAAAAGGCAGCACGAACTCGTTCC
>JAYOYH010000010.1:0-95519 GCA_038153405.1 Gemmatimonadota bacterium | reverse complement strand
GAGGGCCCCGACCAGGTAGCCCCGGCCGCACCGCAGAATCTTTCGGCGGTGGCCGGCGAAGCGGATTTGGGTCAGGTGACGCTCAGCTGGAGCGCGCCAACGCTTGAGGCCAATGGTAATCAGCTCACGGATTTGAATGCCTATATCGTTTTCCGCGCAAAGGATAGCACGAGTTCTTTTGTGGCTATCGATACGGTGGGCGTCGATGCGCGCGAGTATGTCGACACGGGTTTAGATGAATTGACGACCTATCACTACACCGTTTCCGCGGTCGATGTCGCCGGCAATGAGAGCACGCGCGCGCAGTCGGTGCAGGTGCGGACCGAAGGAGCGGATCGCGTATCGCCGGCCTCGCCGCAAAACCTTGCGGCCGTAGCCGACGAAGCGGACTTTGGTCGGGTGGTCATTAGTTGGAGCGCGCCGACGCGCGATGCCGATGGCGGCGACCTGACGGGGTTGGATGGCTATGCGGTGTTTCGCTCCAAGGGGGGGGCGAGTTCGTTTCAGGCCATTGCCGCGCTTGACGCGTCCACGCGGGAGTATGTCGATACGGGCTTGGATGAATTAACTACGTATTACTATACGGTGTCGGCGGTGGATGATTCGGGCAATGAGAGCGCGCGCGCGCAGCCGGTGCAGGTGGTGACAGAGGGCGCCGATCGAGTGGCCCCGGCCGCGCCGCAGAATCTTTCAGCGGTGGCCGACGAAGTTGACTTCGGCCGGGTGTCGCTGAGCTGGAGTGCGCCCTCGCGCGATGCCAACAACGACCTGCTGACCGATTTAGCCCATTATATCGTCTTCCGTTCAAAGGGCAGCACCAATTCATTCGTCGCGGTCGATACGCTGGATGCCAATGTGCGCCAGTATGTGGACACGGGGCTCGATGAGCTGACGACGTATTATTACACGGTGTCGGCGGTGGATGAAGCGGGCAACGAGAGCGGGCGCGCGCAGTCGGTACAGGTGCGCACCGAAGGGCCGGACTTGGTCGCTCCGAGCGCGCCGCAGAATCTTTCAGCGGTGGCCGACGAAGTTGACTTCGGCCGGGTGTCGCTGAGCTGGAATGCGCCCTCGCGCGACGTCGACGGCAACGAACTGACGGGGCTGAGCCGCTATGTCGTCTTCCGCTCAGAAGGCGGAACGGCTTCCTTTGTGCCCATCGATACGCTGGATGCCAATGTGCGCCAGTATATCGACGCGGGCCTTGAGTCGCTGACGGCATATGCCTACACGGTAAGTGCGCTGGACGAGAGCGGCAACGAGAGCAGCCGCGCCAGTACGGTCTCTGTGCAGACGGGCGGCCCGGACCAAATTGCACCGGAATCTCCGGCAGACCTGGTGGCTGTGGCGGCTGCCGCCACGGCTCAGATAACGATCAGTTGGACGCCTCCTACGCGCGATGCCGACGGCGGCAGTTTGACCGGTTTGGCCTCCTATGTGATCCTGCGCTCTAAGGGAGACAATGCGTCGTTTGCGCCGATTGATACGATCAGCGCAAACGATAATCGCTACGTCGATAGCGCCGGTCTCGAAGGATCGACTGTGTATTATTATGCTCTGCGCGCAATGGATGACGTCGGCAATTCAAGTGCCCGTTCAGCTACGGCATTTGCCAAGACGTCTGGTATCGACACGCCGACCGGCGTTTCGGCGACGGCTGGTATTCGCAAAATTACCATATCTTGGTCGGCCAGCGGTGACGACGGCTTACTCGGCTACAACGTATATCGCTCGCCGCGTTCGGACGGGGGCTATACGCGCTTGACCGGCGTCGAAGGGACTGCGTACTCGACCGGTCAGACGGCCTATGTCGATTCGAATCTGGCTGGCAGTGCGACCTATTTTTATCGGGTCTCTACGGTGACGAGCGAGGGCGAGAGCAGCCAGTCGTCTTTTGTCGGCGCAACGGTGGATGCGGACGACCGCGCACCGTCGGCTCCGTCGCTGGTGAAGGGCGATCCGGTAAACGGCGATCCGGAGCGGATCAGCCTTAGCTGGAAGGCGCCGACGACCGATTCCAACGGAGGCGAATTGACGGGCTTGGAGAGCTACTCGATCTATCGCTCCAGTGCCAGCAGCGGTCCGTTTTCGCTAATTGCCACTGTGACGGCGACGACCTATCAGGACACGGGGTTGGCTTCCGTCACGACCTATTACTATCAAATCGAGGCGATTGATCAGGTGGGCAATATCAGCGCGCGCTCGACGACGATCGCCGCGATTACCAGCGGAGTGGTCAAGCCAACCAATGTGCGCATATCGGCGTCGACGCCTTCTGATGCAGCGCTGCCGCCGGAAGTCACCATTGCCTGGACCAAGTCAGACGGCGCGATTTTGCACTATGAGGTGCAGCGCACGACTGTGGCCAACAGCACGAGTGATGCTGACTATACCGATGTGGGAACAAACTCGCTGAGCACGGAGCGCGTCGACAATACCGTGGTGCGCGGCACGACCTATTACTACAGAGTGCGTGCGCGCGACGTCGACGATCGCGTCAGCGATTGGACGGATCCGGTGCGGGTGGATGTGAAGAACTGAGCGAAAAGCGCAGAAGTGTTGTTGCAGAAGGGGAATGGCCGAAGGGTCATTCCCCTTCTGCGTTGGCCATATGCCATTCGAGCACGGCTTGCAGAAGCTCTTCGAACTTGCGCGCTTCATTTGCGCTTACGTCGTCTTGCTGCTGCTGATAGACCGCCAATGCGTCCAATAGTTGACGCATATTGGTGCGTATGATGGCTATAGACGTGTTGAGCTGCGTGCGCTCTTCGGGCGAAGTGAGCAACAGGGTATTTTTTTCCAGTTCTCCTCTCAATAGCGCGTATATTTCCATCATGCGTGCGGTCTGAACGCGTATAGTGTCCAGTTTGAGCTTGGGAGAATCCATTGCTATTGCTCCTTTACGGGCCGTTGTTAATTCGATATAGGCAGGCCATAGCAATATCCGTTCCACGAGTCGGGTGTGCGCGGCGACAGGTTGGTCTACAATATGGCTAAGCGCGGTGATCGAGTGGTCTGTGCGGTGGTCGGTGCGCTGCGTCGGGCACGGGTTGGACGCCACCAGAAAATGGTTGTCGGCGTATCGGGTGGGGTCGACTCGATGGTGCTGTTGGATGTGTTGGGTCATTTGGTTGCAGAATGCGTGGTCGTGCACTGCGATCACGGTTTGCGCGATGAGTCGGCTGCCGATGCACAGTTTGTGGCAACGCAAGCGGCGCAGCGTGGCTGTCGCTATGTTGGCAGGCGCTGCCCGGTGGCCGCGCTGGCCCGACAGAACGGCGTTTCGATCGAAGAGGCGGGGCGCACGGCGCGCTATGCCCTATATGCGCAGGTGGCCGCCGATGCAGGTGCTGCGATAGTCGCCCTCGGCCACCACAGAGACGATCAGGCCGAGACGGTGCTGATGCACCTGCTGCGCGGCAGCGGCAGCAGTGGGTTGCGCGGCATGCAGGCGCTGCGTGACGGCACCTATCTGCGTCCATTGCTCGACGTCTCGCGGGCGGAGATCGCCGCCTATGCGCAAGAAAACGACATTCCCTTTCGCGAGGATCTATCGAACGCCGATTGGCGCTTTTTGCGCAATCGGGTGCGCGGGCATCTGCTGCCGATTTTGCGCGAATACAATCCAAATATAGTAGATGGTTTACACCGCACGGCAACCATTCTAAGCGGGGAAAACGACTTTGTTGAAACGGCGGCAGAAAATGCGCTAAATGCTGTTCTCATAAAAGGTTGTGATGGTAAGTTAGACCTTGATGTGCCCCGTCTTGTAGATTATCATATAGCAGTGCAGCGGCGCGTTATACGGCTCGTTCTCGGCCGACTCTCCCCCGCCCCTATCGATTTTGCTCTGATCGATCGAATTCTCCTAGCGGTGCGCGAACGAAGGGATGGGTTGCTCGATATGGGGAGGGGATTGCGCATCCAATACTGGCGGGATCAACTCCTGCTGCGCCAGGGAGTCGCCGCCCCACTGACGCTGCCGGTACCCCTGTCCGGCGCGCTGGAGATACCGGAGCGCGGAGTGCGCCTTTCGTGCCGTCTGGTGCCGGCTGAGGATTTTGGTCGCATACGCTCTCAATTGGGTGCTTCCCGCGTTGCGCTGGATGCCGATAAACTGGGCGCGTGCCCGCTGGTGCGCACGGCGCGCGTTGGCGATCGCTTCCAGCCCTTTGGCATGGGGGGGAAGAAGAAACTCAGCGACTTTCTAATCGATCGAAAGCATCCGCGCATCTTGCGCGACGAAGTGCTCGTATTGGAGGGCAACGGGCACATTGCTTGGGTCGTTGGGATGCGCAGCAGTGAGGTATTCCGCGTCGGCCCCGAAAGCCGATGTATCGCCGTTGTCGAATGCAGTGCCAACGAGTAGATCCCGTTTCAAAAGACAGGTATGGACAAGAAAAAACAGACAGACGAGGAAGATCGCCCGCGGCTGTGGCGCCGCCCCTCGCGCACGCTAACCTTTTGGATATTTTTTGTTCTGGTGCTCCTATTTGCTGCGAAGTTTTTTGATAGCACGCCGTCAGACGCTCCTATCATTTCGTATAGACAGTATCGCGAATACCTCGAAGAGAGCCGCATTGCTGAGGCCGTTATCATCGGGGAAAGCGCGTTTCATGGAACGCTGAACAACGGCCAGCGCTTTGTCGTCAACCTCGGTCCGATCGATGCGCAGACCAAGCGCGAATGGCGCGAGTACAAGCTAGATTTTCGCTTTAAGGAGGAACCGTTCCAGTGGTACAGCGTGCTCTTTAGCGTTCTGCCCTGGCTGCTCTTTATCGCCTTTTGGATCTTTATGCTGCGCCAGATGCAGGGAGGGCCGCGCGGCCTATTTTCCTTTGGCAAGAGCCGCGCCAAATTGCTCACCGAAGACAAGCATCAGACGACCTTTGCCGATGTGGCAGGAGCCGATGAGGCAAAAGAAGAACTGGTCGAGATTATCGACTTTCTGCGCGATCCGCAACGGTTTCAGCGGCTCGGTGGGCGCATTCCCAAGGGCGTTCTCATGGTCGGTCCACCCGGTACTGGCAAGACCCACTTGGCGCGCGCCGTCGCTGGCGAGGCGGGGGTGCCCTTTTTCTCCATTAGCGGCTCGGATTTTGTCGAGATGTTTGTCGGTGTGGGCGCTTCGCGGGTGCGCGACCTATTCGAACAGGGCAAGGCCAGCGCGCCTTGTCTGATCTTCGTTGACGAAATCGATGCCGTCGGGCGCCACCGCGGCGCCGGTATCGGCGGTGGCCACGACGAGCGCGAGCAAACGCTCAACCAACTTCTGGTAGAAATGGACGGATTCGAGTCAAACGACGGCGTGATCCTAATCGCAGCGACAAACCGTCCCGACGTGCTCGATCCTGCCCTGCTGCGTCCCGGACGCTTTGATCGACGCGTCGTCGTCGATCTGCCCGACGTGCGGGGTCGCGAGGGCATTCTCGCGGTGCACGCTCGCAAGGTGCCGCTGGACGAGTCGGTCGACCTCAAGCGCATCGCCCAGGGAACGCCTGGCCTGTCGGGTGCCGATTTGGCCAACTTGATCAATGAGGCGGCTCTGCTGGCCTCGCGGCGCGACCACGCGTGCGTCGACACGGCCGACCTCGAAGATGCCAAGGATAAGGTCATGCTCGGTGCAGAACGGCGCAGTTTGGTCATGAGCGCGGAAGATCGCAAGTTATCGGCCTACCACGAAGCCGGTCATGCGCTGGTCGCCAAGTTGATGCCGGGAGCCCATCAGATTGGCAAGGCGACCATTATTCCGCGCGGTCAGGCAATGGGTATGGTCTCCTTTCTGCCCGATGAGCGCCGCTCGGTGACGGAAACTCGGCTAAAGGCGCACTTGGCGACGGCGTTGGGTGGGTGCTGTGCCGAGCGCATTATCTTTTTCGAGCGCTCTACTGGTGCCCAGGGTGACTACAAGCAGGTTGCAGCGCTGGCCCGTTCGATGATCTGCGAATGGGGTATGAATGAAAATCTGGGGCCGCTGTCCCTGGCCAGCGGTGATGACGAGATTTTCTTGGGCAAGGGGTTTGCCCGCCATACCCAGATCAGCGATGAGACGGCCCAGGCGATCGATGGGGAGATTCGCAGACTCGTGCAGGAAGCCGAAGCGGCTGCCACCAAGATATTAAAGGAAAATACCGAGAAACTACACGTCATAGCCCAGGCGCTCTTAGAATACGAAGTGCTCGACGACGTCGAGTTGGATTGCGTGCTCGCTGGCCAAGAGTTGGATCGCCAGCCCGTGCGCCAGTCGGAGACGGGCGAGCATGGGGCCGCATCTGAGCCAGAGTCTGCGGTATGAAGTGGAACCTGGCTGGGGGGGTGCTGGACTTTGGTGAGCGCGCACATGTGATGGGCATTCTCAACGCAACGCCGGATTCCTTCTACGATCACTACGACGACGTGGGGAGGGCCGTCGAGCGCGGCCTGCAGATGCTGGAAGAAGGAGCCGATATTCTGGACGTCGGTGGCGAGTCGTCGCGCCCGCCGATGTACGGTGTGGCCGTCGAAGTGGGATGCGAAGAAGAGTGCCGTCGGGTGCTGCCCGTCATCGAGAAACTGCGTGCGCAAACCGCTGCACCCATCTCCGTCGATACGGTGAAAGCCGAAGTGGCGCGTCGCGCGCTGGAAGCGGGGGCTGACGTGATCAATGATATCAGCGCAATGGGCGATGATGATATGGCCTCCGTTGCCGCTGAAGCCGGCGCGCCGCTCGTGCTTATGCACCGCAGAGGGACGCCGGCCTCTATGCAGATCGATACGCACTACGACGATGTGTTGGGCGAAGTCCACGCCTTTCTGGTCGAGCGCGTTGCCCACGCGCAAGAGCGCGGCGTGCGCCACTGCGCCGTGGATCCGGGGCTGGGTTTTGGCAAGTCGCCGTCGGGCAATCTGTTGCTGCTCAAATACCTAAAACGCTTTGGTGATTTGGACTGTCCGCTGCTCGTGGGCGCCTCGCGCAAGTCCTTTGTTTGGAAAACGCTGGGCGCCACGGCCGAAGACGCCTTAGAGGGCAGTTTGGCGCTGGCGGTGCTGGCGCGCGCAGCCGGCGCGCATATCCTGCGCGTGCACGATGTGCAGGCTAGCTGTCGGGCCCTGCGCATGGCCGATGCGGTCTTAGGGGCCGAGTTGGAAGTCCGAGGATAATTCGCGTGTTTGAAGAACGATTGGTGCTCTTTCACCTGTTTGGCTTCTTGCCCGTATCCCTTGTATCACTGGTCGATATTGCCCTAGTGGCGCTGATATGCTATCGCCTGCTCGGCCTAATAAAGGGCACGCGCGCTGGGCAAATGTTGGTCGGTCTGCTGCTATTGGTAACCTTGGCGATGGCCGCTCCTTGGCTGCAGATGAATGCCCTGGCCTGGTTGCTCGAACAGGTCCGCTCCATCCTGCTATTTTTGCTGGTTATTCTCTTCCAGCCAGAGCTGCGCAGACTGCTGCTGGCGCTGGGGCAAAGTCCGATCATGCGCTGGTTTTACAAGGCAGAGCCTTCGCGAGTGATCGACGAGGTGGTCAACGCTGCAGTGCAGTTGGCAGAGCAGGGCTATGGGGCGTTGATCGTCCTCGGGCGCCAGGCACAGCTAGGTGCTATTATCGAGACGGGCGTGGCCCTCAACTCCGAAGTGTCCGATGATCTACTGACGACTATTTTCAACCCGCGCACTCCGCTACACGACCAGGCCGTCGTCATTCAAGCCGAGACGCTGGTGGCTGCGCGCTGCACGCTGCCGCTGGCAGAGGAGGTAGACGATCAGCGGTTGGGAACGCGCCACCGCGCCGCGCTGGGGCTGTCGCAGGAATCCGATGCGGTAACCGTCGTTATCTCCGAGGAAACGAGCACGATTTCGCTGGCCATCGGCGGCGTTCTGGTCCGCGGTTTAGATCGGGCTGAGCTCAAGCAGCGCCTGGTTGAACTGCTGGCGCCGCAGCAGGCCGATATGGCCGTCGCCGGCGTGGAAGAAGAAGACGAAGTGTAGCTGCGTGCTGCTTGACACACGGCCTGCACAGCGCTAATTTTTATTTTCCATTAGTAATATTTATTGGGTTTACTATGCGCAACAAACAGGCGCGTCAGGCGCGAATTCGCGAGCTGCTTTTTGAGCGCGCAATCGACACGCACGAAAAATTGGCGGCCGTACTGCAGGAGCTCAACATAGAGGTCAGCCAGTCGACCCTTTCCAAGGATCTGCGCGAACTCGGCGTGCTGCGCGTGCCCCAGGCCGACGGCGGCTTTCGCTATACGCTGCCCGACTCGGGGGCGACGCTGCGCGATCGCCATATCCTCGAACGCGAGCTGCAAGATTATTTGCTGCAGGCCGAACAAGCTGCCAATCTGGTGGTGGTCAGGACTCTTTCCGGGCACGCCCAGAGCGTCTGCGAGTCGATCGACCGCATCGGATGGGACGAAGTCGTCGGGACCATTGCCGGTGAAAATACGATTTTTGTGGCGGCCCGTTCGGAAGCCGATGCGGCCAACGTGCTCGCCCATTTATCCGAAATTTGCGGTGAGTAGAGAGGGAACGTGAACGCACTACAGGGATATATCGACAAGGCGGCAACGCTGATAGAGGCGCTGCCCTATATACAGAACTTTCGCGGCAAGATTGCCGTGGTCAAATACGGCGGCAGCACGATGGTCGGCCAGAGCAAAGAAGATGAGGTCCTTAAGGACATCGTCTTTATGGCCAGCGTGGGCATTTGTCCAGTCATCGTGCACGGAGGGGGTCCGGCAATCAATCGGCGCCTGCAAGAGCAGGGCGTCGAGACGCAGCGCGTCAACGGTCTGCGCGTGACCGATAGCGAGACAATGAAAGTCGTTGAAGACGTTCTCTTTGGCGAGATAAACGCCGAAATGGTGCGCGATATCGAGGGCGTTGGTGGCCGTGCGATTGGCATTTCGGCCAAAGATGCGGGCATTTTACACGTGCGCAAACACCTGGTCAAAACGGCCGACGGCGAAGTCGATATCGGCTTTGTCGGCGACGTCGAGCGCGTCGATACAGCGCCGCTATTGGATCTGGTGCGGGAGGGCATTATACCCGTTATTGCCCCCATCGGTCGCGGACCGGACGGGCAGAGTTACAATGTGAATGCCGATACGGCAGCCGGGGAAATCGCCGCGGCGCTGCACGCCGAAAAGCTCGTATTTCTCACGGATGTGACTGGCATCTTACGCGATGCAAAAGATCCGACGACGCTGCTGTCAACGGTGCGCGTCGGCGATGTGGAGTCCCTGATCGGCGACGGGATCGTCAGCGGAGGTATGATACCGAAGATAGAGGCGTGTGTTAAGGCGGTTAAATCTGGGGTGCGCAAGACGCATGTTATCGACGGGCGCATCCCTCACTCTATGCTACTCGAGATATTTACGCGCGAGGGCATTGGCACGGAGATCGTCCAGTAAACGGAGACTATTATGCGCACCGAAGACATTATAAAGGCAGAGAAGAATTACATTTTACAGACCTATGGTCGTCCGGAATTTGTCTTGGAGCGGGGCAACGGGGTCTATCTATTCGATACGGATGGCAATCGCTATCTCGACTTCGTCAGCGGACTTGCTGTCAATGCGCTGGGGTATGGCGATTACGAAGTAGCCAAGGCCATAGAGGAACAAGTCGGCAAATTGATGCACGTATCCAACCTATACCACACCATCCCCTCGGTAGAGTTGGCCAAACTGCTGGTGGAAAACTCGTTTGCCGACCGAGTATTTTTCTGCAACAGCGGCACGGAATCGTGGGAAGCGGCGATGAAGTTCTGTCGCAAATGGGGCAATACGACGCACGCCAAGCCCAAGAACCGCCTGATCGCCTTCAACAACTCCTTTCACGGTCGCACCTACGGTTCGATTTCTACGACGGGTCAGCCAAAGTACCACAAGGGGTTCGAGCCGCTCCTGCCGGGCATCGACTTTGCCGATTTCAACGATTTGGCTTCCGTGGAGAAACTGGTCAGTGACGAGACGTGCGCCATTCTCGTCGAACCCATACAGGCCGAGGGCGGTATTCACGTGGCGACCCCAGAGTTTTTGCAGGGGCTGCGGGCGCTGTGCGACGAGCGCGATATGTTGCTGGTCTTTGACGAAATCCAGGTTGGCTGCGGGCGCACCGGTTCGCTGTGGGCGCACCAGCAATACGGCGTAGAGCCGGACATTATGACGCTGGCCAAGGCGCTGGGCGGCGGGCTGCCCATCGGCGTAGCGCTGATGCGGCAGAAGGTTGCCGACGCCATTGCCGCAGGTGACCACGCCGCGACCTTTGGCGCCAATCCCGTGGCCTGTGCCGCCGCGGTTGTGGTGTTTAATAAGTTGCTCGACGGAGGCTTTGTCGAGACGGTAAAAGAGAAGGGTCAGTATCTGGCAGGGCGCTTGCAAAAACTGCAGGAGCGCTTTCCCGATCAGGTAAAGGGCGTGCGCGGGCGCGGGCTGATCGTCGGCGCCGTAACCGAAAAACCGGCCGCCGACTTCCTCGTTCCGTTTCGCGAGCGCGATATACTGGTGGCTACGGCCGGCGCCAACGTCGTGCGCTTCCTGCCGCCGCTAGTGGTGGAAAAGGACCGCATCGACGAAGTAGTCGACGTATTTGACGAGATCCTGCGCCAGGCCAATTGATGGGGGGCGAAAACGTCGACAAGCCTTGGGGCGGTCGCTTTGCCGACGGCAACGACGCGCTTATGGAGCGCTTCAATGCGTCCATTGGCTTTGATCGTCGACTGCTGCGCGCCGATATAGAGGGCAATATGGCCTATGCGCGCGGATTGCAGCGCATCGGCGTGCTCGATGAAGACGAGTGCCGACAAATCGTCGAGGCGCTCGAACAGGTCGGGCGCGAATTTGCCCAGCCCGACTATCCGCTGCCCGATGCGCTGGAAGATATCCACATGGCCGTCGAGCGTCGCCTGACGGAAATCGTCGGCCCCAGCGGCGGCAAAATACACACCGGGCGCAGTCGCAACGATCAGGTCAACCTAGACGAGCGCCTCTATCTGCGCAGCGAAATAGAGGCACTGCGCGCGCGCATTGTCGCTCTGCAGCACGCGTTGCTCGATTCGGCTGAACGCCACTTCGACGCCGTTTTGCCGGGCTATACCCATCTACAGCAGGCACAGCCCATCCTCTTTGCCCACTACGCGCTATCGCTGTTTTGGATGCTCGAGCGCGACGGCGGACGCCTGGCCGATGCGTGGAAGCGGGCGGATTATATGCCATTGGGTTCGGGGGCGCTGGCCGGCAGCACCTTTCCCATAGACCGCGAGTTTTTGCGTCGAGAGTTGGGCTTTTCCGCCGTGACGCCCAACAGCCTCGATGCGGTGAGCGATCGCGATTTTATTCTCGAAACGCTGTCGGCGCTGGCCATTCTCATGATGCATCTGAGCCGGTTCTGCGAAGATCTGATCGTTTGGTCGTCGGCCGAGTTTGCCTTTGTCGAGCTATCGGATGCCTTTTCAACCGGTTCGAGCATGATGCCGCAGAAGAAAAACCCCGATTCGCTGGAGCTGATTCGCGGCAAGACGGGGCGCGTCTATGGCGACCTGATGGCGCTATTGACGACCATGAAGGGCGCGCCACTGACCTACTCCAAGGATATGCAGGAGGATAAGGAGCCGCTCTTTGATGCGCTGGATACAGCGGCGCTGTGCCTCGAGGTCTTCGGTGGCGCTTGGGCGAGCATGTCGCTCAATGCGGACCGCATGGAGCACATGGTCGATGCCGGTGCGCTGGCTACTGATCTGGCGGATTATCTCGTGCGCCAAGGCATGCCCTTTCGCGAGGCCCATCGCGTGATCGGCGCGCTCGTGCGCTCGGCGCTGAGTGCCGGTAAGGCGCTGACGCAACTGTCTTTAGAAGATCTGCAGGCGGCCAGTCCGCACTTTGGTGTCGAAGCCCTAGCCCTGCTCGACGTGCGCGCCTCGTTGGCGCTGCGCAATATCGAAGGGGGAACTGGTCCAGATGCCGTGCGCGTGCAGCTGGCCAAGGCGCGCGCGCTGCTGGGGACGTAGCGATAAGCCCGAGTTAATGCGGAGCAAAACCCCGGAATCCTCCGGGGTTTTCTTTTGCTTGCATCGGTGCGCGCCATGATATAGACTGTCCGTATCGAGGAGTGACTCAATGAGCGATGTATTAAAAGCAACTGTTTGCGACGTGGCATTTTTCGTGCGCAATGCGCCGATGCGAATGCCCTTCCGCTTCGGCGCCGTGACGCTGAGGGCGTCAGCCGTGCTGCACGTGCGCATGGAAGTGGAGCTGGCCAACGGACAGCGCGCCGTGGGCTGGGCTGCCGATATGCTAGCACCCAAGTGGTTTGATAAGGATCCGAACAAACCCTACGAGGAGAATGTCGGCGATTTGTTGGACTGTGCCCGCGCCGCCGCCGCTGTCTATCGGCAGTTAGGTCAGCGCGCCGACAGCGCGTTTGCCATATGGCAGCAGGGCTGTCAGGCGGGTGCCGAATGGGGCGCGCAGCGCGGCCTCAATAGCCTACTTGCTTCCAACGGCCCCTCGCTTCAGGAGCGCGCGCTAATTGATGCGATTGGCGCGGGCAGCGGCTTGAGTTACCACCAGCTGCTGCTCTCCGGTGCATTGGGCATTGAGCTGGGCGCCGTGCACGAGGAGTTGGAAGCGATGCCGGTGGGACGTGCCCTTGCTGCCGCGCCGCTCCAATCGCTGTCGGTGCGCCATACGGTGGGGCTTGTCGATCCCATTCGTCGCGGCGATATAGATCCACAAGATGCGCTGGCCGACGGCCTGCCCCAGTCCCTTGAGGAATACGTCGAAACGCAGGGAATTCGCTATCTGAAGATCAAGATCGGCGGGGATGCACGCGCCGACTTCGAGCGTTTAGCTTCTATTGCCGCCTTGCTCGACGAATGCTGTGGCGATGGCTATTGGACGACGCTGGACGGCAACGAGCAGTACGGCGATATGGATGCTCTCGTCGGACTGTTGGAGCGCGTCGAACGCGAGCTTCCCAGCCTGTACGCGTCGCTCCTCTACATCGAACAACCCCTTGATCGAGCCGTGGCGCTCGCGCCTGAACTGGCGCCTCTCATCGAACAGGTCTCAGCGCGCAAGCCGATGCTCATCGACGAGTCAGATGGAGAGATACACGCGTTTAAGCGCGCGGTTGAATTGGGCTATCGCGGGGTGTCGTCCAAGGCGTGCAAGGGGTTGATAAAGGCGCTGGCTAATGCGGCCCTAGTGCGCCATCTCGACGATGGCAGCGGACGCTACTTTATGAGCGCAGAAGACCTGACCAATATACCGGTAGTCGGACTGCACCAAGACCTGACGCACGTAGCGGCGCTGGGCATTGCCCACGTGGAGCGCAATGGTCACCACTACGTGCGTGGATTGGACCACCTTTCAGAACGCGAGAGAGCGCAGTGTCGCGACGAGCACCCAACGCTCTATAGGGATACGGGCGATGTGCTCACGCTGGCCATTGAAAGCGGTCAAATCGATATTCGCTCGCTGCAGCGTCCGGGCTTGGGTGGCGGCGAAGCGGTTGATATGGAGGCAATGACCCCTTTGGATAGCTGGCAGATGGACCAACTCGTGGAGGGCAATACGTGAGCGCAGCGCGCATAACGGTCGATGAGGTACGCTTCTATATGCGCAACGTGCGCACGCGCATGCCCTTCAAATACGGGGTGGCTTCGCTCACATCAGTGCCCATTTTACACGCCATAGTAGAGGGGACGGTGGAAGGGCGATCCGCGCGCGGGGTGGCTGCCGATATTCTACCTCCCAAGTGGTTCGACAAAGATCCTGAAAAAGGATATGAGGACAACGTAAATGACTTGCTCTTTAGCGCGCGCGCTGCCGCCCGCGCATACAGCGAAGCGAGCCGTTCGCCGCGCGACTTCTTCTCCATCTGGCGCGAGGGCTATGCGGCGACGCTGAGCGCTGGTGACGAGCGCGGGTTGAATCACTTGACCGCGGCGCACGGAAGCACGTTGATGGAGCGCGCACTGATCGATGCATGCGGTCGCGCCTTGGGCCTGAGCTACTTTGAGCTGGTGCGCGACAACGGGCTTGCATTAGACCTGGGATCGATACACGCGGAACTGGCCGGCTTTGCGCCGCGTGCGGCGCTGGCCGCCGCACCGCTAAAAGCGATTGCCGTGCGCCATACAGTGGGGTTGGCCGATCCGATCTATTGCGGCGATAGCGCTGTTGGGCTAGACGATGGCCTGCCGCAGGCACTGGAGGAGTACATTGCACGGCAGCAGATCGCCCTATTTAAGATCAAAGTCAACGGCGATCTGCCTGCTGATCGCGACCGCCTAAATGCCATCGCCGCGCTGCTCGATGCGCGTGCGGGCGACTACGGCGTGACGCTGGACGGCAATGAACAGTATGGCGATATGGACGATTTTTCGGCACTGTTGGACTATGTAGAAGAGCAGCTGCCGGCATTTTGGTCGCGCATTCTCTATATCGAGCAGCCGCTTGAGCGCAGCGTGGCCCTGGACCCTGCGCTCAAGCGCGGCATCGGTGCCGCTGCCGCGCGTAAACCTATGCTCGTAGACGAATCGGACGGCGATTTGGATACGTTTGTGCGGGCTATGGAACTGGGCTATTGCGGTGTATCGTCAAAAGCGTGCAAGGGATTGGTAAAGGCCATAGCCAATGCGGCGCTGGCCGCGTCGCGCGATCCTTCGCGCTATTTTCTGACGGGTGAAGACCTGATGAATCTGCCCGTCGTGCCGCTCCATCAGGATCTGGCGCATCTGGCGGCGCTTGGCATTGGTCACGCCGAGCGCAACGGGCATCACTACGTGCGCGGACTGGCACATTTGTCGGAAAGCGAGCGCGCCGACTGCCTGCGCGTGCATGGCGATATGTATGCCGAGGACGGCGGGTTGGCCGCGCTGTCCATTTCGGGCGGTCATATTGCCATCGGCTCGCTACAGTGCCCGGGGTTGGGCGTAGGCGCACAGGTCGATAGCGCGGCCATGCTGCCGTTGGACGACTGGTCCTTTACTACGCTGGCTTGAATTATGCACATTGATTGGCATGCAGAAGGAGAAGAAGCGCTGGAGCGCCTGGGGCGTATGCTGCGCTTTAATACGGTGAATCCGCCGGGGGATGAGTTGGCTCTGGCGCGCGACCTAGCGGCCGAGGCGACGTCGTGGGGGGTAGAAAGCGACGTGCTGGTATCGGCGGAAAAGCGCGGCAATTTAGTGGTGCGCCTGCGCGGGAACGGCAGCCAACGTCCCCTGTTGCTGTTATCGCATTTGGACGTGGTGCCGGCCGAGCCCGATAAATGGCGCTATCCTCCCTTTGCCGGGATGCGCTCGGAAGGCTTTGTTTGGGGGCGCGGTGCCATTGATTCGAAGCTGACCGGTGCGCTGCATATGCAGATCGTCTCGCTGGCAAAGCGCTTGGACCTGCCCCTCAAACGGGATATCGTCCTGGTGGCGGCGGCGGATGAAGAGTTTGGCGGTCACTGCGGCGTCGAGTGGTTGGTGCGCGAACATCCACAGCTTTTTGACGCCGAGTTTGGCATCAACGAAGCGGGTGGTTTTGCCATTCCGGTGGGCGATCAATTTCTCTATACCGTGCAGGTGGGAGAGAAGGGGTCGGCCAATCTCGATTTGGTGGCCGCCGGTCGGCCGGGGCATTCCTCGGTTCCACACGACGACAATGCCATTTTCCACCTGGCCGCTGCGCTGGCTGCAATGGCCGGAGGTAAGATGCCGCATCGCCCGCCGCCCAGCGTGCGCGCTTTTTTTGAATGCGCCGCCGATGCGCAAGGCGACGCACAGGTTGCCGAAAACCTGCGGGCGCTGTTGGACGCTCAGCGCTGCGACGCTGCGCTGGCCCAGCTGCCGATCAACGCGGCGGCGCGCGGCATGTTTGACGCCATGGTGCGCAACACCTGTGCGCCGACCGTGCTCGAGGCCGGTGTCAAGCGCAATGTGATCCCCTCGCAGGCGACGGTGCAGCTGAGCGGTCGGCCGCTGCCGGGTGTGAGCGAGGTCGAGTTCTTAACCGAAGTAGAGGCGCTGGCCGGAAGCGATCTGCGCTATGCAATGCACTCTTTTCGCCCGGGAGTCGAGTTCGACCACCGGACGCCGCTCTTTGATGCCCTGGCCTGTGCTCTACAGCGCTTCGAGCCGAATGGCATTGCCGTTCCCTATATGCAAACGGGGGGCACCGATGCGCGCTTTCTCGTCGATTTTGATATGGTCGTATACGGCTTTGTGCCGATGCGCTGGGAACGCGGTCTGGAGTTTTTTGATCTGTGTCACGGACACGACGAGCGCGTATCGGAGGCCAATGTGCTATTTGGAGTACAGGTCCTGGCCGATGCGGTGGCTCGACTCAATGGCCTAGATATAGGAGGATAGCGCAATGGGCGAAGACGCTTCTATCGACGCACTGTTTATTTACTTGGAAACACATCCGCTGGTGGCGCTCTTGCTGGTCGCACTGGCCATCCTATTTTTGGCCAGTCTGATTCGCATGGTTTTGCGCGTCGCGGTGATGCTGGCGCTTGTACTGGCCGTTGGCCTCTACTGGACGCATAGCGAAGCGGTCAGCGACCTCGACGTGCGGACCGAATTGCTCAAGCGCAAAGCGGCCGAGTACGGCAAGGGAGCAATAGAAGTCGGCAAGGTTCTGTTGAAAAAAGGCGCCGACGAATTAAAAAAGCAGATGGAAGAGAATAAGTAGTTTCGCTAGGGAGCGATGCCGGCTGCCGCGAGGTGGGCGAGAAACGCCTGCTCGTCCATCGCTTCGATGCCCAACTCGCGCGCTTTGCCCAGCTTTGATCCCGCTTTATCCCCGTAGACTACGATATCGGTGTTCTTGCTGACGCTCGAAACTGTACGACCGCCGAGGCGTTCGATGAGGGTGGCCGCTCGGTCGCGGCTCAGGGCGCTCAGACTACCCGTCAGGACTACCGTCTTGTCGGCAAAGGGAGACGAGTCTGCTGCTGGAGCATTTTCCTCGGCCTCTATGGCCAGCTTTAGCTGTGCGGCCTGCAGCTTGTTCAACAGGGTGTCGAGCTCGCCTCCCTGCAGCGCCGCGTGCACGCTGGCGGCAATTTTCGGACCGATTTCCGGCACTTCTTCCAAAACTTCAACCGACGCTTGGCGCAGTGCGTCTAACGACCGGAAGTGACGCGCCAACGTGCGCGCTACGGTGGTGCCGACGTGGCGGATGCCGATGGCAAAGAGCACGCGGTCGAATCCGCGCTCGCGGCTGTTGTGCAGGCCCTGCAACAGGTTCTGTGCCGACTTTTCTCCCATGCGATCCAAATGGGCCAACTGCTCTAGCCTGAGCGCGTAGAGATCTCCCACGTCGCTCACCAAACCGCCGTCGACCAGCTGTTCGACAACGGCCGGTCCCAGGCCTTCCACGTCCATCGCTCCGCGGCTTGCAAAGTGTTCCAAACGGCGCTTTAGCTGAGCCGAACAGGCCGGGTTTTCGCAGCGCGTAACGGCTTCATCTTCGTCCTTGACCAACTGTGCATCACAGATCGGGCACAGGGTGGGAAAGGGATAGGGCAGGGCGCTTGCCGGTCGTTCGGCCCCGACGACGGAAACGACTTTGGGGATGACATCGCCACCCTTTTCGAGGACGACCAGATCGCCAATGCGAATGTCCTTACGCGCAATTTCATCGGCGTTGTGGAGGCTGGCGCGACTGATGGTGGAGCCGGCCAGCGGCACCGGTTCGAGCACGGCCACCGGCGTCACTGCGCCCGTGCGCCCCACCTGCAGTTGGATGTCGAGTAGGCGCGTCTGTGCCTGATAGGCGGCAAATTTGTAGGCCATAGCCCAGCGCGGGCTTTTGGCCGTATAGCCGAGGCGCTCGCGTTGGGCCAGGCTGTCGACTTTAATGACTACGCCGTCAATATCATAGGGAAGCTCCGTTCGCTCGCTGCCGTAGCGCTCGTAAAAAGCTAGGACCTCGGCCAGCGATGTGCAGCGCCGGTGTGCGCTGTTGACGGGCAGGCCCAATGCGCGCAGGCGCTCTAAGCTTTCGCCGTGGCTTTTTGGATTGGCATTGACCTCGTCGAGCCAGTAGGCGAAGAAGCGCAGCGCGCGCTGGGCAGTCACGGCGGGATTTTGCTGTTTGAGCGAGCCGGCTGTCGAATTGCGCGGATTGGCAAAGAGCGCTTCGCCTCCTTTGGCGCGTTCCGCGTTGAGACGAGCAAAGTCGGCGTTTTCCATGTAGACTTCGCCGCGCACTTCGCAGGAGATACCCGGTTGGTGCAGACGCAGGGGAATGGAGCGAATGGTGCGCGCGTTGCCCGTTATTTGATCGCCCTGCGCGCCATCGCCGCGGGTGACGGCGCGCACGAGCGCGCCATCTTCGTAAATCAGGCTCAGGGCAACGCCGTCGATTTTCAATTCGGCGAAGTAGGCCACCTCTTCGTCTGGCAGTCCTTGGCGCACGCGCTGATCAAAGGCTTCGATATCCTCGGGCGAATAGCTGTTGTCGAGGCTGAGCATCGGCGTGGCGTGGTCGACGGTGGGGAAATCGCTCACCGGCTGCCCGCCCACGCGCTGGGTGGGCGAATGCAGGCTGCGCAGGGTGGGATAGCGCTCTTCCCACTCGGCGAGTTCGCGCAGCAGGCGATCGTACTGGTGGTCGGCAATCGCCGGATCGGCCAGTACGTAATAGCGGTAGTTATGCCGTTCGATTTCCGCCGCTAGCTCGGCGACGCGCTGGGCTGGATCTGCTGTCATACCATCTGCTCTGTGAGGGGTAATGGCGCAATAATAGGCGGCAATTACCCCACTGTCAACGTCCTTGCCTCCGTTGTATTGTCCACGCTGCAATACTGGTTTATATTGTTAGTATACAATGGAAAACACGTCCGATAAACAGCGTTCGGCCATCCCGTGGGGCGCCTACTGGGAGCTGACAAAGCCGCGCATTATTTTCATGGTGCTCGTCACCTGTGCGCTGGGATTCTTTGTCGGCGGGCAGGGCATACACTCCTATAAATTGCTCTTTTTCACCCTGCTGGGAACGGCGTTTGCGGTTGGCGGATCGGCCGTACTCAACCACTACCTCGAGCGCGACGTCGATCGCCTGATGGTGCGCACGCGAAATCGTCCGCTTCCCGCCGGGTTGATTCGGCCTGCAGCGGCCATGTCGTACGGCTTTGTGCTAGTGCTTGTCGGCGTGTGTATACTGCTGTTATTTGCCGGCTTGTTGACGGCTTTTCTCGCCCTGCTTTCGGCCTTTCTCTACGTCGTTATTTACACCCCGATGAAACGCCTCAGTTGGCTCAATACGTCGCTGGGCGCCATTCCCGGTGCACTGCCGCCCGTTGGGGGCTGGACGGCTGCGACGGGCGAGTTGGAGACCGGCGCTTGGGTGTTTTTCCTCATCTTATTTGCCTGGCAACATCCGCATTTTTACGCAATCGCCTGGATGTTCCGCGAGGACTACGCGCGCGGTGGGTTCAAAATGCTGCCGGTCGTAGAAGAGGACGGGCGGCGCACCTGCCGACAGGTTATTCTCTTTTCGCTGATGCTGTTAGCCGTCTCGGTGCTGCCGACGTGGTTGGGTCTTATGGGCACCGTGTATATGGTGGGTGCCATTGTACTCGGTCTGGGCTTTCTGGCCGCGGGGATTGGCCTGGCTCTCTCGCGCTCGGCGCTCAGTGCGCGGCGCTTGCTACAGGCTTCGGTGATCTACTTGCCGCTGCTGTTGGTACTCAGCGTGTTCGACGCGGGGTTTTAACGCGGCCCCACCTCACCCTGTTCCCTCTCCAAGCTCTCGCGGCAAAAAGCGGGGGCTTTTTTCGTTCTCCTGGCGATACTCTTCGGGCGTGTTGAGGTTGGCAAAGGGGTTTGCTCTCTCGGCAAAGACCTGCCATTGGCGCGCGGGAATAATGCGCGCATCGAGCTGGGCAACGAGAGCGCGCATGCCGAGTCGTCCCGCCGCGATAGATGCTTCGACCTGAGATGCGATGGAGCGCGCGTAGACGGCGCATAGCGGCTGTAGACCGTCGTCGCTATCGGGTACGACGGCCTCGTGTGCTCCGGCTTGGTCGACTAGGTAGTGCAGCAGGCCAGGAGTGAGAAAAGGCATGTCGCACGCTAGGAGCAGAAGATGGGGAGTGTCGGCGTGGCGCAGGGCTGTGGCCAGGCCGCCGAGTGGACCTGCATCGGGAAAGGCATCGGGCCAGAGCGGCCAGCCAAATGGAGCGTGTGCCTCGGAATCGTTGCTAACGATGATCTGCTGATCGCCAAGGGAACGGGCGGCGTGGATGACGCGCTGCAGCATGGGTACGCCGCCAACGCGCAGGAGTGCCTTATCGCATCCCATGCGGCGACTGCGCCCGCCGGCCAGAATGGCAACGGTCAGTGCCGCCGACATGGGCCTATGCTGCGCTGCTCTGGTTGTTGATAAGGGCCGCGCTGTAACCGGCGCCAAATCCATTGTCAATATTGACAACGGTAACTCCAGAGGCGCAGGAGTTGAGCATGGTAAGCAGGGCTGATAGGCCGTTGAAACTGGCGCCGTAGCCCACGCTGGTGGGCACGGCTACGACCGGCACATCGACGAGGCCCCCCACCACGCTGGCCAGCGCGCCTTCCATTCCAGCGACGACGACGATCACCTTGGCCGTGTGCAGGCGATCGCGATAGGCCAGCAGGCGATGGATGCCGGCGACGCCGACGTCGACGATGGATTCAACGTGTGCGCCCATGGCACGCGCCGTGATTTCCGCCTCGCGCGCCACCGGCAGGTCGGACGTGCCGGCGCAAACGATTAGCACCAGTCCTCGCTGGCCGGGCGTCTGCGGGCCGGGAATAAGCGCGGTCCGCGCGATTTCGTCGTGCTGCGTTTGTGGATAGCGCTCACACAGGGCGGCGGCGGCGTCTGGCACAATGCGCGTGGCCAGCACCTGCGATTGGCGTTCGACGAGCCGTTCGGCGATCGCGACGATTTGCTCGCTCGTCTTTCCCTGACAAAAAATGACCTCCGGGTGCCCGGTGCGCAGCGCGCGGTGATGGTCGACGTGCGCAAAACCTAAGTTTTCAAAAGGTAGGTCGCGAAGGTGTTCGAGGGCTTCCTCGGGGGGCAGCGTGCCTTGGGCAACGCGTTCTAAGAGCGTGCGAAGTGATTCGGGGTCCATGAGTGCGCGTTTTGCAGTATGAGGGGAAGAAATTGCTCGTTGCGAAGCGAGTTAACGCTGGTCTACTTATAGTGTAACATATTGATAAAAATAGAATTAGTACAGGTCAAAGTCAATGGCATAGCGGTTGCTTAACAAGAGCAGACCCTTTGTGTTTGAGGAGCGATGCTCGATGAGTGAAGTGGGTTTTATCTTATTATCAGCCCTTTTTTTAGCTATTCCAGTCGTCATCAAGTATGCCATTGCCTTTCAGGTCCGCGGCTTGTTGGACCACGTGCGCAGCCAGGAGCGCTTGGTCCACTCGCTATCCATACAGCTGGACGGGTTGGAAAGCGAGAAAGTTGTGGTGCGGCGCGCGCTGTCTCAGGTGCGCTCGCAGCGAACGCATGCGGTGGTGAGGCGCCAGCAAGAGGAGGAGCGGTTGCTGCGCGTGCGCCAGCTGGCCGAGGCTGCTGCTCCGCGCCGTCGTTCGCCTAGGGCCGTGGTCGCACCGGCGTTAGAGATGCCCGTATTGGAAGAGGTAGTCGACGCGGATGAGATGGAGGTCGCCGCCTAACGACAGCAGCGAAAGCCCGTTATGGGTTGCTCCAAGCTCTGTCGGTCAAATGCGCTAATTCCATCGACAAACTGTTGGATAGAGGGCGCATTGGAAAAGTCGAAGTCTTGCCCCTGCAGGAAAGAAAACGCAAAGAGCTCCAGCGATTCGCACGTAGCGCCCACACCCGGCTCGTCCAAGATTAGGCTGCTGCGACTGCTGCGCGCTATCCAATCGCCAAACACGCTCAAATTACCTGTCCACTCGCGCAGATTCCCCGTCAGGTCGTATACGCCGTTGCCGGAATGGCAGTTTGGATAGCTGCCCGAGTCGGCAATCTCATTTTCGAAATTGTTGTTGGCGTCGAGCGTGCTGTGGTATGAACGCTCCGTGTTGCAGAAGCGCAGGCCAAAATTGACCAGCTGATCTAGGTCGGCCGGATCGTCTAGCGACGAATAGGCCTTTTGTTGGCTGCCTTTACACGTGAACTCCCATTCCGTCGGATCGCATAGGCGCTTGCCCTCGGCCGCGCAGAGCACGGCCGCTTCAAACCAAGTGGCTTGCTGCGGCTGTTCGCCCCTGCGATTGGGATATTCGTATACGTCCATCTCATAGCTATATATCGTGCCGTCGAGTAGGGGCAATTCTAGGCGCACCATGCCGCCGTCGGGCGGCTCTTCGTCGAGTACCACATTTACGCTCACGTCTTGCTCTGCTACAAGTTCACCGTCGCTGACGGTAATGCGCAGCTGGTACTGACCGGGAAAGAGCGGAATAAACGACCCGCGCGCGCCGAGGGGCTTATCGCCTTCTTCGTCCGTTATGGGCGTGTTGGAAATAGTGAGAGCCGGATGGTCGTCGAGCTGCTGCCACTCGTAGGTCAGCGCATCCCCATCGAGATCCGAGGCGAGCGCATCGATGGTTACTTGGGGCGTGTTAAAAAAAACCGTCGTATCGCCGATGGCGCTTAGTACGGGGGGGCGTTGGACGACGTTGACGAGGAACGAGACGAGCTGGGTAGAGGCATCGCTCAGGCAGGTTTGGCGGTCTTCTTCAAGTGCGACGGCGCTGCAGTCGCGGTCGGATATGCTGGCCTGTATGAGAAAGATCTCCGAGTTACTCTCGAGCGTCTGCGGTGCAAACCAAGACGTTTGCGCCGCCAGCGAATCGCGGAAACTGCCGGCGCCGAAAGAGGTCCAGTGATAGAATAAGGGATCGTCGTCTTCGTCCGTGGCAAAGGCGCTGAGCTCGACTTCGCCGCCGCGGCGAATCAGGCAGGTCTCGCCCATGGACAGCGTATCCCGCTGTCCAAAAGCGCCAATGCAGACAAAGCGAGCCATTTCAACTACGGGCGCTTCGTTGGGTGAATCTTGGTGTACGAGGCTGCAGGCGCTAAGGATGGGGAGGAGCGCCAGGAGGGCGTTGCGAATCATTCGCCTTCGTCGTGTAAAAGCTCGAGAATGCGATCCAAGTCACCGTCGTCGTAGAACTCGATTTCTATGCGCCCTCTGTTGCCGCTGCGCCGGATGTGAATGGCCGTGCCAAAGCGGTGCTGCAGGCGCTCTTCCTGATCGCGAAGTAGCGGATCGGCGTCGCGCGATTCGACCTTGCCCTTCTTCTTTTTGTCGCGCCCGCTGCGCCGCGCGTTGACGGCGCGCTCCACTTCGCGCGCGGTGAGCTTTTCCTCGGCCGCGCGGCGCGCTAGTTCGAGGCGATCGTCGTCTTCGTCGAGTCCGAGCAGGGCGCGGGCATGGCCCATTTGCAGGCGGCCATTGCGCAGAAAATCTTGGATTTCTAACGGCAGATTGAGCAGGCGCAGCAGGTTGGCTACGGTGGAGCGGTTCTTGCCGACTTTTTGCGCGACCTGTTCCTGGGTGAGGAAACAGCGATCCATCAGCGCCCTATAGCCCTCAGCCTCTTCTACCGGCGTCAGGTTTTCGCGCTGAATATTCTCGATCAGCGACAGCTCCATCAAGTCTTGCTGCGACTCGATTTCGTGGACGATGGCCGGAATGGTCTCAAAACCGGCTTGGCGCGTGGCGCGCCAGCGGCGTTCGCCGGCGATCAGGTGATAGCTCTGGCCGACGCGATTGACCGCAATGGGCTGTATCACGCCCTTTTCCTGTATCGAACGCATCAACTCGTCGATGTGCTCGGGGTTGAATTCGGTGCGCGCCTGAAAGGGATTGGGCTCGATTTCGTCTACGTTGATGTAGACGATCTGCCGGGTGCTATCGTCTGAACTGCCGCTGTCGGGGTGTTGGGGAATGAGGGCGTTAATGCCCTTGCCCAAGACCGGCTTCTTACCCATGGTTGATCACTTCTCCTGCTAGGCTCATATAGTTTTGTGCACCGGGAGAGAGGATATCGTAGAGAACGATGGGCTGGCCGTGACTGGGCGCTTCGGCCAATCGCACGTTGCGGCTGATAGCCGTCTTGTAGACCTTGTTGCCGAAATATGACTTGACCTCGGAGGCCACCTGACGCGACAGGTTGAGACGGCCGTCGTACATGGTCAGCAGCACGCCCGCGATCTGCAGCTTGGGGTTGAGGTGGCGCTGTATGAGGCGGACGGTATTGAGCAATTTGCCCAGCCCCTCCAGGGCGTAGTATTCGCATTGGATGGGGATGAGAACCGAGGTCGAAGCGGTTAGCGCGTTGATCGTCAGCAGCCCGAGCGAGGGGGGACAGTCGACGATGATGTAGGAGTAGTCGTCCTTAACTTTGGACAGCAGAGTTTCTAGCTTCTGCTCGCGAGCAATGAGGTTGACCATTTCCACTTCGGCGCCGGCTAGGTTGACGTGCGAGGGCATGAGAGAGAGATAGGAAATCTTCGTCTGCAGCGTCACGTCTTGCGGTTCCTTGTGGCCGAGCAGGGCGTGGTAGATATTGCCCGGCTCGACCTCTTCGGAATCTTGAAAGCCGCAGCCTGATGTCGCGTTGGCCTGCGGGTCCATATCGATGAGCAAGGTCTTCTGTTCGGCCACAGCAAGCGATGCGGCCAGATTGACGGCCGTGGTGGTTTTGCCGACACCGCCTTTCTGGTTTGCTATGGCAATGATCTTGCTCATCGGGGCCTACTTACCGCCGATGGCGGCCTGCGCTGCGGCCAAACGCGCGATGGGAACGCGATAGGGAGAGCAGGAAACGTAGTTCAGACCGACGGAGTGGCAGAAGGCCACCGATTCGGGGTCGCCGCCGTGCTCGCCGCAGATACCCACCTTGAGATTCTTGCGCGCTTTGCGTCCGCGCTCGGTGCCGATGCGCACCAACTGGCCAACGCCTTCCTGATCGAGAGTCTGGAAGGGATCGGTCGGCAGAATGCCCTGTTCGACATATTCGGGCAGGAACTTGCCCGCATCGTCGCGGCTATAGCCAAAGGTTAGCTGGGTCAGATCGTTGGTGCCAAAGCTGAAAAACTCGGCTTCGGCGGCGATTTGATCGGCTACCAGCGCGGCGCGCGGAATCTCGATCATCGTGCCGACGCTGTAGCTGAGTTTGGTTTTGTGCTTCTTTCCAATTTCGCTGGCGACGCGGTCGACCATCGCCTTCAGATCGCTCAGCTCGCGCACGGTTCCAACCAGCGGTATCATGATTTCGGGCAGGGCCTTAATGCGCTTTTTCTTGGCGTTGATCGCCGCCTCGAAAATGGCCTCGGCCTGCATCTCGTAAATTTCGGGGAAGGTGATGCCAAGGCGGCAGCCGCGGTGGCCGAGCATCGGATTGAATTCGTGCAGCGAATCGATCTTCTGCTTGATCTGCCGCAGCGGCACTTTCATCTGGTCGGCCATTTCCTTTTGCTGGGCCGCTTCGTGGGGCAGGAACTCGTGCAGCGGCGGGTCCAGCAGGCGAATGGTAACGGGTAAACCATGCATCGCCTTGAAAATGCCCTCAAAGTCGCGGCGCTGTATGGGCTTCAGTTTAGCCAGCGCCTTGCGGCGTCCGCGCTCGTCGTCCGAGAGGATCATCTCGCGCACGGCGAGAATGCGATCGCCCTCAAAGAACATGTGCTCGGTGCGGCATAGGCCAATGCCCTCGGCGCCAAAGCGCCGCGCCACCTCTGAGTCGTGCGGGGTGTCGGCGTTGGTGCGCACATTGAGTTTGCGCGCTTCGTCGGCCCACTTCATCAGCGTGGCAAATTCTTTGGAGAAGGTGGCATCCTGCGTGGGCGCCTGGCCGAGCATGACCTCACCGGAGGATCCATCGAGCGAAACCCAATCGCCCTTCTTAACCGTTTTGCCCCCTGCGATAAACTGGTCTTTTCTGTAATCGATCACGATGTCGTCGCAGCCGGCTACGCAGCACTTGCCCATGCCGCGCGCGACCACGGCGGCGTGGCTGGTCATACCGCCGCGCGCCGTGAGAATGCCCTGTGCTGCGTGCATGCCGCCAATATCCTCTGGCGAAGTTTCTAGGCGAACGAGGATGACTTTCTGTCCTTTGGCTGCCAGCTCTTCGGCTTGGTCGGCGTGGAACACGACGGTGCCGCTGGATGCACCCGGCGAGGCCGGTAGGCCCTTGCCGATGACCTCGTTTTTATTGCCTGTGGCAAAAGTCGGGTGCAGCAGCTGGTCGAGATCGGCCGGATCGACGCGCATCAGCGCTTCTTTCTTGGTGATCAGGCGCTCGCGGACCATGTCGACGGCGATTTTTACCGCAGCGGCGGCCGTGCGCTTACCGCCGCGCGTCTGCAGCATCCACAGCTTGCCCTGCTGAATGGTGAACTCCATGTCCTGCATGTCTTTGTAGTGCTTCTCTAACAGGGAGCAGACAGCTTCAAACTCTTTGTAGGCCTTGGGCTGTATGCGTTTGAGAAGCGACACGGGCTCCGGGGTGCGGATGCCGGCAACCACGTCCTCGCCTTGGGCATTGATTAGAAACTCGCCGTAGAGCTGGTTTTTGCCCGTCGAGGGATCGCGGGTAAAGGCTACGCCGGTGGCGCAATCGTCGCCCATATTGCCGTAGACCATGGACTGCACGTTGACGGCAGTGCCCCAATTATGGGGAATGCCTTCGATCTCTCGGTAGCGGATGGCGCGCTCGCCCTGCCACGAGCTAAAGACGGCGCCCACCGCGCCCCACAGCTGCTCTTTGGGGTCTTCGGGGAAATTGCGTTTGAGGCGCTTTTTGATCTCGGCCTTGTATTCGGCGACGAGTTCCTTGAGGTCTTCGGCTAGCAGTTCGTTGTCGAGCTTAACGCCGCGCTTGTGCTTCTTCTTCTCGATGAGTTGCTCAAAGGGATCGATTTCGATGCCTTCGGGACGCACGCCCATAACGACGTCGCCGTACATCTGGACGAAGCGGCGATACACGTCGTAGCAAAAGCGCGGATCATTCGACTTGGCGATTAAGCCCTCGACGATCTCGTCGTTCAGGCCGAGGTTGAGCACCGTTTCCATCATGCCCGGCATGGACACGCGCGCGCCGGAGCGCACGGAGAGCAAGAGCGGGTTTTGCGGATTGCCGAATCGGGCGCCCATCTTCTTTTCGACCTCGCCAATGGCCGCCTCTATCTGTTTGCTCAACTCGCGCGGATAGGACTTGCTGTGATCGTAGTAGTAGGTGCAGACGTCGGTGGTAATGGTGAAGCCGGCCGGGACAGGCAGTCCGAGACTGGACATCTCTGCCAAGTTGGCGCCCTTGCCGCCGAGCAAGTTGCGCATACTCCTATCGCCTTCTGACTTACGGGTACCAAACAGGTAGACGTATTTTTTCGCCATGCCTCAATACACTTTCGCTAATGGTTGTAGTTGACCGGAAAATCGGGTAGAGCGCGTTTGCGCACCTGAGCCGCATATCGCAAGCGGGGGGCCCATCGTATACAACCGCATAATATATCTAAAAGGAAAATGTGGTGCAAGAGTATCAGTCCCAGACGCGCTCCCAGCGCTCGGTCTCAACCGAGCGATAAATCGCCAGCGCGGCGCGGAGTTCCCCGAGCGCGTATTCTGGACCCGCTTCGAGTGCCTTGCCGCGTAAAACGGCCGCGGCAAAATCGGCGATCTCTGGACCAAATGACTGGGGATAACCCGGGCTGGAAAATACTTTCTCCCCCTCGCGGTGGGCGGCGTTCCACAGCCAGAGTTCGGCGCCGGCCAGACTAGCGCTGATAGTGATCTCGCCTAGAGTGCCAGTAATGCGCCACCAGGGTTCGGGGGCGAAAACCGTATCGATCATCATGGCATCGAACTGCGCCACTTTGCCCGATTCGAAGCGGAACAGGGCACGGGTGAGCGACTCGCCCTCCATTTGCCGTAGAGGGTGGCCGATGACCCCGACCACCGCGTCCAGTTCACCCATCCACATGCGCAGGGGGCGTATCCAGTGCGAACCGCCGTCGATGGTGATGCCGCCGCCCGTGCGCCCGCGGTCAAAGCGCCAGGGCCGTGCCTCCTTAAACCAGTAGTCGTCGTACTCGTAGACAAAGGCTGCGCGCGCGGTGATGATCTCGCCAATAGCGCCGTTATCTATCAGCTCTTTTGCCTTGACGATTTCAGGCCAGTACTGGGCGTTTTCTGCGACCATAAAGACGACGTCTGTGCCCTTTGCCACCTGTAAAATTCGATCGCACGCGTCGAGCGTAGGCGCCATGGGTTTTTCCAACAGGACGTGCTTGCCCGCCTGCAGACACTGAATGGCAATGCGCTCGTGCAAGTCGTGTGGTAACATCAGGTCGACGGCGTCAAAGTCGCCCTCGGCCAGCGCTTCATCGATGGAGGCGAAGGCGCGACCGCCAGTCTCTTTGGCATAGGCGTGCGCTTTTTCTGGATCGGGATCGACGCAGGCCGTCACGCGCACGTTGGGTGCGTGTTCAGAAAGGCCGTCCAAGTGATAGCGGGCGATTGCCCCGCAGCCGACAAAGGCCAATTTGAGCGTATCGGACATACTGCCTCTAAATGGGGTAGGAGTGTGTGTGGCTCGAAAACATAAAAATCCATTTGCTGCGTTGCAAATGGATTGTTATATAGGAGTGCAACGCCAAGTTACAATATGTGCTTACCCGCTTAAGGGAGGGATTATTTCATGGTGAGATTGTGGGCTGTTTTGTGTGTAATGTGGGCAGCCAGCGCATTGGGTCAGGGAAATTCAGACCTTTCTGGAATGGTTACAGATGCGGATGGAGAAGCTATTGTCGGTGCTAATGTCGCGTTGGAAGGCGGGGGCTTTAAGACGGGAGCCATTAGCGACGAGGAGGGACGATTTTCGCTGGACGATGTGCCCGTTGGTCGCTATGTGCTGCGCGTTACGCATATCGGCTACGAAGAGCTGGTCCGCGCTGATGTGAACGTGGGCAGCGGCGCTCGGCTGACCCTCGATTTGGTGCTGCGCGACGAGGTTATTCTGCTCGGTCAGAGCGTGGTTTCGGCCTCGCGGCGACAGGAGAAAATTCTCGATGCACCAGCTTCCGTCTCTGTCATAGAGGCGGACGATATTCGCGCGCAGCCGGTGTCTTCAGTGGCCGAGCATATTCGCGACCTGCCGGCCGTTGACTTTGCACAGACGGGCTTGGCCCAGGCCAATGTCGTGGCGCGCGGTTTTAACAATATCTTTTCCGGCGCGCTGCTGACGCTGACGGACAATCGCATCGCGCGCGTGCCCTCGCTGCGCCTGAATGCCTACAACTTCATTCCCGTTACCAACGATGATATTGAGCGCATCGAACTCGTGCTGGGGCCTGGTTCGGCGCTCTACGGTCCCAACAGCGCGAACGGCGTAATGCACATTATAACGCGCTCGCCGCTGGATCAGCAGGGGACGAATGTTAACTTGGGTTTCTTAGGGGAGCGTAACGTCCGCAGTATATCCGCGCGTCACGCAGGAAAAATAGGGGAGAAGCTAGGGTATAAGCTCTCGATGCAGACATTTTTGGGTAAGGACTGGGAGTATGTCGATCCAGAAGAGATAAGAGAGCGCGACTACGACCTGTCGCGTATGTCCTCCGAGTTCCGTCTTGATTACAGGCCGAGCGACGACCTAACAGCCGTCGTTTCAAGCGGGTATAATAGTGCAAGCAACATAGAGATGACGGGGCTGGGCGCCGGCCAGGCCGACGGCTGGGTCAGCGGCTACTACCAGGCGCGCGTTCTCTACAAGGGACTGTTCTTCCAGACTTTTCAGAACTGGACCGATGCGGGCGATACCTTTTTGCTGCGCAGCGGTGATCCCATTCGCGATAAGTCGAGTCTGACGGTTTACCAGTTACAACACTCCTTTGATCTTGGTGCCCGCCAGCGCTTTACCTACGGCACCGATGTGCTGCGCACGCGGCCCGATACGGAAGGCACGATCAACGGCGCCAATGAAAACGACGACGACACCAACGAATTCGGTCTCTATTTGCAGAGCGAAACGTCGCTGACCGATCAGTTGGAGCTGGTGCTGGCTGCGCGCTACGACGATCACAACCGCATTCCCGACGCGGCCGTTAGCCCGCGCGCGGCGCTGGTATTTAAGCCGACGGATGCGCAGACGCTGCGCCTGACCTACAATAGGGCGTTCTCAACGCCGGGCAGCAACAATATGTACCTCGATCTTGTATCTTCGCGCGATGCTTTCGGCACTGGAGCGCTGTTTCAGCCCGCATTTGGCTTTGCGCCGAGCTTTGACGTGCGCGCCCAGGGCACCTATCGCGGGGGCTTTGACGGTGGCATGAGCTTTATGCGCTCGGCCAATGGCCGTCCGCAGTTCCGCTCGCCGTTTGCGCCGCTGGCCGGCGCGTCGCCCGAGCAGTACTGGAACATGGACGATCCGATCTTCACTAACGTTATGTGGGGCGTAGGCCGCGGTGCGACTCTTGCGCAGGTTACGCCTGTTTTCACGCAGCTGGTCACCGGTCAGCTTCAGGCGGCTGGCATGGATGCGGCGACGGCGCAGGCCACGGCAGGTGCGCTAGCCGCGTCGCTGCCGTCGCTGATACCGCAGCAGCTGGCAGGGCTCGACAATATGCTGATGTCGCTCAACTTGGAAAAAGTTGCGGCGGGCGATGCGGCCCCCTTTGATCCGGTCGCCGATGCCTACGACGTGCCGTTTACGCGTTCAACGACGACGAATACATTCGAACTCGGCTATAAGGGCGTGCTGGGCAACAAGCTGGTCATTGCCGCCGACGCCTATCGCACGACGACGGAAAACTTCGTCGGTCCGCTGGCGGTGGAAACCCCCAACGTATTCCTTGAGCCGACGAGTTTGGCGGCCGCGCTGGGCCCGGGCATTGCCGCGGCGATGGCCGACCCGGCCAATGCCCAAGTCGCCGGGGCCGTCGCCGCGCTGGACGCTGTTCAACTGCCTGGTGTGTTGGAAGGCAACGGCAACGGCACGGCCGTCGACGAAGTGACGGCGCTCTTTGTGCGCGGTGCGGCCAGCATTCCATATGGGACCGTATCGCCCGAGCAGGCCTACGATCCGACGGCGCTGATTCTCACTTATCGCAACTTCGGTAAGGTGACCACGAGCGGTCTCGATCTGAATATGGCCTACTACGCCAGCGATGCGCTGATGGTTTCGGGCGGTTTGGCCTATATCCAGAACAACTTCTTTGAGGACGTCGACGGCATAGCCGATATCGCGCTCAACGCGCCGAAGCTGAAGCTCAAATGGGGTATGAAGTATACTACACATTCGGGTCTAAGTCTGGGTTTACAGCATCGTTACAGCGACTCGTTCCGTCAGAGCTCGGGCGTGTATGTCGGCAAAGTTGGCGAATACATGGTGTCGGATCTGAGCGTCAGCTATCAATTTCCTACCAGTAACAAGTACGAGGATGTGCGCTTGACGCTGGATATAGCGAACGCGCTGGACAACGAGCACATCGAGTTCGTCGGTGCGCCGATGATCGGTCGTCTTACTGTACTGCAGCTAAGTACAGCGTTTTAGTCGCACTATGTAAGAGGCAAAAAAGAAGGCCCCGTTAGATATGGATCTAACGGGGCCTTTTGCGTTTTGGTGGGACCGGTGTGGGGCTAGCGGTCTGCAATAAACGTGCCGTTTTGCAGTTCGCTGAAGGCCTGTCGCAGTTCGGCTTCGGTATTCATAACGATGGGGCCGTACCAGGCGACGGGCTCTTCAATGGGGCGACCCGAAATAAGCAGAAAGCGCATGCCTTCGGGACCGGCCTGCACCGCTACTTGGTCGCCGCCGTCAAAGAGCACGAGCGAGCGGTTGCCCAAGGCATCGACCTCACCCGGGGCGACTTGTCCGAGGATCTCCGTTTGCACGGCCTGCGGCGCCGAGGCGTCGCGGAACCAGCCCGATCCGGCAAAGATATAGGCAAAGGCGCTGCGGTAGGTGTCGACGGGTAGTATTTTGAACTGGTTGGGCGGAATCGAAATATCCAGATAGCATGGGTCGGCGGCGATGCCGTCGACTACGCCTTTCTGTCCCCAAAACTGGCCGCAGATAATGCGTGCCGTCGTACCGTCGTCGTCGGTGATTGCAGGGATGTCCTTCGACAGCACGTCCTGATAGCGCGGCGCCGTCATTTTTAGCGACGAGGGGAGGTTGGCCCATAGCTGAAATCCGTGCATGCGACCGGCCGCATCGCCGCGCGGCATCTCTTGGTGCAAAATGCCCCGACCGGCGGTCATCCACTGCACGTCGCCGGCGCCGAGATCGCCGCTGTTGCCCAAGCTGTCGCCGTGTGCTACAGTTCCGGCCAGCACATAGGTAATGGTTTCAATGCCCCGATGCGGGTGCCAGGGAAAGCCGGCCAGATAGTCCTGGGGATTTTCGTTGCGAAAGTCGTCGAAGAGCAGGAATGGATCGGTCTCGTTCGTCTGGCCAAAGCCGAAGCCGCGGTGCAGCTTAACGCCGGCACCTTCTTGGGTTGGTTGCGCCTGCAGGGTGGATTTAACGGGTCGTATAGACATGGCAATTCCTCGTTCGAGTCATTTCAACCACGGTCGAATATCGATGGCCAACATGCCCGCAGCGCGGGCTGCTTCTAAGCCCGTATCGCCGTCTTCAAAGGCAACGCAGGAGTCGGCCGGAACGCCGATGGCCCGCGCAGCAGCCAAGAAGACATCGGGTGCGGGTTTGGCCCGTCCGGCGTCTAAAGAACTTACCACGGCAGCAAACCAAGGCAATATCCCTATGGCTTCCAGCGAGGCGCTGGCCGACGCGTGGGTGCTGCCGGTAGCCACGGCCATGGGCAGGACCTGGCGATGGGCTCGGGCGATTTCGACAACGGGTTGAACCGGCTGCATAGCGCACGTGGACAGACTGTGAAAGCACTGATCGCGTTCGGCGGCAACGGCATCGATGTCGACGTCGATGCCCTGTGCCGCGCTGAGGCGCGCTATGATGTCGGCAATGGGGAGGCCAGCCCAGGCGTAGAACTGCGTTTCGGGAAAGGCGAGGCCATGGCGGTTGAGCGTCGTGCACCAGGCCCGATAGTGGAGCGGCATGGAGTCGACGAGCGTGCCATCGCAGTCAAATAGGAGGCCCCGACAGTGCGCGGGCGGCGTCCAGTTCACGTGCGTCCTAAGGCTTTGCCAACGACGGCGAGTAGACGGTCGGTGCGCACGGGTTTTTTGAGCACGCCGGCCACGCCTTCCGGCAGGGCGCGCCCATCGGCCAGCGCTTGGTCGGTGATGAGAATAACGTTGGCTTCGGGGCGTATCTTCTGCAGCACTTGCAGGACGTTGGCTCCGGGCACGTCGCCGATACCCATATCGAGAACGATCAGATCGATTTCGCGGTGCTGCTGTTGGAATAGCTGCACGCCGCCGCGCCCGCTTTCGGCTTCGCTCACGGCGTAGCCATAGTACTCCAGCTGGCGTTTGAGCGTGGCGCGCGACATGGCGCTCGGGTCGATCAGCAGCAGCGTCCAGGTCGGTTTTTCGCTCAAAGGAATCTCCTATTCCAATGGAGTGATTGAGGCACGGCGAGCCTTCTTGGAAAGCCGTGCCTCAATGCCGCATCAGGTGCTCTGGTCGCCGCGGGCCATGACGACTTTGCCGGTCCGCACCATTTCCTTTATCGCAAATTTGTCTAGCAGCGCGCGCAGGGCGTCCATTTTTTCTGTAGTCCCCGTCGCTTCTATTGTGATGGTCTCCGACGAGATATCGACGGTCTTGCCGCGAAACACCTCCGCTATTTGCAGCACTTCGGTGCGTTCGGAAACCGTGCAGCCGATTTTGAAGAGGGCCAACTCGCGCGCGATGGCTTGGTCGTCTGTGTGGTCTTTGGCGTGGATGACGTCGACCAATTTGTTGAGCTGCAGAATGATCTGCTGGAGCTCGTTCTCTGGCCCGATACAGGTAATGGTCATGCGCGAGGTATTGGGAATATGGGCCTGCGAGACGACCAAGTTCTCAATGTTGTAGCCGCGTCGAGCAAAAACTTGGGCGATGCGAACGAGCACGCCAGGGCGATCGTTGACCAGCAGGCCTATGGTAGACTTCTCGTTCGGCGTAGCCGCCCGCAGTTGCGGTGCATCGACGGCGGCCTGCCGCGCGTTGAGCTCCTTTTCGTCAAAGGCAATAGTGGGCTGCATAATCAGGTACTCCCTTTGGGTTGCGCCAGTTTGTGCTTGGGCGCTTCTGTGAGCATCTCGCTTATGGCGGCGCCAGCCGGAATCATCGGGAAGACATTGTCTTCTTTTTCGCACTCGGCGTGGATGAGGCAGGGACCCTCGTTGTAATCGAGAGCCTGTTTCAACACCTTGTCGATATCGGCGGTGCGGCGCAGATGGAAGCCCTTGCCGCCGTACGCTTCAATGAGCTTGACGAAGTCGGGGTTGCCATCCAGGTCTACGCCGGACAGGCGGTTGTCGAAAAAGAGGTTTTGCCACTGGCGTACCATGCCGAGATACTTGTTATCGAGCACCAAGATTTTGATTGGCAGGCGGTGGATACAGGCCGTGGCCAATTCGCACAGCGTCATTTGAAAACCGCCGTCGCCGGCAATGGCGATGACTATGTCATCGGGTCGTCCGAATTGAGCGCCGATGGCAGCGGGGAAACCAAAGCCCATGGTGCCGGCGCCGCCCGAGGAGAGCCACTGCCGGTGATGTGCTGTCTTATAGAACTGTGCCGCCCACATCTGGTGCTGACCGACGTCGGTGGTGACGATGGCGCGGCCGGCGGTCAAGTGGTAGATCCGATCGATGACGGCCTGCATTTTAAGGCCGCCGCGCTTGCCGTATTTCAGCGGGTATTTTTCCTTCCACTCGTCTATTTGCGCTAGCCACTGGCCGCTGTCAAGCGGTTCAACAAGGTTGATCAACTCTTCGAGGACCTGGCGCGCATCGCCTTCGATGAAGACGTCCGGCATGATGACTTTGCCGTGTTCGGCCGGGTCGATATCGATGTGGATTTTCTTTGCGTCGGGACAGAACTCAGAGAGCTTGCCGGTGATGCGGTCGTCCCAGCGGCCGCCGACGGACATGATTAGGTCACAGCCGACAACGGCTTTGTTGGCGTAGGCCGTGCCGTGCATCCCCAACATGCCGACCGACAGTTCGTGCTGCTCTGGGAAGGCACCCTTGCCCAGCAGGGTGTTGGTAACGGCCATGCGCGTTTTCTCAGCAAAGGCCTTTGCCGCCTCGTGGGCTCCGGCCGCAATGCAGCCACCGCCCAGATAGAGCAGGGGGCGTTTGCTCTGGCGAATGAGGTCGGCCGCTTCGCGCAGGAGGTCCGGATTGGCCTTGGGCTGCCAGTGGTATCCGGGCAGATACACTTTCTCGGGAAAACTGGTCGTGCACTCTGGAAAAGGCGCTCCCTGCGTTACGTCCTTGGGCAGATCGATGAGTACGGGTCCCGTGCGCCCCGTGGTGGCAATGTGAAACGCTTCCATCATAATGCGGGGGATCTCGTCGGGATCCTTGACCAAGTAGGAGTGCTTGACGACGGGCATGGAGATGCCGAATACGTCGGCTTCCTGAAAGGCGTCCTTGCCGAGCATCGAGGTGATGGTCTGCCCTGTGAGCACGATAATGGGCGATGAGTCCATCTGCGCTGTCAGCAAGCCGGTGATCGTGTTGGTGGCCCCCGGGCCCGATGTTACGAGGGCGACACCGGGCTTGCCCGTGGCGCGCGCGTAGCCGTCGGCCATGTGGGTGGCGCCCTGCTCGTGGCGCGTGAGCACGAACTTGATCTGGTCCGAATTGAGCAGGGCGTCAAAAATGGGCATAGCGGCCCCGCCGGGGTGGCCGAAGACGTACTCGACCCCGAAGCGGTCGAGTGCTTCAATGACGACGTCGGCTCCTCTAGCCATCGTATATCTCCCTTAGAAAAGTATTATGTTTACCTACTAAGCAAATTTAAGCCTATTTCAATCAAAATGACAATAGAAAATTTGGAATGAGGGCAATTTTACTAGAAAAAAGACGTATGCATCAAGGTAAAAGAAAAGAAAAAGTCACGTTGATGAAAAAAGAGGACCTAAGCCCTCCGCAATCTTGTCGGGGGCGATTGCTGGCTTTTAGATTTTTTTAGCGCGACCAGGTGCGGCGAAAGAGGTCGATCCAGTGGCCGGAAAAAATGCCGGCAATCGTCGCTGGGTCGTAGCCGCGCCCTTCGAAGATGGCGACCAACTTCTGCAGGTCGGCGATGGTATTGAGGTCGCGCGGGGCCTGTTCGGTGCCAAAGCCGCCGTCTAAGTCGGTGCCGATGCCGCAGTGGCGCGCCGTTCCCAGCAGCTGGCAAATGTAGTCGATATGGTCGGCAACGGTCTCTAAGGTCGCCTGGGTTTGCTGGCCAAAAGCGGGCACCTTGCGCTGCCAGGTTGGATCGAGCATCCAGGCGTCGAGCGCTGCGCCGATCACGCCGTTGCGCTCGGCTATGGAGTGGATCATTTCATCGGTTAGCTGGCGCTGTCCGGGTGTCAGGGCGCGGCAATTGTGGTGCGATGCGGCAATGGGACCGTCGTACGCATCGAGTAATTCCCAGTGCGCCTGGTCGGTCAGGTGGGTGACGTCGACGATGATGCCGGCTGCGCGCAGCGCATCGAGCAGCGGTTTGGCCGTGGGCAGCAGGCCGCCCTCGGTGCCGGTGCCGTGCGAGTAGGCGCTGGTCCCATAGTGCGAAATGCTCACCATGCGCAGGCCTAGGTCATACCATTCGGACACTTGGTCGGGACCGAGAATGGGGTCTGCACTTTCCATGGCGAGGATAAGGCCGATCGGCTCGTCGGCAGGGGGGTCTTGCCAGGCGGCAACGGCTGCATCGAGTTCGGCTGTCGTTTTGATAAAGCGGATATGCCCTGCTCGTTCCAATGCTTGATAGTAGGCCAGATGCCCCCGGCCAACGCCGTGGCATTGGGCTTGGGTGTACATGCCGGTGCGCGTCCATTTGTCGTCGGGGTCTAATCGCGACATTACCGTGCCGCACACTAGGCCGACCTTGCCCTTGCGCAACTCGGGTAGGGTGACGGTGCAGGAGCCAAAGCCTTCCATGGTTGCGACCGAGTCGTGCGCGCGCACCGTCGCTGCCGGCTGGGTCAGGTCGCGGTTGATTTGCAGGGCGGAAAAGGAGAGGTCGAGGTGACTGTCGAGTATGAGAGGGCGTTCGTCGCTCATGGTCTAACTCCAGGTCTGGCGAAAAAAGCGCACCAAATTGCCGTGGGCAATGGCCTCTATATCCGCCGTGCTATAGCCCCTGCGCGTTAGCTGGTCGAGAAAGCGCTGCAGGTCGGCAATGGTGTCGAGATCGGTGGGTGAGAGCTCGCGGCCAAAGCCGCCGTCGAGATCGGAGCCGATGGCCACGTGCTGGCAGTTGCCGGCCAGTTGGCAAATGTGGTCGACGTGGTCAATGGCGGCGCTCATGCTGCGCCGCGCCGTGCGCGGGTAGGTCGCCGGGTTGTCGAAGTCGATTTCCGGGTTGAGCATGTACTCGGCGAAGACTATGCCGATCACGCCACCGCGTTCGATGAGGGCCTTGATCATATCGTCACTCAGGTGGCGCTGGCCGGGCACGAGCGTGCGGCACATACAGTGGCTGGCGTGCACGGCACCTTGCCAGTAGTCGAGCAACTGCCAGAAGGTTAGGTCGGCAGCGTGCGTCAAATCGAGCGCGATATTGGTTTCGGATAGCGCGTCGAGTAGGGGATAGGCACAGGCGTACAGGCCGCCGCGCGTGCCGGTGCCGTGTCCCCAGGTATTGGCGCCAAAGTGCGTCAGGCCAACCGAGCGCAGCCCTTGTTCGTACCACCAGCTAACCTGGTCGGGTCCGAGAATGGAGTCCGCACTTTCCATCGATAAAATTAGGCCAATCGGTGCGTCGGGTGCCGGGGCAGACCACGCCTGAATGCTGGCGTCTAAATCGTCTATGCCGTGGATAAAGCGCAGGTGCCCCTCGCGCTCCAATGCTTTGTAGTAGTGCAGATGCGCCTGTCCGAGGGCATGGGCGGCCAGCTGCGTGCGCGCTCCGTCATCGAGGGTTTGCGTGGGCATTTGCACGCGCGTCATAATCGTCGAAAGGGCGATGCCGATCCGGCCGCGGCGCATATCGGGCAGGGCAACCGTCGCCGTGCCCTTGGCCGGGCTTTCCTGGCGCTTGCGCTCGCGCAGCGAGTCTGGATGGGCCGGTCCCGGTGGGCGCGGATCTTCGCGCTCGCGCAGCGCATAGACGTCTTGGGTCAGGTCGCGCCGGTGAAAGAGCGCGTTGTATGCCAGGTCGAGGTGACCATCGAGTATGAGCATCGGGTGTGTCGACATAAGAGCCCCGCCGTTGGTATGTGCGCCGAGCGCGTAATGGGCTACAGGGCCCGTTGCGTGTTGCGGATGTGAAGCGTGGGAGCCGGTGTGCCCTAGGCCACCAGGAATTTGGCCAGCGTATCCTCGTTGATCGTCACGCCCAATCCGGGTGCTTGGGGCACGTGGACGTAGCCGTCGACCACGTCAAACGTCTCGCGCGTTAGCTCGTGACGCAGCGGCGAATCGGCCATGCAATACTCGAAGAGTGCGCCATGGGGCACGGCGGCTAAGCCGTGCAGTGACGCGGCAATGGTGATGCCGCTCTTAAAGCTGTGGTTGACTACCTTGCGGTGCAGTCTGTGTGCCAAACGGCCCACCTCGACCATGGTGGATATGCCACAGCGGCCCGGATCGGGCTGCACCCAGTCGATTTCGCCTTCGATGAGCAGGCGCTCGAAATCCTGCAGATTCGATTCGGCTTCTCCAGTGGCAATGGGCACCGGAGAGGAGCCACAGAGCTGGGCATAGCCGGCCACGTCTTGGGGGTGCAGCGGCTCTTCCAGCCAGAAGATGCCGTATTCGGCAAAGGCCTCGGCGCGCTGCAGGGCCGTTTTCCAGTCCCAAACCTGACCGGCGTCAACGAGCACATCGACGTCGTTTCCGGCGCCGCGCCGCGCTTCGCGCACAAGAGCGATGTCGCTCTCTTCGCTCTGCCCCATTGGCCCCCAGCCAAATTTGATGGCGGTAAATCCCATATCGGCGTGTTGGCGCGCCAGTTCGTATGTCGCTTTGGGTGTATCGCCGAAGAGAATGGAGCAGTAGGCGCGAAACTTCGTATTAAGGGGCCCCCAAGGCCGGTGGGGGCGGGGGGCCCCGTGGGATTGGCCGGCTATACCCCACAGCGCGTGGTGTATGCGGGCCTGGGGGGGGGCGCCCACGCCGACGCGCCCGTAGTAGTTCGCTGCTGCATCCATGCGCGCCATGCAGGCCTCGACAGCCAGCGGATCGGCGCCCACCAAGGCGTTGGCCAGGCCGTTGCAGATCTGGTGCGACAGCGGGGCTTCGATCACCGCCTTGACTACGCTCGGACAGGAGTCGACTTCGCCCCAGCCGCTGATACCCGCATCGGTTTCTATATGAATTAGGCAGGTATCTTGCGTGCCTTCGCAAATGGCACTGACTTCGGGCAGGCGCAACACGTGGGCGCGGACGGCGGTTATTTTCATGAACAGAACACTCGCATTAGAAGGTGAATACCGTTTCGATGGTCATAATTTTGCGCGCCCGCAGCTGGCGATTGGCATCTCGTTCAAATACGAAGCGCGTATCCCACAGCACGTCGACGCCGCCGCTCATCGCCAGCCCCAGTTCGTAGCCGTAGAACGCATCCTCGGTGGATTCGAAAAAGCCATCGGGCCCCGTGCCCTCCTCGTTGAGTCGCGCGCCGATATTATTTTTTTGATAGTAGGCGCGGGCGCGAGTAAGGCGCGGTATGGACTTCAACAGGGAGGGGGCCAGGCGCACATTAGTCAACAGCTGCTGCTTGGGATCGTCGCTGCCAGACAGGTATTGGTAGGCGGCCGACGCGTAGAGGTACGACCCCAAATCCGCTCCAAGGCGACCGAATACGCCGGATAGCGGATCGCTGTGGTCGAGCAGGGCGTCTTTGGGGCGGGCGCGCCCCGAGGCCACGTCAATGCGCGCACGGTCGAGCTCGTAGAGTTCGTCGAAATAGCGCGCGTCAAAGTCGTCGCGAAAATGGCGAAACTCAATTTGGCCGTCCAGGGGGCCGGCTTTGAGCCATAGGCCCGGGGCGGCAAGGCCCCAGCCCTCGGCGCGGCGATTGCCCGGCACTAGGCCCTGAGCGTTCGCCTCGAATGCGCTGATGTCGTCTTCGTCGTCTACGAGCAGGGCAAATTGGCCGTATAGTTTGAGCTGCAGTGCATCTCGTTCGCTGAGCGGGTAGCCCGCGTCAACACCAAATATGGCAAAGCGATCGCGTCCGACCTGGTCGCGGTTAAAGGGCTTTCTGCGGGATACCTCCGTATCGACGGCAAAGGCGTCGCCATAGTCGGCATTCAGTTGTTCTAGGGCCGCCGCCACGGCGGGCGGTACGCCGCTTTCGCTGTCGATGTCGATGGCCCCGTCGTTGTCGTCGTCGCTATCGATCTGGTCGGGCACGCCGTCGCCGTCGTTGTCTAGGGATAGCTGGCTATTTGATGGAAAGGCGTCTACCTCGTCGGGAAAGCCATCGCCGTCGCGGTCGCGCAGCCCGCTGTACTGATCGAGGTCGACGACGTAGGTCACACCCAGTTCGAGTTTGCCCATCGCGCGGGCAAAGGCGCGCAGGCCGATGAGGCCGCCTCCCTCTTGAAAGTCCTGGATATTATTCACTACGCCCTCTATGCCGAGAGGGCTTCCAGCGATTTCTTCAAAGCGGAATTGGATGCCCGTCTTTTTTATGCCGGGATACTGCAGGGTATTTCTGTAGTCGGACATGATGAGCCCATAGCCGAGTCCGACTCTGTCCAAGGCGCCAATCTTGAAGTAGAGCGGGTCGTTCGGACGCCCGTAGCGCACGTAGTAAATCTTGCGCAGAAAGGAGTCGAGTGCCTCCGTCGACGAACCAAAGCGCCAGCCGCGCGCGCTGACATCCCCCTCCGAATCGATAAATAGCTCGATGTCGAGAGCGAAACCCCATCGGCCGACGGGGATATCGGGTCGCATGCTGAGTCGGTAGAACTGCTCTTGGCCAATGGTGACGCTGCCCATGCTGCCGCTCAAGGCGGGGCGCGTCGTTTCATCTTCATCCTGTGCATACACACGGGAGGCCAGACTCAGGGTGATCGATGTGAAAATCAATAGCCCAATGCCGAGTTTCATGGAGGATCTCCTAGCGCGACGAGCCTCTGAATGGCCCCACCTGTATGGTTTGTTCGTCGTCGCTTTGCACAATGCCAAAGCTGATATTTTGCAGATCTTCGTTAATCAAATGGGTCAGTTCGCCAATGCGCAATTCTACGCCGGCAAAGAGTTTCCCATGGATGCTGATAACGGTGCGCAGCGATGTTTTGCGCTGTCTATCTGCGATATCTTCCAACTCCTGCTGCAGGCTGTCTTCCAGCTCGGCAACGTGGGCGATGCGCTTGACGACTTGCAAGATCTTCTGCTTATCCTTGTCCGTGCGGCAAAAGGACAGCTTTTTCTTGACCTGGGCGATATCCATGCTGGAAAGGCCAATGTGCGCCAGCAGCGCTTCCTGTTTTTCTCCGCAGGTGATAAGGTTGGCTCGAATTTTATCGATGCGCTCGACCGAATCCGGATTGATCCCAGCTACTAGCTTAGTATTGGTGTTATAGGGCGAGCCGATGGACTTGGCGAGGATGCCGCGCCCGCCCCATACTAAGCCACCGACTAGGGCGCGTGACTTGCCTTCGCCTTTGCCGGAAACGACGACCTGTCCCCCGGCACGCACGGAGGCATTGAATATATACGAGCCCACGCGGATGTCGCCGCCCGCCCGCACAGTAGACTCCTGGACGTACTTGGTGATGATGCTCGCGCCTGCGATTAGCTCCGTCGTATCGCCGATGACGCCGCGTTTGACCACGATGTTTTTGCCGGCGGTGATATACGCCCCAGACTCGACGTAGCCGCCGATGGTGACGCTGCCCGTTGCGCGCACCGAAAACTGCTGTTGCACCGAGCCGTCGATGACGACGTCTCCGTTAAAATCGATATTGCCGGTCGTGTAGTCGACGTCGCCGTCAATGCTCGAGATCGAGTTGATACTGATATCAATTCGGCGCGAACGCCGTCCGTTTGCCTCTTTGTCTTTAGATAGGACCGAGATCCCGCCGTCTTTACTGGCAAAGAAGCCAATAACGCCGTCTTGCTCTGGTTTGGCGTAGACGTGCGAGTCGATGACCACCTCGATGTTGACGTGCGGTGGTGGGCTTAGCGGGTTGCCGAATATATCTTTGCCCTCCGTGCCGGGTAGGGGAGGGATTAGTCGCCCCAATAGATCGTTTTCCTGTACTAGCGTAATCAGATCGCGCTCGCGGAAGTCGATCGAGCCATCTTCGAGCACCTTGCCGATTTTCTTCTCTTCGAGCACGTCGACGTTCCACTCGAAATAGGCGTCGCGGCCGGTCTGCGCCGGCTCGCCTTCCGCAATTAGGATGAGGTAGTCGTTCTGCTCTCCTTTTTTCAGCTGCCCGAGAGCGCTCAGCCAGCGCTCTGGATCGAAGCCATAGGTGATGTCGTACTGCTGGAACAGGGCCTCTATCTCGTTTAGCTGGGGATAGCGCGGCGACGATCCCTGGGGCAGGTTGAGAAAGTAGGCGCGCGTCTTATCGGGCGTAATCCATAGCGGCGGCAGCAGACGGACTTGAATGTCCCACTGTAGACACACGTAGCCAAAGACCTCTGCGCGACAGCGCAGCCCGTTTTTGTCTAGGTAAAGAAAGCTGCCAAATTCGATCTGCAGGTCATCGCCCGGTTTGGGAACGACTTCTTCGCCCTGTATGTCGACGCCGGTGACGCCTACAGTGGCCGGCGTCTTTTCGATGAGCGTGTGTCCCGTGCCCATAGCGGTGAATGTCGGAGCGGCTGGATCGGAGTAAATAGCATCGAGCGCTTCGCATATTTCCTCGGGCGACTGCATGGACTGCACTGCCTCAATTTGGTTCCACGACAGGATGGAATAGGGGTCGAAGGTATAGTGTATTTGCGCATTGTCGCCGGGCACTTCGTGATGGCCTTGGGCAATGGGCAGCAGAGAGGGTAGGGGATGGGCGCGTTCGAGGCGCTGTTGGATGAGGAGAACCTGCTTTTCCATAATACCATTGCTGATCCACATCATCTCCAGCAGGTAGTTCAAGTCCTCTATCGAAGGCGCGGGTTGGGCGTAGCCCTCGGCCGGCGCAATAAAGACGAAGTAGGCATCCATGCGGTCCGGGCTAATCCAAATCGGAGGGAGGACCGTCGGGACGCCATCCAGTATTCCGGCATACCCATATATGGAGGCTACACAGCTTAGGCCGTCTTCCGACAAGTCGGTATTGTCGCCAATCTGCAGGTAGACTTCATCGTCTTGTTCCAAGTCGAACGGCGTGCCAAAGACCGTCACGCCGGGTTCTATCTCAGCCGGAATAATTTCGGTGATGACATCGCCGGGTATGACGGGTCTGACCACGCCGCGATACGATCGAATCGCCTCTATATGCCGGCCCTCGAGGATGTGCTTTAACAGCTCGAAGTCCGTCATCTTGTCCGAAGGTTTTTTCTTCTGCATGACTTCGACGGGTAGGCGATAGACTGTCGATGCTTCTTTAATGCGTTGCGGCGGGTGACCGCGTGCGATGACTAGTTCGCGGCAGGATATGCCGCGCCGGGCGCTATTGATCGCCGAGCGGATAGCGACGTAGTCGATGCCATGCGATATGCCGCGACTGCGAATGAGCTCAATCACAGTTTCGTAGTCGTGGTCTTCTGTAATGTGCGACAGCGTTGCGGTTAGCTGATCTTGCGATACGATGACGCCGAGGGGGGCAACCTGCATCTGGGTATCGAGGTTGTGAAAGTCGGCGCGGTCGCGGCTGCGCCGTTCGGTTCCCTTTGAGCGCTGGGCGCTGCGGCTGCGGTTGCGGGGTGCGGGTTCCCCTTTAATTTCCTCGCCGAGATCGCCATCCCCTTCAAGTAGAAGGTCGAGTTCTTCTTCATCGATCTCGCCTTCGAGGCTGAGCCCTTCTTCGGCCAAGAGCGACTCTAGGCCTTCCAGAAGGCTTTCCCCATTGGAGACCTCCGCTTCCGCACGTTTTTTGTCGAATTTTTCGCCGCTCATATTGGGTGCTCAAAAATGGACCTATGGTGCCCTGTTCCTCTACCAATATATGAACTAGTACCCCGGTGGTAAAATGGCTTGCCGATACCCCCTGAGGTGCGGCGAGGCATCGGCAATAAAACGGTTGATTTTACCGCGTTTTTTCTTATGTAATAGGCTGAAGAACGAGGTCTCGATCCCAACTGTGGCAACATGGAGCCTACCAACGTGCGAACACTTGCGGAATTATTGGAGCGGAGTTTTACCGAATGTGCTGAACGAGTGGCCGTGCGCGTGCTGCCTCCCGGCAGCAGGGATGCACAGTACCAGCCCATGACCTATGCAGAGCTAAAATCGCAGCGCGACCGACTGGCCGCTGGATTGGCCGGTCGCGGGATGGTCAAAGGACAGCGCATCGGCATTCTCACCGACGGCGGCTTTGAACCGCTGCTGGTATTTCTGGCCTGCGATCGGTTAGGGCTGAGTAGCGTGCCGCTTTGCCTGAAGTCGTCGCCAGAAATCCTCGCTTACAACATCCGCCACTCGGGCATGGCGCTGCTGGTGGTCGATCGCAAGGGAGCCGAGGCGCTGGGAAACGTCTTGCAGGATATGCCCGCCCCGCCCCAGTTGGTGCTGGTAGACGGCGAGGGAGAAGCGGCCGCTGCCTGGCAGCAATTGGTCGGCGCGGAGGGCGATTTACCCGACGTGGAAATAAGTGCCGATGACGAGAGCAAGGTGCTCTATACATCGGGTTCTTCCGGCATGCCCAAGGGCGTTATACAGACTCATGCCAATATCGTCGCCAATGTAGAGGAAGCGTGGGATGTGATTAGCCTGCGCGAGGACTTTCGCTTTTTCAAGTCCGCGCCGGACTACCACTCGATGGGCATCCTGAACATATACTACCCGCTTGCTAAGGGCTGGGTGCTGGACATGGCGCGTTCGCCCGATCGCGTGCTGAGCGATATCCGCCTTTCGGAACCGCACGGCTTTCTCACGGTGCCGCTGATTCTCGACAAGGTCTACGGCAATGTGCGCAAAGAGATTCAGGCCGGTGGGGTGAAAGGGGCTCTTATCAAACGCGCCGTAACGGCCAAACAGCGATTGAGCAGGGGCGAGGCAACGGCGGTCGATCGCTTGTTTTTTGCACTGGTCGGCGCCAAGGTGATCGATAAGATTCGCCAGCAGTTTGCCACGCGCGTGGGCGCTAATCTGGAAGTGCTTATCGTGGGCTCAGCCAAGGCCGATCCAGAGGCGCTGGACTTTTTTCACCAAGTCTTGGACATCACTACGTTCGAGGGCTACGGCGCTACGGAGTGCGCGCCGCTGATTGCCGCAAACCATTTGGGCGGACGCAAGGTCGGCACCGTGGGACGGCCGCTGATCAAGGTGCGTATCGTCGATGATCAGGGCGGTGAAATAGGCTACGGGGATCCCGAGGGTGAGGGCATCTATCGGCCCGGCGGGGGACGCGTGGGCGAACTGTGGGCCAGCGGGGCCAACGTCATGCGCGGCTATTTGGACGATCCGGAGCAGACGCAGCGGGCTCTCGTCGAGCACGAAGGACAGATTTGGTATCGCACCGGCGACTTGTTCAGTATGGACGAGGAGGGCTTTCTGACGTTTCGCGGTCGGGTCGGTCGCCAGTTCAAGCTGCGCAATGGCGAGTTTGTCAACCCGGAACTGCTGGAGCGCATCTTTGCGCGCGCGCCGTTGGTCGAGCACGTTTTGATCTGCGGCGACCAGCAGCGCGACTTTCCTCTGCCGCTGGTCGTAGTCGACGTCGAAGAGGCGCAAAAACACGCACCCGATGAGCTACAGGGCATCGGCGAGGACGCCCTGCGCGTCCATCCACAGATAGCCGAATTGGTGCGCGCACAGCTGCTTGGTGAAGCGCGTGCCGCCGGCCTGCCCGGCCACGAGCGGCCGCAGCGCATCGCGCTCTTGCCCAACCCGCTCAGCGAAGAGGATGGCACCCTGACGCGCGGTCTCAAGAAGGTCGTTCCCAAGGCCATCGTCGAGCGCTATGGCGCGCTAATCGAAGAGGCGTATCGGTCCTAAATACAGCGGTCAATTGCTTTTGCCAAATTGCGAAAGTGGTTAAAAAACAACGAGGTTGCTCGATGTTCGAGCATGGCCTATTTTATGCCAGCTAGACCGTTAGTCGCACCTTGTAGCCAGATTGTAAGCACATGTCTATTCGCAAAGCCGTTTTCCCCGTCGCGGGCATGGGTACTCGATTACTGCCTGCGACAAAATCCCAGCCAAAAGAAATGTTGCCGGTGGGGTATAAGCCGGTAGTGCAGTACGTCGTCGAGGAGATGATCCAACAGGGCCTGAGTAAGTTCCTTTTTATAACGGGCCGGAAAAAGCGCTCGATTGAGGATCACTTCGACGCAGATCCCGAGTTGGAAGCGCGGCTGTCCGACAAAGAGCAGATCATCGGCGAAGTCGATTATGCCGCTCAAGGTGTAGAATTCTACTACGCGCGCCAGCGCCGTCCTGACGGAAATGCCGATGCCGTGCGATTGGCCCGCGAATTCGTCGGCAATGAGTCCTTTGTAGTTGCCTTTGGCGATACGATTATCTACTCGCCCGATGAGCCGCGCGTTATCGAGCGTATGGCCGATTCGCACGAACGTCACAACTCGGTAGCTACCATTGGCGTTTGGGAAGTGCCGCGCGAAGACACGCGCAAATATGGAGTCGTGCAGCCGGCGGGAGAGGTTGGCGATGATTTTGCCATCGCCGATATCGTGGAAAAGCCCGATATCGCGGAGGCGCCCAGCTGTTTGGCTGTCGCCGCACGCTACATCTTTACGCCGGAGATATTTTCGGCCATCGATTCGATCAAACCCGGGCTGGGTGGCGAACTCTGGCTAACCGACGCCATTCGCATTCTGCTGCAGCGCGGTGCCCCCGTGCGCTGCGTGCGTCTCAACGGAGCCGAACGGCGCTACGACATCGGCACGCCGCTCACCTACTTCAAGGCATTCGCCGATTTTGCCCTGCAGGATCCGGAACACGGAGCGGCTTTCCGCGTCTATCTCGAAGAAAAACTCGCAGAGGAGCGCAAGCCCATATGAAAGTGACGATGGACTACGGACGGGACGGCCTACAGATCGAAGTGCCCGACCGCGCCCACATCTTACAGATGAGCGGTGCGCCAGCGCTCGATCAGATTGAGGGGCGACTCGATCACGCGCTGGCCCATCCCATTGGCACGCCGTCGCTGCGTCGACTGGCAGCCGGTCGGAAAAATGCCTGCGTCGTCATCGCTGATATAACTCGACCGGTGCCCAATGCAACGATTCTGCCGCCCATCTTGCGCACCCTCGAAGAGGAGGGCATGGCCCGCGAGGACATCACTATTCTCATCGGCACGGGCTTGCATCGTCCCAATGAAGGGGACGAACTAGTGCAGTTGGTCGGCGCCGAAATTGCGCAGAACTACCGGGTTGTAAACCACCGGGCGCGCGATAAGGACACCCTCACCTATCTGGGCGAGACCTCGGGTGGTGCGCCAATCTGGATCGATACTCTCTATGTCGAAGCCGACTTGAAGATTGCGACCTCGTTAATTGAACCCCATCTGATGGCTGGCTATTCCGGCGGGCGCAAGGCGATTTGCCCCGGCTTGATGGGGGTTGATACGATGCGGGTCTTGCACGGCCCGCGCCTGCTATCGCATGCCAACGCCGCTGAAGGCATTATCGAGGGCAATCCATTCCACCGCCAGGCGCTGGAAGTGGCCCAGCGCGCCGGCGTCGATTTTACGCTCAATGTCGCCATGAACGAGCGGCGCGAGATCACCGCTATTTTTGCTGGCGATCTGGAAAAAGCGCACGCCGAGGGCGTGGCCTTTGTCGAAAAGCAGAATGGCGCTGCTCTGGCCGAACCGGCCGACTTAGTTATCACCTCGAGCGCGGGGCTGCCGCTCGATCTGACTTTTTATCAAGCCGTCAAGGGGCTTACAGCCGCTCTGCCGATCGTGGCCGAAGGGGGCACGGTACTGATCGTGGCCCGCTGCGACGAGGGGATTGGCAGTCCCGAGTTTACCGAGCTATTGCTCAACACGGAGAGCGTCGAGCAGTTCGCGCGCCAGTTGGAAGATCCGCAGTTTTTCGTCATCGATCAGTGGCAGCTGCAGGAGTTGTGCAAGGTGCTGCGCAAGGCACGGGTCATGATGTATTCGGAGGGTATTGGCGCAGAGCAGCGCGACAGCGTGCTGGTTGAAATGGTCCCCTCTGTCGAAGAGGGCATTCAGCGCGCGCTGCGCGAGAGGGGCGACGATGCGCGCATCGCCGTGATTCCCAAAGGGCCCTATGTGCTCACCCGCTTGCAGGAGCGCGTCTCATGAAGCATAGGGCGATGCTGCTGTTGCTGGGGTGTTTGGTTTGGGGCTGCGCCTCGGTCCGCGAGTCGCCGGTGCCGGTCATGGGCGTTGGCTCAAAGCAAAAGACGGGGGAAGGCGGCGCGACGGCAGCCGATTTTGTTGTGCCCTCTAGCGCGGCTACAGACAGCGCCAGCGCTCTGGCGCAGGCACTGCTATTTCTGCCCTTTAAGGACGAATCGAAATACAAGGGGCAGTGGGATATCTACACTGCGCTGCCGCGCGGCCTGGCCGATTCGCTCTACGCCAGTGAATTTTTTCGCACGCTGCCCATCGATTCGGCGCTGGTCCATCTGGATAAGAAAGAGCTAAAAGGGCGGATTTCCGTCGATAGGGCACTGGAAGTGGGCCGGCGAGTCGGGGCGGACTTCGTCGTCTTGGGCGAGATCGATGAGCTGAGCATGAAGCGCTTTCGCGCGACTGTACCCGTTGGAGGATACCGCAGCTATCAGGGGCTCACCAGCATACGCCTCTACCCGTATAAAGTCATTGACGGACAGCCGGCAGGCGAGGTGATACGCGAAGCTGTCGAAGATAGCAAGCGCTATGGTATTACGAACCCGGCTGCCTATGTCCCGCTGGAAAAAGAGTACTTTTTACTGGGGCAAATGGAGTGGGGCAGTCCGGAGTTTCACGAGACACTGCTGGGCAAATCGGTCGGCAAGGAGCTCTTGCAGTTGGCCGCCGGACTGGATAGCCTCATCAAGCCGCCAGCGGAGCTCAAAGTCTCGTCCGGGCCAAAAATCATCGACGTCGACGGCGCGCGCGCCTATATCAACGTCGGTCTGGCTGACTCGGTGGCCAACGGCAACAAATACGGTGTATGGGATCACGGCCGAGAGTTGAAGGACCCAGAAACGGGTGCCGTCCTGGGCACGGCGCTTCCGCGCCGCGTAGGCGTGGTGCAGATCGAACAGGTGCTGAGCGCGCATTTGTCTCTAGTGCGCATTCTCGAAGGACAGGAAGAGGTACAGAAGGATTATGCGATTCGCGCCGAGTAACAAGGTGGCAAGCAGGTGGGTTGTGACTAGGGTAAGTGTGGTGCTGTGTTGCTTGAGCTTTATCCTCGTCGGCAGCGGGATTGCGGGTGAAGGCGGCTATGGCCCGGCAGGCGATGGCACTCTGCGTCTGTTCTACTTGTACTCACCAGACCACTTCCAACAGGTAGAGCGCCTGGCCAGCTGGCAGAACATATCCAACGCGTCCGCACATACCTTTGACTTAATCGGCGTCGTTTGGCCGCGCACAAAAGCCATAGATGGCGAGTGGGCTATCCCCGATTCCATCGTCGAGCGGGCTGGCGCTAGCGGCGACTACGCCGTGCTCGTTTACCCCGATGCGCGCATCCATTCCCACGGCAGTGGAAGCGATATGGAACCCGTCGTGCGTTCCCTGTCTGGCGCCCATATGAGCACGGATGTGGACGAGAGCACCTGGGGAAAAATCAAGGAACTATTCCACTAGGCGCTGCGATGGGCGAAGTGCGGGACGACGACCTCAGCCTGCGGCGCATTGATGCGCTGGCCCAACTCGTGCGCTTGTGCGGTGCGGGGTTGCTGCACTTTCACGAGGTGGTTGCCGAAGGCGTCGAAAACCTGCCGCGCGAAGGGGCAGGACTGCTATTGCCCAAGCACCACGCCTACCGGGATATTATCGTCGAGGGGATTTCCCTGTATCGCTACACGGGTCGCTTTGCCACCTTTGTAATGAAGCGCGGCTTGTGGGGCATTCTGGAACTGGCCGGCGGCGTTAAGGTCACTCGCCCCAAAGATGTGCGCCGGCTGAAGGATCGGGAGCAGCGGCGCGAAGCGATACGGCGTGCACGAGAGGCCAACAGCGATATGCAGGCCTATTTATCGTGGCTGTATAGGCACGGCGAATTGGTGATTTCCCACCCCGAAGGCATGCGCTACCAGGACCGTATGGGGCCCGTGCAAAAGGAGGTGGTAGAGCACCTATTGCGGACGCAGGAAAGGTGGGGTATTGAAGTGCCCATTGTTCCCATTGGCATCGAATACGAGAGCTATATCAGGCCGCGCTCGCGCGTCTTTTTTCGCGTTGGCAAACCTATACGAGCCCAGGGAATGGCCGATTTGTCCGCCGTCATTGACGAGTTGGACGGAGTCCTGCGCCGGCTCAGCGGATTGGATTGAGAGCATATCAACACGTTGCGGAGGGATATATGCGCATAGTTTTTTCGCTTTTTGCAGCGGTCTTTCTATTGGCCGCATGTGGAAAAAACCAGGTTACTATAGAGGTGAAGGGCGGCGATGGGCAGCACGTGCGCTTAGATGCCAACGACCTGCAATACAAGTTCAACAACTTGGTATCGGCCGGAACCTACGTCTTTCCCGGTCCGGACAGCGACGCCGAGTTGCGCAGCGGAACGTATGTGGTCAACGTCTCGGCTGGAAGCTACCTGGATACGCGGGTGCTGGAGTTGGAAGCGCCTCCAATGAGCGGGGTCCAAGACTACAAGGTCACCTTTGAGGTGCCGGCTGGGAGCAATGCCGGCGAATCGCTGGCCGGTACTATCCTGTATGCATCGACCCCGCAGAGCGCGCGCAACTGGGACCTTTTTACGATGCGCGCAGATGGCTCCGAGCGGCGCCAGTTGACCGATACGCCCGAGTTTGAGCAGCACCCGTCTTGGTCGCCCGATGGCCAGCAGATCCTGTTTACCAGCGGCGATGTGATGACCAATTTCGACATTTATGCGTTGGACGCAGACGGTTCGAATCGACGGCGCTTGACCGAGCACGCCGAGCGCGACCAGCGCGCGGTCTGGTCGCCCGATGGCCGGACCATCGCTTTTGAGAGCCAGCGCGACGGCGATAAGTCAATCTGGCTGATGGATGCCGATGGCGGCAATAAGCGCAAACTGGTCGAGGGGCGCGAACCTTCGTGGTCGCCCGATGGCCGACTCATCGCCTTTACTTCATCGGTTTTTGACAGCAATGACGAGCTCTATCTCATCGCCGTAGATGGTTCGAATCGAGTGCGTCTGACGGACAATAAGAAATACGATTGGTTTGCCGCTTGGGGGCCGCTGGGCAAGCGCATCGCCTATAATTCAGAGCGGTTTGGCGGCCAAGAGTTGATGCTGATGAATGCCGATGGCAGTGCGCGGGTGCGCATCTCCGTCGCCGAAAAAACCTACGAGCAAGAGCCCACGTGGTCGGGTGATGGCAAGTCGATTGCCTATGCGGGCAAGATGAACGAAGACGACTACGACATTTACCGCGTATCGACGCGCGGCTTTGACTTGGATGATCTGCCCTCTCCCGTTGGTATGCCCGTCAACTTGACGAACAACGACGACCGCGACGATATGTCTCCCCATTGGCGCCCCTTCTAACGCCTTCATGTCCAGGCAGACCGCCCGGCTGTGGCTGCTGGGGATGCTGGCGTTGGGGTTGGCTGTGCGCCTCGTCGAGATGGGCGAACCCCTCATAGACAAACAGGCGTGGCGCCAGACGGATACGGCGGCGATTGCGCGCAACTTTTACGAAGAGGGGTACGATCTGCTCTACCCCCGGGTCGACTGGCGCGGCAATACGCCCGGCTTCGTAGAAATGAATTTTCCCCTGTATCCTTTTATAGTCGCCGCGGTATACGGTGTCTACGGGGGCGTCCACGAAGGGTTGGGACGCCTGATCTCTGCCCTGTTTTCGCTGGCAGCGGCCTTTCTGCTATTTGTTTTTGCCCGGCGAATATTCGGCGACGAACGGGTCGCTCTGTGGGCAGTATTCTTCTTTCTCTTCACCCCGCTCAGCATATATTTCGGACGCGTTTTTATGCCCGAGCCGCTCATGCTCCTGCTGAGCGTAGCGGCGCTGCTGCTGTTCCATTGCTGGGCGGAGAGCGGGCGTTTACCGTACGCTTTGGGTGCCGCTGCCAGCGCTGCGCTGTGCTTCATGGTTAAGATTCCCACCCTGTACCTCGGCTTTGCCTTGGTCGGGCTCGCTTTGGAGCGCTGGGGATGGCGATTTCTCTTGCGCCCTGCCCTATGGGTCTATGCACTAGCAGTGCTGCTGCCCGCCGCGATGTGGTATGCGCACGCGGCAGATTTGTTTGCCGAGACGGGCCTGACGTTTGGCATCTGGAACCGCTACGGCTACGATAAGTGGGATCGAAGCGTGCTGTGGTCCATTGATTTTTACAAACAGATGGGCTGGCGTTTTATCGACGTGGTTTATACGCCAGTGGGTGCCGCGGCGCTGGGGATGGGTGCGTTCGCCTTATGGAAGCAGAGGGCGCGGCATGCCTGGGGACTGTGGGGTTGGGCATTGGGGCTGTTGCTGTATTTGGCACTTGTGCCAGAGGGCAATCGCAAGCTGCACTACTACCAGTTGCCCTTTGTGCCGTTCGGGGCGCTGTTGGCTGCGCGCGGAGTCGATTGGCTCTACCAGTGGATGCACCGCGCCGCTTGGATGCGGAACGGAAACGCAGTCCCGCGCGTCGTCTTCTTAGGCGTTGTGAGCGGCGTAACGCTGGCGCACAGCGCCGGAGCGCTGAGCCCCTACTACGAACAGCCCAATAATCTACACGCCTACTACGAGAGCTGTTTTGCTGCGGGAAAGATCGTCGATACCAAGGTGCCGAGCGACGCCCTGCTAGTCGTTGGCGATCTGGACGAAAACGCCGGCGCGCCGTTTCGCGCACAGAGTCCGACCATGTTATACTATTGCCATCGCAAGGGCTGGCAGCTCACGCCGGACGCATTTTCCATTTCGCGCCTAGACAGCTTGGCCGAAGCCGGCGCGGACTTTTTCTTGGTCGCCACAGCCTTTGCCATGCGCGACAAGGCATTCTGGCGCGTGCTGGTAGAGCGAGGGGTTTCCACCCCCGCTTCGTATCCCCACTTGTGGAGAGACGAGAAAAGGTTTCTTTCTCATGTGAAGAGCCAGTCCGATGCATCGCGTCACTTCACGCTAGTGCCGCTGCGCGTTCATTAGGAGCAATGAAGGCATTGCGGTCTGGCCGCTTAACGGGCTATTGGCTCAAATGCCAGAGGAGGGTAGGCACAATGATTACAGGATGGTTGCGGAATAGGGTTTGGTTTTGCGCTTGTTTTGCGCTGCTCGTCGCGTTGGTAGGCTGTGCCACGACCGGTAGCGGCACAGCCTACGGTCCACCGCCGATTGCCGAGGGCAAGGGCCGTCTCATGTTGGAAGCGGGCGGAATCAACGAGGTCAACTTCTACGTCATTGATAACGATACGGGCGAAGAGGTGTATGCCGATTCGCCGCGCTCTGCGGCTAGTTCGCCCGTCGGCTACGAAACGGGTTATGGCGCCTTTCCCCAGTACGTCGATCTGCCGCCGGGATCCTATTTGGTCGTGGTCAATACGGATGTCGAGGACAGCGTGGAGAAGGAAGTGCAGGTCAATATGGGACAGGAAGTGTATGCGACCATTCCCATTGGGCGCTTTCAGCTCATCTTCTTTGAGGGCAGCGAGCGTCGCCAGGTGCCCTTTCTTATATATGACTACAATCTGCGCACGGTTCTAGGGCGCGGCATGACGTCGACCGAAGTGCGGTATTTTATCGTGCCGACCGGCGAGTACAAAGTGCGCATTGAAAACTTGTCCAGCAGCGGCAGCGATGAGATTCGTCCGGTGCAGGTCAATATGGGCCAGACGCAGAATATCATTATCGGACCTCCGCCGACTCCGGGACAGCCCGGCGAAGGGGCGGCCGACGAAGGCGAACAATAATAGACTCAACGCGGAGCGATCTGTATGAAATCTACACGTGAACAGGCTCGTAGTCACCTGATAGTGTTGCTCGGTCTATTGCTCACTCTGTGCGGCGTTATCGAAGGAGGGGCCGCGCAGGCGATCGTGATTGATCGCTATGGTAACCAGCACAAGGTAGAGCGCTTTGCGTATCAGGGACGTCAAGAAATCGAAGTCTATATCGGCGATCAGCGGCGAATGCTGCAATTAGTACTGATCGATCGAATCCGCTTTGAAGGGGAGGGAAGAGACGAGGAACAGGCCGTATCTCTGTCGATGCGGTCTGGAAAGAAAGAGAGGGGCCTCATGTTGACCGGTGGTGGGGCAGCTCCGCACCAGGACGCAGTTGGAGGAGGCAGCAGCGGCCGGCGCTTTACGGGCGTCACATCGCTGGGGCCGTTCTTCATCTTGGTCAGCGATGTGCAGGAAATCATCCTGCAGCACCCCGAAGGCGAGGAGGTCGTCGAGGAGCCCGTATTAAAGGCTACCGTCATCACGTTGGAGGGCAAGCGCTTCGAAGTGGAAGACCTGCGCTTTCGCGGCAAGCTGCGCCTCGACTTTTTTCGCGGTCGCAACAAGCGTTTTATCCCCCTGGACAAAGTCGACAAAATAGATTTCGACGACAGCGGCTCCGCCGAGGAGTTTCGCCCCATCACGGCCATCTACTGGAACGGGCGAACGGTGATGGGCACTGTCGATGCCAGCACCGTGCGCCTGTCGGGGGAAACCGACAGGAGCTATTACGACCGCGTCAATGCGGCCTTGACGGGAAAGACCCCTTCTGGCCCGTTTTCCATTGGCATGCACCACGTAAAACAAATACGCTTTCGGGCTCAGGATGAGCAGGAAGAAGATAAATAGAGGCACTGATTTGCCCCATTCGAATCATAACGTATTATTTTCTACTACCTTAGGGCTGGGTGTGGCGAGGGCAGTTTTGCCTTGACACCTGCTGTACTTTAACATATCATAAGGTGAAATTTTTTATCTAACGCATTCCCATCGCGTTCTCTCTTTAGAGAAGGGCGATGGTCGCATTTTGTTTTCTGCGCATTCCACGGCGAAAGGAGGTGATGGCGAACTGAAATTTTCCTGAAAATGCTTCGGTATTTTCAGTTTTCATGCGGTGTCATATCGATGCCGCAGAAGCCTTCTTTACGTATGAGTACAGTGTGATTCAAAAGATCTTTTGGAAGGAGTCCAAACAAATGAGAAAGTCTCTACTCTCTCTGATCGTTGCCGGCCTCGTTGGCGGCATGAGCGGTACCGCAAGCGCCCACATAGGCGAATCTGTTTACCTGATCTACGAAATTCCCGATTCGGATTTGTCTGATATCGATATTCGCGATATCAGCGTTGCTGACTGGGAAGACGTCGTTGGCGATGCTCCGCTCGTCACGACTGATTTCTACCAGGATCCGACCGTGGGCGAAGGTGCCCAGTATGATCCGGCCGACCTCGACTACCGCATTTGGGTAGGCTGGAACGGCAACTCCAGCACCATCTACATGGCCATGGAGCGCGTTGATAACGTGTACATCAACGAGTATGCTGGTGGCGACCTCGGTCAGCTCTGGCGTCACGACGCTATCGAGTTCATGCTCGACGGCGACCACACCGGTGGTGACTACACGGGTTCGGCTGACGAGAACTGGACCGACGACGAGAAGCTGTTGAACAACAACCGCACCGCTCAGCAGTATGTCGCTATTGCCGACACCCCCGATGGCCGCCACGTCGGTTATCAGGGCGCCGGTGCCGAGTGGGTCAACGCGCTGCCCTATGCCGATGGCGGCGGTGGCTCGGTTGGCGAGGGTCCGACGACCTCGATCTTCGAGTTCTACGTCACGCCGTTTGACGACCTGATCTGGAACAGCCCCGATGATAGCCAGGCCACGAACCTGGTCGACGGTGGCATCATTGGCTTCCAGGTTTCGGTGCCTGACTTCGACATCGAGCCCTCCAACTACCGCGCGTTCCACACCCTGTCCGGTCAGGCCGCTACCTGGCGTTACGCTGAGCGTTTCGTCGATGGTCGCTTGGTCGGTGCCGGTGGTGGTGGCACGGCTGTTGAGAGCGATTCTTGGGGTCGTATCAAGGCCTCGGTCGAGTAATTTAAGCGCTGCAATGCGCTGTGATATCCCGTTGAAGAGAGGGGGGCAACCCCCTCTCTTCAACGCTGTTTTTCAGGACAAACGCGTGCTCTAACCTTCCTGCCGTTTAGTATCTCGCCCTTTATCGCGTATTGAATGAGGAATCTGACCCGGAGAGCCAAGGAATGAGATGGTCAAAGCGTATCGCCGTAGCAGTGCTGGCGGGCCTGGTGGGCGAAAGCCCTGCCGAACTCAAGATCTTTTCCATTCCGCAAGATATCTCCTGGGTTGATGCCAAACAGGGACCTATCTCCGAGCAGCGCTATCTCGAAGCCGTCGATCTCCTACGCGTTCCCGACGGGATTGCGCCGATCGAGCCGGTGCAAATGGTGCCTGTCCCGCAGGTTGAGGAGGGCAGCGCTGGTGCTGACTCCATTCTATTTGAATTTTCGCAACACGTTGCCCGATCCGAAGTCGTAGCGCAGCTGGATGCCACCCTCGGCGATCGCTCCGTGGCCGCTGGTGATGTGCTCATTTCGCGCTGGGGTGACTTTCCTCGGTCGCTGGAAGACGTGCAGATGCTGCGCCTAGCCGGCGTGGATACGGTCGCTGCGCTGATTAACGTAGCGGAGTCGTTTCCGCGCCCGCCGGGAGGAGACAAATACAATAAGGGTCTCAATCTCACGACACTGGGTATTTTTGAGCGTGCGCTGACCTTACAGCGGCTCCAAGAGGGATTGGGCCGCGTATTTGACGGCGATCCGCTTACCCACTTTGAGCGCATCGACCGCGTTGGGCAGGACGTCAAGCAGGTCTGGACGCTGTATGTCGACCTCGGACGCTTTTTTCCCATTCGCCTCATGCGGGTATATCCCAGTCCGGAGGCGCCCGTTCGCATTTCTGCCTACACGTTCTATCGGGGTATTGCCGGCACGGAAAAAGTCATTGCCGGCTTGAGCTTGGACGATCCGACCGTCGGTCAGTTGGCCTTTCCCATATTCACCAAAATTGCCCCGACGTTTCCCACTTTTGTTCCCGAGCAGAGTGCGCCCGTTAACGTCGAGGACACAGTGGCGGTGGCGTTCGATCCGCCCGCCAAAATGCGCTACGCGCGCATGGACTTTCAGACCGAACTCGACTATGATTTGGGCGAGATGGAATTCTTTGCCGACGGCTTTGTGCCGCAGGCGACCTATCGCTCTATCGCCTTGCCGCTGCCGCCGTCGACCCTTGGTCGCATTTTTTGGGAAGAGGATAAGGTCGGTGACCCGACCAAGTCGAGTGCCATCGTGCGCATTCAGACGGGTGTTAATGCCGAGCCGGATGTGCTGTTTCGCGTCAACGAATTCGAGCGTCAGGTCGAGTGGAAGCCGGAAAACGCTATTGTAGTGGACCGTCGCGCCGGATCGAAGACGCGCGGCGAGCAGATCGACTTGAACGACCCACAGTTCAACCTAGAAGTTCGCGAAATATTCAGCGCGCTGCTGCCCGACGAGCGCGAATCCGTTCGTCTGACGCGCGCCGAATATCAGGCGCTGCCCGGCAACTTGCGCAGGAAAATTGAGCCGGATCTCGAGTACTGGAGCGGCGTGCAGCAGGTGACCAATGGCCAGCTCATCAACTCGCCGAGTGGTAGGCCCTTTATTCAGATCGATGTTGAGTTCAGAAGTTTATCATCGGAGTCGGCGACGATTGTGCGCAACCTGCGCTTTGAATACTCGGCGCCGCAGATCACCGACGCCGTGGTCGGCGAGATCGCTCCCGCGGTCGACGTCAAGGCTGGTATAGACACGACCTTCGCCATTGCGATTAGAGCGTCCCTGGGAGCGAATAACAACGGTTTCAATCGGCTGCAGGTCTTCACGCCTGCCCGCGTCGAAAACATTCAATCTGTGTCAATCGATATGGGTGCCGGCGATGTGCGCATGTTGTCTGCCAGCGAAAACCCCGATTTCGATGATGATCAGTTCAGCGCGCTATTCGTTGATGACGAGCAATTTGTGATCGGATTTCCGACGATTGCCCCCGGTGACGATGGGCTGGATCGGGAGGCGGTTGTGAAAGTCAACTTCCGCGCGCGCGTGATTGACTTCCGCACCAACTTCGCGGCCAACGTGTTCTTGGATACGCTGGCATCGAGCTTCGATCGCCGCTTTACCAATAACGGAATCCTCACGTTGGGCGCAGCTGCCGACACCTTGGCTCTCTTTCTGCCGCAGCCGGTCGAGGGCAGCGATGTCATCGATTTTGATGCTACAGAGCAGCTTTCCGACCGCAACTCGCTTGCGGTTATCGCCGATATCTCGGCGCAGGGGAGCAATTTAGTTGCGAACTTCGAAACGACTCCCAACCCTTTTACACCGAACGGCGACGGGGTCAACGATCTGTTAGAGGTCCGCTTTGACGTCCAGCGCTTGTTAGAGCCCCGCGCGGTCCTGCTTGCGGTATACGATCTGAATGGGAACCGCCTGCGCCTCATCGAGCGCTTGCTGAACTCAGGTGGCTATTCAGAACAGTGGGATGGAAGGGACGACATGGGCAGCCTGGTGCCGCCAGGACTATACATATTGCGGCTGTCGACGGAAGCGGACGATGCGGGCGAGGCGAGAACGAAACTCATTTCCGTCGCCTATTAAGCTGCGGGAAACGCATTGCGACGATCTGCGCGAAATGCTCCTCAAAGAGGATAGAGTATGAAAAATCGGATGACTGTGTGCCACGCTGTGTTGCTAGGAGTCCTGTTGGCAGTCCCTGCACTGTCTCAGGTCGGTGACGCCTACAGGCTATTTGGCAACTCGATTCGAGTCGATAGGGCTTCGCATTGGCTCAATTGGAGCTATCAAAACGACCTCGTCGGTTCGCTTAACGTGCCCATTACCGACGCCGACATCTTTCAGGTCGATGCGGAGGGGATGCGTCCGGTCTTTTATCGGCGCAATATCAACATCGGCCCTACGGCAGCCAACTTTAGCTATAAGGATTTGGTGCGCGCTGGCGGCGATGTGGTCAGCGGTGGGGCCAGCAGTTTATCCAATAACACCCGGTCCTTAGCTATCCTTGACGACAATCTCGAGACCTACTGGGAACCCTCCGTTGCTTCCAACTACGAGCGTCGCCTCGACGAAACGCACGAGTTTTCCGTCGATGGGTTGCGCAAGTGGGAATTGGAAATCGACCTAGGGCGTTTGGTTTACGTCGACAGCGTCACGGTTATTTTTCCGGCTGGCCAGGTAGGAGAAGAATTTCTCGGTGAACCACTGAAATCATTTGCCGTTTTTGCGTCCATGGGCGAGCGCTTTCCCTTTCCACTGGGTAACAGCCTGAACTTCTCGCTCGTCGGACAGGTTGCGACCAACTTTGCCGCCGGAAAAATCGCTCAATGCGTGCGCGATGAGTCGGCAGGCTATGCCGGAGGCACCTCGTGTTCGGGCGGTGGAGGAGAAGAGGTTAACGAACTCGTGCTCCGCCCCACGCCGGGCACGGACGGGCGCTACGTGCAGATGACCTTTCCCCTCCGCCCGCTAGATCGCGCCGACTGGGATTTGGATGGACTGCCCGATATAGACGGCACGTTTCTGCAGTATATCCGCATTAAGGTCACCGATTCCGATTTGTGGCGCGATGCGTTCCTCGGGGCTGGGGAAGAGGGCCGGGTGGTGTACGAGGCACTTCCCTCGGAACAGAGAGGTGCACTGGTCTTTCAGCGCCTGACGGCGGGCGGCCTGCTCGTGGAGCTGCAGGACGACGAAAACGGCCTGAATGCTCGCGCTAAGTTTGAAGCCCTGTCGGAGGACAAGCGCGGTCCCATACTCTATTACAGCCGTGAAGTGCCGCGCATTTCCGAAGTGCAGGTGTGGGCCAAGGGCGATAATTACGCCCTGCAGCCGGAAAAGCGCGGTGGCGCCTCCTATGAAAATGGTGGCCTTGGAGCCCCCGAGTTGGCCACGGATGGGCTCTACGACTCCGAATGGCAGGCCAATACGTGGTCTCCGATCTATCTTAAGGGAACGGCCTGGTACGATTTGGGTGCCGTATTCTGGGTGGATAACGTCTCCGTGGTTAACAAGCGCATCAACCAGAGCCATTTAGGCGCTTTCCTAGGCCCGGATATCTTGGTGTCAGACGGCACGCTGCTCAAGCCGCTCAGCATGCAACAGCGCGACGATTTTCCCCAGTTGGAAGAGGGGCTTAAGTGGGACAACATTATTTCTGCCGAGCACGTGGACAATCACGACCAAGTCGTGCGCATATTCCGCGAGACGTTTTCCCCGCGCAAAATCCGCTTTTTGCAGGTGCGCGATATCGACGTGACCGGGCAGCAGTCGGGACGCTATGGTTCGCTGGCAACCCTCGGCGAGATCCAACTCTATGGGGAGGGGTATCCCGTTAGCGTTTGGGCCTATTCGCCGCCGATCTCCCTGACGGATGCGCGCGGGGAGTTTATTCGCAAAACGCTGCCGCAGATTGCCTGGGGAGGCGATGTGATTATTCGCGACACCGACCCGGTTACCGGGCAAACCGTCGAGCGGATTGAGCCGTTGGAGAACCATCCCGACGTGCGCCTGCAGGTGCAAACGCGCACGTCCGATCAAACCGATACCAACTTCACCTACTACGAAGTGGTCGAAATTGCCGGAGCCCAAGAGCGGCAGGAGGTTGCAAAGGAAGTCTACGATGCGCTGGTGCTGGAGTGGACCGCATGGAATATCTGGCAGACCTTGCCAGACAACAAACGGCACGAGAGTCGCGTCGACGACGACGGCGATGGCGTGACGGATGAAGATCCCATCGACCTGATCGACAACGACGGCGATGGATTGGTAGACGAAGACGGAAAGAAACTCCGCCGCGAGCCGCGCTCTTCCTACGACAGCGAAGGCGAACTGGCCTTTGTCGGCTGGAGCGAGTGGAGCGAGTCGTATGCGCCGACCAACGGGCGCAACGAGGCGACGATAACCTCGCCTAACCCGCGCAAGTTTTTGCAGATTCGCGTTAATATTTCCTCCGAAGAACCGTTCAAGACGGCCCGCGTTCGCGAACTGCGCGTCGATTTGGCGCCGCCCCTGTCGTTAGAACTAGCGGGCGAACTAGCGCTGCTTACGGACGAGGGTAAGGGCCGTCCCGTGACGGAGCTCCTTTCGCTTCCCGTCGATTACGTGGCGCCTACGGGCGTTGATCCCCTTTCGCAGCAGAGCTTCTCGTACTTTATTCGAGCGGCTGCACCGGATCCGGCTGACGTGACGGTGCGCGATGGCTTCAATGAAGTTCTTATCGTCACTCCACTCGCTGCCGAGTTGAAAGGCGTGCGGGTCGGAACGGTATCCGTATCTGAACAGGCCTCTCTCATCGATCCTACGGCCTCCCTGACGACTGCCGTACAGACCGATTTCACGCGGTTTTATGGTCGGGATGCCGACGGCACCTTTCGCAACGAGGCGGGCGAGGCGCTCATGGTTATGGCTACGCGCAGCGACTCGCTATGGGTGCGCTTCCCCGAATCGGTGAATGGAAACTTGTTGGGAGGACGCCATGCCATTGTCGAGGTGCAGTTTGAATCCCAGAGCTTCCGCGAAGGCATTGAGTTTGGCAGTTTCGTCCGTTCGTCCAACGGCGAAGAGGGCGTTTTTCAGCGCGTTGATACGTCGTCAAAGGATGCTACCGAACTGGTCGAATCCTCAACGGCTCGCGTCAGCCTAATGGCGCTGAGTGATGCGCTCATTCAAGACGTTGATATGGCGGCTGTATTTACGCCGAACGGCGATGGCATAAACGACGAACTCGTCGTGCGTTTCGCCCTGCTCAAAGTGTTGGAAGAGCGTCCGCTAGGTGTGGAGATATTCGACCTTAGTGGGCGCTTGGTGGGGCGCGGACAGGGAAGCGGTATGGCCGGGATGGTTGGTGCGCAGGAGTTCCGCTGGAACGGGCTCGACGCGTCGGGGGCGTTGGTGCCTCCGGGTATGTATATTTGCCGCATCATCGTTGAAGCCGATCAGGGCGACAGCGAGCTGATGCGCATTGTCAATGTGGCATATTGACGTACTTCGAGCATTTGGAATAGATTGTCAGACAAATGCTGGTGAATAAGGGAGGGTTTTCGTGAACAACGCTAAACGTATTTTTCTGTTTGTAGCAGCTGCTGTTCTGTTAGTAGAAGCCAATGCGGCGCTCGCACAAGAAGACTTTGGCTCGCGTTTGGGCGTCCGGCGCGGGGGCGAGCTATTCTATGAGCCGAACGGTTCGGGTGTGTTGTTTGACGCGTTGGATCCAGCGGTGAAGAAGTGGTATGTGCCGCAGGAGCTCTTCAACGAGTACCAGTGGCGTCAGCAGGACTACACCAACTACGCCCGTCGCAAGTATGAACGGTATGTGAACACGACGCAGGAAGGGTTCTACTTCTATGATCTGTACGGCAACTACATAACGCGCGGACAGCTCATTTACGACTGGCGTATTTCTGCTCCGCAGACGGCCGGTAGCAACCTGTTCAAGACTACGAACTTCACCAGCTGGTTTTCCGGCGTGGTCATTGCCTCCGATCAGAAAGGCCAGTATGCCTACGCGCTGACCATTGGCGATCGCATCCGCACAACGCTGACGCCGATGACCTTTTCCAAGCCGACGTTTGCAGGCATCCAGTTGGACTTGGCTACGGATAAATACGAGGCGACGTTTATCGCTTCTCGTCCATCTTCACCGGGTGCCACGGGTAGCACGACGGGAAACACTACCGGCGGTGGGCGCGAGCGCTCCAACGACACCAACTTAGTCGGTGGGCGAGGAACCGTGCAGATCGGTGATTTTGTAAAGCTCGGTGCGACCTATTTGAGCGCGTTTAACGCACAAACGAAGGGGCAGGCCTTTCAGGGCAATCCCTTTGGTGGCACCCTGACGGAAGGGCAGAACAACGCCGACGTCTCGCGCATTGAGGTGCGCCTGAGCGATGACTCGCCGGAGGACGGCCAGGCGGGTGCGGCCTACTTTCAGGAGGAGATGATCATAACGACGATCGACGGCGGCAAGATCAGCAACCGCCGCCGCTTGGGCGATAACAACATCCTCGACTTTCATCCGTCTGTGCAGGGCGGCTTCCGCCGCGAGGGTTTTCTCTCTGCCGACGGCAACGAGGTCATCGTCCTGGTCTACGACCTCGAGGGGCCGGAATATCGCAACTCATTCGGTCCACAGCCCGAGCAGATTAAGAGCATAGAGTTCCAGTTACTGCTGGCCAATGATTATCGAATCGACGTCACCTCAAACCGCCAGCTCAACTCAAACGGCCAGCCGGTGCTGCTGTCCGAAGGCATCCCCGAGCGCACCGTGCGTGCAGACGGCAACGTCAAGGACGGTTCGAACCAGCAGTTCGTACGGGTCAACTACGGCCTGCCGGTTGCCAACGAGATTTTTGGCGTGACCATCGACGTGAGCGATGTCGGCGGTTTTTATCTCTCCGGCGAATGGGACCGCAACCGCCAGCACTTCCGCTATCCGCGCCGTTCGGAAAGCGATGTGACCCAGCATCGCGCCTTCAACAATCAGGCCGACGCCTGGTTCGTCAACGTCTACAAGCGCGCCTATCCCTACTACGCCTTTGGCGAAGTCTACAACGTAGATCCCGACTACAGTACCAGCGCGTACCTGGCGGGAACGCAGAATGACGCCGCCGATATCAACTACGACGACAATACGCGCTTTGTATACGAGTTCGTCGACGACAATGACGACCAAGACCGCAATCCCGACTGGCTGCGCTCTAACTTTTCGCAGGATACGCGTATCTTTCCGGGCTACGACGAGAACAACGACTTTGTAAACGACTTCAACCAGAACGACTCGGATGTCCGGGAAAATACGATGCCCGACTACGAGGAGCCCTTCTTGCGCTATGCGTCCGATCGGCCGGAATTTCTCTTCGGTGTGGATATGAACAACAACGGCATTGTCGATCGCTTTGAAAACGACAATTTGCCGGACTATCTCTACAAGCGGGATCGCCGCGGCTACAACGCCTATATCGGCACGCAGTTGGGTCCCGAGGCCCGTCTGACCGTTGGACGCCTCGACGAGCGCCAGCTGGCGGACGATCGCTCCAACGTCAGCAATTACCTAATGCTGACCTACGATCGCGATTTTTCGCGCCGGGGCCGCGTGCAGGTCTTTAATAACCTGCGCCGCGTGCAGGACGATATTCGCGATGATATGATTGAGTGGATCGTCCGCGAGGGGTCGCGTGGCGCTTTCGTTCCCTACACCGATCCGCTGCCGTTTCGCGATGCGTGGGCCAACACCTTCTACTTTGGCTATCAGTATACCAGCGATCGATTGCAGTTCAAGAATCGCGTAAAGTGGGAGGTAGTAAACCAGATCGACTACGATCAGCGTCCGGTCGAGCAGCAAGATATACGCGAATCGGCGTCGTTCCTTGGCATACTCAACAAGCTGGACTACACGTTTGACGTCGGCATTGTCAAGTTCCAGCCGCGCTGGAAGAGCGAGTTTCAGCGCCAGCGTCCCGCCGAGAGAGAAGATTCTCAGGTCCGCGTAGCGACGACGGAATTGCGCGAGCTATTTTCGCTGATTGCGCGCGTGCCGATCCTCTCTCGCACAGAGCTGCAGACCGGCGTTGAGTACTTGTTCGTCGAGCAGTATAGAAAACAACTCGAGGACAACCTGCTGCGCTCCGATCGCAACGAGCTCGTATACGCGCTGCAGTTCACTAATAACGTCGACTACCAAGGGTATAATTTGTGGACGCAGGCGGGTTTCCGCATCGCGCGAATCGACCGTGCATCGGCTGATAAAGCGCGAACCGAGACGGCGATGTTCGTAACGGTTTACGCTGGTCTGGAATAAGGAGAGAGCCATGTTGAAAATCTGTTACCTGCTCTTCTTCGCCGCAGCCGTCGGATGGACGGGTTGTTCATATCGATACTATGCAGATGATTTGCAGCCGCTGAGCGAAGCGGAGCAGGGCGAGGACAAAGAAGTTGCCGACGATGGCAGCGTTACCTATAACCAGGCGCGCCTGGCCATCACCCTGCGGCCGATGACTGACGAAGAACTCAATCGCCAGTTCAGCGCTTATTCCAACGACGGGGCCGAGTCCCGCAACCCGTATACCTTTGGCAACTCGGAGTATTTTGACACCGGGGATACGCCCAAACGGTGGACGATTTTTCGCCTCAACGTGTCCAATTACGAGTATCCCAAGGTCTACCTCGATCCGCAGAAGGTGTATATCACGACGTCAAACGGCCGCAAATACTATGCGTTGACCAGAGACCAGCTATCCATTTACTATCGCCGCTACGCCGGTGGCGGCAGTGGAGGCGATTCGCCGGGCATACCCGGCAATTCGTTTATTGTCTGGAAGGAACGCGATGGCATTCTGCGCAGGACGATGTATCAAGACGAGCAGATTTTTTCTGCCCAGGAGAGCGAGGGCTATATCGTATTTGAACCGTTGGCTAGCGATGTCGACCTATTGACGGTGCACATTGACGATATTGTCGTGCGCTTTGACTACAAAGGCGACCCGGTAGAGACCACCGACGTGGAGATGCTCTTTCAGCGCGAAATTGGGCGGGTATATCCCGACGGGCGCAGAGTAGCCAATACCAGCCCCTGAGCGCGCACAATAGCTAGTTATACGGTTTTCAAGCTGTTCATATTCGGACGCGGCATCGCTTTGGCGGTGTCGCGTCGCTTTGTGTTACAAGTATTGCAGAGGAGAACATAGTAGATGATTCGTTACGCATGGGCGGGTTTGGTTGCCGCGCTGGCTGTGGGCGGCTGTGCCGATCAAAAAAAGATAGGCGTCCCGGACTCCAGTATTGTTCAGGTCGGAGACGTTGATATCGATGCCGGCGAAGTATCGGCTTTTATCGCCAGTTTACCTAACCATCTACGTGCCGAAAAAGAAGATGTAAGTGCATTGCGACAGTATGCGCAGGACTTGGTCGACCGAGAAATTATGCTCTTGGAAGCGGCGAAAAAAGGCATCGGGGTGCTGCCCGAATTGGAGCATGTGTTGGATGTGGAAACCAACAAGCGTTTGGCTCAGAAGGTGTCTATCGAATTGGTGGATCGCCAGCTGCGCATAGACGAGGCCGAACTGCGCGAGGCCTATGAAAGCTTTGATTTAGGCTGGGAGGTGTGGCCGGCGCACATTCTCTCAAAGAGCGAAGAAGATGCGCGCGTCGTTATTGAGGAGCTGCGCAAAGGCCGCCCTTTCTCCGAAGTGGCCAAGGAATATTCGCGTGCCGATGATGCCATAACGGGCGGCAATTTGGGGGCGTTCTTTGGGCAGGGAGATGTCGTTCCTGCACTGCGCGAGGCCACCTTCTTCTTGGAAGAGGGCGAGTTTAGCGAGCCTATTCGCACGAAGGACGGCTGGGAAATTGTAAAGATTATAGAAAAGCGACGCAAAGGCTTTGCGGCCGTTCGCGACAATATTGCCAATAGGATGAGCAAAGTTAAATGGGCAGAGCGACGTGAAGTCGTCGTCGATTCGCTCGCCACATTGCGCGATATACGCTACGAGCGAGAGCGCGTACACGATGTGCTCAACGGGCTTTTTCGCAAGGGGCTAACTCCGGAATCGGCCGCGCGAGAATTAATTAGCTATCGGGGAGGGCGCATTTTGGTCGGCGATGCCGTGCGCGGAATTCGCGACCTGAAAAAGGGGGCCCTACCGCCCGATAGCACTGCAGTATTCGATGAAATCGAGCGGTGGATTCTGCCCGATTCGCTCATGGTCTTAGAGGCGCGCAGACAAAACCGAGGTGCCGATAGCGATATCGTTGCGTTCCGCCAGCAGCGCCGCAGAGCACTTATGATTAATCAGCTGCGCCTAGATCAGATCGCAGATAAAGTGGCAATTGCCGACGAACGCGTCGAAGCCTATTACGAGGAATATCTCGACACGTATAAGAAGCTGCCCGGCGTTATTCACCTTACCGAGGTGCTGGTCGAGACTCGGAGCGAAGCGGAGGAGGTCGTCGAGCTCGCCCGCGGCGGAGAATCGCTGGAGTCGCTGGCCGGGCGCCTTTCCGTGCGGCCGGGTATGGAGGAGTTGGGCGGTCATGCCTTTTCCGACAGCGGCCGGTTAGAGATTGCATCGCTGTATCAGTCGCCGTACCGAACGTTTTTGGGCGACAGCAACGAAAAAGACGTAGGTATTGTGCACGGACCATTGGAAGTCCAAGATCGCTTTAGCGTTTTTCGCCTCAATCGACCCATATTAAAGGAAGCTATTCCCTTTAAGCAGGTGCAGCGTCCCATCCGCGTTAAGCTGCGAGAGCAAGAAGAGGCCAAGCTATTTGCCGCGTATCTCGACTCGCTGCGCTTGGCTTATAAAGACCAGACACAGTGGAATGAAGAGGCTCTTGCGCGCTATGCGGAAAGTCGTTGAAGCGGTGCACTAGGGCATGCTGCAGGTGCAAGGTATTGGGCGGTGGGGCGGTGTAGCCGCCGCGCTGGCGCTGGGGTTCTTTCTGGTTATAGGGTTGGAACTGTGCCTGCGCTTTGTCTTTGATTTTCGCGCGCCGCGGCTGGTAGTCGAACTGGCGCGCGTTGAAGAGAAATTCCTGTACGCGATAAATCCAGAATATGCGCGGCGCTTTTTTTCGGGGGTGTCTGTGGCCGGTATGCGCATGACGCCCCATCCCTTTGTCGAACCGCGCCCCGCCGATGCGCTGCGAGTGATACTCGTCGGCGGATCAACCGTGCAGGGATATCCCCATCCCCGGCGACTCTCGGTTTCTTCCTATGTGCAAACGATGCTCGCGGAGGCCATGCCCGGCCGTTCAGTCGAGGTCTTTAACATGGGCATCACGGCTATATCCAGCTTTGCCGTTGCCCGTGCTGTAGAAGACGCGATGGAACTAGAGCCCGACGTCGTGGTCGTCTACAGCGGACACAACGAAATATACGGAGTCTATGGGTCGGCTTCGCTTAGCCAGGGCGGTTCGTCGATATGGATGAAAGAACTGCACTACGGTCTGATGCAGTGGGGGCTGACTTCGCTTGTGCGACAGGCGCTATCTCTTCTCAACGCCGAAGGCAGTTCCCCTCCGACCTCGCTGCTGCGCGTCATGTCCGCCGCGGGCAACGTAGAGGCCGATGATACACGGCGCAACGCCGCGGAAGAGAATATCCGCGCCAACCTAAGCGCCCTAGCTCAGACGTGTAAAGAAAATGGCGTGCAGCTCGTTCTGTGCACCGTGGCAAGCAATGAGCGGGGGTTTGCTCCGACCTATGCCGAGCCGCCCATGGATGGCGAGGCGCTCAGCGTTTGGCTGGCGCTGACAGCAGGTGGCGTCGAGGCCTACGCGGCGGGGCGTTTTGCCGCGGCGTTGGAGGCTTTTGACGACGCCCTGCAGCAGGCGCCCTATAGCGCATGGGCACACTTTAATCGCGGCCGCTGCTTGGAGGCTCTTGGGCGCGGCCAGCAGGCACGGCGCGCTTATAGGGCGGCACGCGATATGGATCCTACGCCCTGGCGCGCCAGCAGCGCGCTGAACGAAGCCATTCGCACAACGGCGCGCGCGCGGGATGTTGTGCTGGTCGATAGCGAGGTCCTCTTTGCCGAGCGCAGCCCAGCTGCAGGGGTGGGGTGGGAGCTGATGGCCGATCACGTGCATCCCACGTCCCGGGGACAGGTCTTGCTGGCGCGCGGCGTGGCAGAAGCGCTCGTTGGCATGGTGGCCGGCGACGCGGCCAGCGCAGCGGTTGGGCGGGCCGATAGCGTCTACCGCACACTCCAAGGTGATTTGCCGTTAGAGCAGCTGGCCGTATTGCACGACATGCATATCTTGCTCAGCGAGGAGCCCATGAGTCTGGGCAACGAGCGGCACGCTGGCGAGTTAGCGGAGCGGGCTGATGCGCTGTGGGGCACATTAAGTCCGGCGGAACAGAGCGCCTACCAGCGCTGGCGCCAGGGCAAGGGGCCGGCAATCCTCGCTCTCAATGCCGCCGATCAGCTCTTTGCCAACCGCGACGTCGAGCGCGCTGCGCAGTACTATCGCGCGGCTAGCTTGGAGGAGCCGTTTACCCCGTGGGGCGATATGTGGGCTACCCTGCGCTGGGGGCGCAGTCGTCAGGCGCTATCTGGTGGGCTAAGCGAAAGCGAAAGGCTCGCTATACGAGCCATGCAGGAACGCCTATCGCTGTTGGCGCACAGCGCCGGCTTCTCGCCGGGGTTGGCCGCGTTCTTTGCCGGATATGCGCACTACTTGTTGGGAGAAGATGGCGTGGAACTGCTGGAAAAATCGCTTGAAGATGCCCAAGTGCGCCGGCTATTCTTCTACGATCTGCTGGCCATCCTATGCGAAAAGCTACCCGAACAGGGGCGCGCTGCCGATGCCGAACGCCACGTGCGTGCAGTGACGGGTGAGCTGGGCCAGGCAGAATACGGACGCTTCCTACTCGCGCAGTTGGCCGTGCACCGCTAGGGCAGCGGCTGCCCGGAACCCTCTGCTATGCGCGCGACTTGGCGGCCGGCTACCTGTTGAAAGCGCTCTTTTATGCCCGAGGGCCAGTGCACGTCCAGCCATTCGGCAGAGGGCTGTGTTCCCAAACCGAAATGCACTTTTAAATCGCTCTGCGATAGGTACGAACGGCTGCCGCGCACTTCGCGCACCTGCTCGATGCCGCCGACCGATAGCGTAAGGCGCGCGCCAATGCCGTGCCGGTTGGCGCCCTTACCCTGTAACTCAACCCACAGCCAGTGCTTATCGGTCGCGCTGCTATCGTTGCGGAATAAGTTGAGCTCTTGTCCCACGTTGAACACCAATAGATCTACATCGCCGTCGTCGTCGTAGTCGCCACTGGCCGATCCGCGGCTGACGCGTTCGCTATTCAGGCCCACCTGCAGCCCCACTTCGCTGAAGCGCACAGGCCCCGTCGCCGCGCCGTCGTTGCGGAAAAGCAGGTTGCGCTGAGCATACTGGGTCGATTGGTCGACGTCTTCTACGTTGTCTAAGACGTGTCCGTTGGCGGTGAACAAATCGAGGTCGCCGTCGTGGTCGTAGTCGATAAATTGCGTGCCAAAGCCCAGGTAGGGGAGCGTTACCATGCCGGTGCCCGAAGTAAAGCTCGCGATGGAAAAAAACTGGTTTCCTTCGTTGCGATAAAGAGCGTTGGGTTCGGCCTGAAAATTGGTCACTGTTAGATCGAGCAGGCCATCGCCGTCGTAATCACCCCAATCGACGCCCATGCCCGCTTCCATCTGTCCATCCTGTCCGTAGGCCACACCCGATAGAGAGGCCCCTTCGACAAAAGTGCCGTCCTGCGCATTGCGGTAGAGAAAATTGCGCACGGCGTCGTTGGCGACGTAGATGTCGGGCCAGCCGTCGACGTCGTAGTCTGCAAATACTACGCCGAGTCCCTTGCCTCCCTCGTCGAAGATACCGGCCTGTTGAGCCACTTCGCTGAAATGTCCCGTGCCGTCATTGCGATAGAGGCGATCGGGTGAACCGGGGAAGTTGGCCGGATGGGGATAGCCCTTTTGCACATTGCCTTCGTAGGAATCGTAGTTTGACATATAGGGCGCATTGTCTCGTGCGGCATCGCTCAGGGCATAGCGCACGTAATTGGCGACATAGAGGTCGAGATCGCCATCGCGGTCGTAGTCGGCAAAAGCGCAGCTGCTGCCCCACAGCGAATCATCGGTAGCGCTGCCATGGCTTATATCGGCAAAAAGGCCACCATCATTGCGCAGCAAGACGTTGGAGCCAAAGTTGGTGATATAGAGGTCGAGATCGCCGTCGCCCTCGATATCGCCGGCCGCCGTTCCCATGCCGTAGCCCCGGTCGTCCGCGCCGGCGGCATGGTCGACGGCGGTAAAAAGACCGCCGTCGTTGCGGAAGAGCGCATTGGGCGGGCGAGCTGTTTGTTCGCCTTCTAACGCTCCACCGTTGATGGCGTACACGTCGAGGTCGCCATCGCCGTCGTAGTCGAAGAAAGCCCCTCCTCCGCTCATCGTTTCTGGAAAGAATTTGTTGGGACTGACGCCGTTGTCGTGCTGCCAGACGAGGCCGACGTCGGCTGCCACATCTACAAAATACACCGATTGGCGCTCGGTAATCGACGCAACGGTATCCACTGGGTGCATTGAGTCGGTGGGTGGTTCGCCGCAGCCCATGTAGAGCAGCAGCGACGCGATGAGTGATTGGATGCGCATTTAGAGCTGGGACTCGAGCTGTGCTAGGCGCTGTTGAGCGCGTGCGCGCCACGCTGCATCGACTGGGTTGTAGTCGAGAAACTTGCGATAGGCGCGCAGAGCCGCGGCGGTGGAGTCCATTGCTTCACAGACGGTGGCCAAGCCGTAATAGGCCTGTGCATAGCGAGGGTTAATCTCCAGAGCCCTGCTAAAAGATCGGTGGGCCGAGAGCCAGGCCTTCTGGCGTTGATAGGTGATGGCCAGATTAAAGTGCCCATCAATTAACAGGGAATCGGCGGCAATGGCTTTTGTAAACGAGCTCTGTGCCGCTGCGATGTCGCCTCGTAGCTGCTGTACGTTGCCGAGATTGTTCCACGCTTCGGCTTGCTGGGCGTCGAGTGAAAGCGAGCGCGAAAAGGCCGTTTCAGCCTCAGGGTAACGCTTTTCCAAGTAGTGGATGTAGCCAGTGGTAAAGTGCAGAGGGCTCGTTTCTGGACCGTCTCCATGCGCTTCGATGCCGCGCTGACACAGCGCTAGGCTTTCGGACCGCTCGCCCTGTCGCAGTAATAGGCTCGAAAGACGCACAAGGGTTTCTAAGTGCAGCGAGTCGATCAGAAGAACGGCGCGGTAGTAGTCGCGGGCGCGGTTCGGCTGCTGAAGGGCAGCGTAGTGGTGCGCCAATGCCAGGTGGAGGGCGATATCGTCTGGAGCATCATCGAGTGACCGCCGCAGTTGGGCAATCTCGGCGCTGCGCTGGGCGAGCTCTTCAAAGCGCTGCATATAGGTCTGTGCTTCGTCGCGCCGGCCGAACTGGGCCAGCGCCGTCGCCATATTGTACTGCGTTTCGGCGTGTAGCGGGCGGGCGTTAAGGGCGCGGTGAAAAAAGTCGATTGCGCGCTGAGGGCGGTCCATGCGCACGCTGAGCTGCCCCATGATACGCGCCGTTTCAGCGTCGGTTGAATCGAGGGCCCAGGCCTTGCCCAATTGGTCATCGGCCGCTGCAAACAGGCCTTGCTGCATGAGCAGTGAGCCCAATTGGCGGTTGAGCTGAGAGGACTGTGGTGCGAGCGCTAGAGCCCGTTGGAGCGCGGTCGTCGCCCGGTCGTACTGCGCCTGTTTGGCGTAAAAGAGGGCGAGTGTGCTGAGCGCGGGTACGTAGTCGGGCAGTTGCTCTAATAGGGCGATGGCCTCGGGAAGGCGGCCCTGATCGGCGCGCAGCACGGCTAAGTTATGCCTGCTTTCGGCGTGGTTGGGTTCGGCTCCTAGGGCCTGCTCATATTGCTCGGCCGCTAGGTTGGCCTGTCCCAGCTGCGCGTAGATATTGCCGCTTTCGAAGTGCGCTAAGTGCGCAAGAGCGGGAGCATCTCGGCGCGCTGACTGAAAAAAGTCGAGTGCTTCTCGGTGGCGCTGCTGCGCCGAGGCTTCGAGGCCCTGTTCGAATAATCGCTGCGCAGAAGGCGATACGCTGTCTGCCGGTGGATCAGTGCAGGCCCAGAGCAGGACTGCAACGAGTATATACGTCGCCCTAGACACCGTCTGATTACCGGCCTAACCGGCTGCGCGCCCGGGCGATTTTCTGCTCTAACTGGGGGGATGTGCCCAGCTGCTCGATGGCTTCCCACGCTTCGAGTGCCTCCGACCAATTTTCCTCGGCCGCAAAAATGTCGCCTAGCGTTTCGCGCGCACCGGCCAGCGTTGGATCGATCTGCAGGGCGCGGCGCACGGCGCCTAGGGCGTCTTCATAGCGCTCTGTGTCGTAATACCCTCGGCTCAGATTGGCCTGATAAAAACCCGCCTGCGGATCAATTTGGGTCGCCTGCTCGTAGTGGTGCACGGCTGCCTGTACATCGCCCGCACTGTGTAAAAGGAGGCCGAGATTGTTGTGCGTATCGGCCAGTTTAGGGTCGATCTGCAGGGCGCGCAGATAGAGCGCGCGGGCTTTGCCGGCATAGCTGGCACGGGCCTCGGGTGTCGTGCCCAGACGCTGATACAGGTTGCCCAATCCCTGATAGGCCGGGGCGAAGGTGCTATCGAGCTCTATGGTTTGGCCGAAGTGCTGGGCAGCATAGCGCAGGCGGCTAAAGCGCGCATACATGATCGCCAAGTTGTAATGGGCTTGTGGTTGGTTGGGATTTTGGCGCAGGGCATTTAGGTGTGGCGTGAGCTGAGTGGCCTCTTCTTCCAGCTGCTGTGCGCGCAGCAGCAGCCGTTGGCCGATGTCGGCTTTGCCCTGTCGAATAAAGGTCTGACCGAGGCCATGGTAGGCCGTGCTGTAATAAGGCTGAGCATCGGCTGCTTGCTGCAGTTCGAGCTGAGCGCGTTCGACATCGCCCCGCTGCAGGTAGGCCAATCCCAGCTGCGCGCGCGCCTGCGCATTGCTCGTATCGGTTTGCACTAGCTGTGAAAAGAGAGCAATCGCTTCGTCGGCCCGTCCCTCGCGAAGGTGTATGAGGGCGAGCGTGTATCGGGCTTCGGCGGCCTGCGGGGCGATTTGCAGCGCCTGTTGCAGCAGTGCTCCGGCCGCTTCGGCTTGGCCATCGACGTCGTACAGCAGCTTGCCTAGGGCTATGCGCGGAGCGGCGTAGTCGCTTTTGAGCTCAATGGCCCGCTCAAACAGGCTGCGCGCCTCGCCGTAGCGGCTTGTCGCGTGCAGCACCGTGCCGAGATAGTAGGCATACTGCGGGTTATTGGGTGCGGCTGTCATCGCCTGTCGATAGCGCGACTCGGCCCCGTTAAAATCGGCGCGTGCCTGCAGCGCTCGGCCCTGCGCAAAGAGCTCATCGGCTGTCGGTAAGGCAACGGCTGGTTCCGGCGCAGAGAGGGGCGGGGACTCCGGGGGTTGGGCTACCTCTTGGCCACAGCCGATGCACAGGGCGAAGAGAGGGATGAATCTGCACTTCATGATTTACTCCACGTTGATTTTTGCATCTTCTTTATCAATGGTGTAGAAGCGATTTGCTCCAACGGAGGCAAATCGTTGCTCGCTGCCGTCGGGCCAGCGAACGCGAATGTCTGCGCGTTCGTGGTGCCCTAGGCCAAAGTGCTGTCGCAGGTCGTTCTGCGATTGAAAACTCGTCCCCGTGCGCACTTCGCGCATTTGCACCGCGCCGTCTGTCTGCACGTAGATGCGCGCGCCGATGCTCTGTCGGTTGGGCCCCTCTGCACGCAGGCGTAGCGACAGCCAGTGACCAAGAGGCGTGCTATCGTTGCGCAGCAGGCTAGGCCTGGCGTCTAGGTTGGCGACTAAGATGTCGAGATCGCCGTCGTTGTCGTAGTCGCCGTAGGCCGCGGCGCGGCTGACCTCGGCTAAGCGGAGACCGGGGCCTGCGCTGTGCGAAACGTCGACAAACTTGCCGTTGCCAGCATTTTGGTAGAGCAGGTTTTGCTGCCTGTAGTGCATGGCAATACCGGCCTGCTCGATTTCGGGCATAAGATGGCCATTGGCGACAAAGAGATCCTCGTAGCCATCGCAGTTGGCATCAAAGAAGAAAGTGCCCCATCCCATGTGCGGACGGCTGCTTCCAGCTAAGTTAGCTCGCCCGCTGACGTCGACAAAGTAGCCCTGACCACTATTGCGGTACAGCGTGTTGTAGTCCTGTGAGAAATTGGTCACAAAGAGGTCAAAGCGTCCGTCGCGATCGTAGTCGCCGACGGCAACGCCCATTCCCGCCTGCGGGCGCCCATCGCCGCTATAGGCTACAGACTGCACGAGTGCGACGTCGACAAAGCGCTGGCCGTCGTTGCGAAATAGGCTATTGGGATGGCCGTCATTGGCAACATAGATATCGGGATCGCCGTCGTCGTCGTAATCGGTCCAGGCAACGCCCATGCCGTAGTAGCTTCGGCCGGCGAGGCCCATGCTGTGGCTCACTTCGCTAAAGCGCCCATCGCCCTCGTTGCGGTACAGCAGGTCGGCCTGCGCTTGAGCTCCGACCGGACCGCAGGCGGCGCGCACGCCGTTGTGCGTGCACCAGCGGTCGTAGAATGGGGGACCGCCAAGGGAAAATTCGATGTAATTGGCCACGTAGAGATCGAGATCGCCGTCGAGATCAAAATCGGCAAAGGATGCGCCGATGCCCCAAGCGTCCGAACCGAGACCAGCCCGCTCGGTATGGTCGGCAAAGGTGCCGTCGCCGGCGTTGCGCAGCAGCACATCGGGGCCCCATCGCGTCGCATAGAGATCGGCATTGCCATCGGCATCGTAATCGGCAAAGGCAACGCCCATGGTCCAGCCCGACAAGTGGGCATTGCTCTGCGCCGTGGCGTTGGCAAAACGAGCGTTGTCCAGCCCGCGGTACAGCGCGGTGCCAAGCGTTGGGTTGTGCGCATCGTCTGTGGCTACGCCGTTAGTGAGGTATATATCGAGCACGCCGTCGCCATTGTAATCAAAGAAACCGCCTCCGGCCGACTGTGTCTCGATGATATAGTGCTTTTCAGCCGAACCGGATGCGTTGATGAAGTCGATCCCCGAATCGACTGCGACATCGACAAAGTGCAGAGCCTGTGCATGGGCGCTATAAGACCAGAGAGCACAGGCTATGCCCATTGAATATGCTATAGGTCGAAACATAAAAATGGATGGCTCGATTCGTTACGGAGTCGCTGCGCTGCCAGTGACCGACTGCAGTGCGCGGCGAATGGTCAGCGATTCAGGAAATTGCCCATACAGCGATCGCAGGCCATTTAGACCCCTGTCGATTTGGCCTTCTTGAATGTCGAGCAGACATAGGTTGATCTGCGCGTCGAGGCTGTTCGGGTCTTTCTGCGCGGCGCGCGAAAAAAACGCGCGCGCCTGTTGGAAGCGTCCAGCAACAAAGTGAACGGCGCCGATGGCATTGGCCGCATCGGCTAGCTGCCCGCTGGACCAGGCTCGCTCATAGGCAATTAGCGCATTGGCCGCATCGCCCGTCCCGTGCAGGGCGCGCCCGAGTTCGTAGTGAATCCAAGGATCGCTCGGCTTCCATGCAGCGGCTTTTGTTAACTCTGCGCTGGCGCGTTCGTAGCGACGCGCCTGGTAGAGAAAGCGCCCATAATAATAATGCGTTATTCCACTGCTCGGATCAATGTCTAAGGCGCGGAGAAAGGCCTGCTCTGCCCGTTGGAAATCCCCCTGTTTGGCATAGGTGCGGCCGAGCAGCGCGTGGGTGTCGGCCCGCTGTGGATTTTCGCGCACGGTTTGTTCGCCCTCGACCATTGCTCGGTCTAGCGCTCCCAGATTAAATAGGGCAACGGCCAAGTTATGACGTGCGTAATTATAGGTGGGTTCCAATTGCAGAGCCTTCTGTGCGTGTGCAGCGGCCAGTTCGTATGAGCCCTTGCGCAGATATACTTCGCCCAGATCGAATTGCAGCTGCGCATCGCGCGTCTGGTCGGCTGCGGCGCGCAGGTTGAAAACGAGAATGAGCGCGGCGAAGATCCAAAGGATTTTACTACTAGTCCATCCGAGGCCTTCGCGCACCCTACCATATATACCGAGCCCGCCGACGGACGCAAAGAGAATGAGAATGGGCAACACCGGCATTCGGTAGCGCGCTGCGACAAAGAAAAGTACCACAGAGAGCACATAGGTAAGGGCATATAGGCGGATAATGGATATGCTCATTGACCGGCTGCGCCAGGTTGTATACAGCCCAATGAGAGAGAGGGGACCGATCAGGCCAAAGGGAAAGGACAGAGCATAGTCCCAGAGCAGTGCGCTGAGCACATATGAGTATTGGCGGGCAAAGTAAATATCGAAATTGCGCTTTATTTCCGGTCCGCTGAAAAAGAGGAATAGTTTGTGCACGAGTGTTTGCGCGTATTCGAGTGGATGCGCCGTAATGTATTCAAACGAACGGGAGAAGAAATAGGCAGACTTTGCCGCGGCGGTGGTATGGCCCGCGCGCACGGGCAGCATGGCCATCTCTTCCCAGCGCATACCTGGGTGGATTGAGACTTTTTCTTCATACTGGCCGCTGTTGCCGATGTAGAAGTTGATGCCGCCGTTCGACGAGATCAGCACCAACTCGGGTTCCATGATGTAGTTGCGCGCGGTAACGGGTATGATCGGCAGCGACAGAGAGCCAATTAGAAGGAGTAGTCGCACAGACGTTTTCCATCTGCTCTTTGGGTCTTGGATTGATGTTGCAAAATACCACAGAGCAAAGGCGGCGACGAAGAGCAGAATATTGGGACGGGTTAAAGCCGCTAGCCCAGTGAGTAGGCCGGCTGCAACCCAGCGAGTGTACGCTGGTTTTTCGACGGCGACGATGAGTCGCTGCAGCACCAAGAGATTTAAAAAGATCTCAAGAGCAACGGCGAGCAGCTCGCCCTCAAAAAAAATAAAAGTGCCGCACAGCACTGCCCCGATGCTGGCGATGCGGGCAGTTTTTTCGTCGAAACAGCGCTTTGCGATTGCGTATAAGAGCCCGCAGGATAGGGTGCCCAGCGCGGCTTGCAGTAGGCGCATGGCGACGAAGTAATCGCTGGGAAACAGCCAGCAAATAAACGCCAGTACGTATATGTACAGAGGGGGTTGCCAGAAGGGTTCGCTGCCGCCCCAGAGGTCGCCTGCCGCAATGCTCTGCGCCTGCCGGAGAAACGTCTGTGCATCGACTATGGGCGCATCAAAAAATGGGTTGGCGCTGGACTCCCACACAAAGATGAGTCGCAAGATCAGCGCGCCGAGCAGAGAGAATGCGAGGAATGAGTTGGTGCGCAATGCGGACATGGAATGATAGATAAAAGAATTCGGGGGCGAGATCATGCCTCGCCCCCGAAGGTGTTAGACCCGATGTGGCGCGCCTTTAGTAGACTAGCGAAATCGTTCCCGAATATTCGCTTGACTCATCGTCGCTGCCGACCTTCAGATAGTAGAGATAGATACCGGGCGTCGCTCTGGCGCCGTTGGCATCGTTGCCGTCCCAGCGCACTTGGATATTGCCTGCGCTGCGATCTATCGCGTCCAAACGGCGCACCAGTTGTCCGGAGAGATCGTAAATGCCCAATTCGATATCGATTTGGTCGAGGACTAGAAATAGATCGAATGAGAATACTACCTCGTCGTTGATCCCGTCGCCGTTGGGGGTAAAGGGGTTGGGCAGCACGTTGGGCGTTTCGAGCAGTTGCCCGATTTCATCCACCACGACCAAAACCGCATTTGTCGCTACGTCCGGCGTTGCGTCTCCGCCTTGAGTGGGCTGCGGTATCGACTCTTCCTGCGCGCCCCCCTTATCGTTCCACACGGTGCTGGTAAACTCCTTCGACCCGCGAAACAGCTTAGAGCGGAAGACGATCTCTATATTCTGACCAAACTGGAAGTCGCGCGCGCGCATAGAGGGCAGCTTAATGAGTAGCTTAGGAGTCTGCGTGACGGGATCGATCACGATGCTCTGGGCAAACTGGCCTAGAGAGTCGGCCCCATCGGACGCTGGTGCGAGGCGGCTGACCTGCAGGGTAGCGAGCGGATCCGCCGCGTCCGTTGCAGGAGCTTCGATCTCAGTCCACCTTTGTCCGTCAAAAAACAGCGTATCAATGCGCGTATCGATGGAGGGAACGGCAATTTCTATTCGATTGAAGCTGTTCTCTTCGCTGGCGCTGAAAAGCGGCCGCAAGAAATAGCGAAACGACGTTTCTTCGCCTAGAGGCACTTGGGACGGAAAGATTTCGGCCACGACGCCGCCGTCTACCAGAGGGCTGTCGTAATCGAATTCGAGAAAATCCAGCTGAATCGCACTTTCTACCGTGCTGTCGAAGAAAATGCGAAACTGTATGTAGCGCGTACCGCCTGGCAGAGGTAGCTGAACGCCGGTCGCACTCCACTGTTCGGGGGGGAGGGTGTCGTCAATAAGGCCGTCCTCGAATTTGAAAGGAGCAGACCAGTAGCTCCAGCCGTCGGTGCCGTCCTCGCCCAGATTGGCGCCGAGCTCGTTGTACTGCAGCTCGCGCTCGTCAATGCGTCCGTCGCTTAGCTTGATCCAAGAAAACAGATCGAGCATATTGCCGTCGGCGTCGCGCGTGTCACTCAGCCCGGGACCTAGGCGCCGCGCGTACAGGCGCGGGTCCAGCGTATTGCCTACGCGGAATTGGATGCGCACGTTGCCGTCGTCGCCGATGCGACGCCCGCGCCAACGCACGCGGCCCCAGTTGACGATATCGCCGGGCGTATCGACGGCAAATTGGCCGAGGTAGGCCGATTCTTCCGATGACGAAAACTGCTCGATTTCGCGGTCGTAGCGCCGGACGCGCGGGGTCGGTGTGCCCACATCAATGACTTCCGAGGTGAAAATGGCATCTGTGGCAAATCCCTTCCCGTAAAACTGCGCTTCGGCCGTTTCGATGCGGGTTCCGTTGGGATCGATCGACACGATGTCAATGCGCCCCAACAGGTGGGGTGGATCAAAGTGAAGGTCCTTGACGGTCGGATTGTACTCGCCGCGCACCGTCGGCACGATCAAGCGATCGGGCTGAATGCTCTGCACGCGCTCGTTGACCGACTGAGGGCCGCCGGCGCGAATGTAGTAGTTGGCAATGGTCGCATCGGGCAGCGTCGGGCGCGGGCGGAACACGATCCGGTTGATGTAGTAAAAGCCCATCAGATTGACGCCCACGCCTCCGCGGTTGATCAGGGCGGATCCATAGGCCGTACTCAAATTACTATCGACCATCAGGGTCGCATCGGTGCGACCGATTTGGGCGGAGACCGACCAATAGTCTGGCGAGATGGGATCAGCGGTTTCGTTGCGGTAACCGTATTCGCTGGGAACGACCATAAAGGGACGACCGGGGGCTTTGCCCGGGACAATACCGCCGAATTCGCCGGCGATAAAGCGCTGGTTGACCAGATAGGCGAGGTTGCGCAGGCTGTCCAGCCGAACGGGGCGCAGCCAGAGGGTTTGGTTGTCGGCGGTGCTGTGTTGGGGGAGGGGACCGTCTTCGTCGATCAGTCCATCGCCGTCGTCGTCGATTCCGTTGCGCGGGTCTTCGTTCTGCACGCCGTCATAGTCGTCGTCAAAGTCGGTATAGAGACCGTCTTCACCGAAAAGCCCATCGTTGTCGTTGTCGATTTGTGGATCGGGACCGTCTTCGTCGATCAGCCCATCGTTGTCGTTGTCAAAGGCCTCTACTGGATCCTCGTCGATCTGGCCATCGCCATCGTCGTCGAGATTGTTTACCGGATCTTCGCCAAATAGACCGTCGCCGTCGTTGTCGACCTGTGGGTCGACGGGATCCTCGTTTATGAGGGCATCGCCGTCGTTGTCTATTAACTCCACGGGGTCTTCGTCAATGAGCCCGTCGCCGTCGTCGTCGGCAAGGAGTTCAACGCCCCAGCCCCTGCCCAAGTCAATGTCCCCAGATACAGGTCTGAGCGTCCACGGATGTTCGGCGTCACCAATGCGCCAACTGCGGATTTCCGCGCCGATGGAAGAGCTCAGAAGGCACGTAGTGGCCAGCGCCAAAGCGAAAAGTCGAATCATGTGTCCGCTCCAGGTCTTCTCGTCAAGGTAGGATCTAGTGTATACATTACAATACGAAGGTACAAACTAAGAAAAAAGGCCGTTCCCCACAATTGGATTTGCGAGCTTATTTGTATGACCGAACGGAAGGTCAGTGCGTCTTTTGAATGGCTTTCAACGGGTGGAATTATTTGAAAATGTCGCCCTATGCCGTTTATTTAACTCGTTCATTTACAAGGCAAATAGCATGGGGTTGGCGCTAGGCAACGGGGCGCGAGCAAAGACAATTGAGGCGATGACGCGATTACTCGTTTGGGGTGTGGTCAGTTTGTGCTGCCTGTGGGGCGCCGTCGCGCCTGTGCGTGCTGTCGACTCGCTGGGCGTGGGCTGGCGCGCCAGCATTGCGCGCTGGAACCAGGGCGTATCCGAGGCGCGCTTTTTGGCCATTCGCGCCGATTCAATCTGGACGTGGGATGTGCAGCCCAACAGCAACTTGGCGCCGGCTACGCCCGAGCGTGCAGGGTATGTGCTGGTGCCGGGCGGCAGCGGAGGCGTGGCGACGTTTATCGCCGGTGCCGAGGTGATGTTCGACGGGGTGGATTCAACGGCGTTTAATCCAGACGATTTTGCCGCGCGCTACGGCGTCGAGCGCACCTCGACGTTTTACATCGATTTGGGAGCGACCTTCCGCGTCGATCGCATACGGCTCTACCCGCGCCAGGATCCCGAGCACAAGACGCTCTTTCCGCGCTCTTTTAGCCTGTCGACCAATGGGGGGTTGGGCGACGAGGGTGAAGTCGAGACGGGCAACTTACTCGAACGGCCGTTTGAATCGGTGTTCAACTTCTTCAATTCAAACCCCAATCGCCAACCGGTGGTAGAGCGCATATTCGAGAGTCGCAACGTGCGCTTCATACGCCTGCAGGTGCGTGAAAATCAGCCGTGGGAAATCGCCGAGTTGGAGGTCTATAGCGATGGAATCGGCGTGGCCGGAGAGTATGTATCTGTGCCCATCCTCGCCACCGAAGGGCCGCGTCCGCTGTGGGGGAAGGTGCGCTATGATGGAGGGGACATCACCGATCTGCCGCTGACGGTGCAGACGCGCACGGGGCCGGACCGAGAACCGCTGCACTACTTTCGCTATACCGGGGTTGGTGGAGACCGCGAGCGGGTCAGCATGGCCCAGTATACTCGCCTCGACTCCGTTGAACAGGGGCCTATTTTGCGCAACCCCGATTGGTCCCCTTGGGAGACGGTCACAGACGGTCAGGTGCGCTCGCCCAGCAACCATCCCTACATTCAGTTTCGCCTGCAGATTAATGGACCTGGTACAGTGATAAAGCGCCTGGTCATAGAGTACCTCAACCCGCCCATTGCTGATGCCTTGGCAGCGGAAATATCGCCGCTTGTGGTCGAAGCCGGTCAGCAGACTCAGTTTACCATATCGCTGCAGACGCGCATGCGCATTTGGCGTACAGACGGTTCGCTCTTGCCCAACGCCGACACGGGATTTCAAAGTCTGCGCATACAGACAGCGGCGCGCATTGATGCGATAGACAAGGTGTTAGTCGACGATCGCGAAGTGGAGTTCACCGCTGATTACCATGCCGAAGAGGGCACGACGATCCGCCTACGGCGATCGATTTTACAGGATGGGACGTTTATACAGGTCGTTCTGCGCGGGACCGTATTTCGCGATGCGACGCGCTTTGATGTGCAGGCCGGTGACCGTCGTCTGATAGAGGGCGAATTGCTCACCGTGCACCAATCGGCGCAGGAAGGCGACGTCGAACCACTGTCGCTCGGGGGCAGTCTAATCGTGCGCTTGGCCAGCAGTGAAGGACGCCTGCCGCTGCTGGACGGGGTAGGAGCAAAGGTCAATGTGTTTTCGCCCAACGGGGATGGTATAAACGATGTTTTTGAACTGCGCTATGCCCTGCTCAAACTGACGCAGTCGGCCGCTTCGCACCTCGATATCTACGCGCTGGACGGCCGTTTGTTGCGGCGTATAGACGGCGGCTTCCAGCTAAACGGCGACCAGTCCTATCGCTGGGACGGCCGCGATGCCACGGGGCTGCTCGCCGCGCCCGGCATCTACGTGTACAGGCTATCGATCGACGTTGATGGTGGCCCGGTCGAGCGCGAGGGTACCCTGGGAGTCGTCTACTAATGGCGCCGCGTTGGCTATTGCTCGCCCTCTGCGCGGCCAGCTGGGTGCATGCACAAGAAGGCTATCGGTTGGAGTCGAATCGCGTAGTCATCGAAGGAGCGGACCAGTGGCAGGTTTGGGAGTCGCCCCTAGGCGTGCGCCAGATCGATGACACCGGCACCGTGCGACCGCGCTATTTGCGCTCGGAGACCAATGCCGTGCGCAATGCCGACCAATTTTTTCGCGTCAATGCCGAGGAGGACACGCTGTATGGGGGCGTGAGTGCCGCGGGAAGCAACGTTGTCGACGCGGCTCACGTCATCGACGGCGATATCAACACGTACTGGGAGCCCGACAGCGCCGACGAGGTCGAGCGCTGGTACGTCGAAGTCGACCTCGGGCGCACGGTCATTGCCAAGCGCATCGTCGTGCGCTTTGTCGAAGAGGGTATGGGCGATCCCTTTCTCAAATTTCGCGTTATGATTTCCGATGGACGCCAGGCTTTTGGCAGCGACAATCGGCGCCAGTTTTTGCGCGTAGGACAGGTGAACTTCCGCAATAAAGACCAGCGCGAGTTTTCCTTTGATGTGGCACCGCTGCGACCCGCTCCTAGTGGAGTTGAAGGTGCCGTTACCCAGTTTGTGCGCATTGATGCGCTCGACAGCGATAACGCGCGCGGCGCCGAGGTGGGCAAGGAAGAGTACGATGCGCTCGGGGATGAGGATCGGGGGGCGATCGACTACTTTCGGGTGACGGCTGCCGGGCGTGAAATTGCCGTATTGCCCGATACCTATGCGCTATTGCCCGAGGTGGATCGCGGACCGGTGCGCTACTACCGCCGCGAGCGGCCGCGCCTCGCTGAAGTCGAGGTGGTTGAGCTGGGAGACAACGTGGTAGCGCTCACGCAGCGGGAACTGTTCCAGGACCAGACGCTCTTTGGCAATCTCCTGCGCCGCCAGCTTACCGACGGGCTGCACATGTCCTCGTTTGATCTGCGCGTCTACGATCCTCTCAAAAACGAAAACCAGTTGGAAATAGACCTAGGTGCCAAATACTGGTTGGATCGCGTGCGGTTAATCAGTCCGGAAAATCCGCCGGTAGCCTATCAGATTCGCATATCGGACGGCGGGCTGGATCCGTCGGGGGAATTGGTGTGGAAGGAATTTGACGAGCGCTTTAATCCCAACTCGTTTGTGCAATTGGAAGAGCAGTTTATCCCACAGGAAGTCCAGCACATCGAGCTGCGTCGCTTGGAGTTGGTTGGTTCGACTGCAGAAAAGGCGACGCTGAGCGAAGTGCAGGCCTATGGAGAGGGCTACGTGTCGGACGTAGTGATGACGTCGCCGCTGATCAAGCTAGCGCGCGCGCAGATATTCTCCAGCTTGGAGTGGGATGCCGATATTCCGCCCGGTGCGCGGCTAGAAGTGCGCACTCGTTCGGGCGATGACATCATAGAAGATGCGCACTATTACGACCGCTACGGACGCGAGATTAGCGAAGAGCGCTGGGTTAATATCCGCAATCAGGAACACCGTGGACCGGTCGTCGTCAACGAATTAATCGGCCCCAAGTGGAGCAATTGGAGCGAGCTGTATGCGGGCAGCGGCGACGCCTTTCGCTCGCCCAATCCCCGCCGCATGGTACAAGTACAGGCGCGGTTGCGCAGCGTGGATCCGCTGCGCGCTACGGCCCTGCGCAGCGTGCAGCTTCGCTTTAGCGCGCCGCTGGTCGACCAGCTATTTGCCGAAGTTTGGCCGGTGCGCGGCATTGAGGCGGGTAGCGAAGCGGAGTTTACGGTGTATGTGCTGCCGACCTTTGGCGGCGGCGATCCAGGATTTGATCGCCTCAAAGTGCGCGCCAGTTCTTCGGCCAGCTTGCAGTTGGTATCCGTTCGCTCCGGCAGCGAGGCGTCGCTGCGCTTTGGTGCTGGCCAGCAGCTGTGGCCGGGACCGTGGTCGCTCAGCGCGGAGGGGCCAGGCTACTTCGAGCTCGCGCTGCCGCAGGTGGCCCGGCGCGGGGCTACCCTCTACGCGATTACTTTTCGCACCCGCGTTTTTCTAAACAGCACGACCTTTTACGTAGATCTAGCCAACAGCGGGCTGCCCGGCACAGTGCAGGTGGCCAGCGACGGGGATGCCAGCAGCCTAGCGGGGAGTCAGTCGATGGTCGTGGTAACCGACCTGCTCAAAGCACCTCTCCTATCGGGACTGCGGGCTGTACCCGGAGTAGTTACGCCCAACGGAGACGGCATAAACGACGCGGCGCAGGTTTCGTTTACCGTATACCGTTTGACGGGTGCCGTGCACTTTGCCGTCAGCGTCTACGATTTGGCTGGCCGCCAGGTGCGCGACCTGTCTTTTGAGCGAGCAAATGCCAGCGGTGAGCACGCCCTGCAGTGGGACGGGCGCGACGAAGGCGGAAGCGTTGTAGTGCCGGGGGTCTATGTGCTGCGCGTTCACTTTGCCGCAGACGCCGACGAGGGACTGGGCGCTGCGGTGCCCGTTTACGTGGTCTACTGATGCGGTCGTTGCTATACGTGGGTGCTCTCTGCGCATTTGTTGCGCTATGCCATCGGGTCGATGCGCAGTACCTGCCGGCCGAACGACCGGCGCTGGGCGGGGGGGTAGACGCCGCGTTCGCGCCGCGCTTTGGCGTCGAATATGCCCTGCCCGAAATTCACAAATGGTACGCTCCGCGCCATCTTTTCGAAACCTACGCGCAGCCCTGGTACGCGCAGGAGACGCGCTATGCCGAAGGGGACTATCGGCGCTATGTCGCCCAGCTGCTGGAAGGCTCGGAGTGGTACGACAGCTTTGGGTCGCCGCTCGGTCGCGGGTGGCTGGTCTACAGCTGGACGCAGACGCAGGCCGCATCGCAGGGAAGCGTCATTATGAAGCGACCCGCTAGTCCCGAGCGGCGCGATACCTACTCCAGCTTTTTCAGCCGCTTGGTGATTGCTAGCGACGGCGACGGCCGCGGCACCTATCGCCTGATGATCGGCGATCAGATATACACCAACTTTACGCCGCTCACCTTCTACAAGCCCCGCTTCAACGGCATGCGCATGGACTACGCTACCGATCGTCTGCTGGCCAGTATGATCCTGTCGCGGCCTAGTGAGCCCAATCGCGATTCGCGCACCGACGTGACCAATCTTATGGGAGGGCACATCGATGTGGATGCGACGGACAACCTGCGCTTTGGCTTGACCTACGTCAGCGCGCACAACGCGCGCAGCAAGGAAGACTTTGCCAGCGGCAATCCCTTTGCCGGCGTGCTAACGACCAATCAAAATCAGGCTCTACAGGATCTCTGGGTGAGCGTGCGCGATGATTCGCCGGCCGACGGAACGGGCGGGCCGGCGCTCTTTTCGTACGACATCGTTTTGACCGACACCAGCGGCAGCCAAATCCGCGGCAGCGAGATTGGCTTTTTGCCCTTTGTCGAAGGGGGGCGCTCCGAGGGCAGCACGCTAGTGGCTTCCGGAGCAGAGCGCATCGTTTTGCACTACGACTTGGAGTCGCTCGACTACGAGGGCATCAATTCCGTCGATCTCAGCCGCGCCCGCGTCGAACTTTCGCTGGCCAACGACTATCGAATAGAGATGGCATCGAATCTGCAAACCGACGGCGACCGCAGCGACCCCGAACCCGTTTTCCTCACCTTTGATCGGGCGAGCGGCAACGTAACGGATCGCAGTAACGGCACGGTGCTGCGCCTCGATTACGCGCTGCCTACCGCCAACGAATTGATTGGTTTTAACTGGGATTTGCGCGATTGGAAGGGGCTTTCGACCATGGGTGAGCTAGTCGTCAATCGGCGCTATGGGCAGTATCCCAGCCCTAATATACCCCGCGGTTATCGCGCCGTGCAGCAGGCGTCGGCAGCCTATGGCACAGCGCTCTACAAGCGGTATCCGTGGGCGCTCTACGCCGAGGGATTTTCTATTGACGATAGCTATGCGACAAACTATTGGTTGACCGAGGCCAGCGGTTCTATTCGCTATAAAGACCGCGTGCCTCAGCTCTACGAGTTTGTCGACGACGACGATGACTTCAACGCCGTGCCCGACTGGGAAAGGCCGCTGCAGCCGTGGAATGCGACGGTTTGGCCTGGTTACGACGAGAACGGCGACTTCATATTTGACCACAACCAAAACCTCAATTTACAGCCTGACTACGACGAGCCGTTTCTCCGCTTTCGCTCCGATCGGCCCGAGTACCTATTTGGTTTTGATATGAATCACAACGGCACGGTTGACCGCTTTGAGGACGACGACCTGCCCGACTATCCCTTCAAACGCGATCTGCGCGGTTTTAACGCCTATCTATCCGCTCGCGTTGGCCCCGATATGTTGCTATTGGCAGGTCGCCAGGACATGCGGCGTCTCTCCGGCGATGGGCGCACGCGCAGTTGGTATGGTTTCTGGGCTTGGTCATGGCGCCATCGCTGGGGTTTGTTGCGCCTGTTCGAACTCGGCAAAGTGGTGCGCGACGACATTCCCGACGACATCAATCAGTGGACTCAGCCGGCCGGAGCGCTGGGGCGCATGCGCAGGGTATTCGACCTGCTGCCGCTGCGCAATACGTGGCAGAATACGTTCTACTTGGACTTCGAGCACGAGTTGTGGAATGGTACGCACTTCTTGCACCGCGTTAAGTGGGAAGGGCTATGGCAGCGCGATGAATCCGAATCGGTGCGCGAGCGCGAGGGGCGCTATCGCAGCGGTTTTCTCGGACTAATAAACAAGGGCGAGTGGAGCATTCCCATCGGCCTGGCCGTCTTAGAGCCGCGCGTTAAGAGTGAGGTGCGCCGCGATCGACCCTTTAGTGCGCTGCTCGAAGAAACGACGATAGCCGAGCAAACGCTGTTCCTCATCTGGACGCAGCCCCTCATGGCCGAGTCGGTAGGGGTGGCCTACTTTCCGCGCTACGGTCGCCAGCTGTTCAACACGCAGCTGCAGGTGGGCATCGAGCTGAGCCGGCTTAGCCTGCTCGACGGCCAGAGCGAAGCGGTGCGCGAAAGCTCGCGCAGCTGGACGTGGGTTGGACAGCTTACCAATAAGGTCGGCTATATGGGATACCAACTCGTCCTGCGCACAGGGGTTCGTTTGGGCAACCGCCATCTCGACGGCGGCGACGACGAGCGCTCCAGCCTGTTCTTTCTCACGGTTAACGCGGGTCTCTGATCCATGCGATGGCAGCGGCTTATCCTACTGATCCTCGTCGGCGCGGCGCTGGGCATATCGCCGGCCAGCGGCCAGTCCGTGCGCACGTTTACTCTTGGCTTGGGCGGTCGGCCTTGGAGCGAAGGGGGCGGTAGCATCGATCCGGAGATTCTCGTGCGCGACTCGGCTATCGGCCGAGTGGATACGACTAACACGCCCGAAGATGCTATCGACTTTCTGCAGCGCCCCGGATGGATTAGCCCGCGCTTTTTTGAACTGGAGGAAAATATCGCATCGCGCGTCTTGCTGGACCGCGGCAGCATTACGGCACCCAACTCGTTGCTGATTTCCAGCGCGGTGCGCCGCTTGCAGCTAGAGGGAACGGTCAACGGCGATCACAACGTGGCCTTTGAGCGCAAGCCAACGCTGTCCAATCCAGAGGCCAATGCGCGCGGAATTTTAGTTATCCTCGATTTTGGCATGCCGGTGGGCATTCACCGCGTGCGCTTCTATCCGCGCAATACGGTGGTGCCCACGCCCAACGCACCGTTCCAGGACTACTTTATGCGCGGATACGAGGTGTGGATTAACGATCGCCAGACCAATACGGCGCAGAATGCCCCCGACGAATTGGTCGCACGCGACGAAAAAAATGAGTCGCCCATTGTAGACGTGAACGTTCCACCGCAGTACGTGCGCCTTATCAAGGTGCGCTCGCTGTCTTCGACGCCGTTTGAGATCGATGAAGTCGAGGTCTATGGCACGGGTTATTTGAGCGAAGCGCGCTACCTCACCGATCTAATCGATCTGGGCGATCGGGCGACGATTGGTCGGGTGCGCTGGATCGAGGAATCCGTCGGTGAGGCAGCCTTTTCCGCACTCGGCGTGCGAGTTCGCACCGGTCTAGACGACACCCCCGTCGTCTACCAGCGCAAGGGGGTGGGCGAGTTCGGCGATCCCTTTGTAATTGAAGTACCCGGAGCGGACTACTACCAGCTGGATCGCCTCAACAGAGGGCCGCTCATAGAGGACGAAGAGCATTGGAGCCCGTGGAAGTCGGCCGAGAATGGCCAGCTAATTACGGCACCGGGTCCGCGGCGCTACGTGCAGTTCCGCTTCGACTTCAACGGCCGCATATTCGATGCGCGGCAGGTGGCCCGCCTGCAGTTTGACTACCTGCAGCCTCCCATCGCCGACACCCTGCGCGCGGAGGTGTTTCCGCGTCTGGCCGAAGCCGAAAAAGCGGCTAGCTTTAACTACGCCGTGCTGCTCAAGGCCAACGGCAGCGTGCGCGGTTACGATCGGTTGGAAGTCGACACCAATATCGAGGTGTCGGCCATTCGCAACCTGCGCATCAATGGCGAAGCGGTCGACTTCGACGTCGTGGCCAATAACGAGGATCGCTTCGTGCTGTCCTTTCCCCTGATCGACGGCGACGGCGATCTGCTGGAGTTCACATTTGATCTGCCTATTTTTCGCTTTGGCTCGACCTTTTCTGGGCGCGCCTACAACAGTCGCTGGCCGTCCGTGCCGCAGATCCTCGAAGCGGGCAACGCCGTATCGTTTGGCCCTGAGGACAGCGACGAATTGGCTAGCTTAGCGGTGGCCATTCCCCAAGCGCAGGTTGGAAAGCTCGTCGGCCAAATCCTCTTTTCCACTCGAGTGTTGACGCCCAACGGCGACGGCGTCAACGACGAGCTCGACATTTTTTTCAACTTGCTGCAGCTAACGCTGCCAACCCCCGTAGTGCTGGAGATCTACGATTTGGCCGGGCGCAAAGTGCATACGGTATTTTCCGATGAACACCGCATCGGTCCGGTCGAAAAGCGCTGGGATGGCCGTGGGGCAGATGGCAAGGGCCTAGTGCCCGGTTCCTATATCTGGGTCATGCGCATACGCGCCGACGCCTTTGAAGAAGTTCATACGGGCACTATAGCCATAGCCTACTAAGAGGTTTCCGCGAATTGGTGAATATGTTAGAAAGGGTAATCAGAGCCGTGCTGCTGCTGGCCGTTTTGTGTAGCGCAGGTGCCAGTGCACAGGAATACGGCGCTCGACTCGGCACGGTGAAGCGCGGGGGCAAAGTCTCGTTTGAGCCCACGGGTCCGGGCATTCTCTTTGATGCGCTCGATCCGGTCGTGCGCAAGTGGTACGTTCCGCAGGAACTCTACGCCGAGTACGGGTGGAATTCACGCGAGTATACCAACTACGCCAACCAGCTATACCAGCGCTATGTTTCGACGGCGCTTGAAGGCGACTACTTCTACGACATATACGGCAATTACCTGATGCACGGCTGGCTCATCTACGATTGGCGTCAGGAAAATCCCCAGCCCTTTGGTTCGATGGTCGAAAAGTCTGGGCGCTTTAGCTCGTGGTTTTCCAATCTCGTCATCGCTTCCGACCACAAGGGCCAGTATCACTATGCCATCACCATCGGCAGCCAGATTCGCTCGTCGCTTACGCCGATGACGTTTTCCAAGCCACTCTTCGATGGCCTGCAGTGGGACTTTATGTCCGATAAATACGCCGGTACGCTGATTATGTCGCGCATAAGCGAGCCCGGCATCTCGGGCGCCAATCCGAGCCAACAAACGGACAATACCAATTTGATAGGCGGTCGCATAGAAGTGCAGATGGGCGACTTTGCCAAGGTCGGCGGCACTTTTGTCAACGCGCACCAGGCCTACACGCAGCTCGAATCGTTTGGCGGCGATATGTTCAAAGGCGCGCTCACCGGACCGCAGAACTTTGCCAGCATTTCGCGCATCGACGTGCGCATAAGCGACGATTCTCCAGAAGACGGCACGGGCGGCGGCGCGCTCTTTGCCACCGATATTCTCATCTACGACCTGGACGGCAAGCAGACGCGGGGGAGCGAAATCGGTTTTCGCCCCTTGATCGAAGGTGGCTTTCAGCGCCGCGGCTACTTGGCAGCCGATGGCAGCGAGATTATTGACATTAGCTACGACTTCAACGATCGCACCTATATAGGCCCCGATATCGCCGCTATCGAACGCGTGAGTATCGAATTGGTTATCGCCAACGACTACCGCATTGAAATTGCCTCCGATCAGCAGGGAACCTTCTTGCCTCTGGCACGCGCTGCAGGCAATGTAAAAGACAATTCTAACCAGCGCGTCATCGCTTTTGACTACGGTATTCCCACCGCCAACCAAATTGCTGGTTTCACGCTGGAGGTCGACGATCTGGCCGGTTTCCGCAGCTATATGGAAGTCAACGTGAACCGCCAGTTTCGCCAATATCCCAATCCCGGCCTCGACCGCCACGCGGTGGCTGAAGACGAGGCGCTGGCCTGGTTGCTCAACGTTTCCCGCACGCGGTATCCGTTCTTCTTTTTTGGCGAGGCTTTCGATACTAGCCCGCGCTACGCCACGCATATGTATGTAGTCGACCGGAATAACGGCCAGGTCGATTTCGATAACGACTTTCTGCGCTTTGAATTCGTCGAAGACAACGATGACCAAGATCGCCAGCCCGATTGGCGCCGCAAGGGGTGGGAGGCCGGTGACCGCGAAGTCTTTCCGGGCTGGGATGAAAACAACGACTTTATTTCGGACTTCAATCAGAACGACAACGAAGACAGCCCCAACCTCATACCCGATTACGAAGAGCCGTTCCTGCGCTTTCACGCCGATCGTCCCGAATTTCTCTACGGCGTGGATATGAACCACAACGGTTGGATCGATCGATTCGAAAACGACGAACAGGCCGACCTGCCCTACAAGCCCGATTTCAAGGGCTATAATGCCTATGGCGGATTTCACCTTAGCCCCGATATCCGAGTTACCGTCGGACAGCAGCGCCTGCGGCAGATCTCGGCGAAGCGCAAAAATCGGGCGACGTATCTAATCGGCGCGGCCAACGTCGATCTGTTCGGCTGGGGGCAGTGGGTGCTCTTTCAGGATATCAGACGAGTTAAAGACACAATAGCGGACGATCTTTTCCAGTGGCAGCAGCCGGCCAACACGCGCGGTGGCATGCGCCTTATAACCGACCCACTTGCCGCGCAGGATACGTGGATCAACACCACCTGGGTGGGCTTTGACTTCACGCGCATTCGCGGGTTGCGGTGGGAAAATAAACTGAAGTGGCAACTGTACCTGCAGCAGGATGATGCCATAGAGTTGGCCCTGCGCGACCAGCGCGAACGCGCCTATTTTTTAGGGCTGATCGACAAGGTCGAATACAAGCTGAACTGGCTAAATACAACGTGGGTTCCGCGCTGGAAGAGCGAGTACCGCCATCAGGCCGACGTAAGGCGCTCCGTGCCCAAACGCCGAGAGTGGGACCAGTTTTTCTCGTTTCTCGTGCGATTTCCCTTTTTGCGCAGCAGTTCGGTGGAGTGGGGCATCGAATACGAAATATTCAGCCAACTGCTCGATCCCACGCCGCCGGGAGGCGAAGACAGCTTCCACGGGTTGGTAAATACGGTGCAGTTGAGCAATTTATCGGAGTACCAGGGATACAAGTTGACGACGACTATAGGGTTCGAACTGGCCCGCCGCCAGTTTGAATTCGACGAGGTCGAGACGCGGACGCGCAGTTTTGTCGCCGTATACGCCGGCGTTGAGTAGGGGGACACGGTCCCGCTTCGGGGCGTTTTTCAGCACCAATCGTTAAGGGCAGCGCGTCCGTTTGGCAGCGGGCTCAGTGGGCGTATTTGTCTCGAGCAAGGTTAACCCTTTTATTTAAAAAACATGCTATTAATCCTATTTATTTATGGCTTGACACGCCCAGAGCCATTAGTTATCATACAGCGCAATAATGCTTGAAAAGTACTACGGCGCGTGCTGTGCGGTTGTAAAAACCGTGCGCGCAGCGGTTTTGATCTGTTTTGTTGCAGGAGCTGTCCCCAGTTGGGCGCATGCGCCGAGCGGGGAGGTTTTCAAGGCGTTTCAGTTTCCCGCCGGTTTTGAGCCCGCCGTCGATGGCCAGTTGGACGACTGGAGGCTCGTCGGGGATGCATATCGGATTACTTCCGACGATTTGCACGACCTGATCGGCGGAAGTCAAACAGATGTCGAGGATTTTTCTGCGACTCTGTTCGTGGGGTGGAGCAAAGAGCAGAATAGGCTGTATATCGCCGCGCAGGTGAGCGATGATATACACCAGATCGACCGGCCTGCAGGCACCGCGTCGACGCGCATCTTTTTGGACGATGCGCTGGAAGTATTCGTCGATGCGGATCACTCGGGCGGTCAGTTCGCCAACTTTTCGGAACTGTCACCCGAAGAGCAGGCCAAAGTAAACGGCACGCAGGCCAGCCACTTTGTGTTGGCTGGTCCTCCGCCCGATGAAGACTTTTTCGTCAACTATTCGGCCGCTGCGTGGTATGCGCTGGCCGATGGCCCCTACACTGAAGCGGCCGTGGTTTACGAAGGGCAGGAGAACGGACGGGGCATCGTCCGATACGAGATGTCACTGGTTCCCTTTGATCGGATTGACGTCAGCGCTTCCTTCTTGAGCGTTGAGCACCGGCTGCAGGAATCGGAGATCATCGGTTTCAACGTCGAGTTTAACGACTTTGATATCCAGTCGGATTTACTCGATGCAAAGTGGTCGCTGTCTGGCGAGTTAAACTCCTACCGTTTTTCGGAGCGCTTCGCCGATTTGATGCTGATGCCCTTAGAGGGTATCTTTGTTCCGACTGTCGTTGAGCAGCGCTCCTGGGGCGCAGTTAAGAAACACACAACAGCGGGGAATTGATTCTTGAGCACATCACACAGATTGTTTATCGCCGCACTGATAGCAATCACTTCGCTTTCGGGGTGTGGCTATCACTACTACACTGGCCCTCTGCGTCCCAATGAGGATCAGTCTGCCGCTATGACCGTTGCTGACGATGGCACGGTTACGTTTGCTCAGGATCGCTTTGAAGTGAACCTGAAGCCCATGACCGACGAAGAACTGAATCGACAGTTTTTCAACAACTCGCAGGCTGGCCCCAAGTCGACCAATCCCTATACGTTTGGCAATTCGGTTTTCTGGGGTTCGAACAAAGAGAAGCAGCGCTTTGCCGTGTTTAAGTTGAGCGTTAAAAACTACGCTTATCCCAAAGTCAAGATTGATCCCAGCAAGATCGTTATCAAGGCCAGCAATAAGCGCGAGTATTGGAGCTTGAGCTTTGAGCAGCTCGACACGTACTACAGGCCCTATGCCATTGGGTATAGGGGCAATGAATACGCCCGCTATCAGGAGCGTCGCGACCTGCTGCGCCGCACCATGCTAAAGAACGAAGAAATTTTTAGTGGCCAAGAAGCAGAAGGCTTCGTAGTATTTCCCGCGTTGCATCCCGACGTGGCTTCTATAGACGTGCAAATACACGACGTCGTGTTGCGCTTTGATTTTCGCAACGAGCCGGTCGAGACCACCAATATTGAATACCAATTTGTCCGAGATATCGGCCGCATCTACAGCGACGGCACGATCAAGCTCAGCAAAGTCGATTAGAGATTTGAGCCACCAGCAAGGAGGAGTTGGCTGATGAAAACTTCGAAGATTTTTAGTGTTTTGGCGGCAGCCAGCGTTGTGTTCCTGTCATCTCAGGTCGCCGACGCCGTCGTTAACATCCAGAACGTGGGCGCCGGCGCGCGCTCGGCGGCGCTGGGCAATAGCTACGTAGCCATCGCCGACGATGCCGACGCCGTTTTTGCCAATCCGGCCGGCTTGGGCCAGATCGAAGGGGCGCAATTGGCCTACACGAATGTGTCGCTGTTTTTCGGCGGCATTGAGGGAGACGATCTGGGACAGCACGTCGTATCGTATGTGATGCCGCTGGGTTCGAAACTGGGCTTGGGGCTGGGCTACGAGCGCATCGGCTCCGATCTGATGAGCGAAAACGGCGCCTTCCTTTCGCTGGCCTACAAGTTGGGCAAGTCGTTTAACCTCGGTCTGAACGCGAAATATCTGTTCTGGAGCGTGGGCGATATCCCCGCCGATAACGGTCGGGCCGATCCGCTGTCGAATCAGAGCGCGGGCAATGTAGGTGTCGATTTGGGCCTGATGTGGAAGAGCCCGCTGAAGGGCGCGCAGTTTGGTCTGCTGCTGAAGAATCTGAACCAGCCGAACGTGGCCTATGGCAGCGTGCAGGGCGATTCGGATGCGGGCAAGCTGCCGATGGACGTGCACGTGGGTGTGGCCTACCAACTGAACCCTTCTTCGCTGGTATCGGTGCAGTATGTGCGCCGCGACGTATCGGGCGACGAGCCGGATAGCCGCTTGGTATTGGGCGGTGAGACGACGCTGGTCGAAGGCCTGATG
>JAYOYH010000009.1:1995-123160 GCA_038153405.1 Gemmatimonadota bacterium | reverse complement strand
TCTTCATCAGATACGATCTCGGATGCGTCGGCTTGCTTTTTCCAACGGCTTAAGACCGATTGGGGCACGCCTAACTCGCGACCAATTTGCCGGGCACTCTTGCCACTGATTTGGAGTAGACGAACGGCTTCTTGTCGAAATGCTTCGGTGTAGTTTTTGCGTTGAGACATTGGATACCTCCTGACGATAAAATATGGATCAGTGGGTGTCCATCTAATTGAGGAAAGTCCAGGCCGAGCTGATGGAGTGATCGGGGAGAAACGTTGTGTAATTGCTTGCGTCAGAACCAATGATTCCCCTTCCCTACTCCAGCCTGGCAAATCCTATAACATCTATTTGCCAATTGGTCTGACTTTATGCTACGCCACATACGCAGTGCGGTCACTGAAAAACCGCTAATCGTACATACAACTTGGCCAAGGAAGACCCTCCATCCCGATCGCTTATTCACATCACACATAACCGGAGACTCCCTTTGGAATTTAGCATAGCCACTATCCGTCAGCAGGACCCTTGGTACTGCAATCCGGAAACGGCGATACGCCTATCGACCTGGACCCACGCGCCCCGCGGCCAACTAACGCACTACGAACACCCTGTTGTCGGCGACGATACGTTGACGCGAGAACGGGGTCTGCCGGTCACGGTCGTAACGGGCGTGGAAGACGGACCTGTGCTGCTGCTGATTGCCGGCGAGCACGGCAACGAGTACGAATCCATTATTGCCCTGCAGGAAACGCTCAAGGAACTCAACCCCGCCGCCCTTAGGGGTACAGTAGTAGGAGTAAACTGCTGCTCCGTTGACAGCTATCTTCACCAAAGTCGGGTGGCCAACGCCGATGGACAGAATCTGGCCCGCGTGTATCCCGGCAAGCCCGATGGCACGCTAACGGAGCGCGTAGCCTATACGCTGCAGAATGATTTTCTCGGTCAGGCTGCCCCGCATAAACCGACGTTGATGGTGGCATTGCACACCTTCGGACCAAGGCTTATGGGTGCGACGCTTTCAGGCTACAATATCTATCCGGGGGAACCGGCCCTGAGCGCAACGCAACGGCAGATCAGCCTGCAGACGGGCTTGCCGTTGGTGTGGGGACATGAATTTGATGCCAGCCATGCGGCCGCCGCGGTAATGGGACACGAGGCCAGCGGTCGCACGGCGCTGTATGCCGCTTTTTTGGCCGGGATTCCGGCGGTTTATTGGGAGACGGCCTGGGGCATGGGCGGCGAGGCCGAATATATGCGCGGTCTGTCGCGGTTGATGGTCCATTTGGGCATGGTGGGCGGCGAAAATGCGCCGTTGCAACCGCGCGAATTCATTGAGTCAGTCGGCCACGGCGCCGGACTGATGTCCTCGCACAATCAGAGCCCTGTAGCCGGTTTGTGGCGCCCGGCAAAAGCGGTCTGGGACCAAGTCAATCAGGGTGACTTGCTGGGTATCGTGTACGACCTGTACGGCAAACCCGCACATGAGATACGTGCCCAACATGACGGCGTGGTGATTTCGCTCGCGAAAATTCAGCACCTAGATAAAGGCACGCATTGCGGCATTGTGTTAAATAAAGCCTGCTAATTTTTGATAATGCGGCAAACTAAACGGACAATCCTTGCTGAGCTGCCACAGGCAAAAACAGCGTTAGCATCGCCTAAAACGAATGCATTGTATGCACTCGGCCCAACAGCAGCTTTCCCAGCTTCGGGTACTTTTTATCTCTGTTGGGTTCGCGCTTTTAAACGGTCAACTCCGACGGATACCTGCTCGAGGTCACCAATGCGCCTATCGTCGGTCACGCTAATTGAACCATAGTATCCACAAACGACAGCAGTTCGGGCGTCTCGCGTTTCCCCTTCCATAGAGCCGAAGAATTTAATGTCAACTGAGGGTGCGTTAGCTTCGCGAATGCGACGCCAACGTGGGGGAACTGGTCTAAATCAGACGGGGCAAAAGCCACTCCGCGTCCAGCGGCAACCAGCCCCAACAGTTCGGAAAACCCCCGCGCCTTGGCCACAATCTGCGGAACAGTCCACGCACGTCTAAACAGACGTGCGAGCAGTTCGGGGCGACCGGGAAATTGATCCTCGTGAAAGCTTACAAAGGGTTCGTGCTGTAAATCCGCTAGGGTAAGACTAGGACGAGATGCCAACGCATGATCAGCGGGAACAATAACGACCATGGGCACTTTCTTTATCACGCGCGTCGTGAACTCGCCTTCAATAGAAGACCACGGCATGCCCAACAGGCCCACATCGAGTTCGTCCCGACGCAGCGCCTCAACCTGCTGACCCGGCGTCATTTCGTAGAGTTGGACACGCGTATCCCTATGCCGCTGCTCAAACGCGCGCAGCGCGTTGGCGAGAACGCCTGGCAACTGGGTAAGGATATAGCCAACCGCTAAGGTTGCCTGAGCATTTTTTCCATGGAATGCTTCCATGGCTTCTTGCATCACGGCCGCTTGGCGCAGCACTTCGCGCGCGTGCACGAGCGCACTGCTTCCCGCGTCCGTCAGCTCCATTCCATCGCGCATTCGCGTAAAAAGCGGCACGCCCAGTTCTTTCTCTAAATCCTTGATTTGCCTCGATACGGCGGGCTGAGAAATATGCAGCCGAACGGATGCGCGGCTGATGTTTTTTTCCTCCGCTGTCGTGACAAAATAGCGCAGATGTCTAAGTTCCATAGTGGTATGAATAAAATGTATACCTGGCCAAAGAACAAAGTATTTTTCGGGAATAGCTTCTTCCACTACGTTTTAATGGCCCCTGGCCAGATGCGTCCCATTGACTGTTTCAAAAAAGCCGAGTATTGTACTGCCTAAATCTAAAAGGAGATAACGCAATGCGTTTGCTATCCACCTCGTTTTTTGTCTTCGCTCTAACGCTCAACTCGCTCTACGCAGAAACGTATCAAATTGATCCCGAGCATTCGCAGGTCGCCTTTAACGTGCGCCACCTCGTGAGCCGAGCAAACGGCGTGTTTAACGAGTTTTCGGGCAAAATCCAATATGATCCAGCCGCGCCCGAAAAGACCCAAATCGAAGGAACGATCTCCGTCGCCAGCATTGACACCGACAACGAAAAACGCGACGCACACCTGCGCGACGCCGACTTTTTCGACGTCGAATCCTTTCCGTCCATTACGTTCAAGAGCACGGGTGCCGAAGCCAAAGACGGCGTCCTGCACGTGACGGGTGATTTCACCATGCACGGCGTGACCAAATCGATCGTGCTGCCGGTAAACGTGCTGGGCACCGGCGTTAATCCCTGGTCGAAAAAGGCCCAAGTCGGCATGGCCGCCAAAATGGTGCTTAGCCGCGCGGAGTACGGCGTTAATAGCTGGACCGACGTAGCCAGCATTCTCGGCGATGAGGTCGAGATAAACCTGATGATACAGGCCAACGCCCAGTAGAGCGCGCATTCGTCGCATACGTGGCAAACACCGAAAAGCCCTTAGAGCCAGATGCTCTAAGGGCTTTTTATTTTGCTCATGGGCTCTGGCAAGTCTTAAAGCTGGCCCCTGTATTCCAAGCCCAGCAGCTCTTTCGACAGCCGCACATTGCAGTGCGCTTCCGCCGCTGGATTGCCCGCCGTGTGCAGCACGGCAAAGTCTGCGGTCTCGTTTTCTAGCGCGAGGTGACACCCTTCGGCCAAGTCGTGTCGACAGACCCAACCCAGGCCTTCTGGATCGCCGGCTGGACTAAAGTCGCGATTGATTTTAAGACGGCTGTCGACGATACTGCACGGCCGAAACACGATGATCCGCGACTTGAACGCGTCGTAAAACTGGCGACACATTTCTTCCTGTAAGCGCTTGGAAATGCCGTAGAGCGTTCCCTCTGGACTGCGCACGTCGGAATCGAAGAACGTGCCGTCCGGATGCTGGACCATACAGGAACCCATGTGCACCACGCGCTGGACCCCGCGTCGCCGCGCCGACTCCAATACGTTCCACAGCCCCTTTACATTGACCAAAAACGGATGCGTATCGTACTCGGGCGAGCTTTCATAGCCAAAATACGCGGCCAGGTGCACGACGCCATCACAGCCGGCGATGGCCGCATCCACGGCGTCAAAGTCGGCCATATCGCCGTAGCGTTTCTCGCCGTCCCACGCCCCATCCAACTCGTCGTACTTTTCCCAGGCCCGCGGATCCAAATCAAAGGCGCGCACGGTATGCCGCCCTGCAAAGTGGGCCAGCACGGCGCGCCCGACCCAGCCGGCTGCCCCAAAAACGGCGACGTTCACGGTGAGAAATACCTTTCTCTCGGGCTAGGCCCAAAGCATGCGACAGTTACCCAGCGCGCTAGCCAACGCCGTACTGCTCACGGCGCTGAGATACCGCTACGCCCTTGCCGCGCACGATATCGGGCCGCTGCCATTGAGTGGCCAAGCTACGAACCGCATCGGGCAGTTCGGCTTCGGCACACCAGCGATACCCCCGATAATCCGTTGCGCTCTCATCCACATAGCCGTAGACCCGCTCTGTTTCGTCCACATCGGCGATATAGGACATCCAGGGAATCTCTGCGCCGAGTTGCTCCCGGGCCAGCGCCTGCAGCGCGCCAATCCGCGCGCCCACGTCCCAGCCGACGCCCTCCGCCTCTTCCCAACCGCTGCCGCCGGGAAGTTGGCCGTCGTCGCGCAGCAGATAGACCGGCTCCGTTCCAGGCCGTTCAATCAGCAGGCGAGTATTTTTAAGGGGACAGTCTGAATGGATCGCCAACAGGCGCTTGCCCTCGTCGCGCAGCGCTTGGTAGGCGGCGTGGCTATAGCGAAAGTGACCTGCAGCCGGCGGCGCGTCCACTGCACAATACTTGTTAAAGATACCGCAGCGATCCTGCCGCGCCGTGCCCGGCGGCGGCTCGTGCCACGCATACATATTCATTAGCAGCAAATCGCCCGCCTTCAGCTCTGGATCGACAAAAGGGGCCAACTGCGCGCGATCGGGTGCACTCACGTCGAGAATTCGTGCACGCGGATCGAGCACTTGGTGCAGCTTATGCGAACCGGGCGATACCAGCAGCGGACCGTATTCGGCGTCAAAGTCCGTTAGCGGTACGATGGCAAACAACCAGTTCATCGACGAGCCGACCGGACGCCAGCGCTTGTAGTCATTGTGCGCGCCGCCGCCGCGGTCATCGGGCGTGCGGATATAAGCGACAAAGGCCGACAGATGAGCCGGCCGCTCTAGCAGCGCTTCGACGGGACCGATAATGCTCGGATGGGCCGCTACTTCGGCTAGCGCCGGATGCTCTGCCAGCTGGTTGCCCTGAATCGTATACTTGCCCGGCGCGGGATACTGCAGTCCCGGTGCATAGGCGGTAGGCGCCAGACCAGCCATGGCGCGGCGCAGCGCAGCGATTTCGCCCTTCGACAGCACCCCGCGCACGATCAAATGGCCGTCGCGCGCGTAGTCGTCCATCTGTGTCCGATTCAAGATATCACTCATATTTGATTTCCCCGTGCATGAACCGGTCGCCCCTTAGGACAGGTGGCGCCCGAAAAAGTCTGCCGATTTATTGCCGCCCCAGCCGTGCTCACCCGGATGCAGATCGAGCTCCAGCCGGTCGGCGACACCCGCTGCTTTGTAAATCGCCTCCACCTGCTTGTAGCAGCGCATCGCCGTATCGACCTTAAAGCAGGTATCGTGCACGCCAATGCCAATCAATAGAGGGCGCGGCGCGATCAGACCTTGCACGTCGGGCAGATCCATTAGCTTGAACAGGCCCGGTGCCACCTGCATACCGCAGTAGTTGAGATCGCGCACGCCAAAGGTCGCCCACAGATCGCTATAGCAAATGATCTCGGCCGCCCTAAAGCGCGCATCGCACAGCGCCATCCACAGTGTCATGGTACCGCCGCCACTAAGGCCCATCACACCCAGCCTAGTGCCGTCTACGCCCGGCAGCTTGCATACCACATCCGTCGCCGCCCGACCGTGCGCTACGTTGATCGAGATCGAGGTCATGCCCAGCATGGTCGCGTGCAGGTAGTAGACATTACACCAGTCGCGATTGCCTGCCGTCGAGCGCAAGTTGTGCTTCTGCCCCTCGTTGCGCTCGCCAAAGCCCATCCAGTCGATGGCATAGGTAATAAAGCCTTGCTGGGCCATGATCTGGCCATAATTATACTGGTGCTGCACCATATTATCGCGCAGTGCCGGGCTGGAGTCGTTGCCCATAACCGGCTCTTTGCCGTAGGGTCCATGTCCGTGGCAGCAGAGAATAGCCGGGCGTTTTTCACCGCGCTTCATATCGGCCGGATAGTTGACCAACAAGGTCGCCGACAGATGCTGTTGCACATCGATAATCCAGCGCTGACGGCGCAGGCCTTTCTCTTCCCACTCGGCCAAGAGCTCGGGACGGGGCGGCACGCCGTCGGGAAAATCACCCAGCGTAGCCAGCACCTTAGGCTTGGCCCGACGCTTCCAGCTGGTAAACTGCTTTCTGTTCTTGCCCTGGAAGCGATGCTCGGGCACGTGGTCTTCGGCCAGGCGAATAAACATCTGCTGCGGGCTCAAATTGCGAACGGTCATGCAGTCGACTCCTGAGAAAGGGTGGATTACCGCGCATTAGACGGACAAATGTAGGCAGGCGCAATACCCTGAACAAAGAGCCGCGCCTACAATGCGCATAAGTCCCCCAGCGCTAGGCGCTCGGGGACTTTATTTCATTCGTATCACAAGCTGTGCGCATCGGGCCGGTTAGTAGACCACGGCAATCGTACCCGTGCGTTCGTCGTCTCCCGCATCCGTGCCTAGTGAAATCCGATACACGTAGGAACCCGGTGCCACTATGCCACCGGACGCGTCGCTGCGGCCATCCCAGCGCAGCTGCCACTGTCCAGCTTCACTTACACCCGCGCGCGCGGCAAGGCGACGCCCCGCTAGGTCGAAGATATGCAGCACCGGCTCCACGCGGCTAGCCTTGTAGACGACAAAGCGCAGGTCGAGCGCATCGTGCACGCCGTCGCCGTTGGGCGTAATAACCGCAGAGGCGAGTTCTACATCGCCAATCAGCTCCTCCTGCCCCACTAGATTGGGCAGCATGATGACATTCGAACGACGCATGGCCGGCTCGACCGACTGCCATAGCCCAGGCCGACTGGAAAGACCCAGGTCGGCGCTGACGGCAGTGGCGTTTTTCACTAGCTGTGTATTAAAGGATATCTGCACCGAGTCGCGTGCGACGGACCGACCGAGATCGACCAGCAGCGAGTCGCCGACGAGCGCGACCGCTTCGGGCTGTATATCGACGCCACCGATCTGCACGCCAACGTCGTCGATGTGCGGCGCTTCGGGCACCACTAAGCGCACTCGATCAAAGCCACTGTCCTCGCCGTCGCCGTCCGACAGCACCGTGTAGGCAAAAAGCGTCGGCTCGTTGACCGCGGCCTGCTGCGGCCAAATCCGGCCGCGCGCGTCCTGTACAAGCGCCTGCTCGTACTCGATGGTCAGCGAATTGACCTGCGGACCCACCTGCGGATTGTCGGTGCCCATAATCATCTCCAACAGCACATAGCGCCGCGGACTTTCCGACTGAAAGGCCTCGCCCGACGTCTGATAGACATTGCTCCATCCACCCCAGTCGTCACCGACGACTAGCGCCGTATCAATGGATCCGCGCAGTACTTTAGGCGAACTGTTCCACTTTTCCTCGGTGACTTCATCGCCCTTGCGGTCATAGAACGTGTAGAGCGGATTCAGCGTATTGCCCGAGCGCGAGCGCAGTTGCAGCTTGGCTCCGGGGGGCAGGTCCGCATCCCAGTGTAGGCCCTTGATCACCTTGGGCCGACCGTCGCCGGCTTCCTCACCCAGATCGATAAAGGGAGAGTGCAGCACGACCTCGGCCGGATGACCGGGTGAAAAGAGCATGAATTCACCCCATTTAACGATGCCCCAACCCGTGTCGCGAATGCCGTGCCAAAAAAAGTAGCGCATCTTACGCGGCCTGAAGATGTAGCGGATATAGAGTAGGCGATCGCCGTTGGGATTGATATGCGTCAGCAATTCGCTATAGTCGAAAGCACCCGGCACGGGCAGACCCGACTGCAGCACCTGCGCCCCATCGGAATACAGCACCGTGTGGCCGGGGCCCGTTCCGTTGATCGAGTAGCCGACCAAGCCCTCGTCCGATTTAAACGAATAGAGGAAAAACTCGTCGACGAAGAACGTCGCACCCAAATCGACGCCAAACCACACGCCGCCCTCTTTCCAACCCAAGCTGCCATAGGACGAGCCGATCAGGTTGTTGGTGTTCATATCTCCGTCGAACAGATTTTGTGGGTCTACGGAGTTAATGCCGTTTACAAAGCTGCCGCGCTGCTCGGCACCGATGCTGATATTGTCGCCGATAGCGCGCACCGAAACTTCGGCAAGAGCGGCATCGGGCGATTTTTCTTCTGCCTCGATGCGAATGCGCTGGACGACGCGATAGCCGTTCTTTGCCACCGGGTCAATTTCTATTCCTTCGTCAAGAATCAGCGCGCTATCGCGCGAAGCATACGAGAGCGGAATGACGATTTCGGCCTGCGAGTTGGGGCGCGTCGTGCGAAAGACGGGCTCCAGCATAACCAAATCTTCTTGCACCGAAATGCGCGCGCCCGTGCTGGCGTAGACGGTGAACTGGCGAAAGGGACGCGCGCCCTCTTCATCGGGAAAGTGCAGGCGAAGCTCACGGGCCAGCACCGTCCTACCCAAATCGATCTCGATCGCCCAATCTTCTACCTGGTCAGCGGGGTCGGGACGCCAGTAGGTCGTCGGGTCGCCGTCGATGATCTGCTCTGCTGTCGATGGATTGGAAACTGCTTCCCAAATTCCACCGCTGACCACGCCTCTGCCCTTGCTCTCATAGCTAAAGCGATGGGCATTGCGCACCGCATCGATATCCTTGCGGTACTTGACCAGGCGCAGTTGCCCCTCGTCACCGACTTCGGTCACTCCAAAGGGAATCTGCCACTGCTGCCAGGTCTGGGCCCCCTTGAAAACCAACTCCTCTGCTCTCGCGGGGCCCAACAACAGAAGGCACACCAACGCCGTCCATGTCCATAGGCTAATTGCATGCATGATCGGCATCCTAATAGGCCACGCCAACGGGCCGCAGGCGCAGGCCGCTAGCCTCTTCCGATAGCACAGCGATGGCAACCAGATATATGCCCGGCGCCACCTGATGCCCGGCGCCGTTGCGACCGTCCCAGCGCGCCACATGCACTCCAGCCATCTGCTCTCCGACCGGCACGGCGGCAACGGCGCGGCCGTCTAAAGCATGTATCCTCAGCTCTACGGGCACGCTCTCCGGCAAACCGTAGAGCGCGTAGCGGACCTCCAACACGTCGTGTACGCCGTCGCCGTTGGGCGTCAGGAGAGGGGTCGAAAATTTAACATTCTGCAACAGCGACGGCGTGTCGCCTTCACTGCTAATAACACGCAGGCTGTTGGTTTCGACCTCGGCATTGGCATCGCCGCCGACAATGGGCTGGGCAAGTGCTTCCGTCTGCGAATCGCTGATCTCTCCGAGAAACGTCGTCGCCAATTCAAATACCTCGGCGGCAAATACGATGCGCAAGGGGGCGTTGTCGGTCCGCGTAATGGGCCGCGGCAGCAGCACGCGCAGCCCCGATCGCTCTTCCTCTACACCGGCCGGATCGACGCGCTGGTCGCCAATCCACAGCGCCTTAAACTCCGGGCGCGTATCCGTGCGGATAAAAATCGAATCGAAGCCGCGCTGTTCTACAGCGGTGAACTCAGCCAGCAGGTCGTAGGTGAAGTCGATGCTGCGCCCCAGTTCGACTTCGGCCACCCCACGCGCTGGCCGCTGCTCGTCTAGCAGAGCGATCTCGCCCAACACGCGCGCAGCCAGCAGCGGCGCCGTTTCAATCCACAGCGAATCCAGGCGAACAAAATCGGCAAACGCCTCGCTGTTCAGAGTAATGCGCAGCTGAATATGCGAACCGCTGGCCAAGCCGAGCAATGCGCCAGACTGCGCAATCGGTGATGACCAGTAGGTCCAGTTATCGCTGTCGTAGAGTATGGTCGCGCGCATACCCGGACGCGGAGCGCGCTGCACGTAGTCGCACGATGCACAGGTGCGCTCAAAGCCGGTCCGCAACTCGTTCTCGTAGCGCTGGCGGCTAACCACTTTTTCTTTGCCGGTAACAGTGTACTCGCGGTAAATATTGGGGTCGTCGTCTCGCCCCGTGCGCGCTTCGATCTGAACGCCAGCGCTGGCATCCAGCGCCTCTACCGAAGCGCCTGCGAAGCGGCGCATCGGCGTGGCAGCAAAAAATAGCCGGCCGAAGTTCTGTTCCGCCCCTAGGTCTATGATCTTGGTCTTGTAGAGGGCGCGGCGCGGCACGCCCTCTCCGTAGACTTCAAACTCGCTAATCGTGCCCAGTAGAGCGCGCGCCTGGTTGCCCTGGCCTCCGCCGCTGGCGCGGCGCAGCGCCTCCTCGTCAATGATGGAGAGCTTGCGCACCCAGCGAAAAAAGCGCGCATACTGATGGGGAAATTCGACGAGCACATCGGGCGCCAAATTCTCCTGCCGCTCGGCTATGACCTTTTCCAACGGCCAGCCGCCCTTGACGCCAAATAGGTCGCTATTTTCCTGCTGCAGAGAAATCTGAAAGGCCGGCGTTGCGTCGGTGCGCAGCGCCGCGCCGTCGGAGCGGTAGCCGCTTGAGGGGGTGTGAAAACCAAAGGTGTGGGCGGGCACCGGCACGCCGAGATCAATGGTAAAGAACACCTTGTCTACGCTCTCGGCTTTCGATGAATTGTAGGTGGAGCTATCGGCATCGATGAGGGCAACCCCGTTTTCAGTGGGATCGCCGTTGCCCTCGTTCCACTTCCATATGCGCGGCCGCTCGCCGTCTACGTAGCCCAGTTCCTTGGGCTGGCGCAGAAAAGACCAATCCTCAAGCAGCGATATAATGTTTGTTTCGGGGTCGATGTAGACGGGCTGAATCGATCCGGGTAGCGATTCGGCATCGAGCATGATGCGCACCGTATCCTGCTGTGCCCACGGCAGACCGCTGCCGCCCAGCTTCCAACTACTCAGCTGGGCATGGACCGGCATCGCCTGCATTAGTAGGGCGCACAGGCCAACGAGCTTGACTATCTCCTGCAACTACCACACTCCCAGATTGAGTTATCGGACGAATACTTCAAGGTATAAAACAGCTTTTAACAGCGTCAAGCACCAAAAAGCACACAGGATTGGCAGCGCCCGACACCATTGGCGACCTACCAAACCGGCTCTCCTTCACCCGGACGTGCGCGAAACGTGGCGTGGCTGTCAAACGTGCCCTCCCCTACGGCAATGCGAAAACGGACGGAGTCGGCATCGCCGCAGCTCAGATCGATCAGGTCATCGGACAGGGCCGCAAGCAGCGGGTTTACCGAATCGGACATATCGAAGATCTGATGGGCCGCCACCTCGGTTGAGCGACGCAGTTTCACAATAAGTCGGACGCCTTTTTCAGGCTCAACGCGCCTTCTTAAGCAATGCAGTCGACGGTTTCGATTGAAGCGATGGTGCTTTGGGCATAGCGCACCAAGCACTTTATTTCCGGCAAACCGTCTTCGAAAACGCGCATCTGCGCTCTGGCGCAGTCGCCCACACCATCGACGGTCTTGGGTAGGTTCTCTTCGAACACGCCTATATGGTGAGCGCCTTGCGCATCTGCTTTTTAAGGCCCGTCAGTTACATAGTAGAAAAAATCTCTCATCGGATAGAGCCTCGCTGGCCCTTTGGTCGCAGTGCTCCGCAGTCGCCTAACGGTCCACGATACCCCTCGGCCATCGCTCGTGGCACAGGGCAATTTGGCGACATTGCCGAGGCGAATTCGTGCTTTAACGTGGGACAATGCCGCTTCCATACGCGCGCAAAATGACAGATAACTGTTTGTTATGCAAGCAAAATTAACCATATTGTTTATGGTGGCTCTCTTTTTGCAGCCTCTTTATAGCCGCTTCTACGCCAAAAGCAATGCCATGGACTGGACCTTTGAAATCATAGCGATGTCTAGCGCGCTCTTTTTTATGTTCGCCTCGATCATAGCCAAAGTGCTGACGATACGGCTGATCATTCACATGAAGCAGAGCGTCAAAGATGTGCAGATGCAAAAATCGCATATGATGAACCAGCTCAAGAACGCCGCTGCCCAGCGGGCCGTCGGCGAGCGCAACAAGCTGTCAGCTGAGCGCAAGTTGGCCAAGCGCGAAAAGAAAATGCGCGACCTGCAACGCGAGCTAAATAGCTACCAGAAAGAAAACCAGCGCCGCGAAATCAAGCGCGACGACGTGAAGAAACAGCTCATCCGCTAGCGCAGGGCGCGCCCCATAGCGCTGTAGCGATTAGCTCCTCCCGCGCAGCAGCGACGAATCCGTCATCAGCGACGCCCTGTCCCATCCTACCTCCATTTGCAGTTCTTGGCCGCTAAAAAAGCGCGCAAATTCATCGAGCATAGCAGCTAGGTAGTACTCGTCGCGACCGCAGCCGGCATTGTGCGGCGTGAGCACGACGTTGGGCATCGAGCGATAGGGATGGTCGGATGCCAACGGCTCGTTTTCATACACGTCCATAATGGCCCAAAAGCGCTCTTGGCGCAGCCCGCTAATGAGGTCCTCTTCGCGTATCAGGGGTGCGCGCCCGCAGTTGATCAGCGTCGCCCCATCCTTTATCAGCGCCAGTTCAGCCGCGCCAATGCGCCCCTTGGTATGGGGCGTCAACCCGGTCAGGCAGTGGATCACATCGGCGCGCGACAGCACGTCTTCAAGCGCGGTTCTCTCCACGCCCTCTCGAACGGCCTGCTCGGGACTCAGGTATTCATCGCACACCAATAGGGTAGGGCCCAGCGGGCGCAGTAGGGCAATCAATTCGCGCGCGACATCGCCGTAACCCCAAATGCCAACGGTGGCATGTGCCGGCGGCGTATTGACGCGCGTGCCGGCCCAGTCGAGCGCTCTGCTCGAAGCGCCAAACTGCGCATAGCTGAGCAACCGGCGCAGCGCGACCATGCTCATCATCAAAGCCCACTCGGCCACCGTGCGCGCCATCAGCGCGTTGGCCGTGCACACGCGCACGCCGCGCTCGTAGAGGGCCGGCGATACGATATTAGCCACCGAACCACCGACGTGCCCGACGACCTTAAGCGCTGAACTCTTAGACAATATCTCCTCGTCCAAACGCGGCGAGCCCCATGTAGTCAGCAGGGCCTCGACGCCGACCAACTGCTCAGCCCAGTCGCTCTTGGCCATCGCACCGGCACACTCGTTGAGACGCACGACATAGCCCAGTTCCTCAGCGCGACGGCGCGATGCCCCGCGCCAAAACCAGTCGCGCGTAAAACCCGGGGGCGCCATGAAAAATATGTTTGGCACACCCATTGCCATCACCTCTTTTCCCTGCGGCCTGCATGAACCATTGAATAAATTATCACCTACTTGGTGTTTCTATATAAAAAATTGTTTATAAATCACTTATACGTTTTATTGTGCTGTTTCACGCGCCGTTTGTTCGGCGCCAATGCATCCGTCATTCACCCGAAAATGGGAGACCCACAATGGCCTCTTTAAAAAAATACACGGCACAAGTCCGCCAAGAAACTCGACTTATAAAATGGTGCCATTTTGTCGCTTGCGCAGGTGCGCCACAGGGCTTATCTCTTAAGTCCACAACGCGAAAAACAGGTGCTTTTATACTATGCGATTCTGGAAATACTTGTTGTCCGCATTTGGCCTAGCGCGGCGCACGCGCCTGCGACGCCGCACGGCAGAACGCCTGCGTCGTGGCCCATCGCACACGGCTTAAAGATCGGCGGCGCCCCACCGCCCGAGTACGCGCTATCCCAGTTCCACTGCACGTCCCGTCTGCATAGACTGCTTCACCGCATCCAATGCACGCATCTGATCGATGCTGTGCTGTGGAGAGATTCTATGTGCGCTGCCTTCGCGCAGGCATTGGCACAGGTGCTGCAGTTGCAGCGCAAACTGAAACGTCGGCGCAAACTCGTGCACAACCTCTCCGCTGCGGCTGCGCTGCAGCAGACGCACTGCCTGATTTTCGTTGTTCCACGCCTGTTCGATATAGAGCGATCCTTCGTCGCCCACCAACTCGGCATATTGCGATGCCCAGGCGTTGAAGCCCACGGAGATCTGCGCCGTGCGGCCACCGCTAAAGACCAGCGAAATAAAGGCGGCATCGTCGACCTCTACGCCGGGTATCTGCACGGCGAATATCCGCTCGGGCTCCTCGCCAAACGCGGCGCGGGCGTGGTGGATGTTATAACAGGCCAAATCGTAAATCGAGCCGCCTCCCTGCTGGCGATTAAAGCGCCAGTTTAACTCGGGGCGGCGACTCGCCTCTGGCACGCTCGTGCAAAACGTGCTGCGCACGTTGAGCAGGCGTCCAATGGCACCGACCTCGAGCAGCGCCTGCGCCTTTAGGTGCATCGGATGGTGACGGAACTTAAACGCCTCGGCTATCAACACGCCGTGCTCGGCCGCGGCAGCCACCAAACTCCGCGCCTCGTCGGCGCTTTGGGTAAAGGGCTTCTCGCACAGGATCGCCCGGACGCGCTGCGAGCGCGCCAGTTTAATGCCGACGGGCGCGTGAAAGACGCCCCACGTGCATATGATGGCAATATCCAGCGCTTCCCTGTCGAGCATGGATGCCGCGTCGGCATAGCAGGCGGCTACGCCAAATTCCTCGCCGAGGCGCTGAGCGCTTTCCAGCGAAACATCGGCCATCGCTACCAATTCGACGCCCTCTACCTGTGCGCACGCAGCCGCGTGCGCGCGCGCGATGCCACCGGCACCGACCAAACCCACCTTGAATTTTTTGCTCATCGTTCTATCCTGCGCGCTCGTTTAGCGCATCGTTCAATTAAGTGGACACTTGCAGCCACCGCGCCGATTCACGGCCGCCTGCCGAGTATTAGCGCGCGGAAAAAGCATGCACCGTAACAGAGCGAAAGGTCTCGCCGGGGCGTAGCACGACGGAGGGAAAGCCGGGTTGGTTGATCGAATCTGGATAGTGTTGCGTTTCCATGCACAGACCGTGGTAGCGATCGTACACCGCGCCCTCCTTACCCTTGATGCCGTCCAGGTGAATGCCCGAGTAGACCTGCACGCCGGGTTCGGTCGTATAGAGCGTCAGCACGCGACCGCTTTCGGGTTCGTAGAGCTCTGCAGCCAAACCTGGTTCATCGCGACCGCCGTTATCCAGCGCGTAATTGTGATCGTAGCCGCCTATATCGATTCGCCCGATGCGGCCACCCACCGATGACGGCTGCAAAAAATCCAGCGGCGTGCCGGCCACCGGCAGCAGGCGACCGGTGGGAATAAGCGTATCGTCCGGCTCGGCGTAATAGCGCGCGTGCAGCGTCAGAATGTGTCCAAGCACATCGCCGCTGCCGGCCAAATTGAAGTACGAATGATTGGTCAGGTTGACGGGGGTCGCCCGATCCGTCGTCGCCTCGTACTCGATGCGCAGCGCGCCTTCGGCCGTCAGCACGTAGGTCACGGCAACGGCTAGCGTGCCCGGATAGCCCTCTTCGCCGTCTTTGCTCACGTAGCGCAGGCGCAGTGCTTCTCCGTCGGCGCGCTCGACCACCTCGGCATCCCACACCACCTTATCAAACCCCTTGATGCCGCCGTGCAAATGATTGGGACCGTTGTTTACCGCCACTTGGTAGGTCCGACCATCGAGCGTAAAACGCCCACCGGCAATGCGGTTAGCCACCCGCCCCGTTATGCAACCAAAGTAGGGATTCTCCCGCTCGTACTGCGCGAGGTTATCAAAGCCCAAAACGACGTCGCCCAGCGTCCCGTCGCGATCGGGCACCAGCAGTTCGGTAATAATGCCACCGTAGGTGATGGCGCGCACCTGCATGCCGCGCTCGTTGCTCAACGTATAGCGTTCGACCGCGCGTCCGTCGTCGGTCGTGCCGAAAGATTCTCGCTGCACTTTTGCCTCCACTCTGCACATCGTTGCGGCGACTAGCGCCAACACACACGCCAAAACTCTCATGAATGGAACTCCTCTCCCGCGCTTGCGCGCCCGTTCTATGAGACGTAAAATAAGAAGCCATTTAGGTCGTACCAACCCCTTTCGAGAAGGAGCCATCCATGAAAACCGCACTGTGCTTCGCGCTGTTAGCGGCCCTGTGTAGTTGCGGCGGCAACTCGGCGGAAAAGAAACCGCAGATCGGCTTTGTAACCAACGGTGTGGCCTCTTTCTGGGTTATTGCCTCCAAGGGCGTAGAAGCAGCCGAAAAGGAATTTGGTGTCGACGCCGAAGTGCACATGCCCGGCGATGGTGTCGCCGATCAAAAGCGCATCGTGCAGGCACTGCTGACCCGCGGCGTCGACGGCATTGCCATCAGCCCCATTGACCCCGACAACCAATTGGACCTCCTCAACGAAGCGGCGGCCAGCACGCATTTGATAACGCACGACTCCGATGCACCGGCGAGCAATCGCCTGTGCTTTGTCGGCATCGACAACTATTCGGCCGGACGCGAGTGCGGCAAGCTCGTCAAAGAGGCACTGCCCGATGGAGGGGAAATCATGATTTTCGTCGGCCGCCTCGAACAGCTCAACGCGCGCCAGCGCCGCCAGGGACTGATCGACGAGTTGCTCAATCGCTCAAACGACCCGACGCGACTCGACCCCAACAGCGGTCCCATCACCGCTACGGGCGAGAAGTACGTCATTCTCGACACGCGCACCGACCAGTTCGACTACGCCAAAGCCAAGTCCCAGGTCGAAGACGCCATTGCCAAATACCCCGAACTCAACGCCGTCGTTGGGCTCTTTGCTTACAACCCGCCCATGGCGCTTAGAGCCGTGCGCGAAGCCGGCAAAACGGGGCAGATACAGATCATCGCCTTTGACGAAGACGACGAGACGTTGCAGGGCATTATCGACGGGGAAATCTATGGCACCGTCGTGCAAAATCCCTATCGCTACGGTTACGAATCCGTGCGCATCCTCGCGTCGCTTGCGCGCGGTGGCCGCACGGCGCTGCCGCCCAACAACTATCTCGACGTGCCGGCGCGGCGCATCACCAAAGACAACGTCAGCTCATTCTGGAGCGAACTGAAGCAACTTACGGACGCTGTCGACTAATGGCGCTATTAGAGGCGCGTGGCATCGCCAAATCTTTCCCCGGCGTGCGCGCGCTCCACCGAGTCGATCTCCGTATTAGTGCGGGCCAGGTGCTGGCGCTGATCGGCGAAAACGGAGCGGGAAAAAGCACGCTGATGAAGATCCTCGCCGGCATTCAGCGCCCCGACGAGGGAGAAATTCTCGTAGAGGGCCATCCCGTCGAGATCGACTCGCCGCGCCGCGCCAGCGCATTGGGCATCGCGCTCATTCACCAAGAACTCAACCTATGCGATAATTTGAGCGTCGGCGCCAATATTTTTCTCGGCCGCGAAAAGCGGCGCTACGGCTGGATTGACCGCCGCGCCTGCGACGAGGGCGCGCGCGCGGCGCTGGCGCAGATCGGCCTCGACATCGATCCTTCAACGCCGCTGGCCCAGCTGTCTATAGCCCACCAGCAAATGGTAGAAATAGCCAAAGCGCTTTCGACCCAGGCACGCATCCTGGTCATGGACGAACCCACCTCCAGCCTGACCCGCAACGAGGCCACCGCGCTATTCGCCGTTATCGACCAGCTGCGCACGCGCGGCGTCTCCATTATCTATATTTCGCATCGCTTGGGCGAAGTCTGCGATCTGGCCGATCGCGTCTGCGTGCTGCGCGACGGCGAAAATGCCGGAGAGCTAACCCGCGACCAGATCGACCATGACCGCATGGTTTCGCTTATGGTGGGCCGAGACATCGACCAGTACTATGCGCGGACAGCCCATAAGCCGGGCGGGGTCGCACTCGCAGTGGAGAATCTCGTCGTGCCTTCTAGTCCACTGCATCCACTCAGTTTTTCCCTGCACTACGGCGAGATCGTCGGCCTAGCCGGCCTGGTTGGCGCCGGACGCAGCGAATTGCTGCAGGTGCTATTTGGCATCGTCCCAGCTCTTGGCGGCCGCATGTGCATTGACGATAGTCCCCTGGTACCGCGCTCGCCGCTCGACGCCATCGGCGCTGGCCTGGCCTTGCTCCCAGAAGACCGCAAACTCCAGGGACTCGTGCTCGAAATGAGCATACGGCACAATATTGGCCTGCCCGGCCTGCGTCCTCATGCGCGCGCCGTCGCGTTCATAAATGCCGCGCGCGAAGCATCCGACGGTGAGCAAACCGTGCGCCAATTGGCCATTCGCACGCCGGACCTCGACCAACGAGTGCACCACCTATCCGGGGGCAACCAGCAAAAGGTCGTGCTTGGCAAGTGGCTGTCCCTCAGCCCGAAGGTGCTGCTGCTCGACGAGCCGACGCGCGGCGTTGATATCGGCGCCAAAGAGGAAATCTACCGGCTCATGGAAGATCTAGCGGGGCGCGGCGTCGCCATTCTATTTGTCTCAAGCGAGATGGAGGAAATCCTCGGTATGGCCGACCGCGCACTAGTGATGCACGAGGGGCGCATCACCGGCCAGCTACAGCGCGAAGAGCTGAGCGAAGAGGCCATCATGCACATGGCTACGGGAAGAGCGGCCTGATGAAAAAAATTCTCGGCATAGTTGGACTCCTCATCGCCGTATTTACCCTGACATGGGCTATCGAGCCCAAATTCGCCAGCGCCTATAATCTGCAAAACATCGTTCGCTGGACCTCGCTCTTTGGCATCATAAGCATTGGCGCCGCGTTTGTTATTATCACCGGCGGCATCGACCTATCGATCGGTTCGCTCATCGGCCTAGTCGGCTGCCTGCTGCCCATGCTCTTGGCCGCGGGGTATTCGGCTCCGCTTGCCCTGCTGGCCGTGTTGGCCCTATCCCTCGCCATCGGATTGCTGCATGGCTTGCTCATTACGCGCATCCAGCTACAGCCCTTTGTCGTCACGCTGTGCGGTCTGCTGCTCTATCGCGGCCTGGGCCGCTGGATAACCCACGATCAGGTGCAGGGGTTTGGCTCGAACTACGAGTCCCTGCGCACACTGGCCATCGGCAAAGTCGCTCTATTCGGCGACTTCTCGCTCCCCGTTCCCTTCCTGATTCTCGTCGCGCTCGGCTTGGTGGCAGCCGTTTTTCTCAACCGCACGATCTGGGGGCGCTACCTGCTGGCGCTGGGCCACAACGAAGAGGCGGCGCGCTATAGCGGCGTGCACATCGAGCGCATGAAGGTATTGGCCTACGTCATCTGCTCGGGCACTGCGGGTCTGGGCGGCGTTCTCTTTGCCCTCGATGTCAATTCCGTGCAGCCAGCGGGTCAGGGCAATTTCTACGAACTCTACGCCATTGCCGCTGCCGTGTTGGGCGGCTGTTCGCTGCGTGGCGGCGAAGGATCCATTCTCGGTGTTATCATTGGGGCCGCCGTCATGCGCGTCCTTTACAATGCCATCAACGTGCTCGGCATTCCCACCCAGCTCGAATTTGCTATTATTGGCATCGTCATTCTCACTGGCGTTATTGCAGACGAGCTGATTCGCCGCATTGCCGCCCGCCGCAGCGCTTGAATGCCAACGATACCGACCGACTCCTGCGCAACGCAGCGACTGAATGGGGCGCTGCCGGACGCGCATGGGGCGAACGTCTACCCTCCCTCATCGAACGCTGTGCGCAGCGCTGGGCGCTGAGCGAAGTAGGAGCGCTCTATCCCGATGCACAGTTCAACTTCGTCGCTCCAGCAAAGCGAGGCGATGGGCAGCCGGTCGTCCTGAAGATCGGTTGCCCCAACCCGCCCAACGGCGAAATCGTCCGCGAAATTGCGGCACTCTCTCACTATGATGGACGCGGCGCTGCGCGCCTTTTAGAGGCCGATCGCAAGCATGCGGCGCTGCTCGTACAACGCGCCAATCCCGGCACACCGCTGGCTCACCTGGGCAACGACGAGCAGGCAACGCGCATTGCCGGGCGCGCGATGAAAGCGCTGTGGCGCCCCCTACCTCTTCGACACCGCTTCCTCTCCGTTGCCACCTGGGCGCAGCAGCGCCTGGACCTAGAGCCGTCGACTCTGCCCGCCGTCATTGCGGCGGAAACCGCCGGCAGCGCGCGCGCGCTGCTGACCGAACGGCTGGCCGAGCCGTGCAAGCCCGTGCTCCTACACGGCGATCTGCACCACTGGAATATGCTGCGCGATGAAGGCGATGCATACTGGGCCATTGATCCAAAGGGCTATTGCGGCCACCCGCTCTACGATGTCATCGCCTGGATGCGCAACTGGCCTGAGGGCCTGAGCGACGCGCCCCACGCGCAGGAGGCCATGCGCTGCCGCGTGGCCGTGCTCTCTGAAGAACTCGGGCACGCCTGCAAGGACGTGGCGGCGTGGGCATTTGCTGGATTGGTGTTGGATGCCTGGTTCGACCTAGTGCGCAAACCCGACGATGCATACCCCATTCACATGCTGCGCTGCGCCGATTTACTAGCCCCGCTAACGACATAAAAGCATTCTGAGCGACTGTTCTGCGCGATGTCGGAACCGATTTCATGCGAACAGATATAGCCGTAGACGCCGCTCTGTGCTATCCTTGTAGAATGTTTTATCGCTTGCGAAAGATCGATGCCATGCAGCACGGCGGGCGCGCACACAGCGCACTCCCGTATTGGAAGACTCTTGCACCAGGGCTCGTCGCGCTCCTGGTGACCATTTGCTGGACGCCGCTAATCGCCTCTGCGACCTCGGTCCACTTTGCAGACGCGACGTTAGAAGCCCATGTTCGCGCAGAAATCGAGGGCGCACAGGGGCCGCTTCGCGCTGAGCATTGCGCACAACTGCACTACCTTTCGGCCGAACGCGCCCAGATCGCAAGCATCGCAGGACTGGAGCATCTGCTCGATGTGCGCGTGCTTCAATTAGGTCATAACGCCATCGCCGATGCAGAGCCACTGCGCCACTTAGGCGCTCTGCGCGAACTGCTATTAGACCACAATCCTCTGCAGTCGATCGATGCCCTGCGCGACCTGATGCTGCTACACACCCTCGATTTGAGCTCGACGCACATCCGCGACCTGGCGCCGCTCGCCGCGCTGCCTAGTTTGCGCAACCTCGCGCTGGCCGGTAACGAGGGGATTAACCTACAGCCGCTCAGCACAGTTCAACAGCTGCGCGAACTATCTGCATCCAATAGCGACATCGCCGATCTGGCTCCCCTATCGTCGCTGGACCAACTGCAGCGCCTTAGCTTGGCGAACAACCGCATCAGCGACCTTATCCCCCTGCGTTCGCTGGCGCAGCTGCGCTCGCTCAACTTGTGGGAAAATGGCGTAGCCGACCTGAGTCCCCTTGCCCGACTGAGCGAGTTAGAGCGCCTGAACCTATCGGCCAACCGCATCAGCGACCTACAGCCCTTGAGCAATTTGCGCCGCTTGCAGATGCTGCGCCTGACCGACAACCGGATCGCCGATATAGGGCCACTGACCCGGTTGCACGCGCTGGAAGAACTGCGCCTAGGCACAAATCGCATTGCCGACCTCTCCGCACTGGCCACACTAGATCGACTGGAAGTGCTCGATCTCAACGAAAACCGCATTGTCGACGTGAGCCCGCTGGGCGGCTTGCCTCATCTCGAAGTGCTGCGCTTGGCCCAGAACGACGTGGCCGACCTGAAACCCCTGCTCGAATTGCCCGCCCTGCGCATTTTGGAAATATGGGGAAATCCGCTGTCCGACAGCGCCCGTTCTCAACTCGACACACTGCGCGGACGGGGCGTAGAGGTTCAACAGGATTAGAGCGTTCGCGCGATCCCCCTTAGAGGGAACGCGCGACTACGTGAGAGATCTCAGCCGGGCTGCAGCGCGCTCAGCAAGCGCTCTCGCACCGCTTCCAACACGTCGTAGTCTTCGATTTTACCACCGTTGGCATCCAATACGTAAAAGGCGTCCGACGCGCGCGAAGCAACCGTATCGACCAGAGCCATGTGTATGTCGAGCTCCGCTTCATCCAACGCATAGGTCATTTTGTAGAGGAGGCCTACGTCGTCTGGTGCGCTGATATCGATCACCGTATACTGGGCTGAAACGCGGTTCTCAAATTCGACTTTGGGCTGCTGTACATAGCGGTTCCGGTTGCGCCGTCCCCAGTGCGCGCTGTGGCGCTCAATGAGCTCGCGCGCCTTGAGACCGCGCTCCAATACGTCATCCAAACGCTGTAGGACGCGCTCCTTTTTCCAATCGTTGAGCACCGACGTGCCGTCGACGTCTTGCACCTGAAAAATATCTAACACAATCTCGTCATCGCGCGTATTGACATCGGCGCGCAGGATGTTGAGATCGTTGACGGCCAACGCACCACAAATCTTGGCCAGCACCTGGCGCTGATCGCGAGTGCAGATGACGATCTCGGTAAAATCGGCGCACTTGACAAACGCCGCGACAAAGGCGCGCGACCCATCGAGTTCGTCGATCAGATCCAAATGCGCCTCGATCTGTTCGAGGCCATACGCCACTAGATAGCGCGGCGGCAGCTGTTCTACGTGGGCCTGCAGCGCGGCGATTTTATTGGCGGGCCAGCGCCCAGTTACTGTGGCAATGTGCCCATCGAGTAACTGCCGGACGCGCTGGCGCTCCTCCAGTGCTTTCATCCCAGATTGCAGTTGCTCGGCCGTCTTGTGATAGAGTTCCCGTAGCAAGGCGCCCTGCCATTCGCTCCACGCATCGGGCGAGACGGCCGATACATCGGCGTAGGACAGCAAATAGAGCGCGCTGAGCCACTGCATATTGGCAAAGTCGCTGGCAAACTCGCCAATCATTTCGAAATCGTCCAAATCGCGGCGACGCGATATCATTACCATATCCTGATGGCGTCGCACCAAGAAGACCAGCAGGCGCCGCTCGTCTTCGGGTAGTCCGAGGCGCTCGACCAACTCCTTGGTCATTTCGACCCCACAGGAAATGTGTTCTTGGCGCTTCCACTTGCCTACGTCGTGCAGTAAGACAGAAAGGTAGAGCAAGTCCTTGCGATCGAACTCGGCAAAGACATTACTCAAAGAAGCGGGCGCCTCGTCGCGCCCCAGCGACTCTACGTTATCGAGGGCGACCAGCGTATGCTCATCGACGGTGTAAATGTGGTAGATGTCGTATTGGACCAAGCCATTTAGTCCGCCGAACTCTGGCAAATAGGCCCCCAGCACGCCGAGTTCGTGCATCGAACGCAGCGTTTTGGCAACGCGCGCTTTGCGCTTGAGTATGCGCATAAAGGCTTCGCAGGCTGCCGGCGATACGCGCAAGGCGTCGTCGATCAGATGCAAGCAGGTGCGTATCGTGCGCTTTACCTCTTCGCTCAACCGCAGATTCTTAATCTGGGCGGTCAGGAAAATGGTCAGCAAGCGCACGGGATCTTCGGCGAAGTATTCCTCTCCACCGGCTAGGAGTATTTCGCCGTCGACTGAAATCATCCCACGTTCCAAGTACATGCTGCGCGCGCTGTGGCGCGGCTTGCGCGTCAGGCGTTCGAAGGCCAACTCGACCAAGTGAAATATCGCGCGCGCATGCAGGTAGTAGTCGCGCATAAAGCGCTCGACGCCCAGTTCCATATCTCGATCGGAATAACCAAGGGACTGGGCAATGTGCATCTTGAGTTCCTGTTCGAGCACGTCGCGCTTGCGACCAACGGCAAAGTGCATTTCGTGGCGCACTCTCCACAAAAAGGCACGCCCGCGCTCAATGGTGTCGACATCGGCCGCTTCTAAGTAGTGCGACCAAAGCGCAGAGGCATCGGCCTGCTGCGCCCGCGCCTTCATCGCCCATCCCAATGCTTGGATATCGCGCAATCCGCCGGGGCTCTCCTTGACATTGGGCTCTAGGAGCTGCACCGAGTCCTTGTTGTCAATGCGCGCCTGGCGCCATTTATTGAGCTGCACGGGAACGCTCTTGGGCACGCGTTTGAAAAGGCGTGCGCCGTATTCGGCAAATAGATCGGCATCGCCGACCAACAGCCGACCATCCATCATCGCCGTGCACGAGTCGAGGTCTTCGCGTGCCATCTTCACTACTTCACCTACGGTTCGACTACTGTGGCCCACCTCAAAGCCGAGATCCCATAGCGGATGCAGAACGCCGGATATGAACTCCGGCGCTTTATCGCCATCGCGCTTAAAGAGAAAGAGCAGGTCGATGTCGGAGTAGGGCGCCATCTCACCCCGCCCAAAACCGCCCAGAGCAACCAGCGCATGGGGACCGACGCGTTGGGTAGCCGCTCGATAATAGGCGGCCAAGACGATGGCATTGGTCAACTCGGCAAGCTGCCGCGCGATGTCCGACCCCTCTCCTGCGTCTCTATGTGCCAACTCGATTTCGCGCAGCGCTTCGCCTCGGAAGGTGCGCACAGTGCCCAACCACGCCTCAGATTCGACATCGCGCAGCAATGCTGCGAGTCGTTCGACCATCCCCATACCAGCTACTTTGCTCCTCTGCGTCGAACGCTTGCGGCCGCGCGCTTCTTGGTGGAGGTGCCCTTCTTCTTGCCAGCAGTGCGCGATGGCGCCCCTGCTGTTTTTGCCGCGGCCTTGGGCTTTGCTTTGGCACTCGTACGCTTTGCCTTGGGACCGAGCACAGCGCGCAGCACTTCGTCGATGTGGTCGACTAGCACAAAGCGCAGGCGTCGCCGGATCGTAGACGGCACGTCCTCTAAGTCGACCTCATTTTGCCGCGGCAGCACGACCGTGCGTATGCCCGCTCGCTGCGCCGCCAACACTTTGTCGCGAATACCGCCAACCGGCAAGACGCGCCCGCGCAGGGTGATCTCGCCAGTCATGGCCACCTGCGCGTCGACGACGCGGCCCGTAAATAGGGACACCAGCGCCGCCGTCAGCGCAATGCCAGCCGATGGACCTTCTTTCGGCGTAGCGCCAGCCGGCACGTGCAGGTGCACATCCGATTCGTCGATGAGATTGGCCGGTATTTTCAAGGCATCGGCCTGGGCGCGCAAATAGCTCAGCGCCGCGCTGGCCGACTCCTTCATGACGTCGCCCAACTGGCCGGTCAACAGCAGGTTCTTACGGCCCGGCATGCGCGTGGCTTCGATGAGCAATATCTCGCCGCCGGCGGCCGTAGCCGCTAGGCCCGTCACCACGCCAACGGCCGGCTCGCGACCGGCCATTTCGTGAAAAAAGGGCGCCGGACCGAGCAGCTTTTCCACGTCGTTGCGCCCTATGTTGACGCGCCGCTTGCGCCCTTCGACAAATTGGCGCGCTACCTTGCGACTGAGCCCCCCCAGTTGCCGTTCGAGATTGCGCAGACCGGCCTCGCGCGTGTAGTCGGCAATTAAGTGGTCGAGCGCCTCGTCTTGCAGATGCAATTGCCGATCGCCAATACCGTGTTCTTCGAGCTGGCGCGGCAGCAGGTGCCGACGGGCAATCTCCGCCTTTTCCTCCGGCGTGTATCCGGGGATGGCAATTTCCTCCATTCGGTCGCGCAGCGGACCCGGCACGGGCGATAGCAGGTTGGCCGTCGTGATAAACATCACCTGCGATAGGTCAAACGGCACGTCTAAGTAGTGATCGGCAAAGGTGTCGTTTTGCTGGGGGTCGAGCACCTCCAACAGCGCAGCGGCCGGGTCGCCGCGAAAGTCGAGACCGAGCTTGTCGATCTCGTCGAGCATAAAGACCGGATTGTTGCTGCCGGCTTTGCGCAGCCCCTGGATTAGTCGCCCGGGCAGCGCGCCTACGTATGTGCGGCGATGGCCGCGAATTTCCGATTCGTCGCGCACGCCACCCAGCGAAATGCGGGCAAACTGGCGGCCCAGTGCGCGCGCAATCGAGCGGCCCAACGACGTCTTGCCCACGCCTGGAGGACCGACGAAACAGAGGATCGGCCCCTTCATATCGCTGCGCAGGGCGCGCACGGCCAGATACTCGAGAACGCGCTCTTTTACCTTATCTAAGCCGTAGTGGTCTTCGTCGAGGATGCGTTCGGCCACGGCCAGGTCGAGGCGATCTTCGGTGGACGTCGACCAAGGCAACTCGACGAGCCAGTCGAGATAGGTGCGCACTACGGAATACTCGGGCGAACTCTGCTGCATTTGCTGCATGCGATCGAGCTCGCGCTTGGCCGCCTCCAGCGCATCGGGCGATAGCCCTGAGCCCTCGACTTTGCCGCGCAGTTCGTCAACTTCGGCCATCATCGGATCGGATCCGCTGAGCTCTTTCTGAATTTGGCGCAGCTGTTCGCGCAAAAAATACTCGCGCTGCGACTTGCCAAGTTTTTCCTGCACCTGCGTCTGAATGCGGTTGCCAACTTCCAGTATTTCCACCTCGCGCGCCAGCAACTCCGTCAGGTAATGAAGCCGCTTTTCTATGTTGAGGGCCTCCAGCAAATGCTGGTGCTCGACTAGCTGCAAATCCAGATTCGATGCAACAAAATCGCAGAGGCGGCCGGGATGGTCGATATTGACGACCATGACCTGCAGTTCGTCCGGCAGGTGCGGCATCATCTTGACGATCGCCTGGAACTGATGGAGGATTGTGCGACGCATCGCTTGAACGGCCATGGACTCTTCGCCGCTCTCGTCTGCCAGGCTGCGCACCGCGGCGCGCATATAGGGCTCGTCGTGCAGCACATCGCCTAGCGCAGCGCGGTCGACCCCCTGGACGATCAGCCGCATAGAACCGTCCGGCATCCGCCACACTTTGTGGATTTTAGCAATGGCGCCAACGCCGTATAGGTCAGTGCCGACAGGGCGCTCCACATCTGAATCGCGCTGGGCAAATATGGCGATGAAGTCACCGTCGCCCGAAGCCGCTTCCACCGCCTGAATCGAATGGGCACGCGAAGCCGTTAACTGCTGCGGCATATAGGGATAGACCACGCTGTTGCGCAGCTGTAAAACGGCCAACGACTCGGGTATATAAGGGTCTACTTGACCGTGCTCCGCTGCATCAATTTCGCTCACATTTGCCCTCCTAAAGGCGATAACGCAAAGGCGTGCGTTGCCGAACTACAACGCGCTCAACTAGGGTAGACCCTCTCACTGCACGTGTCAAGATCGAATAGGAGGACAGCCTAAGCGCTCGACTATGCACCTTTTTACAGCCGCTTTACACGCGGGTTGGCGCCGCCAGTAGCGCCGCAGCCGCGCCAGATGCAACGGAGTGATTTGCCCGCGCGATCGGCGCCAACCGCACGGCCATCTCCCCGTATAACGCCGCCGACCTGCGCGCCAATTGACAATAGTCCACGCGTTGTGTTTCGTATCTTAGTACAGACTACGATGCGCTGCGCCCGCAGCGTAGAAAGGCACTATTTGGGAGCGTTTTCCACTGAAAAACAACGCGAACGCGCGCTGCTGGTAGGCGTCGCCTTACCCGACATACCGCTGTGGGATGCCGAGGATTCGCTGGACGAACTGAGCCGCCTCACCGACACAGCACACCTAGTCGAGGCCGGCCGCGTGCTGCAGTCGCGCGAGCGCATCGATCCGACCTGTTATATAGGGAAGGGCAAGGTCGAGGAAGTCAAGGAACTGGCCCGCGATCTGCAGGCCGATATGCTCGTCTTCGACAACGAGCTCTCACCGGCGCAAATGCGCAACCTAGAGAAGCGCACCGATATGCGCATTCTCGATCGCAGCGCAGTCATTCTCGATATCTTTGCCCAGCACGCGCGCACGCGCACGGCGCAGGTGCAAGTCGAACTGGCGCAGCTCAACTACCTGCTGCCGCGCCTTACGCGCATGTGGACTCACCTTTCGCGCCAAGCCGGCGGCGGCGCCATACGCGGCATGGGTTCGGCCGGCGTGCGCGGTCCGGGCGAAACGCAGTTAGAAACGGACCGGCGCATGATCCGCCGACAGATCAACGCGCTGCACGCTAAACTCGAGCGCATTGGCAAGCAGATGGAGACCAGCCGCAAAGGGCGCTCGGATATATTCAAAGTCGCCCTGGTGGGCTACACCAACGCCGGCAAGTCGACACTGATGCGCGCGCTGTCCGGTTCGGACGTGCTGGTGCAAGACCAGCTCTTTGCCACGCTCGACTCCACGACGCGCGCGGTGCAGATTGACGCGCGCCATAAAATACTCCTGACCGATACCGTCGGCTTTATCAAGCGCCTCCCACACCACTTATTTGCCTCGTTCCGCGCCACGCTCGAAGAAGCCGTCGAAGCCGATCTGCTACTGCACGTAATCGACCTGAGCTTTCCGCACTACGCGTCGCAAATGCACACCGTCGACGGCGTACTGCGCGACCTCAAGCTCGAAGATCGACCAACGCTGAACGTCTTCAATAAAATAGATCAGATAGCGCCCGGCGAAGAAGGGGATATCCTGCGCGCACATGCCGGACGCGAAGATGCCATAGCCATATCGGCAGCGCAGGGCATCGGACTCGAGGCACTGCGCGAACGCATTCTATCTTACGGACGAGCCCACTCCATCGAGCTCGACCTGCAGGTGCCGCAGGCTGAAGGTCGCCTGTTGGCCCAGTTGCACAGCGAGGGAGAAATTATAGAAGAGCGCTACGAAGCCAACGACGTTTTGCTAAAAATTCGCTTACAAAAAACGCAGGCCGAACGCTGGCAGTTGGAGCGTTTTGCCGCGACCTGATTCCACGACCACCCATGCTATTAGTTTCAAAATACGCTCGCATTTTGAGGCGTGCCCGTGCGAATCAGTGCGCGCTGCGGCGCCAGCGCACGGACCACCGAACTACTCCAACAGCCAATACCAGCCGGCGCGCCTACGCTTCGAGATAACCGCGTGCCACCGCCTCATCGATTAGCTTCCGCGCATACTCCCACAGCGCCGGAGCCCCCTCGCCGATATGCTCATTGCGCGCGATTACCTGTGCCTTTTTCACCCCGTGCCGGCGCCAGGCCGCGCCCTGCGTATGAAAATTGAGCAACAGGGGCTGAAAGCGGTCGAGCGCTGCAGCATAGCGCGCCTCCGGCGTCTGGCGCGCCTCAAACTCGTCCCACAGCGCGCGCATATCGGTATCCTGCGGGCTGGGCAATAGGTTAAATAGCCGGTCGGCGGCGGCCTGTTCGCGTTGTTCCTTGTCTGCATTAGCCGCTTCGTCGTAGGCGAAGGTATCGCCGGCATCGATCTCGACGATATCGTGAATCAGCAGCATTTTCAGCACGCGCAGCAGGTCCAGCGACGGTTCACACGCATGCTCGCTGAGCAACACGGCCATCAAGCTCAAATGCCACGAGTGCTCGGCATCGTTTTCCGCCCGATAGTCGCCCGGCAACAAGGTCTGGCGAAAAATCTGTTTTAGCCCTTCGGCCTCTAATATAAATGCGAGCTGTTCGTCGAGATACGCGGGCGCCATGCAAGCTCCTCGTCGAGTAAAAACCTAACCTTCAGCCTATTTGACCAACGTCATCTTACCGACCTGTGCCATCTGTCCAACGCGCACGCGATAAAAGTATAGACCCGATCCGACGGCGCTTCCGCGCCCATCGAGACCGTCCCATTTCACCCGATGATAGCCGGGCTTAATCGGTTCATCGACTAGCATCCGCACGCGCTGGCCCAGCGCGTTGAAGATCTCGACAGATGCAGGAACGGCTCCCCCACCGGATATAAAGGGCACGGCAAAGGGAATAGTCGTCGACGGGTTAAATGGATTGGGATAGTTCTGCTGCAAGTTAAATTCCTCCGGAACAGCCAGGAGAGTGGGATCTCCCAGCAGTTTTAGATGCACGCTCTCATACGCCGCGCCAACCAGACGACCTGTGCGCAAGCGCAGTGATTCGGGAAAGCCATCGTTCTGCAGGCGCACGTTCAAGCGCATTAACTCGCCCTCGCCGCTGGCCGCCCAGCGCTGGCCGTAGCGCGACTGCGCTACGGCAATGCGGCCCTCTTCCACTTCGACGCGGGCAAAGGCACCGCGCGGGTTGTCGCGAAAGACGCTGCCCACCCGCGGCTCGTCCACCAGTTGCAGATCGCGGGCATCGTAGTGCCACTCCATTTCAAAGGCGCTTAAATCGACTAGATTGCGCGCGACGAAAACCAGTTCGACCTCGTCGCCAAAGCGCCACTGGCCCGCGTAGTTGGGTGCCCGTATTTCCACACCAGCCTGTTCCAGCGATCCGACCGCCCGTTTAAAAACGGGGGGTGCGCCAAATCCCGTGCTGTTGCTGATATTCGACGTAGCCAGCGCCAAGTCTTCTACACCGACTCGGCTATCGTTATTCATATCGGCCTGTTTAAAATTGTCGACAGCGCTATTGGTGCCCCAGGCCGCGTCGATGGCATTGACGTCGTCTTCGTCGACCTCATTGTCTCCGGTGACGTCGCCCCCCTTGAGCATGCGGCCGTTTTGCGCGAGCAAAAACGAGCGATCGCCGCGCACGTCGGATGCGTAAAATCCCAGGCTGGAACCCATTGTCAGCACTTCGCCGCTGCGAATCAACAGCGTATCCGATCGCCCACTCAGATGACTGGTGTCTTTAACCGTCAGCACATAGCGCCCAGATGGAATATGGGTGAGCGAAAAGTCGCCCGTCGATGCGGTCTGCACCTCGACGGTGTCGGCACTCGTTGCATCGGCATCGTTGGCGGCGCGAAAGGTTGCATCTATAATATCGATGGTGCTGCCCGGTTGGCGCAGATGCACGTCGAGCAGCGTCGCGTGATTGCCGTTGCCCAGCGCACGCCCCTCGAGCATCACCGTAGCCAGCAACGCACCACGCGCCACGGAGCGGATCTGCGCGCTCTGCACCGACAGACCGCTGCTCTGCTTGATAGCGGCGGATGCCCCGCTGACGCTGAGGGCCGCTTCTGCCCCAAAAGGCAGCATATGCGCATTGCTGAAATCGCTCTTGAGCACGACCTGAAAGCGCGCCAGGGGCTTTTGCGTTTGCGTCGAGCCAACGATTTCACCGCCCGCCTTGTTTTTGGTAAAGCGCAGTTTGCCGCTCGAAAACGCGTTTTCCGCAATCGTACCGCCTACAAATACCGCACCTCGGTCAGTAAAGGGCGTACCGCTATTGAGCACGGTGTAGAGGCTGGCGTCCACATCGATCACGGCGCTAATCGACTCAATCGACTCGCCGCTGGACTGAACAACCACATCAAATGTCAGCGTATCGCCCGCTGCCGCCACCACTTTGTTGGGGCTGAGCGACAGCTGTGGCGTCGTGCCGCTACTGACGCCAACGACCAGCGGATTGGACGCCTTGCTCAGGCGCCCCGTCGAGTTGTCGGCAAAAGTCGGATCGGCACTAATGCCCGCATAGATGGAAAACGAACCCTCTGCCATGGAAAAGCTGGCCGTATTCGTATCCCAGTTAAAGGCATCGTCCGCGCTTTCGCGCAGATTGGTTATCGCGCCGCCCGCCGTTCCGTCAGAGCTGTTGATAATGAAGACGTCATTGCCTCCGTCGATTAGATCGCTCTCAATAGATTGCAGCGTAGTGTGCGTAGCATTGGAAGCAGCGTAGAGGCGTATGTAGGCGTCGTCTGTGCCCGAACCATCGTCGACCAAATAGTCTTCCCACTCGAGGCGTACGATATCGCCGCGACTTATATCGGGCAGGCGCGTCTTGAGCAGGACAAAGGGGTTGTGCGTCCAAATTAGCGAACCGCCGCGCGCAACCGTCGTGTTGGTACCATCGCTGATCAACGCATAGATCCACACGCGCTGTCCGCTCTTGGGCAGCGCATTGGGAGGATTGCGCAGATCCCACGCATACATATCGGCCGGACCGTCGCTGTCTTCGGTCAGTCCGCTGACAATCAGCCGAGTATCGCCGTCGCTCGTCAGCGACGTCGGCGAAGCACCGGAGGCCGTCGCGTGATCGGTACTGGCTGGGTCGTCCGTCGTGAAGTAAAGCGCGATCGAGGCGTTGCTATCTAAATCCTTATCGCCAGGTCCCTTTTGCCATTGAATTGTATAGATCGGCTGCGAACCCGAGTCGATGCGGCGCTGCGTATCGACTGCCGGCTCGTAAAAAGCGAACGAAGGCGAGTGGCGCACCACCAGCGGAACGCTACTCTGTCCTACGGTAGTCGTAATCGAATCGGTAGCGACAGCGTAGATATAATAGGCCCCCTGTGCCACGAGCGGCGACGTGACGTCCCAGCTAAATTCTCTTTTGTGCGCCGTCATAGTCGTCGAAGCTGTAATGGCCGTAGCGCGCGTGCCGGCAATGCTCTTGCCCAGAACAAAGGCGTTGTTGGGATAGTTACCCCGCACTGAGACCGACGTCAAACCACTGGCAGACGAGTAAAAAAGCTGCACGCGCGCATCGCTATCGTAGTCGACTACGCTTAGGTCGAGGTCGTAGGGATTGGCCTTCAGGCCGGTGCGCACGCCGGTATCGACCGTATCGGCCACCACCGGATCAATCTGCTGGACGATCGGGCCGTGGCGCACGGTAAGGGGGCCGGGACTGACGGCATAGACCGGCGGGTTGCGCTGGTCATCAACCACGGCGTAGATGTAGTAATTTCCACTCGGCACGCGGAGAATCGAGGCGAAGAGCGCCGCGTTTTTCAGCGCCTGCGGCGGATCGTCCCAGGTATAGGTCTCGCTGGAACCTTCTGCCAGATCACCCGTGCCATTGGCGTTGACGGCCACGTGGTCGTTCTCGTCGGCGATCAACGTCGCGAAGATGCGTATGTCCTGCACGCTGCGCAGGCCGCCCGTCGGATAGGCATAGAGGGCTATCTTTAAATTGCCGCCCAGATCGTCGTCGGCATCGGTGGCGCTATACTGAATGGCGTAGGACGTATTGGCCGTATCGCCGCTGCCGTCGGGCTGGGCGATAGAAACGCTCGGGGCCGTATTGCTGGCGACGATATCGATATTTGCACCGAGCATGAAAAACGAACCGGCGCCGACAAACGCGCCCGATGGATTGCTGCCCACGCGCACGCTGCGCGCCGCCAATCCGGTGCCTCCGGCGCTGGCCGTACTATTGGTAATGACCTGCACATTGGTCGACGAATCGCTGCCTAGTACATTGAGCTTTACCAGCAGACCGATCTTGTCGTCGTCGTCTCCCCACTCGTTTGAACCGGCGCTGTCTTCGTTTACTCTTCCCTCATAATACTTGTCGTTGTCTACTAGCTTCAGACCCACCGACTCCCAGTCGCCGGCCAAAAACCCATCCGACGAATCGGCGCGCGCACCCAACCCCGATCCATCCCCAGCATCGGCCACGTGCACGTAGATCACATTGTCGTCCACCTGTGAAGCTACCGTCTGCGCGTTAACCGGTTTATAGGACAGCGTGTACTGGTAGGCGCCCACCGGCACCGAGTCGTCCTCCCACGTCGCATTGCGCCCTAGCACCTTGAAATAGGCGTGGTGATTTACATTGGTCACGTGTCCGAGACCAAATCCCTCGCCCGCGCCGCCGGCAAAGGCCATATATACGTTGAGCGAATCGGGATGCATGGCCAGCGCCGGACTCAGCTGAAACACATCCGCCGCGGCAATGCCGTCTTCCGTGCCGCTGTCCGAATCGTCGTCGGCGACCTTTTCCGGCAGCGTCCACGAGGTCCCGTTGTAGCGCGCGTAGTAGATATCATGCTCACCGCCGCCGCTATAACCGGCGCTAAAGGCGATGTGGAGATCGCCCCTATCTTCTAGACGATCGTCAACTACGGCCGCTACGCGCTCGGTTATTTCCCAGTCGAGCTCGACGTTGTAGGCATTGGCGCCATCGCTAAAAAGGGCCGTCCCCGCCGTATTCCACAGCGAGGTCGCCGTGCCCCACGCAGCATTCCCTCCGAGCGCACCTACGTCGCGGTAGGCGTTAAAGTAGATGCCTTCTACGGGCGTATTGTCGGCCCACTTAAACAGCGAGTATACCCGATCGGGCAACGCGTTGCGATCGACGACGACGCTGGGAAAATAGTAAGTCGCATCTGTTTCTATGCCCGCATTGGACGCCGCTTCGTCAACAAAAGAAGAGAGTGCGGCCCCGGCCGCGTTCTGATTCCAACCCGCGGCACTCACGTCCACCCACGTCGTATCGGTGGCGAGGCGCTTGTGTTCGATGCGGTTGTTGGTGTCGCTGAAGTAGACCACGTGCAGCGCGTCGCCGTCACCCAGCGCTACGTCGGGCCCCGTGCTGCGATCGCCATTGGGCGTCAGGCGAATGCCGCCCGTGCCCGTTCCGCCGCTCTCGCCTATGGGTAGAATGGAAAAGGGCGAGGAAAAGCGATTGACCTTGGCCATCATAATGTCGTCGCTACCCGCACCCGTACTGGCGCCGCGCACGTAGCTGATAAACACGTTGTCGCGATCGTCTACGATCATGCGCGGAAAGGCCGTGTTGCGACTCTCCGTCGCACCTACCTTGGTGTCATTAACTACAATGGGGGTCTGCCACGAGCCGCCCCCGTCCTGCGAATAGGCGAAGTAGACGTTTTTCTTGCGCTCGTGATCGGCCGTCGAGACAAAGGCATAGGCCACGCGCGGTTGACCGCCACTGTCTACTTCCAAATCGAGCGTCGAGAACGAGTTGCCGCTGCCGTTGGTCGTCAGTGGGTGGTAGGTGATATTTCCGCTTACGGCAACCGGCGAGGAAAAATTCGCACCGCCGTCGGAACTGCGCGCATACATGACGCGGTAGAGCGGCGTGCTGCCGCCCGTATAGGGAAAGCTCGCGCGCGGCACAGACGTCGTCTGCTCAATCCACGCCATGTGAATTGACGGATGCACGGCCGTGCTGGTAAGTCCTAGGGCCGGCCCCTCGGCGCGCACGCCAAACGGCGCGACGTCGACCATGGCGATATCGACCTGCATGCCGTCGGTATCGACCGATCCCAGCTGCACGCTCTTTTCCAGATTGTGAAAATGGCCTACAACCGGATAGTCGTAGGTAGCCGCGCGGTCCAAATCGACGCGCACGCTGACGGTAGAGCCCGCCGTAAAGTCCTCGACGACGGTGCTGTCCTGCGGCGAAAAGCCGACCGGCGTGGCGTTTTCAAATACCGGTTTGGCAGCCTGCGCCGCGCTTACCCAGAGTGCTGCACACGCCATGTAGATTGCCGAGCGCAGCATCACTTAACCAACGTCATCTTGCGCGTCTGGCGAAATTGGTCGGCTTCCAGCAGGTAGAAGTAGGTGCCGGCTGCCGCTTGGCTACCCGCTTCATCGCGACCGTTCCACACCATGGTGTGATAGCCGGCTTCCATCGGCCCGTCGATCAGCGTGCGCACCTTCTGACCCAGCACGTTAAAGACGGCTAGGCGCACCTGGGTGCGCTGGGGCAGCGCCAGTGGAATGCTGGTGCTCGGATTAAAGGGATTGGGGAAATTTTGCGCTAAATCAGGCACCTGCGGCAGGATCCAGTCGAGCAGCGACCCTCCCCAACGAACCGGCTGTTGGTCGTATAGCGTGCTCAACAGCGTGCCGCCGCCCGGCTGCAGCGTCTGCAGCGCATCTTCGCGCAGCACTTCAAAGCGCAGCCTGACCAACTGGCCATCGCCCTGTGCCGACCACTCCTTGCCGTAGCGCGAGGCCATGACGCGCAGATGCCCGGCATCGTCGACGCGCGCGTCGAATACTGCCCCGCGCGGATTGCCGCCAAATACGTCGCCGGCCTGTTGGCCGCCCGGCAGCAGGCGCAGGGCGCGCGGATCGAACTGAAGATCGAACTCATAGCCGGCCAGATCGTCCAAGTCGCGCGCCTGCACGACCACATCTACGCGCTGGCCGACAAAGGGAGCGACGCGGCGATCGAAGAGCGGAACGACTTCAATGGATGAACCTGCATTATCTCCCGCCGCAGCGCGCTTGTATACGGGCGGTGCACCAAAGCCCTCGCTATTGCCAAAATTAGAGGTCGTCGCCGTTAGGTCGGCCGCGCCGACTTGGTTGTCGTTGTTTAGGTCGGCCTGGCGAAAATTGGCCACCGCGCTATTGGCGCCCCAGGCGGCAATTATAATATTGACGTCGTCTTCGTTAATTTCGTTGTCTTCGCTGGCATCCCCGGCAATCAGCCGCCTGCCCGAATTGGCCAGCGTCGTCGTCGGATCGCCGCGCAGGTCCGAGCCAAAAAACCCGGGAATGTCGCTGCCAACGGCAACCGTTTGCCCATTGCTTACGGTAAACGTATCCGTGCGCGCGCTGACGTGGCTGGTGTCTTTGACCGTCAGCACGTAGCGTCCAGCCGGCACATTCGTCAACGTCAGTGCGCCATTGGCGGCACTCTGTTTTTCGAGCGTATCCGTCGTAGAGACGTTGGCATCGTTAGCGCTGAGAAAAACGGCATCTGCAATGTCGATTGTGCTGCCGGGGTGGCGCAGATGTATATCCAACAGAGAGGAGAAGTCACCCGATCCCAGCGTGCGCCCTTCCAACTCGACCACCGCCGTAATGCTGCCGCGCTCGACGCGCTTGAAATTGGGGTCTAGCAGCGATAATCCCTCGCCGTTGTCGAGCGGATCAGTTTTGCCCACTACGCCCAATACCGTGCCCGTTTCCCCCGTCTGAAAAGTGACGGACGGCGTCGCCGCTAGGCTGGAGGTTGGCACCAGCTGAAAACGCGCCAGGCGAGCTGGCTGCGTAGCCGAACCGACTAGCTCACCTTGGAACGTAGACTTGGCGAAGCGCAGTTTAGAAGCGGATGAATCGTAGGCATTCTCGATGGGCGTGGCCCCGGAAAATACCTGATTTAAATCGATAAAGGGCTGCAGTCCGGCGTCCGTGCTCTGGTCGACTATAGAGAAGCTGGAATCGCCAAAGTTGAGCACAACTTGCACGAAATTGATCGCACTGCTGTGCTGCACCATGACGTCCAGCGTCACGGTATCATTGACCGCCACAGTTTGATCCGTTGGACTCAAGCTGATATTCGGCGTGGCGCTACCCGCGCCAATAGTCAGCGCCGTGGCGCTGCGGCTAAACGTCGTCGCGGCATTGTTGCTAAACGTCGCATCCCTGCTGATAGCTGCATACACGTAATAGTTGACCGCGGCACCAAATAGCTTGGTGTTCCAATCGAAAAAATTAGCACTGTCCTCGCGCACGCTGGCAATCGTTCCCGTCGTCAATCCGTTCGAGCTATTGATGAGAAAGCCGTTGACGCCCACGTCGGCTTCTAACGCCGACAGCGTAGTCAGATTGGCCTGCGTGGATGCATAGAGGCGGATGTAGGCATCGTCTGTGCCCACACCATCGTCTACCATATAATCATCCCACTTGAGGCGTAGAACGTCGTTTTTAACGAATGCATCGTAGTCGTCCAACTTGGAACTGAGCAAGTTGATATGCGGATCGTGCGTCATGGTTAGCGCGCCACCCAGTGCCGTAGTGCTGTTGCCGCGCTCGTCGCTGATCATGGCGTATAGCCAGACTTTCTGCCCGCTGAGCGGCGTATCGTTGGGTGGATTGCGCAAATCCCAGACATACATATCGGATGCGCCTTCAGCATCTTCGCGCAGGCCTTTGACGATCACGCGCGTATCGCTGTCCTTGAGCAGCGAATCGGCGTAGTTCTCGTAGTTGACGACGGCGGGACTGTCCGTCGTAAAGTAGAGATCTATCGTCGCATTGTCGTCGAAGTCGAGGTCGCTGCGTCCCTTCTGCCACTGCACGGTGAAAATGGGCTGCGATCCCGTATTGATGCGGCGATGCGTGTCGCGCGGCGGCTCGTAAAAGGTAAACGAAGGCGAATGCTTAACCGTCAGCATCGCCTCGCTCTGCCCCACGGTGGTAGAAATTGAGTCGCTGGCGACCAGGTAAATAAAGTAGCTGCCCTCAGCTACCGTCTGCGAGTCGATGCTCGCCCCGACGCGCACGGCGACTGAATCTCTAATATCCCACGAGAATTCTACATAGCTGCTCGTCAGCGTATCCGTATGCGTGATGGGAATGGCGCGCACGCCAGACGCGCTCTTGCCGAGGGTAAATTTCTGGTTGGGAAACGTGCCGATAACTGACACCGACTGCAGCCCGCTGACCGAGGAGTAGAATAGCTGTATTTCCGCGGCTCCCTGCAGGTCGAAATCGCGCACGGTAAAATCGAGATCATAGGGATTGGCCGTGGCACCCGAGCGCACGCCGGTGTCGACCGTGTCAGCCATAGCTGGATCGACGTGCACAATAATCGGCACGTGCTTTATGGTCAGCGCACCGGGACTGCGCGCGAAGACCGGAGGATTTTTCTGGTCGTCGGCGACAAGGTAAATGTAATACTTACCGCTTATGACCTGATTGATGCTGGCAAAGAGCTTGGCCTTTAACGCAGTGGGCGGATCATCCCAGGTATAGCTCTCGCTCAGTCCTTCCGATAGATCGTTGGTGCCGCTGGAAAATACGCTCGTCTGGTCGTTTTCATCGGCGATAAGCGTTGCGAAAATGCGGATATCTTGCACTGAGGCCAGCGAAGAGTCGGGAGAAAAATACAGCGCCGCCTTCAACCCACCGCTGACTATTTGGTCGTCGGTGTCGCTGAGGTTGTACATAATGGGATACGATGTATTGGCCTCGTCGCCCACGCCGTCGGGCTGCAGCACCTGCACCCTGGGGGCAGTATTGGAATCGATAATGTCGATATCGGCGCCCAGCATAAAAAACGAGCCCACTCCCGCAATAGCCGATGGGTCCGTCCCCACGCGCACAGAGCGCGCGCCCAACCCCGTGCCGCTGGCGCTGGCCGTACTATTAGTTATGACCTGCACATTAACCGGCGAATCGCTGCCCAGTACATTGAACTTGACGAGCAGACCAATTTTATCGTCGTCGTCGCCCCACTCCTGGCCGGAGCTAGCGTCTTCGTTAAAACGACCTTCGAAGTATTTGTCGTCATCGCTCGAACGCACGCCGACCGACTCCCAGTCACCGGCCAGAAAGCCGTCCGTTTGGCGCCTGCCGGTCGCGCCCAATCTCGTGCCGTCGACATTGTCGGCCACGTGCACGTAGACCAGATTGTCGTCGATTGCGCTGCTGTGATTTTGCGGATTGACCGGCGTGTAGCTGAGGTTGTAGGCAAAGGCCCCCACGGGCACCGACTCGTCTTCCGACGTTATGGATCGGCCCAGTACCTTAAAATAGGCGTGCCCGTTTACATCGCTGACGCCGTTGATACCCAACCCCTCGCCTGCACCGCCGGAAAATGCCATAAATAGGTTGGACTGCCCGGTCGCCTTGGCCAAGGCAGGCGAGGCGAGATATACGTCGCTGGTGGCGATGCCGTCCTCGACGCCGGTATCTGAATCGTCGTCGGCCACCTTTTCCGGCAAAATCCACGAAGCACCGTTGTAATAGCCGTAGTAGATGTCGTGTTCACCGCTGCTAGAATAACCTGCGCTAAATGCGATGTGCACCTCGCCGCGATCGGGCAGGCGGTCGTCTACCAACACGGCGACGCGTTCGGTGTGCGTCCATTCCAACTCGATATTATACGCTGCGTTGCCGTCGGCAAAGACCGGTGAAGTCGCCGTGCTCCACACCGGCATCGCCGCGGCCGTATTCCAACCGGCACTGCCGCCGATAGCATTGTCGTAGGTATAGCGATTAAATGCTACCGTCTCAAAGGTGGCATCGCCAAACTTATAAACAGCATAGACCTTGTCGGGAGAACTCTGCTTATCAACGGCGATGCTGGGAAAGAAGAAGTTGGCGTCCGACTCAATGGCCGCCACCGTCGCCTCATCGACAAAGTCGTCTACGTCGGCGCCGTCGACCGACTGGTTCCAACCGGTGCCGCCTACCGTATTCCACGAGTCGGCCAGCAGCGTCTTATGCTCGATGTCGTTGCCGGTATCGTTGAAGTAGATCAGGTGCAGCACGTCACCGGTGCCCACGGCTAGATCCGGCCCGCTGTGGCGCCCGGCCTCTGGCGATATGCGGACCCCGCCGCTGCTGCCCACCCCACCAAGCGAGCCGACGCGCTCCATATCAAAGGGCGTCGTCGAACGATCGACCTTGGCCAACATAATGTCGTCGTTGCCCGAACCCTGGCTCGAACCGCGCACGTAGCTGATGAATATATTGTCGCGCTGGTCGACGACTAGGCGCGGGAAGGCGCTGGCACGGCCCTGCAGGTTGCCGAGCGTAACGGTGTCGTTGACGACGATAGCGCGATCGGACGGCAGCCACGAGGCGCCGCCGTTTTGCGAGTAGTTGAAATAGACGTTGTCGGCGTCGCCGCTGCCGCTAAACTTGGCGGTGTGGCCGTCGGGTGAGTGATTCATCGCGTAGGCAACGCGCGGATTGCCGCGGCTGTCGACTTCCAGGTCGAGCGTCGAAAACCCGCTGCTATTGGCTGCCGTATTGACGGTCAACAAGTCAAATCGCAAACCACCCGACACGCTGACCGGCGCCGAGAAAGTGCGTCCGCTGTCTTCGCTGCGCGCGTAGCGCACGTAGTAGACCGGCGTCGAGACCGGACTGACGACCTCCTGCGCAATCCAGGCCATGTGCACCGTGCCGTCGCCATCTACGGCGATATCGGTCTGCAGACCGTCGACATCGCTGCCTTCAACCTGCACGCTGCGTTCGATGTTGTGAAAGTGTCCAATGACAGGGTAGGTCGGCGTCGCCGCCTGGTTGAGATCGGCGCGCACCACAATCTCACCGCCCAGCACGAAATCCTGCTGCGTCGTGCTATCGGCCGTGGAAAAGCCCACCGGCGTGCGATTCTCAAAGATCGGCGCCGCACCGTAGACCCGAGGTGCCAACCACAGCAGCAGCAGCAGGCCCGCAGTGATCCACGGGATGGAGTAGCGCGTCGACCGCTGCCAATAGGATTGGTGCACGCGCAATGTACTCTGAGCAGAGAAGGACTTCACCATTCCATTCCTTAGAATGCCGCCATCTTGGCAACGTTCGATTCCCTTCAACGCCTGCTCTTCAGCAAGATCAATGCCATACTACTTATAGGGGTGAGATCCCACCGTCACCCCATGCAAAGGGGCATTCTACCTACGTGCAGCATGGAAGATTCTTCCCATATACGGCAGAAAGTTCCACCAGATTGCTGCTTTTTCCACTGCTGCTCCCTCTGAGCGCACTGGCATAGCTTTTGCCTCCCAAGGCCTTACACGTTCCCTCCGGGGAGGATGGAGCTTCTTATGAAACAACGGATTGCCCTCGCATTTCTCCTCATTTTCGTCGTTATCACTCCGCCCACATCGTTGATGGCGGCACGCCTCGAGCTGCGCCCGGCGGGCGCCAATACCAGCACGACTTCCGTGATGGTCGGCGACGAAATTGAAGTGGAGCTGTGGATCGACTCGGAAAACGAGCCGCTGTCCGGCGCCGCCGTATTTCTCACGGTTGACTCGGACTACCTAGAAATCGTCGACGAGGACCGCGCGGCCCAGACGGGTTTCCAACCCTTCGCTCCGGGCGCCTTTCTCGCCAACGGCGAGATCTTCCGCAACTACCTGCTCGACGAAGAAGATCCAGCGGCCAGCGCACCGGGCATCCAACTTGACTACAGCGTCGTGCGCGCCGCCGATCAGGGTTCTGGACCGATCGCCTCTTTCCGCCTGCGCGCGCTCGCACCAGCCGCAGAAATGCAGGTGCACATCGACGAAAGCGGCACCCGCGAAACGCGCTTTTTCCGCCCCGAAGGCGACCAGCACTCGTTTCGCTTTATCCACCCGCTGCGCCTCACGGTGCAGGGCATCACAATCAGCGGTTTGCCCGAGCGACTGGTGCTGCCGCGCGGTGGCACGTATCGGTTCGACCTCGACGACTACGTCTTTGACCCGATATACGAGCTGGGCGAAATAACCTGGTCCATTTCCCCCATAGGGGGCCTGCACAGCACGCACGATGTGGAGGACAACGCGCTCTTGCTGCAAGCTCCGAGCGACGCCTCACCGTGGGAGCAGCTGGTGCTGACGGCGCGCAACCCCGCCGGCCAGACTACATCCGACACGCTGGAAATATTCGTCAACGCCGCTCCGACCTTTTCTCCTATTGGCGCACTTGGCTTGAACGAAGACCAGGCCTACGCGCTGGCCCTAGATGCGCTGGTCTCCGATAGCGACACGCCTTTCGAACAGCTCGAATGGACAGTCGATGCCCCCCCGGAAATTGCCATTGCAATCGACCCAGCAGCGCGCGTGGCGCATATCGCGCCACAGGCCAACTGGCACGGCCAGACGCGCGCTGTGCTGATCGCCCGCGACCCATTTGATTTTTCCGATTCACTGCAGATAGATATCGAAGTCGCTGCGATAAACGATCCACCCCAGTTCTTGACTGCGCCCAATCTTCGCCTGACGCGCGGGCGCAGCGACGACAGCCTGCTCCTGAGCGAGCTGCTGTCCGATGTGGAGGATCGCAGCGAGGATCTGCGACTTTCCTGGGTAGGCAACGAGCAGGTACAACTCGAAATGGCCGAAGGACGCCTGATCGTCTCGGCCGCCGGGGGGTGGACCGGCAGCGAAGAAATTACGCTGGTCGTCGAAGATTCGGGCCTCCTCACGGCCAGCGGCCCCCTCGTCGTCACCGTCGTCCCCTCGCTGGCCCCAACGCTGGTGGCACAGCCCCAGCGCCTCAGTCTGGCGTCCGGCGATAGCTACGTGCTGGGCCTCGACGAGCTCGTCGTCGATCCCGATGACGCCGATGAGACGCTGACGTGGGAAGTAACCGGTTCGCAACAGCTAAACGTGCAGCTGAGCAGCGGTCGCATGGCGCGCATCTCCGCTCCAAGCGGCTTTGTCGGCGTCGAAACGCTGCGCTTTATCGTATCCGATCCCACCGGCGAACAAATGGCCTTTTCCGTCGATGTCTACTCCCTGCCGGCCAGCGGCGAACCGCTCTTTGCCGAACTGCCCGACGTGCGCGTTCCCGTAGACGGCGTCGATGCCTCGCTCGACCTCGACCTCTTCGTATTCGATCTCGACCATGCGACCAGCGAAATGGATTTCTTCCTGCCGCAGCGCGACGATATCGCCCTGCGCGTCGATCCCCAAAGCCACGTGCTGGTCATCGACCCGCGCGAAAGCGCCGTTCCCTCTGTGGTGGAAATCGAAGTGCGCGTCGTCGACCCCGATGGGCACGAAGCGGTGCAAACGCTTCGCTTGCACCTATTAAACGCCGAGGGCCAGAGCGGCCCCTTTTTAGCGCTATCTCCCCTGCCCGACATCGAGCTAGCCGCCGGCCAAGTATACAGTTTCCCCCTCGATAGCTATGTGGTAGGCGACGTGGCGCCCAGCGATATTAGCTGGCGCGTAGAGAGCGATGCAAACGTCGTCGTTGACATTGATCCGCTCAGTCGCTACGTCACGCTGCGCGCGGCCAGCGGATGGCACGGCGAGGGGACGATCTACTTTGTCGCCAGCACAACCGACCTGCCCGAGCAGCGCCTGAGCGCGCGCATTGTGGCACAGGCACCCGTCGAAACGGCCCAGCCGCCGGAACTGGCCGCGCTGCCTGAACTCAACCTAGATGCCGGCGCATTTGACCAGAGCATCGACCTCGATCAATTCGTTGCGCACGCCGACGCCGACGAATTTGACTGGAGCATAAGCGGTGGGCTGCATGCACGCGTGCTCATCGATCCGGAAACCCATCGGCTCATCGTCTTTGCCGGCGAGGACTGGCACGGCGAGGAATTCTTTACGCTGGTCGGCGTGCGCGACGACGGCACGCGCTTGCAAGCGACGCTGCGCATCGCCGTAGTTCTTCCCCGATCTGCCCTAGAGCTAACAGAGCAAACGACCGTCGGACTCTTTGCCGGCACGACAGAAATACGCCTGCAGTTGAGCGAATTAATAGCGGGCGAGGTAGACCCTGCCAACGCGCAGTGGACGGCCCAAGGACTGCAGCCTGTCAGCGTTAACTTAGATGTAGAACGCGGGGCACTGGTGCTGACGCGCGCTACGCCTTGGCAGGGCAGCGACATCATCGAGCTACGCGCCACCCTGCCCGACGGCAGCACAGTCACCGCGCTCGTCATCGCTCAGGTCTATCCGGCCGACGGCAGCGCAGGCACCGAGAGCGAGGATTTTGTACTCGTGCCGCTGCCCAACGCACTGCAGCCGGAATTTATCGATCTATTCCTAATCGACCGCATGGCGGCCGATGCGCCGCCGCAGCTGCGCCTCAACGACGGCAGCTGGTCCGATTTGGCACTGAGCGAAGGTCCCGAGGGCATCTGGCAGAGCAGCCACGTGCTGACGCCGGGCCAGGAGGGCAGCGTATCCATCTTAGCCCTGTCTATCGTCGACGGCCAGCTTTTTCGGTCTTCCTATGCCTTTGAGGTCGGCACCGTGCGCGTCGGGCGCGGCAAGATCATTGCGCACGCAGATATGCGCATTGAGATAGCCGAGGGAGCGTTCGCCGACGACGCCGTCATCGCTCTCTTACCGAGCCGCATCGACCATCCAGGCCCCGAACTGATTCCCCTATCTCCCGCCTATACGGCCCATTCGCCGCAGCCCTACGCAGGGCGCGGCAGCCGTCTGCGCGCGGCGCTGCCCAATGGCTCTTCCGAGCGAGCGGGGATCTACCGCTATGCAGACGGGCGCTGGCAGTGGATGCATTCGACCCTTAGCGGCGGTTCGCTGCAAGTGGAATTGAGTCAGTTGGGGCGCTATGCCCTGATGGAGGACCGCACGCCGCCGCGCATTGTCGCGCGCGACGAATACGCCCTCACCATTGCCGATGCCGGCAGTGGCCTAGCTCAGATCGAGGTCTTGCTGGAAGAAATTCCCCTATTGCCTTCGGCTTACAGCTGGGATGGCGAGACGCTGGCGCTCGATCCGACCCACATGCCGGCCGCAGACAACGCACTGCGCGTGCGGGCAACCGATAAGGCCGGCAACATAGGCACCCTGGCGTTTTCGGCACGCGGTGATGCCCTACCACAGGCCGTTGGCCTGCTGCAGAACTTCCCCAATCCCTTTAATCCGTCGACGGCCATTCCCTTTGACATCTATGTGGCGCAGCCCGTACAACTGACCGTCTACAACAGTGCCGGGCAGCGCGTGCGGCGGCTGGCCGATCGGCTCTTTGTGCCCGGACGGCACGTGCTGGAATGGGACGCGCGCGACGACAGCGGCTCTCCGGTCTCCTCTGGTATGTATCTGTATCGTCTCGAAGTCGACGGCCAGGTGCAGATGCGCAAAATGACGCTCCTGCGCTGAAGACCGACGCGCACTCCCGCCGACCAATGGGATCGGTATGCTCTACCTGAAACGCCGCACCCATTTGCGCGTGCAGTCCGATGCGCGCTAGTTAGAACATCTTCTTATTGAGCGCATGGGAGCACGACGTGATACGCATCGACCTCACCGATTTCGAGCGCCGGTCCGGACGCATGACGGACGTCCATCTGCGCCAAGCCGTCAGCGCCTTAGCGGACGATGGCCTCGTGCTGTTACCCGATATCGTTGCGCATGCGCATCTCGACCTGCTCGATGCGCGCATGGCCGACGACCTAGCCTATTTCCAGCGCCGCCACAGCGTCGAACGGAACTACCAAGGCCTCAACCCACCGCCCTTTCGCCCCTATTTATTCAGAGATATTCTGCTCAACGAGCTGGTCATTCAGGTCACACACGCCGTCCTAGGCGACGGCGTTGGCAACATCGGCTATAATGCCAATACCGCGTTTCCTGGCTCCGCGCCACAGCGCATACATGCCGACGTTGCCCACCTGTGGAGCGGCTTATCGCGCAGCACGCCGGCCTACGCACTAGTCGTTAACGTGCCGCTGGTTGGCGTGACTGAAGACAACGGTGCCACCCTCTACTACCCGGGCACGCATGCCGATCCGCGCACCGCGCTCGACGATAAATATCCCCAGCAGGCCCAGCTCGACGAGTGGGCGCATCGGCGACCGCCAGAGCGCATGTGTTCGCAGAAGGGCGATATCGTCATCCGCGACGTGCGGCTGTGGCACGGCGGTATGCCCAACGAAAGCGACCGAGCGCGTACGATGATTGCCATGGGCCACGCCAAACCGTGGTTCCGCGGCGGCACGCGCTTTGAAAGAGGCTGCGAACCATTCTTTGACCACCCCGTTCTAACCACGCGCGCGACCTTTGTCGAGCCGCCCATCAACTACGTGTACCAAGGGTCGGTCCCCCCACCGCATATGCGCTGATACGGCGGGCCGCATATCGGCCGCGTTGCCCTTTAGAACTCGCTCAACGTCGCATTGGCCTTCTCGTCGAGATCGACCAGTTCGGCGGTTAGATCGCCGTCCTCCAGCACGCTAACCATCATCTGCGCCACCAACCTCCGCACGCGCTCGTAGCCCATAACCCCCGGCTCGGCCTGTGCATTGTCTAGCCAACCATAGGCTCTGGCATATTCTGGGTTGGACTGCATATACGCTGCGAGCGACTCGGCGGTGCTGCGCCGCACCGGAAAATAGCCGCTGACCTCTACCCAGCGCGCCTGCTGTGCCGGTTCGGTAAACCACTTGAGAAAAAGCCAGGACGCCAGTTGGCGCTCCGGCGTCGATTTAGCCAGGGCGATGCTGGCCCCATAAATATTGACTACTGGATCGGCTACTGTGCGCGGCGGTGGGGCCAGCACCCAAGTAAAGCGCGCGCCGGCATCGACGGCATTCTTCACATAGGGTATGCCGGTCGAAGAGGCGAGAAAACACAGTACATTGCCGGTGGCAAAACCCGCCATATCTGCGCCTTCGTCAATCTTCAAGGCGGCCGCTCCTTCGCGTTTGAGCTGGCGCACCAGTTCCAGCGAAGCGCGCACTTCGTCTCCATTAAAGCGATAGGCCAAACGCGCCTCATCCATAAAGCGCCCGCCGCGACTAAACACCAGCGAGGCGAGTTGACTGGCGTCGTCGTCGAGCATAAATCCCGTGCTCTGGCCCTCGTTGACTCGTCCGCTGAAGGGCCGATTGCGCGCGCGGCGGCACATCTCGGCAAAGTCCTCCCAGCGCTCAGGCGGCTGCGCATAGCCCATTTCACGCAGCCAGTCGACGTTGTAGTACATGACTTCTAACGAGCGGTTGGGCGTTAGCGCGACCTGAGCGCCGTCAAAATTATCCTCGCGCAAAAACGAAGGGAAATAATCGGCGCGCGCAGACGCGCTCAGACCCCATTGGGGCGAATCCATATACGGCACTAAATCAATTGCACCGCCGTTGCTATAGTAGGTGTAGGCTTGGTTGTTGTAGGCGACGACCAGGTCGGGCAGCACGCCCCCCTGCATGCCGACCAGCATTTTGTTAAAGATATCTCGATAATTCCCCGCATACTCGCCGCGCACCTCGATCCCGTGCGGATTGGTAGCCGTATACTCAGCCAACATCTGCTTGAGCAATTCCTCGCGTTGGAGCGTGTGCTGGTACCAGAACGTCACCTGCTGACCTGTCGGGTCGACCTGTTCTAGGTCGACCGAGCGCACGGTTGGCGCATCGGCCCCGCCGCAGGCCAGCAGGAATAGTGCACAAAAGGCGATGCCGTATCTCATCCTCAATCCCCTATTTAGCCGCATGCCAGCGCGCGGCCGATTTTTCCCGTGCACGACACGTGCACTATACGTAAATATCAACGCGCCTCCCGCTTTTGCAAAGAGAGCTGAGATGGCCATTGCATTTGCCGGTGCATCCGGCAATAGCGAAACTTTTATACCTGTTTTCTCTCGCTGCGCGCACCCCAAAAGATGCTATGCCTCTGTCTGATATGCCCACGCTAGCCGTTACCTGCAGCGCTCGTGCCGATGAAGCGCTGCGCCAGCAGGCCTTGGCCATTGCCGCGGAAATGGCCTGTCCCTATTGGCCGCGCCCCGAAGGCCGGCTCGAAGATGCCGTGCAGGCACTGCACGTCGATGCGCTCATCGTGGTCGGCCGCTGCCGTTTAGTCGTCCACGTCGGCCAGGCGCGCCTCCAGCATCACCCGAACGCGGCCGTGCTGCGCATCGTCAATCTGCTGCGCGGCCGCCGCGACACGCTCGTCGACCTCGCACAGCTAGCGCCGGGCGATCGCCTGCTCGACTGCACCTGCGGACTGGGCTCCGACGCCATTGCCGCCGCCCACGCAGTCGGAGTCGACGGCGAAGTCCACGCGCTCGAAGCGTCGCCGCTGCTGGCTCTGCTAACTCGCCGCGGCATGCAAACCTACCAGCATCCCGTGCATACGGCCGTCACCAACGCAATGCGCCGCGTGCGGGTTTCTAACGCTCACTATCAGGACATCCTGCCGACCTGCGCCGATGCCTCTTTTGACGTAGTCTATTTCGATCCTATGTTTTGCCAAACCGTCACCGCGTCCAACGGGCTAGACTTGGTGCGCACCTTCGCCGAACCGGGCACACCGCAGTCGAGCGATATCGACCAAGCCGTGCGCGTGGCGCGCCGAGCCGTGCTAATGAAAGACTCCATGCCGGGACGCACGCTCGAAGCGCTTGGCTTTGCCATCGTCAAAAAGACGCGGCGCTTTTGCTTTGGACGCATCGACTGCGGCCAGTAAGAAAGGTCTACCATGGATATCTCCTGTTGTGCCTGGGCCCTGCCCTCTCCCGAAGAAGAGGCACTGCAACGCCTCGCCGACTTGGGCTTTGCCCAACTCGACGTGCAGGCGCAGACCTATACCAGTTCCTCTGTGCGAGCGCGGGTCAATGCGCTCGGTATGCGCATGCGCTGCGTGGGCCTGTCGTTCAATATGGATGCAGGAGCCGCGCTCGACAGCGGCGATGCCACCGCACGCCAGCGCTCCATTGATCACGTGGAGCGAGGTCTCGATCAAGCCGCCAACAGCCAAATCGACACGGCCTACGTCGTGCCGGGCGACGACAGCGACCTGCTCGGCTATTTTGGCGAAAGCCTGGTCGCAATCGCCGATATGGCCGCCGCGCGCCATATTGCGCTCGGCGTCGAGCACTTTCCCGGCAAAGCGCTGCCGACGGCGGCCGGCACGCTCGACTATTTGGAAGCCCTCGCCCACGACAACCTCTACCTGCTAATGGACAGCGGGCACCTGCAGATTTCCGGTGAAGATCCTGCCGCCGTCATTGCCCGAGCAGGCAGACGCCTTGGCTACGTGCACCTCGACGACAACGACGGCCGCAGCGACCTGCACTGGGCGCTGGGCGACGGCGTGCTAACCCGCACCGCGCTGCGCGACCTCCTCCTAGCCCTCGACGAGAGTGCCTACACGGGCCCCATTAGCTTAGAACTCCATCCCACCCTACCCGACCCGGTCGCCGCGCTCAGCAATAGCTTAGCCCTCGTGCGCGCCATCTTGGGGGAATGGCAATGAGTGCACTTACTACCGAACTGACCCAAGGTCAGATCGAACAATTCCACCGCGATGGCTTTCTCGCCCTCAACGCGCTTATCGCCGGCGAAGAAGTCGAGCGGCTCCGCCTCATATACGACCGCCTCTTTGCCGAGCGAATGGGTTGGGATAGGGGCGACCAGTTTGACCTGGCCGGAACCGATGAGGACGACGCGGCGCTGCCGCAGCTGCTGGGGCCAAGTCGCTACGCGCCAGAATTGCGCGAGACGCAGTACGTGCGCAGCGGAGTGCTTCCCGTTAATCGGCCGCAGCCCGCTCTTTGCCCAAGGCGTTCTCAATGGAGTTGAGGGATTGCAAGTACGTGGCTATGGCGCCGAGATCTTCTTCGCTGAGGTGCTGATAGCCCTGCTCGATAACTTCCCACATCAGCCCCTGTGCCGAATCGCCGTCTGGCTCTAGGCCGGTCTGCAGATACCAGGTCATATCCGGTTTGCTCCACGTCCCCACGCCCGTAGTGCTATCCGGCGTAATATTCGGCGCCCATTCGCCCTCCGGCCCCTCGACCGAGCCGGCAAAAGCCATATCGCCTAGTAGGCCTCCCGTTGCCGTCCGCGGCGTGTGGCACTCCGCACAGTGCGCCAGCGCTTCGACCAAGTAGGCACCGCGATTCCACTGTGCCGACTGGCTGGCATCGGCCTGGTGCTCGCCCGCGGAAAAATGCAGCGCTTTCCACAGCGAGAGCACAAAGCGCCAGCTAAAAGGCGGCGGCAATTCGTTTGCGCGATTTTCTTTGCTGACTGCTGGTAGGCTAAACAAATAAGCCTTTAAGTCGAGAACGTCGCGTTCGCGCATGCGCGCAAAGGACGTGTAGGGAAAAACCGGATAGTAGTGCGAGCCATCTGGCGCAATCCCCTCGCGCATGGCGCGCACAAAATCGGCATCGCTCCAGCGACCGATACCCGTCTCGGCGTCTGGCGTAATATTGGTGGAATAAATGGAGCCAAACGGCGTTGCGATCGCGCGGCCGCCGGCCATAAACGCACCGCCATTGGCCAAGTCGGTATGGCAACTACAGCCGCCGCTAGCGCGAAACAGATACTCGCCGCGCTCAATGGGCGACTGGGCCTGGGCCGCCGCTGTATACAGACCCCATAGCCCCCAAAGGACCATACGGCGTATTCGCTTCATACGCAAAAGCGCGGGGCTGTATGCAATCTACCCCGCGCTCCTCATACTATATGCCCACGCGCCGTTTAGAGCATGTGGACTAGTGATCGTGGTGATCGTGTTTGTTGCGAAATGGCCTGTGGCAGTTGCCGCAGGACCCACCGACGGCGCGCATCGCCGCGCCGACCGCCTTCATATCTCCCTTCTCAGCAGCGACTACCAACTCATTGGTAGCATCCTCGAGCACCTTCGCTGCCGCGACGTATTCTTCCCACTTCTCCCAGATTTCCGCACGGGCGCCGCCCCCGTCTTTCATCGCCTTGGCCTTGAACGAGGGCATCACTAGTTTGCTAGCCGCCTGCAGGCCCTTGGCGTGCACGAGGATATCGCCGCCGTAGGACAGCTTGTATTTGAGAATATCGCCAACGGCACCCGACTGAGCCGCCAGGACTTTCATTACCTTTTCGCGATACTCGATGCGTCCTTCGCCACTTTGCTCATCTTCTGCCCAGACTGCAGCACTCGTAAACAGTGCGCAGCAGAGCAGGAACTTCACTGTCTTTTGTATACTCATCACGGGTTTCCTCCTGCCTTATCTTATCGGACTCAATGCAAAAAAATAAACTATAAACAGTGATCGAGCTCGATCAGAAAGAACCGGCCCCGCTCTGGAGCCGGTTCCCGAATCGACAGACGGCCTCTTATTTAATAGCGATTTCCCTACCCTTGGCGGCCGACTCGTAGATGCCGTCGAGCATCTTCTGCACCATCAGGCCGTGCTCGCCCGGCGCCATGGTCGGCTGGTTGTACAGAACGTGATCGACGAAGTTGCGCATCTTCGCTGCAAACGCGTCCGTATTCGGCAGCCAGTTGGGTTCCGTGTTAACCATGTAGTTGTTCTCGTCGCTGAACAGGCCAGGTGGATCCCACGATGCACCGCCCTTCTCACCCATGATAGTGAAATTCCAAGCGTTTTTTTCGATATGGGCGGCGAAACTGGCTTCTAAGTGTAGCGTCGCGCCGTTGTCAAAGCGAATTAAACCAACGGCCAGGTCTTCAACGGTGTAGGTCTTGTAATCCCAGTTGGGCCACTGCGAAACCACGTCGGACTTCTTGTCTCCCAAATAGGTGTAGGTGCTGCCGCTGGCCGCCACCGGCTTGGGCGAACCCATGACGAAGTGCGTCATTTCTAGGGCGTGTACGCCAATGTCGATCATCGGCCCACCACCCTGCAGGTCCTTGCGGCCAAAGACGCCCCAATTGGGGATACCGCGGCGACGCAGGGCATGCACGCGAGCGTAGACGACCTTGCCCATTTGGCCCCTATCGACGGCATTTTTGACAAAAGCTGTTTTGGAATCAAAGCGATACTGAAAGCCGATGACGAGTTTACGGCGATTTTTCTTGGCCGCATCGAGCATCTTCTGCCCCTCGCGCGCGTTCATCGCCAGCGGCTTCTCGACGATGACATGGGCACCGGCATTGAGTGCGGCAATTGAGCAGGGGGCGTGCAGGCCATTGGGCGTGCAAACGCTTACGGCATCGGGTTTGACGGTCTTCAGCATCTTCTTGTAGTCAGTAAACGCTTCGCCGATGCCAAACTCCTCGCAGCGCCGCTGCACACTATCGGCTACCACGTCGGATGCGGCCACCATTTCGACGTCGTCCATATCCTTGAAATAGCGCATGTGCGCTCCGGCAATACCGCCGGCGCCAATAAAGGCAACGCGCAGTTTTTTCTTGCCCATTTTTCCCCTTTTTTCGTGCTGGTAGCTGAGTTAGCTAGTTATGGTGTGTAATGCAGTGTAGCAGATAAGTTAACGGGCTTTGCGCTGGCGGCAAGAGAGGCGCATTGTTAGCTGGCAGCCAGCGCCGCCACACGCGTGCTGCATATGCGATGGGGGCGCGTAGTCAACAAGCTACGCGCCTCCTGCAGACTGAGCGGAGACCTATTGCTGGAATGCCGCGATATGCGCTCTGACCGCGGCGTGCCCATCGACACCGCGACCCGGATGCACGATGTGGCGAAAGCGGAAGACGCGCTGCTGACCGCCGGGAATCGTCCAGCTGGCATCGATGCTGTCGTCGCTCTTGAAATCGTGCACGCCAAAGGGATTAGCGGTAAACAGTCCGTAACCGCGCACGTGCCAATAGGTGGGGAAAAGCGGATTATCCTTGTGGTCGACGACGGTGTGGCCCCACTGCTGTCCGCTGGCCAGCGGCCCCGAATAGTCGACCCAAGCCGCCTGCACACCCCACGTTTCTTCCTTGCCTTCGCCGTTTTCAAACACCTGGCCCTCGGCGTTTTCGATGCGCCCATGGTCTTTGGCGTCCATCGATGTCGGCACGCGAATGGAGTAAAGTCCGCCCTCTTTCGTATCGCCAAAGGTCACATCGCCGTAAACGGCGCGAAACGCACTGCGCTGATCGATAATGCGCAGTTGGCCATCGACGCGAATGGAAATACTCCGCCGCTCTTCCAGCAGTTTCTGACCTTCTGGACCGTACCAGTCGACGATGCCATCGATCTGCGCAACGCCATCGACGACGCCGACTACGGGCTGGCCCCGCTGCAGCATGGCGCCGTGGTTGGTGCCTTCGTCCCACAGGTTATAGCCGTTGACCAGACCGTGCGCCGTATAGACGCTGCGATGGTGGTAGTGATCCTGGTTCTCACCTTCGACGTCTTCCATCGGATAGGCGCGCGTTAGGCCCTGACCATCTGGCGTGTGCAGCGGGTAAAAATAGGGCCGGCACGCATAGTGGCCGTAGCGATACTCCGTAAAGAGCGCGCCGTCGACTGTCACGACCGCCTTGTTTTCTTCCGGTTGCAACTGGATATCGATCATTTGCCCACTCCCGTTCAAATCGTTCTGAGGCCCGTCGGGCCGGGTTACATTGCACTGGACTCGGCTCAAGCGGCCTTGCCACAGCACCGCTTATACTTGTTGCCGCTGCCACATGGACACGGATCGTTGCGCCCCGGATCGACGCGCAGGCGCACAGCATCCCTTTGCGCATCCATTTGTCGCGCCCACTGCATGACGTTGGCCGCTGGTCGCCCACGCCCCACTTCGTTGGCCATAAAGCGCATGTAGGGATCGGCGTGCGAGAAAAACATCTTGTAGCCCTTGCACAAGTAGTTCAGGCCGGCTTCCCCCTGTGGCGTGCGCGTGAAGCGCTGTTTGGGACAGCCGCCGTTGCAGGCAAAGCGATAGTCGCACTCGACGCAGTATTGGGGCAGCGCATCTTCCTTGTCGTTGCCAAACTTCTCCTGCTGCGGACTGGCAACCATATCGCGGATTGATGTCTCGTGCACATTGCCCAGTCTATAGTCTGGATAGACGAAGTGGTCGCAGGAGTAGAGATCGCCGTTGTGCTCGATAATCAGCGCCTTGCCACAGGTGCGGGCAAAGATGCAGAGACTGGGATCCTGACCCATCCAAGCGCCCAGCGCCGTATCATACATCTGTATGAACACGCGACCGACGTCGTTGCGCACCCATTCGTCGAAGATCCGACACAAAAAACGCCCGTATTGAGTCGAGCCTACGGACCAGCGCGTCACCAGCGCCTTGCCTTCAAACGTCGGATCGACCAGCTCCAGTCCATCGTCCTCTGGCTGATCGGCCGAGCGTTCGACGATGGGAATAAACTGCATAAAGCCGCTGCCCTCATCGCGCAGAAAGCGGTAGATTTCCAGCGGGTGATCGGCGTTGTGGTTCTGCAGCACGGTCAGCGTATTGAATTCGACCGCGTGGCGCTTGAGCGTTTGCAGGCCGGCGTAGACGCGATCAAAGGTCGGCTTCTGTCCCTTGTCGACGCGGTAGCGATCGTGGAATTCGCGCGGCCCATCAATCGATAGGCCGACGAGAAATTTCTGCTCATGAAGGAAGGCGCCCCACTCGTCGTCGAGCAGGATGCCGTTGGTCTGAAAGGCGTTGGTAACGGCCTTGCCGTTGGCATAGCGCTGCTGAAGTTCGACGGCGCGGCGAAAGAAGTCCAAGCCCATCAGCGTCGGCTCGCCGCCCTGCCAGGCGAAGTTGACGACCGGCACATCCTGCGCTTCGATGTACTGCTTGACGTATAGCTCTAGCGTTTCGTCTTCCATGCGCCAGCTCTTGCGCGCATCCGGATAGAGCTTCTCTTTTTCCAAATAGAAACAGTATTTGCAGTCAATATTGCACACCGAACCCGACGGCTTGGCCATCACATGACAGTATGCAGGCTCTGTTCTGACTCCGGGTTGTGTTGCGGCGTTTTCACTCATAGGGCTCGCTCTAAACAGCGTTCGTATATGGGGCTTATGATAGCCTTTTCACCGTTCGGATGCAATACCAAGTAGAGGATATGCGATGCGCACGCTAGTCGTCGGCGATGTACACGGATGTGCAGAGGAACTCGACGAACTTCTTTCTGCGGCCCACTTTGCCGTTGGGCAAGACCGCCTGTTGCTGACCGGTGACGCTTTTGCCCGCGGACCCGATCCGCTCGGCGTCTGGCAGCGCATCTGCGAATGCGAGGCAGAGATGGTGCTGGGCAATCACGACGTGCGTCTGCGCCAGCAGTTGGGCGATCGGCTGCTGGGAGGCGATCTGCAGCACGCCAGACCCGACCAGCGCTACGCCCTGCGCCAGCTCGAACCGGTGTGGAGCGCGCTGCGTTCTTGGCTCGACGAACTGCCGCTCTACCTAGAGGACACTGCGTTTCTGTTGGTGCACGCGGGCATCAACCCAGAGCGCGGACTGTCCGGCACGCGTTTTGAGGAGTTCATTGCCATCCGCACCTGGCCGCCTGTCGAAGGCCGCATTGAGGGACCGCGCTGGCACGATGCGTACGAGCCATCTCAGCATCCGCTGCTAATCTTTGGCCACGATGCGCCGGGCGGCCTCGTCGTCAAAGAGCGCGACGGCTCTACCTACCTGCTGGGCCTCGATACCGGCTGCGTCTACGGGCGCGCCCTTACCGGCTATCTCCTCGAGGAAAATCGCCTCGTGCAGGTCGCGAGCCGGCAGGCCCGCGACGCGTGGCGTTCGCGCGACGCCTAGTCCCGCTGGTTGGCGCGGGCGACTAAGTGTTCAAAGAGGCGGTCCCACGCCGACCCCGGCATCGCCTCGGGGTGAAACTGCACGCCCACCAATCGCCCCTCTTCTCCCTCAATGGCTTCGATCAACCCGTCGTCAGAGTATCCACTTACCCTCAGTCCCTGGCCCACCTGCTCAACGGCCTGTAGGTGAAAGCTATTAGCCACAGCGCGACGGGTTCCGACAATCGAAGCCAGGGTAGACCCCTCGCTCAGCGCAATATCGTGCGCAATCTCGCGCCCTTCCGTCCGCTTGGGCGAATGGGGCACTACGCCCAGCTGGGCCTCGACGTCGGCGTAGAGCGTACCGCCTAGGCGCGCATTGATAAACTGCATGCCGTAGCAGATGCCCAGCATTGGACGGTGCCGCTCTTGCAGTGCGTCAAAAGCAGTACAATCGGACTGCCAGCGGTGCAGATCCACGGCGGGCAAATCGTCCGGCAGTTCGCCGACCAGGCCCTGCGTAATACCGGGACCGCCCGTAATGATCAGTCCGTCTAGCGCGTCGAGCAGCGGGCGCTGCGCTTCCGCGACAGCCGTTTGGGCGACGATAACCGGCGCACCGCCGGCGCGCTCGACCGCATCGACGTAGCGCCGCTGCAGCACCTGGGCCGTTTCCGTCAGACTCGTGGTAATGCCAATGAGCGGTCGCGCCATTAGACGCCGGCCTTCATGCGCGCAAAGAACACGCTGTCGTCGAGCGCCGTCATTGCCGCAAAGCAGCATACGTCCTGGCGCCGTGGATCGAGCGCACCCACCACTTTCCGTACAGCGGCCCACTGGTGATCGTCGCGCGGCGATGCAGTCCACAGCGACTGATTAAACTCCGCCTTTTCCTCGTCGCTCTTACCGCTGACTCGGTCGCCCAACCACGCCAGCACGGCCTCATCATCGGCACATGCATTGGTCGCCTCGGCAAATTCGGCCGCTGTGCTACCGACCAATTTGAGCACCGCCCGATCAAAGCCGGAATCGTCGCCAAACCAGTAGGCGCCCAACATCCGGCCGTTGTGGGCGCGCGCTTTGTCGATGGCCCGCGCCAACCCGGCAATGCCGGCCACGCTCGTATCGTAGATGCTGCGCGGAGCATGCCGGCGCAGATCGACCACGCCAAAGCTCTGTTCGTCGTCAACGTCCATCAGATCAAAATAGGTGTCGACGTTGCCGCTGTTGCATCCAACCTCGTCCCTGCGGCGCAGAAAAGCGGCACGCACGTCGCCAAAGCGCCCGAACTGGGCGCGCAGCGCATTAAATGTGCACTTTTCCGACGGCGTCTTTTCCACCTGCTGGGCGACCCACTCGGAAAGCTCCGTATCGTTGGGATTGGCATAGGCCGCCTCCATAAAGTCTTCGGCGCCAATGCCAAGGAATTCGAGAATCGCCTTGTCCAAACCCGAATCGTCGCCGTAGCGATAGGCGCCCAACTTACCCGCGCGGGCAGCGCGGGCCTTATCGGCCATGCGCGCCGCACCCATTACGCCAAATACACTGCGCAAATAGGGCGTGCGCGGCGGCTCTATCGTCAGGTCCATCTCGCGAAACTGACCCCAGTCGTCTAACTCGAGCGAGGCGAAGATCGTCTTTATATCGGTGCGGCCGGGCGCGTACTTTTCCAAGCGCTCCGCCAGCAGAGCGCGGTGGCGCTCGTCGTGTGGATGACGTTCGAGCCGCTCGCGATTAAACGCGTCTATCTCACTGTGCATGCGCCCAATGTGCTCGATCGACTCGCGCACGCGAACCACGAGTTCTTCGTCGCTCATCGCCTCGGCCGCCTCGGCAAAGTCACCTGCATTCATACCGATAAGGCCCAGCACTTCCGTATCGAGATTCGAGTCATCGCCGTACAGATAGGGTTCCAATGTCTCGCTGTTGTATGCGCGCGCCTTGTCGGTCATGCGGGCCAGGCCCACGATGCCCGCCATATTCACATTTGAAGGGCGGCGCGGCGGTTGTCTAGTCAAATCCATATGTACTCACTCCTTTTGCGTGTGCTCGTACAAAATACGGCGGCGCGCCAATGCAGCAATATTGACGCCGTGTGCACCCCCGTATATACTCCTTCGCATGCCCGAACTACCCGAAGTGGAAACCGTGCGCCGCGCGATGCAAGAAGCCCTACCCGGTCGTGCAATCTGCCGCGTAGAAACATCCGACAAACGGCTTCGCGAACAGCTAGACCGACCGCGCTTGCAGAGTCTGCGCGGCGAGCGCTTCACCAGTGCCCGGCGCCGGGCCAAGTATCTCTTACTCGACCTGGACTCTGGCACAACGCTGCTCGTCCACCTGGGCATGAGCGGCAATTTGCTGCTGCGCGACCCCGGCGCCAAACACGACCACGTCGTCTTTTATCTCGATGGTGAACGCCCGCTCGTCTTTAACGATCCGCGGCGCTTTGGCCTGGTCATCGTGCTCGAGGAGGGGGAAGAGGCGCAGTGTCGCTACTTGAACAGTCTCGGCGCAGAACCGCTGACGACCGCGTTCACTGGGCGCTATCTGACCGCCGCCTGCCGCGAACGCAGCACGCCCATTAAAAATCTCATTATGGACGGCCACATCGTCGTTGGCGTCGGCAATATATACGCCAGCGAATCGCTCTATTACGCCGGCATTAATCCGCAGACGCCGGCAGGGACAATTGCCGATGAGGCGCTAGCCGAACTGGTGCGTTGCATCAAGCGCGTGCTGCGCAACGCCGTGCGCAAAGGCGGCACCACCATCAGCGATTATTTGGGTTCGGGCGAAGGAGGACGCTTTCAGCAGCGCCTGGCCGTCTACGGGCGGGCCGGCCAGCCCTGTCGCCGCTGCAACGATGCGCTGGAGAGCATCGTTATGGGCGGGCGCAACACGTTTTTCTGCCCCCGCTGCCAGCAATAAAAAGGGCCGACTCCCCGCACGGGGAATCGGCCCTTTTTCGCCGCAGCAAAGGGGGCGGATTTTAGCTCTTTACCTGGCCGTTGGGCATCGGCGCGGTGGTGGTAATCACATCGTCTATGATCCCGTAGTCCTTGGCCTCCGCCGCCGACATAAAGAAGTCGCGGTCAGTGTCTTTGGCAATTTTCTCCACGTCCTGACCCGTGTGCTCGGCGTAGATCTGGTTCAACTCTTCGCGCAGGCGAATGGTCTCTCGCGCGCGAATATCTAAGTCAGTTGCCGTGCCCGTCACCGTGCCCATAATCAGCGGCTGATGGATCATGATGCGCGCATGCGGCCAGGCAAAGCGGCGGCCGGGTTCGCCGGCCGAAAGGAGAAACGAGCCCATGCTCATCGCCATGCCGATGCACACGGTAGAGACCGGTGCCTTGATGGCGCGCATGGCATCGTAGATGGCCATGCCATCGTGCACGGAGCCGCCGGGGCTGTTGATATAGAGCACGATTTCCTTTTCCGGATCTTCTGTATCGAGCGACAGCAAACGCGTGACGATACCCCGTGCCGACTCGTCGTTGACGTCGGACCACAGAAAGATTTTGCGCGCTTTATACAGGCTCAATTCCAAGTTTTTTTCCTGGAGGTTCTTGAGCAGATCTTCGTTCTCTTCGGCCATTTAACAATCTCCAAAATGATATCTAATACCGCATCCAACAGAGACCAGAATATAAAGGGGAGCCCATACCTAGTCAATGCGACTTGGGCACTGGCACTGGCCGCGTATACCTTAGCAAAAGGCTGGCTAACCTACGGCGTCGAGTTGGGCAAAGACGAGGCCCTCTACTGGTATTGGAGCCAGCATCTCGATGCCAGCTATGCCCTCGTTCCTTTTTCGCTCATTGCCTTGGCCGAAGCGCTGGCTCCGCACGGCGAACACTTCTTGCGCATGCCGTCTCTGCTCCTCGGCTCGCTGTCGGTATATTCGCTCTATCGCCTGTGTTTAGACTGCGGACTACCAACCGCGCGCGCGCGCTGGGCGGCGGCGGCTTTTGCCTGCAGTCACTGGGCCTGGCATACGAGTTCATACCTGCATCCCGACGCCTTCCTAACCGCCTGCTGGCTACTGGCGCTGCGCGCCGCGCGGCGCGCCTGCAATACGCATCGCCTGACCGATTATTTGTGTATGGGCGCAGCCTGCGGGCTGGCCGTGCTGTGCAAGTACTCTGGCGCCTTTCTAACCGCAGGCCTGGGCCTGTTTCTGCTCTTTTCTCGCCCTGCTAAACAGCACCCTATGGCAATAGCTGCATTTGCCATTGCGGCCCTGTGCGTGTCCTCCCCACTTGTCTACGCCCAGCTCAGCACGGCGTTTTACCTGCCGCACACCCTCAGCACGTTGTCGAAAATAGAGGCGCTCGACAGCCCACTTGCCCGACTGCTATTCTTTGCCATAAACCCACTCCTCTTTGCCTCGCCCCTGCTGCTCTACCTGCTCTACAGCGCGCTGTGGAAAGCACTGGGCAGCGTCCGGCGCGCGTGGAGTCCCGATGTGGCGCTAGCCCTTCTACCGGCCCTGTGCACGCTCGGCGCCTTCTTGTTCTTCGCCTTTCACAGGGGTCAAATAAAGGGCAATTGGATTCTCGTCGGTTTTCTCAGCCTGTGGCCGCTAGCCTTTAACCTGCCTGCGCGACGCGGGCTCTATCCGGCGTTGATCCTCAGCGGCCTGCTGCAAGCCGTGGGGATCGGGTGGGCACTCAAATATCCGGGAACGGTCGGCGCATGGGTCGAGCGCAGTCGAATCGACCAGAGCTACGTCGGCCTCGTTTCGCGTGTAGACCGCGCGCGCGAGCCCTCCTATTCGTGGAGCGAAAGAGTTTGTGAATACGGCGGCTGGAGTGCCTTTAGCCACAGCGTGGACGCGCTGCTGGCACAGCGCAACATCGCCGTGCAGACGCCGCTAGTGAGCAATCAGTACAGCATTCCCTTCGGCCTGGCCTACTACGCCAATACACCGCGCACCTACTACACGGTGGACGACCCGCGCTTCCGCGATCTAACCGACGCGAGAAACCGTCTGGCACCGAGCGCGGCGATCCTCTTTGTGGCGCGGCAGGACACCCCCGTTCCGCGCTCACTGCACGATCGCTCGAGTCGATTCATCGGCAGCGCCAAACGCGAAGCTGTTGGCTGCACAGCCGTCTATTACGACCTCTACCTCTTGCACTAGTAGCCTACCCGGCCGTTTCCGCCGCTTCTTTTTTCTCTCGGCGCACAAAGGCCGATGCCATGACGTTTTGCACCAGTGTGCGAAAATCGTCGAAGAACGTGTAAAACAGTGGCACGAGTACGAGCGTCAACACCATCGACGCGAGCAGACCACCCATCATCGTGCGCCCCAGCGGCGCGTAGGCCAGCCCAACCAGCTTGGAATTGCCTACGGCCATCGGAATCAGACCAAACGCCGTGGTAAACGTCGTCATTAAAATGGGTCGAAAGCGGTGCATGCCCGCCTCCATTAGCGCCTCCGTGCGCTCCATGCCCCCGTCGCGCAGTCGGTTGGCCAAGTCGATCAGCACAATGGCGTTGTTGACGACGACGCCGATGAGGATGACCATGCCGATAACCGACATAATGTCCTGCGGCGTATTCGTCAGATAGAGCGTCCAATAGACGCCGAGAAACGAAAAGGGAATCGATATGATGACAGAAAGGGGCAGCACGAACGACTCAAAGAGAACGCCCATGAGCAAAAATACAAACGTCACCGACATGATGACGGCAAACTTCATAGAACTATCCTGTTCCTCGAGCCGCACGTAGCGGTCGCCTTTATCCCAGCGATAGCCGCGCGGCATTTCAAAACCCCGCATCGCCAAGTCGACTTGGCCAAAGAGCGCCTGAGCGTCGTCTTTGTTGGCGCGGGCGACGACGTTGAGCACCGTCTGGCGATCGTCGCGGCGGATGCCGCCCAGCGTGCGCTCTACGTAGATATCGGCCAGCGACTCGAGCGGCACCTCGCGTCCGTCCTCGGTGGGAAAGGTAATGGCGCGCAGGTCCTGCATATTCTTGCGATCAAACTCCTCTAACTGCACCTGTATATCCACCTCGCGCCCGTCTTCGGTGTGGAACTTATTGATATTATGCCCGCGCAGTGCATAGGCTATATTGCCCGATACCACTTGGGCACTAACGCCCAATCGCTGTAGCTGACCGCGGTCAAGACGCAGCTGGAGTTCGGTGCCGCCGCGGTCCATATCGGTGTCGACCGACAGCAGGCCGGGGATATTTTCCAAGCGCCGCTCCACCTCTAGGGCCAGCCCCATCAGCACGTGCGTATCCTCTCCGTAGAGCGTGACGTTGACAGCGGCATCCTGCTGCGCGTTCTCCCAATTGATGCGCAGCGATGTGCCAGCGGGCACCACTAAGCGCTTGCGAATATCCTCTTCCATCTCTTTGTAGTTGAGATGGGTTTGCTCGCGCAGGCCAACGCTCTTCAGCAAGTCATCCCAAGCCACCGAATACCAATCGAGATCTTTCTCTTCCTTGAGAAACATCGATATGCGACCTTGGCCTGCGCGCACATAAGTGCGCACATTCTCAATGTTGTATTGCTCCGCGTGCGCGACCAGCGTATCCTCAACGGCAATCATAAAGGCTTCGGCCTGCTCCAAGCCCTGTCCCGACGGCATATCAAACGCCAGGTCCATACGCGTCTCGTCGCGATCGTTTTGGTCGGTTTTCTTCAGGCCGTCCATGGGGATTTTCATGCTAGCGACGGCTAGAGCGACCAGAATAAACGCGTCGAGGCGATGGGTTAGAACCCAGCGCAGCGCGCCTTCGTAGCGACGGCGCATCCACACTATGGCGGCCAGATCCCCGCGCTCCTTGGCCGCGCCCATTTTCAGCGCCGCCAGGGGTATAATGAGTAGAGCAATGAGCAGCGATGCGACGAGACCGACGATAACGGGTATGCCAATCCGCAGCATCCAAAAAGCCATATTGTCGTCGGAACCCATCAGAATGAGCGGCAGGAAAACCACCACCGTCGTCAGCGTGGCCATGGTGACGGCCAGTCCCACTTCACCGGCTCCTTCAATCGACGCTCGGCGCGGATCGACGCCGTTCTGGCGCATGCGGAAAATATTTTCGACAATGACGATGGCATTGTCGACGACTAGGCCCAGACTCAGCATAAGCCCCATCATCGTCGCCATATTGAGCGACCAGCCGGCAAAGTAGAGAACCGTGATCGTAACGAGAATACACAGCGGAATCGCCAGCGTGATGATCAACGTCATGCGCACGGCGCGCAGGAAAAAAAAGAGTACGAGCGCGGCAAACAGCCCACCCCACAACCCCGAGTTTTGCAGGTTGTAGACCGACGATGTTACGTGATCGCCTTGGTCCCAAAAGATCACGTACTCTATACCCTGCAGCTGGGGATGCTGCTCTAGTTTTTTCAGCGTGGCTTCGACCTCGCGCGAAATGTGCACGATATTGGCCTCGGCGGCGCGAACGATCTCAAACCCCATCGACTCCTGACCGTTGATTCGGTTCGCCCAGTCCTTGCGCGGCGGCTTGTACGACACCGAAGCGATATCGCCCAAGCTGAGCTGGTGCTGTGGATCAATGACCGTTTCGCGCAGCTCGTCAATCGTGCTATAACGCCCCATCGAGCGCAGGTAGATTTTCTTGCCACCTTCAATAATCCAGCCGCCGGGCACCGTTAGATTCTGACTGCGCAGATCGTTGACCGTTTGAAACATATTGACCCCGTGGCTGCGCAGCTTGTTCTGGTCGACCTCGACGAGCACTTGCTTGCCCGGCGTGCCCCATAGTTCGACATTGCCGACGCCGTCGATGCGGCGAAAGGCGGGCTCTATATAGGTGTCGAGCAAAAAGCGCGGGTCGACCGTTCCGGGCGGAAAGGCGATGGCGCCGGCGAGAATAGGTATGTCGCTCTGGTCCCAGCGCCGCACCCACATCTGCTCGATTTCGTCGGGCAGTTCCGGCATGATGCGATCGAGGCGATCTTTCATCTCGGCAAAGGCCACCTGCAGATCCGTACCCTTCTGAAACTCGACATTGACGTAGCCATTGCCCCTGTTGGCTCCGGACTGGATGCGCTTGACGCTGCTGACCTGCGCCACGGCTTCTTCCATCAGGCGCACGACTTTTTTTTCGACTTCGATCGCGCCGGCGTTGGGATAGGGTGCCCAAGCAAAAAGGCGCGGATACTCCATGCCTTCGGGAAAGAGGGTCAGAGGAATGCGCGTGTAGGCGATGGCACCGACGACCAGCAGCGCCACCAAGATCATGGCGACGGTAACCGGGCGGTTGACCGAAAAGCGCGGCAGCGGGTATTGGCGCTCGTTGTCCATTGCCTTTCTCCTATTCCCCGCGATCGACCAGCGCGTAGACGGTGGGAATGACGATCAGCGTAAGCACGGTGGAACTGGTCAGGCCGGCGATTACCGTCAGGGCCATCGGCGTGCGGATCTCGGCTCCCTCGCCCAGCCCCAACGCCATGGGCAACAGGCCGAGCACCGTCGTCGAGGTCGTCATTAGAATGGGACGCAGGCGCACGCTGCCGGCGCGCACGATTGCCTCCACTTTTTCCATACCGGAACGGCGCAGCGTATTGATGTAGTCGACCAGAACAATAGCGTTGTTAACGACAATACCGGCCAGCATGATAAGGCCGATAAATACCACGATGCTCAGCGGCACCTGCACGAGGTAGAGCACCGTCAGCACGCCGATGAGGGCCAGCGGCACGGTGAACATGATCACGAACGGGTGCACCAGCGATTCAAACTGCGAGGCCATGACGATATAGACGAGAAAAATAGCCAGCGCCAGCGCAAAGTAGAGGCTGTTGAGCGAGGTTTCCATTTCCTCGTTCTGACCGCTAATCAGGAAGTCAAACCCCGTTGGAAAACGCATTTGGCGCAGTGCCGTATAGATGCGCCCGGAAGCCGTGCCCAAATCGGTGTTCTGAATATTGGCTGTAACCAGTGCGGCGCGCTGCTGATCGATGCGGCGAATTTCGCTCGGTCCCTCGTCAATGCGTATATCGGCGACAGCCGACAGAGGAATGGGCACAGCGGCACCTGGGTTTACTACGATGCGTTCGAGCTCAGCCAAGCCGAGTCGGTCTTCCTCGCGCAGGCGCACTAGCACGTCGATCTGCCGCTCTTCTTCGCGAAAATCGGTCACCACGCGCCCCTGCACTTTGTTGCGCACCAATTCGGCCACGTCGCGCAGGCGCAGTCCGTAGTTGGCCAAGCGGTCGCGCCTGTAGCTGATCTGCAACTCCGGATTGCCCACCTGCAGCGAAGAGCGCACGTCGACCAATCCCTCGATTTGGGCCAGACGCGCCTCGACGTCTTTGCTGAGTCGGCGCAGCTCGCGCAGGTCGTTTCCGCGCACCTCAACTTCGATAGGGGTTTTGAAACTAAATAGCGATGGATGCGATATCTCCAATTCGACTTCTGGAATATCGGAAAGTAGATCGCGCAGGCGAGCAATGAGGGCGTCTTCCTGAGTGGCTGTCGATCCATCCACTAGCTTAAGCGTTATCTTGGCCGTATTCTCGCCCTCGTCGGAAGCGCTATTAGCCGACTGGTCGGTGCCAATAGTAGAAGACATGCGCTCGACTTCGGGCTGGCGCGAGGCAACCACCTCCATGCGACCGACGACAGATGCCGTCCTTTCCAACGGCGTGCCAACGGGCAGGGCGACGTCTAGGTTGAACTCGCCCTGGTGCACCTGCGGTATGAGCTCCTGACCCAACTGAGGTAGCAGGTACTGCCAGCAAAAGACCAGCGCCGCGACCGCAATGGCGACGACTCCCACGCTGTTGCGCAACGCCACGCTCAGCATTCTGGGATAGGCGACCTGCACTAGGCCAAAGCCTTTTTCAAAAGTAAAGAGCACGGGCGCAAATAACGGCATGAGCAGCAGGCCCAACAGAAAGAGCAGGACGACGAGCAGCAGGCCGACAAGCATAATGGCCACATGCAATACAATGCCCAACAGGCGCAGGACCATGGCCAGAACAAAACGCACGACTAGATAGACCAGCACTAGAGGGGCAAGAATGCACTTGAGTACCTTTGATACATTACCGAGCGACTGCTGCACCCACTGGGCGTAGAGCGCCATACTTCCACACAGGTGCTGAGGACCGCCGTAGGCGAGTATACCCGGCCACAGACGCTCAAAGAAGTCTAAGCGGCCGACGCGACTCGATGCGGACCAGGTGCGCACTATCTGCTCGATGGGCCGAGGTAGCTTGACCAACAGTTCGGTCAGGTAGACCAGCGGATAGAGCAAGTAAAACAGCAGCAGAGCGACCGCTTTCAGCACGGCCGCTACCAATGCGGCGGCAGCCAGCCCGACGCGCAGCAGCGTTTCAAAGACGAGGTAGGGCAGCGACAGCGCTCCGCGCAGCAGGCGAACGGGCATCGGTCGGTCGCCATCATTCAGCGCAGCGCGTGCGCGCTGCATAGCTTCCATGCGCAGAAAATCGCTGCGGACGAGCTGCATCAACGCGCCATCGCCGTCGCTGTGTACCTGGCGAGAAGCCAGCATCGGAATAAAAAAGAGCGCGACGCCAAGCGAAGCCAGCAGCGAGAATACAACCGTGAGGCCCATATCGCCAAAGACCTGTCCGGCGACTCCTTCGACAAAGACGATGGGAAAAAACACCGTGATCGTCGTCAGCGTCGACGCAAAGACAGCCGTACCCACTTCGGTGGTGCCGCGCACGGTGGCGCGCACGATATCGTCGCCCTCTTCTCGACAGCGGAATATGCTCTCGAGCACGACGATCGAGTTATCGACTAACATGCCCACTCCCAGCGCCAGACCGCCCAGCGACATGATGTTCATGGACACGTCAAAGATGAACATCGGTGCAAAGGTCGCGATGATCGACACCGGAATGGTCAGGCCGATAATCAGCGTATGGACGACGTTGCGCAAAAACACAAAGAGAATCAATACGGCAAACCCACCGCCGATCAGCGCGCTGTTTTGCACCTCGTCGATCGAATTCTTGATAAATGTCGACTGGTCTGAAAGAATCTCTAAGCGCGCACCCTGCGGTAGGCGATAGCTGATGAAGTCGGTCATCGTCAAGTGATTCATCGCCTTTTGTGCCGCCTCCATGCGGCGACGTTCAACCCCCTCTTCGCCGCTCTCTTCACTCTCTTCGCCGCGCTCTTTGTCTTCCTTTTCCGCCATGCCCGATGCGCCTTCTGCTTCACCGGGCTGCTCTCCTTCCTTTTTCAGTTCCTCGACGTAGGCCTGCTGTAAGGGCAAGCCGTATAGCACGGCGCGCACGCGCTCGGCCACAGCGACAATATTGGCATCGGCTTCTTTGTATATCTCGATTTCGACGCTTTCGCCGCCGTTGACTCGCGTAATAATTTCGCGGTCCTTGTGCGAGCGATAAACGCGGGCAATGTCGCGCAGATAGACGTCGGCGCCGGCCTCGCGGGCCACTACCAATTCGCCAATTTCTTCGAGGGTGCGAAATTCGTTGAGCGTGCGCACCAAGTATTCGACCTGTCCTTCGCGCAGGTTCCCGCCGGGCAGGTTGACGTTGTTCTGCGCCAGTCGACTATTGATTTGAGCAATGTCCAACCCCATAATGGCGATTTGGCGCTCGTTGAGCTCGACGTGTATCTCTTCCTCAAGTCCGCCCTTGACCTTGACGGCGGCCACGCCCGTCAGTGCCTCCAACTCGCGCTTGATCTCGTGCTCGGCTATATAACGCAGCACGAAGAGATCCTGTGGTCCATGTAAACCTACGCGCAGTATGGGGTCGAGGGATGGATCGTAGCGCAGCAGGAGGGGCTTTTCCGCGCCCTGGGGTAAAAACACGCGGTCGACTTTCTCGCGCACTTCCTGAGAGATGACGTTCATATCGGTATCCCACTCGAACTCGAGTATGATATCCGACTGACCGGCCTTGGAAATGGAGCTCATATTGACCAGGTGCGGCACGATGCCCACTTCCTGCTCTAGCGGGCGCGAGAGCAGCATCTCCACTTCCTCCGGTGCCGTGCCCGGATATTCGGTGCGCACGGTGAGCGTAGGATAGGAGATATCCGGCATCAAATTGAGCGAAAGACGCTGGTAGGAGACCCAACCAAAAACGCAAATGGCCATTACCACCATGAGAATGGCCACGGGACGACGCGTAGTTATGGCAAAGCCCGACTGGGGCGCTGGGTTGGAATCGGCCGATAGTCCCATTGCGCGCAGCTAGTCCCGAAGGCCGTCTGCGCTGTCGGATCGCGCTTCTGTGGATATGTGCGACTCGGCTTCTTCGTTTTCAATTATGCGCACGCGCGCTCCATCCTTCAACCCGTTCTGACCGACGGTGATAATGCGCTCGCCAGCTTCTATACCGGACATCGCCTCCACGCTGTCGAGGTTCTCGTAGCCGGGTTCCAGTAGAATGCGCTGGGCCACAGTGTCGCGCACGGCAAATAGATATTGCTCGCCGCCGTCGTAAACAATGGCCTCCTTGGGCACGAGGACGGCCGCCTCGTGCGTGTCGGTGACGATGCGCACGCTGACAAAGATGCCTGGTCGCAGCGCCTCAAAACGATCGCGCACCCCCACCGTAACTTTAAAGGTGCCGCTCCTAGGGTCGACGATAGGACTAATGCGCTTGACCCAACCACTGAACTCTTGATTGGGCAAAAAGTCGGAGGCAATAGTAGCGACCTGATCTCGCTTCACGCTCATCAGGTACTGTCCGGGTACGAATACGCGGGCGATCATATCGTCCAGCTTTATCAGGTCGAAAAGCTGCATGCCCGAACTGACGCGCGCACCGACCTGCACGTGGCGCTCCGTTATCACACCGGAAAAGGGCGCAACCACAATGGAGTGATCTAAATCGAGGCGCGCACGATCGTAGCGCAGGCGCGCTTGTTCCAATTCAAAACGCTTTGTCTCGTAGTCCTGATCGCTGATCAATTTTCGCTCGAACATCGCCTCGTTGCGGCGAAAATTGACCTCTTGAAATTCAAAATTGACTTTTGCTTCCTGGTAGGCAATACCCAGTTGGTCGTCCTCGATGTAGAGCAGCGTATCGCCAGCTTGGACGCGATCACCCTCTTCGGCAGCCACCTGCTCTACCAACCCACTGATCTGCGGAAATACCTGCACCGCCTCTTCGGTCTCGATCGTCGAATTGAACAACAGATAAGAGGAGATGGATCCTATACGCGCGCGAGCAACCTCCACGGGGACGGCGTCGACGGCCTTCTCTGTAGCAGCGCTGTCGACCGCCGTGCTATCGGTTGCTGCCCCCTCCGCGATGCCGCCGTCTTTCTCTCCTTCAACCGGCTCTTCGCTCTGACAGGACCATAGCGCCAACGCCCCAACAACCAGTGCAACGCGCAGCCGACTAGCCGAGCAAATACATCCCATCGCACACCCTATTCGCTTTACACTACGCATGCAGTGTTCGTATTATTATGCATATCCAATAGTCTATTATCATATAGACGAAAAGAGCCCTACTCGCTACGCACTGTCAAGTGGAATCGCTGCTCTACATACTAACGGCCAACGTGGCCTTCTCGGCCTTTGGGAGCCGTTTTATACGGCGTTCTCCCATACTGGCCGGACTGCGCAACAGCGTAGAGCAAAGATCGGCCCTTCTACACCAGCTCATAAGCTGTCCGCACTGCCTGTGTTTCTGGTTGGCACTCGTCGGCAGCGCGCTGCTCAGCCACACGCTGTTACAGGCCGGCTGTGCACTCCTTTTGGGCTGGCGCGGCGGCTACTATTTGAATCGATTGTTCGACAGCTTCTCCCGCGGCCAGCCGACGCCCAAAGCACAGCGTCGATGCCACGCCTGCGCCCAGCCCTACGAAAGCAACTTTATCGAGCGACAAGGGTACTACTTTTGTTCTTATCGCTGCTGGTTTGAACACCTTAAACAACAGCGGCGCAGCGAGCGCCCAGTATTTGATCCGAACGGTACTTTTATACGACAGGAGGTATACCCGATGAGTGTAAAAACCATTAACCCCACCCAGGCCAAGGAACTGCTCGACGGCGGCGATGGCTACGTATATATCGATGTGCGCTCCATGCCCGAATACGAAGCTGCCCACCCAGCCGACTCTCTTAATATACCCATCATGCACAAAGAAGCGATGGGCATGGTTCCCAACAACGACTTTGTTCGCACGGTAGAAAAGCACTTTACACACAACGCCAAACTCCTGCTAGGATGCCAGATGGGCGGGCGTTCACAGCGAGCGGCCGAAGCGCTGGTGGCCGCCGGTTTTACGGACGTCTCCAACGTAATGGGGGGCTTCGGCGGCGCGCGCGACCAGAGCGGACAGGTCATCGAAAAGGGTTGGGCCGAACTGGGCCTGCCAATTGAAATAGGCGCCGGCGAAGGCACCGACTACCTGTCGCTTTCCAAAGGGCTGTAATGGCGGCGATTGGATGTGCGGTCGTCGCCGTAGGCGGCGACCGCGACGAGCGCGCCGTGGGCAACGCCGAGCGCATCGTCGAATTATTGAGCGCCGCCGGCCACACCTGCAGTGCTCCGCGCAAGATCCGGAGCGACTCGCTGCAGATAAAGGGCGAGTTGGCCATGCTCGCCCAGTCTAGCTCCGTGCGCACCATTTTTCTCACCAGCGGCGGCGGCATCGGCCTGCGCGATGCGACGAGCGATGCGGCCGAAAAGCTCTTTGATCGCCGACTAGACGGCTTTGGCGAGCTGCTGCGCGGCCTACTCTTTCCAGCCATTGGCCCCCGCGCTATGCTGGCGCGCGCAGCGGCTGGCGTCCAGCAGCGCCGCCTGGTCTTTGCCTTACCAGCCGATGGCCAAGCCATAGAAATAGCTCTGGAAAAGCTAGTGCTGCCGCAATTGCCCGAACTGGTTGCTCAACTGGGCCACGGCCCGTGAAGATCAACCCACTCTTTCAAGTCGGTCTCGACGTCATGGACCGCCCGTGCCTCGTCTTGGGCGGCGGACGCGAGGCCGAAGAAAAGACCGGACGCCTGCTCGACGCCGGGGCGCGCGTTGTGCTGCTGGCCGACCAGCTCACCCCACAGCTGAGCACATGGGCCGCTGAGAAGCGCCTCTGCCATCGCGCGCAGCCCTTTGCCGATACCGATCTCGACGGCGTATTCCTAGTCATTAACACCGTAGCCGACGATCCAGATCTCACGCGGCGCGTGTGGGAAAACGCCTCGGCGCGCAATATACTCATCAACTCCTACGACCAACCCGAATACTGCACCTTCGGCATGGTCGCGCTGGTGCATCCCGGCCATTTGCGCCTGAGCATCAGCACCAGCAACACCAGTCCCTCGCTGGCCAGCCGCCTGCGCCAAGACCTCGCCGAGCTCTTTGATAAAAATTTTGCTACCTACCTGGACGGTCTGGCCGCAGCCCGTCGGCGCGTGCGCGAACGGGTGGCCGACCGCAAGACGCGCTTTGCCCTGCTGCGCGCGCTGGTGCGCGATTTTCGCGTCGAGGGCGCTATCAACTACCCGCCACACTGGCAGAACCAAGTCAATGCCCTGCTAAGCTGTGAACTAGCGCACTGCGACGACGACACGCGACGCTGCAGCGACTGTCCGCTCGGCCGCGATTAAAACGCCCCCTCTGCCACTACTCTATTTTTATGGGAATGTGTTGTATCGCGCTAGCGCACGACGGCGACTTTGTCTTTGCGCAGCAGCGCGCCATCGGCTCCGTAGATAGCGTAGACGTAGATGCCGCTGGCCACCAGCGGCGCACCGAGATCGCTGCTGCCGCTGCCGTTGACGCCGAGCCAGAGCACTTCGTTGGCGCGTGCCCCTAAACGCCGCTGGCGCCCATCGTCTTCGCGCGCGCTCCATACCAACTCGCCCGTCGGCGCATAGATGCGCACCTCCGCGTTGAACGGCACCCCGCTAAAGCGCAGCGCCGACTGCTGCAGCGGCAGAAAGGGGTTGGGAAATACGACGATATCTCGTTGGGAGCGCACGACGGCGACTTTGTCTTTGCGCAGCAGCGCGCCATCGGCTCCGTAGATAGCGTAGACGTAGATGCCGCTGGCCACCAGCGGCGCACCGAGATCGCTGCTGCCGCTGCCGTTGACGCCGAGCCAGAGCACTTCGTTGGCGCGTGCCCCTAAACGCCGCTGGCGCCCATCGTCTTCGCGCGCGCTCCATACCAACTCGCCCGTCGGCGCATAGATGCGCACCTCCGCGTTGAACGGCACCCCGCTAAAGCGCAGCGCCGACTGCTGCAGCGGCAGAAAGGGGTTGGGAAATACGACGATATCTCGTTGGGGTATCAGGCTCACCTGCTGAAACAGTCGATTGTCCTGCAACGTCACCTCCGACTCGCCCGCTTCGACTTCGACGAGAAAGAGCTGTTGGCCAAAGCGGCTCCATGCAAAACGCACTTCGGCGTTGCCGCCCGGCACCAGTCCCCCCACCACGCTCGCTTCATGGACCAGCTCACAGCCGCTTGAATCGAGTTGGCACTGCGACACGCGCAGATCAAAGTCGGCCGACAGCGGCCCAAAGCCGATATTGCTGACGCGCACGCGCAGATGGTCTTCGTCATCGCCGCGCAAATCGCCGTTAAACACAGCTAAGTTGGGCAAACCCTGGCCAACGCCGTACTCAGCCAGCGTGCCCACGGCCAGCTGGGTTACGCGCCGCATGAGGCCGTAGTTTAGACTGTCCGGTAGGTCAATCGTCGAGTGGTACTGCGAGTTTATTCGGTATTGGCCGCGGCGAACCCCAACTGTCGTCGTATCGGTCGGCAGGTAGTTCTCAATGCCGAGCACCGCGTCGTAGCCGCGCGCCCAGAACGGCGCGTGGTCGCTCAGGCCCGCCCCCGCATCTTCAAGCACATCTACCTGCAGACCAATTTCATAGCGCTCGTTTACTTGGCGCATGGCGTCGACCAGCCACAGCGAACCGGGGTTGCTCACCAGTTCCAAGCGCTCGGCGAGATCGTTAAAACCGATCATATCAAAGTTGAGCACGCCGAGAATGCGCTCGTCGTTGAGAAGGGCCGCTTCGGCATACGCACGGCTGCCCAACAGCCCGAGCTCTTCGCCGGAAAAGGCGATGAATTTGATGGTCCACGGGAAGGTTTGACCGGCCAGCACGCGCGCGCTCTCCAGCACCAGCGCCGTGCCACTGGCGTTGTCATCGGCTCCCGGCGCCGGGTCCTGCCGCCAATCCCAGCCGCTCGAACGCACGGCCGTGGCGTCGTAGTGAGCACAGATGACGTAGTAACCGGCGGTCGGATCGGAACCGGGCAACGTCGCTACCACGTTAAACGCCGTGCTGTCGACCAGATCAATGCCTTCTTTATTCTCCCGCACGCGCGAGCGCGCCGTGCTGCGACTGATGGGAAAGGGCTGTATCTCGACGGCCGCTTCGCCCAGTGCATCGGCCAGTTGAGCGCCGATATACTGCGTAGCTTCGAGCATATCTGGATGCAATACAAAGCGAGTGCGGAAATTGCCCTCCACGCTGCCGGCCTGCGGATCGATCAGCGATAATGCCTCGACGTCGCGGCGCAGGCGTTCGGCATCGATTCGATCGAGGAGTTGCCGCACGGCCGCGACCGGTTCGCCCTGCGTGGCCTTTGCACCCGGTCTGGGCTGCAGCCAGGTGCGCGTATTGTAGCGCTCGGGCAGCGGCCAGAGAAAATGGCCTCCTTCTACGCGCAGCTGGTCTGCGCGCTGCGGCTGCATCCGCACCAGCGCCCAGCCTCGCAGGCCACCTCGCTCGTGTACTACACGCACGCCTTCGAGCGGTAGCGCGTCGAGGTGGTCGGCCACGTAGTAGCGCTCGCCTGGCGAGCGCACGTCTTTAAATATGGGATCGTCCACCGCAGCGTCGTTCGCCCAAGCGACGAGGACGATGCCGCGATCGACATAGCGCACCTGCAGCCCGCGCTCTTGCAACTGGCGCAATTGGCCGGGGTTTTCCCACCGCAAACCAACCAATTGCTCGGCGTCGACAACACCTAGCCCGCACAGGAAAAAAAAGAGAGAGGCGCAAAGCACCCCTCTCGCACAATTGTTCACAGCGCGCAATGACCTTTTATTGACTATTGGAGTCCGATTCGCCCAGCGGGGCCGACGCAGCAGCGGCGGTTGGCACGGCGTCCGCTTCGCGCACCTCGTGCAGCGCATCTTTTAGCAGGCGACCAGGCTTGAAGTGGGTCTTGCGGCGCGCTGGGACATAGATGATCTCACCCGTGCGCGGATTGCGAGCGGCGGGTTTGGGGCGGGTGTCCTTAACTTGAAAAACGCCAAAGCCGCGAATTTCTATGCGATTGCCCTCAATCAGGCTATCGCGCATGGCATTGAATAGGCTGTCGACCATTTCGGCGGCCACGTTCTTCTTGCAGCCCGCGCTTTCGCTCACGAGGAGCGCCAGCTCCTTTTTTGTCACTGTAGACAAGACGCATCTCCTGATTGGTAGACCGCCGCAAGGCGCTTGGAGAAAGAAGCCTCTTGGGGAGAGTTAAATCATCCCTTACTTATTGGGAATAATGATGTTATGGGAACATAAACTGCACTCAATACACTGTCAAGAAAAATTTGAAAAAATACTTTTATTCCAAGCATTTAGGTCTGTTTTTCGCCTTTTTTAACGCGCGCGGTGATCGGCGCGTACTTTCGCACTTTATCGGCGGCATTTCGTGCATACACTCATCGCCCTGATCGATCTTTCGCGGCCGCTAAACGGCCTGATTACGGCCCTATCCGTCGCCGCTGGTGCCCTGTGCACAGACGGTTCGATTCCCCCCGTACGGCTGGTAGCTACCGCGCTTTCGGCCGCGCTGATTAACGCGGCGGGCAATGCGTTTAACGACCTGCTGGACATCGATATCGATCGCATCAATAGGCCCGAGCGACCGCTCCCCTCCCAGCGCATCGCGCCGCGCACGGCGGGCGCCTATGCTGCCGTTGCCGCTGCTGCGGGCATTGCCATTGCCCTATCTATCAGTGTGCATCACGCCCTACTAGCAGCGGCGATCACGGCCCTCCTCGTCCTCTACAGCGCCTACCTAAAGACCAGCGTGCTTTGGGGCAATGCACTGGTCGGACTGCTGTCCGCCTCCGCCTTCCCCTACGGTGCCATGGCCGGCGGCACGCTCGGCCGCTCGTGGATTCCCGCCGCATTCGCCCTGCTATTCCACGTGGGCCGCGAAATCATCAAGGACATCGAGGACATGGCCGGCGACCGCCAGCGCGGCGATCGCACGCTGCCGCTGCGCTGGGGCACGCGCGCGGCAGTCCACGCGGCCACCTTCATATATGCCTTGCTGATCGGTCTTACGCTGCTCCCCTTTGTGCTCGAGATCTACGGCAGCGCCTATCTGGTGTGCGTCGCCGCCGTAGATCTACTCGTCATCTACGTCGTCTACCGCCTCCAGCGCGATTCGGCGCAACGTGCTTGCGGCCACCTCGGTCGCCTGCTCAAAGCCGGCATGGTGCTCGGCCTGATCGCCGTTGCCCTCGGCGAGTGGACGCGCCGCTTTTGAATTTTTGGGCGCTGGACCTGATATTATCCTCCTAGGAAGGAGCCGCACTATGAAAATCACCGACGTCAAGACCTATCCCGTCTACCACGGTCATCGCAACTACACCTTTGTCAAAGTAGAAACGGACGAAGGCATCTACGGCCTTGGTGAATTTGGCATCACCTGGAGAGAACAGGCCGGCCTCGGCGCAATTGAGCACATGAAGCGCCATATCATCGGCCTTGATCCGCTCAACATAGAGTGGATCTGGCAGCTGCTGTTTCGCGGCGACTTCTTTCCCGGCGGACGCATCAATAGCGCGGCGATATCGGCCATCGATATCGCGCTGTGGGACATCAAAGGCAAAGCACTCAACCAGCCCGTCTACATGCTGCTGGGCGGCCGCATGCGCGATAAGGTCGTCTGCTATAAGGGCATCGGTGGCCGCACGCCGGCCGACTCGGCCCGCTCCGCACGCCAGCGCGTCGACGAGGGATGGCACTATCTGCGCCTCTCCGTCATGGACCGCGACGGCATTCTCGAACCGCGAGTGGCCGTGCGCGACAGCGTTGCCCATTTCGCTGCCGTGCGCGAAGAAGTGGGACCCGATGTCGAGATCGTCATCGACTACCACACGCGCCTCGATCCACCCGACGCCATCCGACTCGGACGAGAGTTGGAGCCCTACGACCCGTTCTTTCTCGAAGATCCGCTGCGCTGCGAAAACCCGCAGACCTATCGACAAGTTCGCCAGCACGTCGCCACGCCGCTAGCCGTCGGCGAACACTATGCCACCAAGTGGGAATTCCGCCAGATGATCGAGGAGGAGTTGCTCGACTACGCGCGCATCGACTTGTGCATCGTCGGCGGTCTAACCGAAGCGCGCAAGGTCGCCAACTGGTGTGAAACACACTATATCAAAATCGTTCCGCACAACCCGCTGGGCCCAGTTTCAGCCGCCGCATGCCTGCACCTGGACCTGGCCTGCGACAACTTTGCCGTCCAGGAAGCCGGCTTGGTGGGCGACCCGGTAATGGAGGACCTCTTTCCCCTACAAGTGCCCTACGAGGCCGGCTACCTCCTACCACCACAGGCGCCCGGTCTCGGCCTCGAGTTCGACGAGGAGGTGGCCCGTGCCAGCTACGGTTTCGAGTGGCAGAACGGACCGCAGCTGCGTCGCAAGGACGGCTCCTTTACGAATTGGTAGCGAGCAATTCATCTGCACATTAACGAACTGAGCTGCGTTTTATGTCCGATAAAAAAAACCTGATTCAACCGCGCACCCTAAAGGGGTTCCGCGACTTTCCACCGGCTCTGGCCATGCCGCGCGAACAGATGATTGACGCGGCCAAAGCCGTTTTTCGCTCGTACGGATTTGCCCCCATTGATACGCCGGCGCTCGAGTACAGCGAAATTCTCATCGGCAAGGGAGGCGAGGAAAGCGACAAGCAGATGTATCGCTTTACGGACCACGGCGGGCGCGACGTGGCGCTGCGCTTTGATCTGACGGTACCTTTTGCGCGCTTTGCCGCCCAGCATGCCCAGCAGCTCGGCCTGCCCTTTAAGCGCTACCACGTCGGACCGGTATGGCGCGGCGAAAACACGCAGCAGGGCCGCTACCGCGAGTTCTACCAGTGCGACTTTGATACGATCGGCACCGATTCAAATACCTCGGATATCGAAACGGCGTTGGTCATACACGATATGCTGACGGCGCTGGGCTTTGAGCGCTTTCAAATCCACGTCAACAACCGCAACATACTCAGCGGTCTACTCGAGACGCTAGGCTTGAGCGAGCACGCGATCGCCGTGCTGCGCGCCCTCGACAAGCTCGCCAAAATCGGCGCGGACAAGGTCGCCGGAGAAATGGCTTCCGTCGGGCTGTCGAGCCAACAGGCGGCGCAGATCCTAAACGCCGTGCAGCTCGAGGGCAGCAACGGCGAGAGGCTCGAACAGCTCGGCCAGCAGCTCGCTGCCAGCGAACGGGCCATGCAGGGCGTGGCCGACCTAAGACAGTTGGTCGATGCCTTTTCGGCGGCGGGCATCCCCGAAGGCCGCCTGTGCATAGACGTCTCCATTGCCCGCGGGCTCGATTACTATACGGGCACCGTCTACGAAACGCTGCTCGACGACCTGCCCGGCATCGGATCGATTTGCAGCGGCGGACGCTATGACAACTTGGCCGAACTCTATACTAAACAGCATCTGCCCGGCGTCGGTGCATCCCTTGGACTCGACCGCCTGTTAGCCGCTATGGAAGAGCTGCACCTGCTGTCGGACGCCAGCACGCCTGCCCAGATTTTTATCGTACAGTTTACACCCGATGCGCTAGGCGCATACATCGCGCTGTCGCGCCGTCTGCGCGCCGCCGGCCTGGCCACGGAGGTCTCATCCGAGGCCAAAGGCATGGGCAAACAGCTCAAATACGCCGACCGCAAGGGCTTTCGCTACGCCATCATCGGCGGTCCTGACGAACTCCAGCACGGTGCGTGGCAGGTCAAGGACTTGCGACAGGGAAGCAGCACCGAGGTGACCGATAGCGAAATAGTCGAGCACCTGCGCGCGCAGCTCTAAGCACGGCGTGCGGCGCATTGAATGCGCCCGGCGATCTATTTTCCGCACTCATGCACGCGAGTGCAGAAAGGTGTGTATGGCCCTTATCCACTGGAATTTCTTCTCGCAAGCCCTCGGCATATCGACAGGTGCCAACGTCATCCTACCGCAGGAGGCCGTCGAAGGGGGCAAAAAGCTGCCCGTGCTCTACCTGCTGCACGGACTGAGCGACGACTATACCATCTGGCAGCGGCGCACCGCCATCGAGCGCTATGCCGATCCCCTTGGCTTAGCCGTCGTCATGCCCGCCGTCAACCGCAGTTTCTACACCAATATGGCACACGGAGCGCGCTATTGGGATTTTGTCAGCGAAGAGCTGCCGCGTCTAGCGCACGCCTTTTTTCCGCTCTCCGACAGGCGCGCTGACACCTTTGTCGCCGGCCTGTCCATGGGCGGCTACGGCGCGTTTAAAATGGCGCTGAGCCATCCCGAACGCTTTGCGGCAGCGGCGAGTCTTTCGGGCGCCGTGGATATGGCCAGCCGCGCGCACAGCACCGACGGCATGGAGCCAGAATGGCGCAAAGAGTTAGAGGACACCTTTGGCTCGTTGGAAACCATGCCCGGCAGCGATAACGATTTGATGCACTTGATAGACAAGTTGGCCATGCGCAAGCGACAGCCGATGCTCTACCAGTGGTGTGGCACTGAGGACTTCCTCATACAAGACAACAAAAACTTCTACAAGCGAGCCAAGCAGCGCGGTGTCCACATCGACTATAGCACGGGACCGGGCGGTCATACTTGGGACAAGTGGGATGAGCAAATAGCCAACGTCCTGGCTTGGCTGCCCCTCAAGAAACGCGCGTAAAGCACGCATGTATGCACCGACTTCCGTCCCCGCAAGCCCGCCGACTAACTGAGGAGAATCGCCATGTCTGCATTTGATTTTGGCAGCGGCCGCACCGATCCGCTTTCCTTTCCTACAGAGGCCTTCGCCGAAGCCGCGCGCCAGGCCGTGCTCGATATGGGCTCCGAACTCGTGCGCTATCCCGGTGACTACGGCCGCCTCGACCTGCGCGAGTTGATGGCCGCACGCGAGGCCAAGCGCGAGGGCGTTTCGGTCGATCCCAACCACATCGCCCTCATGAGTGGGTCAATGCAGGCGGTGACGCTGTGCGCCGAAGCGCTCATGCGCCACCCTGGCGATGTCATCGTCTGCGAAGAACTTACTTATTCAGGCACCATTGGCGCCTATGCGGGCCTCGGCGCCACCCTGGTCGGCGTGCCCGTCGATGAGCACGGCATGTGCATGGACGCGCTGGCAGAAACGATGGCCGATCTGCACGCCAAGAAAACGCCGCCGGCCTTTATCTACACGCTGACGACCTATCAGAATCCCACCGGCTCCATCATGCCGCTAGAGCGGCGCAAAAAGTTGCTCGAGATTGCCGCCCACTACGGATGTATCGTCGTCGAGGACAACTGCTACGGCGACGTGCACTTTGAAGGCGAAGTGCCACCTTCTCTTTACGCGTTAGACGACAGCGAGCGCATTATCTACATCTGCTCGCTATCGAAAATTCTCGGCCCCGGCGTGCGCGAGGGCTACGTGTTGGCGCGACCAACCATGCTCAAGCGCCTGCTGAAACGACGCTTTGATGGCGGTCACAGCGCGCTTACGGCTGCCATTTGCGCGGCTTTTTTCCGCGACCGACTCTGGCAGCACGTCGCCTACTGCAACGACCTGCTGCGCATTAAGCGCGATGCCGTATTCGCCGGCCTCGAGGAGAGCGTCGGCGCTATCTGCTCCTGGAGCCGACCGGCCGGTGGCATGTTTATTTGGGTGCGCTTCCCCGACGACGTCGACGTCGGCCAGCTGCAGGCACTGGCCGACGAGCGCGGCATTATCTACGCCCGCGGCAGCAATTTCCACATTCGCCACCAGGATATTCCCTATCTACGACTGGCCTTTGGCTTTGCCTCGTTGGAATCCATTGGCCAAGGCGTGCGCCTGCTCGGCGAATGCATCCATCAGGCGCGCGTGGGAACCGCCGTTACGTCCTGAACTATGTCGCAAACCGACCTGCCAAAAATCGCCCTAGTGCAGATGGACGTGAAGCCGGGCCGCCCCGACCTCAACGTCGCCCATATGATCGAACAGCTGGTACGCGTGCGCGCCGATGGGGGCGAAATTGCCGTCTTTTCCGAGCTATGTATAAGCGGTTACATCCTCGGCGACCTCTGGGAAATGGACGCCTATGTCGATGATTTTGCCTCGTACAGCGATGATATTTGCGCCGCCAGCAGCGGCCTGACCGTCGTCTTTGGCAACGTCGCCACAGCCCCTCGTCACATCGGCCAGGACGGCCGACAACGCAAGTACAATGCCGTTTACGTGTGCCACGACGGCGAGTATGTGCAACGCGCAGATGTCCCCGCCGGCCTACCACACGGCATCCACCCCAAAACGCTACACCCCAACTATCGCTTCTTTGACGACGACCGCCATTTCTTTTCCCTGCGCCAGCTGGCCGACGCCGAGGGGCGCTCACCTTTTGATTGGATCTACCCCTATTCAGTGCCCCTGCGCGATGGGCGCACGTTCCACTTTGGCGTGCAGCTATGCGAGGATATGTGGTGCCAAGACTACTGTCGCAGCGGCGAAGTCCTCGACACATTAAAAGTCTATAAAGAGCGCGGCGCACAGGCCGTCTTTAACCTGTCAGCCTCGCCGTGGACATGGCAAAAAAACGACAAGCGCAACCGCGTAGTGCGCGCAATTTTGTCGTCTTCGCCGCTGCCTTTTTTTTACGTCAACCAAGTCGGCGCGCAAAACAACGGCAAAAATATTTTGGTTTTTGACGGAGATAGCACGGGGTACGCTAGCGATGGCACGGCAACTCAGCGCACGCGCCCTTGGACGGAAGATATCGCCTATAGCACGGACCATGTCGCTGCCCGCGCTCAGCAGAGCGAAGAAAACGCTATCTTCCATGCAATCTGCACCGGTCTACGCCATCTGGATCACATTCGCGGCGCGGAAAACAAGTTCCTCGTCGCCGCTAGCGGGGGCATCGACTCCAGCGTAATCCTTTGCCTGCTCGAGCGCACCTTTGGTGCACAGCGCGTATGCGCGGTCAATATGCCAACGCGCTTCAACTCGCAAATTACGCAGGACAATGCGCGCCACGTCTGCACCGCGCTGGGCATCGACTATCTGAGCTGTCCCATCGGCCCATTATACGATGCCGTATCCACAACTATCCAAGGCACGGAATTCGCCCATCACGCAGGCGAATACACGCGCTTGGTAGACGAAAATATCCAGGCGCGCATCCGCTTTGCCGATGTCCTGTCTGGCCTCGCGGCCAAGTGCGGCATGCTCTTCACCAACAACGGCAATAAGACGGAAGTGGCGCTGGGCTATGCTACGCTCTACGGAGACGTCAGCGGCGCGGTCGCACCCATCGCCGACCTCTACAAAGTTCAGGTCTTCGCTCTTGCGCGCTATCTAAACGAATCCGTTTACGCAAGCGAAGTTGTGCCCGACAACATCATCAATGGACAGACCGTCCCCAGCGCCGAGCTTTCTGCGGCACAGGATGTGACCAAGGGCCTAGGCGATCCGATTAAGTATGGATACCACGATGCCCTGCTGCGCCAAATCATCGAATATCGCTATTCGGCATGTGACTTTATACAGTGGTACTTGGACGGCGTATTTTTCGCGCGGTTAGGATGGGACGACCGCGCGCAGTTCAAGCGCTACTTCCCGGACGCGCGCGCGTGGTTAGATGATCTGCAGTGGGTCGAGCGCCAAGTGCGCATCAACTTTTTCAAACGCATTCAAGCTCCACCTATTATCGTGCTCAGCAAACGCGCCTTTGGATTTGACCTGCGCGAGACGCAGCGCCCAGCATACGCACCACGCCAGCTACCCAATCTGATAGCGCAGCTCTCACAGCACACCTGGCAATAAAAAACGCCCGCTCATACGAGCGGGCGTTTTTTGCATGATACTTGCTAATTAAAGCGCTACTTCTTCTTCTTAGCAGCGGCCTTCTTCTTAGCCGGAGCTTTCTTAGCAGCGGCTTTCTTAGCCGGTGCCTTCTTAGCAGCGGCTTTCTTAGCCGGTGCCTTCTTAGCAGCGGCCTTCTTCTTAGCCGGTGCCTTCTTAGCAGCGGCTTTCTTGGCCGGAGCTTTCTTAGCAGCGGCTTTCTTGGCCGGTGCCTTCTTAGCTTTCGCTTTCGCCATGGAAACTACCTCCCTTGAGTGACGATACACTACGAAGCTCATCGTTTTACAACTCAATTCTGAGTGAAAAAATAACCAATATGCATTTATTGAGCAAGCTGATTTATTGCGTTATCAACTCTGTAGATCGCTCTCGCGCTATGAGTTATATTAGCGCCGCACGTCGACTACAATCGAATCATTATCGCGGAGATAACCTATGAAAATTTGCGTTGCTGGCGAAGGGGCTCAAGGACTAACTCATCTACAGGCGCTGCAGTCATTAGACGATGTAGAAGTGTCGTCGCTAGCCGGAGGTATTTCCGGTGATGCAGAAGCATTTGCCAACGCGTGGAACATTCCGCACTGGTCGCTAAATTTCTCCGAATGCTTAGACCGAGAAGACGTCGAAGCCGTGATTCTCTGCTCGCCCAACCAGGTGCATTGTGCACAGGCCATTGCGGCAATGGAGGCGGGTAAACACGTGCTGATCGAGATTCCCATGGGGCTCACCCTAGAGGAATCGCAGCGCATAGTAGCAGCAGAACAGCGCACCGGCAAAGTGTGCATGGTGTGCCACACTCAGCGCTATAACGGCGCATTTCGCGAACTAAAAAAACGCATTGATGCCGGCCAGCTAACGCCGCTGCACATCGTGCAGCAAACCTACTTCTTTCGCAGGAAAAACGAAAATCGCTTTGGCAAACCGCGCACTTGGGTTGACGATTTGCTTTGGCATCAGGCCTGTCACATGGTAGATATGGCACACTGGCTGCTGGGCGACCTGACCGCACAGACGTGGGGACAAGTCGGCCCCATGCATCCCGAACTGGATATTCCCATGGACCTGTCGATCGCTATGCGCTCGCAGCGCGGAGCACTCGTGACTTCAGCCCATTCCTTTAATCATCACGGCCCAATCCAAAGCCATTACCGCATCATTTGTCAGGAAACCACGCTCATCGTGGAAAAGGGCCAACTTATCGACTGCGAGAGGGGAGAAATACCCATCGTAGATAGCGGCGGGGTCGAGGCGCAAGACGGCGAGTTTCTCGCCGCTATTAGAGAGGGTCGTAAGGCGCTGACCAGTTGCAGTGCATGCCTGCCGGTGATGGAAGCACTCGATCGCATACAGCGCGCGATCGAGTCGCCTTAAACAGGTAGCTGTAGACGCTTAGAGGACGATGTCCAACAGGCGCGAATCTTCCGCGTCTTTAAACAGGTATCCTTCGCGCAGCAAGTCGCGCAGCGTGAGCTGCTGTAAAACCCCGTCGACCGCATCCTGCAGACGGCTCCACAGCGCGCGCACGGAGCAGGCGCTGAGCGTGTGTGCGCAGTTTTCCTCGGCACCGCTGTGCTGGTCGCAAAAGTTCGAATCAAAGAGACGGCCGCCCAGGGCGTTTAACACGTCTGCAACGACGACCTGCTCCGGGGCGCGAGCCAGCGCATAGCCGCCGTGTTGGCCGCGCACGCTCTCGACAAAACCACTTTGACGCAGAATCCGCAACAGCTTGCCCACGTTGTGATGCGAAATACCTTCGGCCTGGCTAATTTCTGGAATCGTCAGGCTCGTGCCGTACTCCTGGCGCGCTAAGTGGAGCAAGCAGCGCAGTCCATACTCCTCTTGTGAACTCAGTTTCATAGCCGCACTCTACATCATACCCAGTTCCAGTTTGGCGCCTTCAGACATCAAGTCGACCGACCACGGCGGATCCCAAACAATATCGACCGACACACCGCTTAGCCCCTCGACATCGTCCTTGATTTTCTGCTGCACTTCGGGCGGCAGCGTGCCGGCGACGGGGCAGGCGGGCGAGGTAAGCGTCATGGTGACCTGCGCAAAGTTTTCCTCGTTGATTTGCACGTCATATATCAAGCCCAGTTCGTAAATATCCACGGGGATCTCTGGGTCATAGCAGGTCTTGAGCACTTCGACTATGCGCGCCTCGGTGCTGCCCTCTGCAAAGCTCTTCTCATGTAGCGCGGTCATACAATGGGTCCTCCTACTCGGTCGAAATGGGTGCATCGGCACCGGAGAGTGCCGACTTCATCGCATGCCAAGCGAGCGTGGCGCATTTAACGCGCATGGGAAACTCGCGCACGCCGGCAAAGATGGCCATCTTGCCCAGCTTGGTCTCGTCTATCGGCTCTGCCACATCGGCCATGACCATGGCGTGAAAGTCTTCGAACAGCTGTTCGGCTTCAGCTACGCCTTTGCCCTTGAGCGCAGCAGTCATCAGCGAAGCCGATGCCTTAGATATGGCACAACCCGACCCCTCAAAGCTAATGCCTTCAATGCGATCTTCTGCTACCTGCAAATAGATATGCAAGTGATCCCCACACAGCGGATTGTAGCCTTCCTGGGCGCGATTGGCGCCTTCGAGCTTGCCAAAGTTACGCGGGTTTTTATTGTGGTCGAGTATAATTTCTTGGTATAGCTCACGCAGTTCGCTCATCAGTTAAACACCTCTTGTACCTTGCGGATGCCCGCAGCCAATGCGTCTATTTCTGCATGCGTATTGTAAAAAGCCAGCGAAGCGCGCACCGTAGCCGGCACGCCGTAGAACTGCATCAGCGGCTGGGCGCAGTGATGTCCCGCGCGCACGGCGATACCCTCTGCATCTAGGATTGTGCCGATATCGTGCGGATGCGCAGAATCCATTACAAACGATATCACGCCCACCTTTTCGCGGGCCGTGCCGATGATGCGCACGCCGTCGATCTGGCCAATCAGCTCCGTGGCGTAGCGCAGCAATTCGTCTTCGTACTGGGCAATGGCCGTGCGGCCCACCGAGTTGACGTAGTCGATGGCTGCGGCTATACCGATGCCTCCTGCAATATGCGGCGTGCCCGCCTCAAAGCGCATCGGCACATCGGCATAGGTCGTGCCCCGCTCAAAGCTGACCCGCTGTATCATGCCGCCACCCGTCTCCCACGGCGGCATCTGCTCGAGGAGAGATTTCTTGCCGTACAGCGCACCCGATCCGGTGGGAGCGAAGAGCTTATGGCCGGAAAAGACGTAGAAATCGCAGTCGATGGCGCGCACGTCAACCGGCATATGCGGCACGCCTTGAGCCCCGTCAACGAGCACGACGGCTCCCTGCGCATGCGCCATATCTGTAATTTGCCCAATCGGATTTATCGTGCCCAGGGCATTTGAGGCATGCGACACGGCGACGATCTTCGTGCGCTCGCTGAGCAATTTTTCGTATTCATCGAGCAGTAATTCGCCGGCTTCGTTCAACGGCGCAACCTTGAGTACGGCACCCTTTTCCTCGCACAGCACCTGCCATGGAACGATATTGGAGTGGTGCTCCATTTGCGAGACAATAATCTCGTCGCCGGCACCTACGGCGCGACGGCCGTAGCTGTGCGCAACGAGGTTGATACCTTCTGTCGCACCGCGCACGAAGACGATCTCACTCGGTTCAGCGGCGTTGAGAAACTGCCCGATCCGACCGCGAGCGCGCTCGTAGGCAAATGTCGCCTGCTGGCTAAGTAAGTGTACGCCGCGGTGTATATTGGCGTTCTCGGTAGCGTAGAAGTGCTGCAGCGCGTAGATAACCGTCAGTGGTTTTTGCGTCGTCGCCGCGTTGTCTAGGTAGACCAACTCCTTGCCGCGAATGCGCTCTTGTAGCAGGGGAAAGTCTCGGCGAATGCGCTCGACGTCGAGCGGCAATGCGGGCGCGGTATCTTTTGCGGGAACGCTCATGCAGATTACTCCAGCAGGGCGGCGGCTCGCTCTAAACGCTGGCCGACGCACTCTTCAATCAGCGCGCGCAGCGGCTCGATGCGCACGCGTTCGATCACCTCACCGGCGAAGGCGCGCGTCAACACGCGCCGCGCCGCTGCGCGTCCTATTCCGCGCGAGCGCAGGTAGAATATGGCGTCTTCGTCTAGCTGGCCGATGGTGGCGCCGTGCGAGCACTTGACGTCGTCGGCGTAGATCTCCAACTGCGGTTTGGTATTGATTTCGGCGCGATCGGAAAGCAATAAGTTGCGATTTGCCTGGTAGGCATCCGTCTTCTGGGCGGCCTGGTGCACGAGGATCTGACCGCGAAACACACCGGTCGCATCGTCGGCCAGAATGCCCTTGTAGAACTCGTGACTTTGACAGTGGGGTTGGACGTGTTCAATCAGCGTATGGTTGTCCACGTGCTGGTGACCTTCAGCTACGTACAATCCGTTGAGCGTCGAGTCGATGCCCTCGCCCTGCAACTGGGTATGCACGTGGTTGCGAGTCAGTGCGCCGCCCACCGTGAAGCAGGTCGAGCGAAAAGTGCTACTGCGCTCCTCGCGCACGTAGAGAGCGGAGACGTGCAGCGCGGCATTGCTTTCCGACTGCACGCGATAGTGATCAAACTGCGCGTTTTCGCCCACGCGGAACTCGGCAAGTGCATTGGTCAAATGCACCTCGTTGCCAAGGCTTACATAGCGCTCGACGAGCGTGGCGCTGGCATTGTCTTCAACGTGTACCAACAAGCGAGGATGCACTGCACAGCGCGGGCGACTGGCGATAAAGAGCACTTCTATGGGCTGCTCGAGCTGTACGCCGCGCGCAATGCGCACGTGCGCCCCATCGCGGAGAAAGGCGGTGTTGAGCTCGACAAAAGCATCTTCCCCGCGCCGCGCGATATCTCCCAACCCATCGACGCGCCCCGCCTCGCGCAGCGGGGCGGCCATCTCACCGGCATATACGCCGGCCGCAAGATCGGCTGTGCTCGACAGCGCGGGCTGGTAGATGCCGTCGACAAATACCAGCAGATGGCTATCAAAACCGGGCACGCGCCATTGCTCTATGTCGCTTGGCAGCGGAGACTCACCCAAGGCAACGCCGAGATCTTCGCGCAGCAGTGCCGCCAAACTCGTGTAGCGCCACTCCTCGTCGCGCGCCGTGGGAAAACCCAACTCGGCAAAGCACTCAATCGCGTCGGTGCGCACCTGGTGAATTGGCGCAGCAGCCTCGCCGTTGAGCGCCTGGGTAAACTCGCCAAAGCGTTCTACGTACCACGCACTGCGATCTGCGTCCTGCGTCATACCGCCGCTCCTACCGCTTCGCCTTTGACCCAATCGTAACCCTTTTCTTCGAGCTCGAGCGCCAGTTCCTTACCGCCGGAGCGGACAATGCATCCCTTGTACAGCACGTGCACGTAGTCCGGTACGATGTATTCCAATAGGCGCTGGTAGTGGGTGACGATAATGGAGGCTTTATCGGGCGAACGCAGGGCATTGACGCCGTTGGCAACGACGCGCAGTGCATCGATATCGAGACCGGAGTCGGTCTCGTCGAGAATGGCCAAACGGGGCTCCAAAACGGCCATCTGCAGCACTTCGTGGCGCTTTTTTTCGCCGCCCGAAAAGCCCTCGTTGACCGAGCGCTTGAGAAAGCTTTCATCCATTTCTACCAGCTTGAGTTTCTCGCGCACCAGGCGGAGAAAATCCATTGCGTCGAGCCCCTCTTTGCCGCGGTGCCTGCATATCTCGTTATAGCCGGTGCGCAAAAAGTAGGTCGAGTTCACTCCCGGTATTTCCACTGGATATTGGAAAGCGAGAAAGAGCCCCTCGCGGGCGCGCTCTTCTGGTTCCATATCGAGCAGGTCTCGCTCTAAAAAGGAAGCGCTGCCGCCCGTAACTTCGTAGCCGTCGCGACCGGCCAAGACCTGAGCAAGCGTGCTCTTACCGGATCCGTTGGGCCCCATAATGGCGTGGATCTCGCCCGCGTTCACACTCAAATTTATACCGCGCAGAATCTGCGTATCGCCCACGCTCGCCTGCAGATTTTCAATTTTCAGCATGTAGCCATTCCTCGCATAATATGTTCAATTACTAACCGACACTGCCCTCGAGGCTGATGCCGAGCAGCTTCTGCGCCTCTACCGCAAATTCCATCGGCAATTCGGCCAGCACTTCCTTGCAAAAGCCGTTGACGATCATACCGACGGCATCTTCAGTCGACATCCCGCGCTGGTTGCAGTAGAAGATCTGATCCTCGCCGATCTTAGACGTCGAAGCCTCGTGTTCGACTTGCCCGCTCGGATTGCGCACTTCGATATAGGGAAAAGTGTGCGCGCCGCACTGGTCGCCGATCAACATCGAATCGCACTGAGTGAAATTGCGCGCGTTGTGTGCATTCTTCATGATTTTGACGCTGCCGCGATACGTGTTCTGACCGCGCTGTGCCGAAATACCCTTGGATATAATCGTGCTGCGCGTATTGTTGCCGAGGTGTATCATCTTGGTGCCGGTATCGGCCTGCTGCATCTTTGAGGTGACGGCGACGGAGTAAAACTCGCCGACTGAATCGTCGCCCTGCAGTATGCAACTGGGATACTTCCAGGTGATGGCCGAGCCGGTTTCGACCTGCGTCCAAGAAATTTTGGAGCGCCGCCCGCGACAAGCACCGCGCTTGGTCACGAAGTTGTAGATGCCGCCGACACCGTTTTCGTCGCCCGGGTACCAGTTCTGCACGGTCGAGTATTTGATTTGCGCATCGTCGAGTGCGACCAGTTCGACTACGGCGGCGTGCAGCTGATTTTCATCGCGCATCGGCGCCGTGCACCCCTCCAGATAGCTCACATACGAACCCTCGTCAGCCACGATGAGCGTGCGTTCGAACTGCCCAGTATTGGCTGCGTTGATGCGAAAGTACGTCGACAATTCCATCGGGCAGCGCACGCCCTTGGGAATGTAGACGAACGAGCCATCGGTAAAGACGGCCGAGTTGAGCGCGGCAAAGAAGTTGTCCGTAGGCGGCACGATCGAGCCGAGGTATTTCTTTATCAGTTCCGGATGGTTCTTCACTGCCTCGGAAAACGAGCAAAAAATGATGCCCAACTCGGAGAGCTTTTCCTTAAAGGTGGTCGCAACCGAGACGCTGTCAAAGACGGCGTCGACGGCCACGCCAGCCAGCATTTTTTGTTCCTCGAGCGGAATGCCCAGCTTTTTGTAGGTAGCCAGTAGTTCGGGATCGACTTCGTCGAGGCTGGCAAGCTCTTTCTTCTTGGGTGCCGAGTAGTAGACGATGTTCTGATAGTTGATGTCCGGATAGTGGACTTTGGCCCAGCGCTCGCTGCTCTTGCGCTGCGTTGGATCCTCCATTTTCAGCCACTGGCGATACGCCTTGAGGCGCCATTCGAGCATAAACTCGGGCTCCTCTTTCTTAGCCGATATAAAGCGGATTATGTCCTCATCGAGACCGGGAGGTGCCGCGTCCGCCTCGATGTCGGTGACAAACCCCCACTCGTATTCGCGACTGGCAAATTCTTCCAGGGTTTGCGTATCACTGGACTTCTCAGCTGCTGGCTGCGAGGTCGTCGATTCGCTCATCGCGCCCTATCTCCTCTCGTGAATGCCGCTGCAAATAAGACAAAAAAGTCAAGATTGACCCTTTAAAAAAAGCCCGAGGCCATCGGCCCAGGCAATTAGAACATATCAATGATGACAAAAAAGTCAAGATTGAGCCTTCCGTCCCCTACTACCCCATCTTGCGTCGCTGCACTAGGTAGCGCGAGAGGGCTACGTCAAACGACGTCGATGTATCGATCAGCGCATAGTCAATGCGCGCTTCGGCACAGCCGTGCCGATAGGTCTGCACCATGTCTTGCATCATCTCCGCGTATTCGCGGCGCACCTGCCACGGCTGGGTCACCAGCACCTGACTGGGATCTTCCAGATCGAAAAAGCGCGTTTCGCGATCGAACGCCAGATCGACTTCGCGCGGGTCCAATAAGTGAAACACCACGACTTCGTGGCCGCGGTGGCGAAAATGGCGCAGACCGCGCAGTACCTCCTGCGGATCGTCGAGTAGGTCGGACAGCACGACGATGAGTCCGCGGCGCGCAATGCGCTCGGCCAGGTCGTGGAAGGCTGGTGCCATATTCGTATCGGCCGCCGGCTCGACCGCATCGATGGCCTTGAGCAACGCCTGCAGATGGCTCTGCACCGAACGGGGCGGCACGTAGGCCTCGACGGCATCGCGAAAGAGCATGAGCCCTACCGCATCGCGCTGACGCAGCATTAGATAGGCCAGCGCAGCAGATAGACAGGCGGCATAGCGAAACTTGCTCATCGGCGCGCCAGCGCAGAAATCCATCGAACCCGATACGTCGAAGAGCAAATAGGCCTTGAGGTTGGTCTCTTCTTCGTACTGCTTGATGTATAGGCGATCGGACTTGGCGTAGGCCTTCCAGTCGAGGTCGCGCAGCGGGTCGCCCGGCATATAGGGACGATGTTCGGAAAATTCGACGGAAAAGCCGTGGTAGGGACTGCGGTGTAAACCGGTGATAAAGCCTTCGACGACTAGGCGCGCCACCAAGTCGAGGCGCGACAGGCGCGACAGCGTCTCCGGTTCTAAGTAGGAGTTGGATCGCCCGGTATTGCTCACGCGCTCTTTGCGTCCTCTAACAGGCGATTGACTAGCGCACTGGCCGTCACGTTCTGCGCCTCAGCGTGGTAGTTGACGACGAGTCGGTGGCGCAGCACGGCAGGGGCTACCGCGCGAATATCTTCCTCGGCGACCGAGTGGCGACCGTCGAGCACGGCGCGCGCCTTAGAAGCCAAAACCAAATACTGCGAGGCACGCGGTCCCGCACCCCAGTTAACCATTTCCCGGACGTAGTCCGGCGCCTGCGCATCGACGGGCCGCGAAGCGCGCACTAAATTGACCGCATACTTAATCAGGTGGTCGGCAATCGGCACGCGGCGCACTAGCTGCTGGGCGGCGACCAGTTGCTCGGCGGTCAGCACGCTGTCGACGGCTTGGCGCTGACCGCCCGTGGTCGCGCGCGCAATCTCTTCTTCTTCTTCGGCCTGTGGATAGTCAATTAACAGTTCGAAGATAAAGCGATCCAGCTGCGCTTCAGGCAGCGGATATGTGCCTTCCTGTTCAATGGGATTTTGCGTGGCCAGCACAAAAAATGGCTCGCCCAACGCCATGGTCTCTCCTCCGATCGTCACGGCGTGCTCCTGCATAGCCTGCAGCAATGCCGCCTGCGTCTTGGGCGGCGTGCGGTTGATTTCATCGGCGAGTAGCACATTGGCGAAGACCGGCCCCTTGATAAAGCGAAAGCCCTTGCGCCCACTCTCGTGATCTTCCTCTAGCACTTCCGTTCCCGTAATGTCGGAGGGCATCAAATCCGGCGTAAACTGAATGCGGCCGAAGGAAAGGTCGAGCGTCTTAGCCAACGCCTGCACCAACGTCGTCTTGGCCAAGCCCGGCACGCCCACCAGCAGGCAGTGGCCACTCGCCAGCAGAGCGGTCAGCATCTGGCCAATCACTTCTCGCTGGCCGATAATTACTTTACCGACTTCGGCGTATATCTCATCCCGGGCTCTGTTGAGCTGGGCTACCGCCTCCACATCCGTCGCACTCATAGCAATCCTTTCATGGCTCGTTGCATCTCTTTAACGCGGTTGCAACTCGTTCCAACTCTGGTCCGTTTGCACCTAAACGGCATCAGGTTTTGCGCTCTTTTTTCTTGGCCGCCGGAAAGAGCACGTTATTCAAGATCAGGCGATAGCCAGGTGAGTTGGGGTGCAGTGCGAGATTGGTCGGCGGATCGTGCACTAAGTGCTTGTGATCTTCCGGATCGTGCCCGCCGTAAAACGTAAACGTCCCCTTGCCGGCGCTGCCGTGGATGTATTTGATCTCATCGCTCTCTTCCACCTCGCCCAGCACGATGACGGAATCCTTTATCAGCGAGCGTTTATAGGCGGTTGTCTGCCCCAAAAACCCGTCGACGATACTCGTGTGGCACTGCGTGAGCATGGCGGGCACCGGATCGTATTTTGCAGAAAATTCAAACAAAGTAAAGTACTCTGCTTCTGCCGTGCGTATTTGGCGCACGTCCTTCGGCGTCGTGTCGATATCGGAGAACTCATATACCAGCGGATTCTGCTCAAGGGCGAAGTTTTCAAAGGCCACAGTGCGGCTAAAATCGAGCTTTGCCTGTGCCTGCGGATCGCTTGGATCACCGTCAAACACTTCGTGGCAGATATCGGTACCGATCGATGCTAGCGCGATGTCGAACGAGTCGGTAGCCGAACACATGGCAAAGAGAAACCCACCGGAAATGACGTACTGGTAGATCGCCAAAGCCACCGCTTTTTTTTGCTCTGACACTTTCTCGTAGCCCAAACGCCGAGCCATTGCCTCGTAGTCGCGCTGTTGCTCCTGGTACCATGCCTCGCGACCGTACGAGCTGTAGAACTTGCCGTACTGGCCAGTGAAATCCTCGTGGTGCAGATGCAGCCAGTCGTAGTCCTTGAGCTTTCCCGTAAGGACATCCTCGTCCCATATCTTTTCGTATTCTATCTGCGCATATTCTAGCGCCATCGTTACCGCATCGTCCCATGGCTGTTTATTGGGCGGTGTATAAACGGCAATTTTCGGCGCCTTTTCCAGCCGCACAACTTCCATATTGCCCGCATCGATCTCGGCATATATCCGCGCCGCCTGCGCTTCCGACACGACGACGGCATCCACCCCGCGAATTTGCGCCTCGCGCTCAACGGCGGCATTGTAGTCGAGCATAAACGCACCACCGCGATAGTTGAGCAACCACTCGACGGCGACGTCGCGCTCAAGTGTCCAAAATGCCAACCCGTAGGCTTTGAGGTGATCGCGCTGCTCGAGATCCATAGGCACCAGCAGGCGTTCAGCCGCTGCGGGCAGGATAAAAAAGAGCGATAGACTCCAAACCAGCACTTTTACCATTAGCTATTCTCGTTGGTTAATTCACTGCGCAAACGACGTATGCGAAGGCGAAGCGCTGGTGCCAACGCATCGGCCGGAGCGGCCAGCAGCGCCGCTTCGCATACGCGCAGCGCCTCATTGAGGCGGCCAGAGTTCCGTAGCAAATCGGCACGTGCCAACTGCGCTTCGACCATGTGACGCCCGTCGGGAAATGCTTTCGTCAACTCTTCGTAGCACCGCAGTGCACCCTCCGGGTCTCTTGTCCCAATTGCCTCGGCGCGCTTTAGCAGTGCCCACTCGCGCAGGCGCGGCGTCGCACTGGCAATGACGCGATCCCAATGCACAGCGGCTTTGTCGAACAGACCTTGGCGCTCCAGCAGCTGCGCCTGCACCAAATCGGGCAGCAAGACCTCGCTCTTGTATTCCTCGCAGACGAGCAGCAAATCGAGCGCGTCATTGGCCAGCGGATCGTCTACCCCTTCACTCGTTAGCGCGAGTAAACCATCGATTACCGCCGCGCATTCACCGCGAAAATAGGCCAACTCTGCGCTGCGGACACCGGCCCTATAAGCCGCCACCTGACCCTGCTGAGCCAGTTTTTGCGCATAGTCTAACGCCGTCGTCATATCGCCCATGCGCAGCGCACTTTCTGCCATCAGATCTAACGCCTCCAGCGTCCACGGCCCGCGCACGGGCGCCTCAATAACCGGCAACAGGCCAGCGGCCACGCCCTCTGCACTACGGCCCGCTTCGAGCTGCAGGCGCGCAATGCCAACCAAAGCCTCCATGGCTTCGGGGCGATTGGGAAAGCGCGCAGCCAGTTCGGCATAGTGCGCTAATGCCCTCGACTTGTCCGCACCGCGTGCGCTGATTTGGGCGCGCTTGAGCAGGGCGCGAAATGCGTAGGGAGCGTCTGGGCGCAGGCGCGCGTACTCGCCATACGCGTCGGCCGCCACTTCTGCAAAGCCACGCGCCTCGCACTGGGAAGCATACTGGAACAGCAAGTCCTCCACTTCGGGGTGCGCGGACAACGTCGTAATCCGCTCCAAACCGCGAGCGGGCTGGCCGGCAAAAAGCGCACATGTCGATACTAAGCGCGCCTTAGCCAGCGGATCGCTCGCCGGTGCTTCGAGCAGTGCCGCGAGCAGCGCGCCGCCGTCTCGCTGGCACAGCGGGCCTAGCTGGTGTTCTACGACGTTCAGTCGATTGGGCGATTGAGCAATGCTGTGGAAAAAATTTTCGAGCGCCTGCTCGTAGTGCCCGGCCTGCAAGCTGAGCGATGCGAGCTCCCAGCTAAACAGGGTCTCATCGCTCAGCGCTTGCCTTCCCTCCATGAGCACTTCGATCGCCTCGGCCGTCTGTCCGGCCGCCTGACAGCGATCGCTAACCTGCTGATATGAAGAGACGACGGGCGGGCGCATTGCAAGCAGCCGGCGCCACGTTTGCACCGCCTCTCTAGCATCTCCTGCCTGCTGCTGGGCATCGCCCAACAGCAAGTAGGACATCGCATCATCGCCATGGTTTTTCAACCATGACTGCAGATGCTCTATTGCACGGGCGTGCATTCCCGCCGCACCCAGCGCGCGCGCCAAGCCGTGCGCAACGCCGGCGTCGTTGGGCTGCAGCGCAAAGAGGGCCTCGTAATCGGCGACGGCGCGCGGCCAATCGCCGCGGCGTTCTGCCTGCTGGACGCGCAGCCGCAGCGCGCGCTCGTCAAGCGCCGAAAGCGCACTCGCACATAATAACAATAGAGCGATGTATTTCACGGAGCCCCCTCCGCTCGCATGGCGTCGTCGTATACCTGCTCGTAATAGCGCTGCAGCAGTATGCGGTACTCGTTCGGATACGGGCCTTCCAACGCTCGCCGCATCGCCTCGCGCAGCGCGTCGGGCACTTGCCCTCTGTCGTCCGGCATTCCCGGTGGTCCACTATAGGGCTGGTCCCGCCCGCCCGTCGCCTCGCGATCTTCTTTAAAACCGCGCGAGTGAATCGATCGGCTGGCTTCTAACATGCGCTGAAAAATGCGCTCCTGCTTCTGCAGCGTGCGCTCGTTTAGGCGCCGCTGCTGCAGCTCGTTAATCACTTCGCGCATCTCTTCTTGCATGGCCTCAATCTGACCCTGTGCCCCTTCATGGCCGCGCGCGGAGCGATGCAGTTCTTCTAGCGCTTGGTAGATCCGCCCCTGCTCAGCTGACAGTCGGCGAATTTCGCCGTCCAAACCGGGCATGGCTCGGCCCTGTCCCTGCGCCTGAGCGCGGTCTAACGCCTGTTGACCGGCCTGGTTGAGCTGGGCCTGCTGTTCGGAAATGCCCATCATCTTTTGCATGGCTTCGGCAAAGCTGGACGGCATGCTAGCATTTGACAAATTGTCTAAACTCTCGCGCAGCAGCAGCACAGTCTCGTTCGCATAGCGCATGGCCTGTTGCTGCGGTTCGCGGGCGCTGCGCCCATCGCGCTGTCCCAAGTGGCGCGCGGCTTCGCCCATATTGTTTAGCGCATAACCCAGGGTGACGTTGAGGCCGCGCGCCAGGCTCATCGTGCGCCGCGCTAGCAGCGCCAAGCGCTCGGCTACTTGCCCCATGCCCTGCAGAAGGGCAAATTGGTCCTCGGCCGGAGTCGCACTGTCGATCTGCGACTGCGCGATAACGACGGCGTTTAGCGCTTCCTGACGTTGCGAAAGCTGAATCAGCTCGCGCATAGCGCCTCGCAGTTCGCCGCTCATCTCTTCCTTTTGCTCAGCGGCGAACTGGCCCTTTGCATTCTGCAAGTTGGCCGACAGTTTTCCCAAGTCTTCCTCGAGCCCTTCTCCCAAGCGCTCGGCCTGTGGGTTGTTCTTGGCGCGCATCTGCTGAACCATCTCGCGCATGCGGCCACTCAGGTTTTTCGCGTCCATTTCACTGGCCGCCTCGCCCACTTCCTGCGCCATGGGTGCACCGAGGTTCTGCAGGGACTCGGCCAGTTCTTCAAGCGCCTGCTGCAGGCTCTCGCTGTCGCGGCGCAGCGCTCCCTGCTGCATTTGCTGGCGCATGCCCGCATCGCCCTGACTCAGCTCCTCGTTGATCTTCTGCTGACGTTCGGCCAGTTCCTGCGCTTGGCGCACAACCGCTTCAAACTGCTGTTCGGCACGTACTTGTTTCAACAGGTCGATCGTGCGATCGAGACGCTGTTGGAAGGCATCCTGATCTTCGCTAAAGCGCTTTAGCGCATCGGCCAGCGCCTGCGGATCCGGATCTTCGGCAGCCTGCTGCAGCTGGCGCAGCGCATCTTGAAGTTCAGGAGCTGCCACCTCGGCCATTAGCTGGCGTATCTCTTCCAACTTGTCGAGGATATCTCTATTGCCGAGTCCTTTGTCCTCGAGCGCCTTACTGCCCTCTTCCAACTCGGCGGCTACCTCTTCCAGCTGGCGCGAGCGCTCGCTCTCGCGCGCTAATGTCGCCTCCAACTCGCGCTGCGACTCCCAGCTCAGCTCTTCTTTGCGCAGCACTTCGCGGCGCACCTGCTCGAGATATTCGCGCGCGTCGCGACCTTCCTCGACCAGCTCTTCCATGGCGTTCAGACGCTCTTTGAGCACGTCGGAACTTTCCTCATACAGCTCGCGAAGGGATGCCAAGCGCAGTGCGTAGCGCTCGCTGCGCGCCGACTTGGAACCGGATACTTCGTCGTTATCAAACGCTTCGACGGCATAGTATATGCGGTCCTCGGGCAACAGCTGCAGATTCGACACATCCCAAAGGTGGCGCACGCGCACCTGACGACCAACAGCTGCATTCAGCCGCAAGCGGCGCTCGGGCCCATCGTTGATCTGATAGACCAAGTCTAGCTTGGCAATGCCGAAATCATCGCTGGCCTCGACGGCTATCTGCACCTGCCTATTATCGGGCAAGTCCACGTCGCGACCTGGATCCGCAATGGCAACAGTCGGCGGCTGGTCGACTACGGCGCGCAGCGCGTAGTCAATTGGATCGCGATTGGCTATGCCCTGGACGTCGCGCAGCTCGACTCGATAGAAATCGCTATAATCAAGTGAGAGCTCGACAAATGCTTTCTCGCCCTCCACGCGCGCCGGTAAGCGCAGGCTGTCTCCCACGACCAGCGCGGCCTCGGATAGCGCTTTACTCGCCGCAATCTCAAAGGCGATTCGCGTTCCCACCAGCGCCTGTATATCCCCCCCGTCCTCTTCTACTCGGTCGGGCAGCTGGCTGTAGGCAGGATAGCGCAAGTGCAAGCGCAAGCGCTCTACGGCCGGTGGGTCGACAACGCGTACTTCTACTGGCAGCGATGCGCCATCGCCCGCCTCTACTCGTATTTGAAACGAGCGCTGCACCTGGGGAAATGCATAGCGCAGCGAATCGGCACCGGCGACGACTACCTCTTCTCCTTGCCATGCTGCCTGCGGCGAACCGCGCCGCAGTACGCGCGCACTTGTAGGCATCTCACCGGCGAAAAAAACCGTCAGATGCACATCTTCTCCGCGCACGACTTCTGCCCTAGCGACGGCGATGCGAATATCGGTGCGCGGCGGCCGTTCGAATGCCGTCAAAGGATGGGTGCAGCGATAGAGCGCATCGCGCAGCTGCTGTGGCCACAGCAGCCCACTGGCCAGCGCGGCAATCAGAGCACACGCAAAAAAAACAGAGGCTTTTTTCAGTCGAATGCCGTCGCCAATATGCGCTGGATCGAACTGCGCTATATCGTCTGCAGCTCGCGACACCTTCGCCTCCAGCAAGTCGGGCGAGTAGAGGTGCTGGGCTCGCTGCGCACGCCATAGCTCAAGGGCGCTAATCACGCGCTGGGAAAGGTGCGGATAGCGCTTCTCAACGCGCAGGGCAAAGCGGCGCCGGTCCAGCAAAGCGGGTAGCGTCTTGCGCCAGATAAGAACGAGAACGGCAAACGCCGTCAGCCAAGCCAGCGCCCCCAGCGCCGTGCGCACAGACGGCGAAAAAAAGAGCAATGCCTCTAACGCGACCCAGACCAGTGCAGCCAACAGCAATGTGCCAACGGCCAGTAGCAGGCCGGTCGCGACCTCGACCAAGAGTGCCCGCCTGCGAAGGATGGCCAGACGCGCCAGCAGCGCCTCGAAGGCCTCTGTGCTAGCAGACTGCATCAGCGCCCCATCGCCCACACGACGATATTGGCTCCCATGCGCAGCGCCGCTAGCCTTTTGTCGGACGGCACGTCGTGCACCTGCGGATCCTCCCAACCGTCGCCCAAGTCGGATTCAAACGAGTATGCAACAACTAGGCGCTCGTCGATGAATAGGCCCAGTAACTGCGGTCGCTTGTCGTCGTGCTGGTGAATTTTAGGCAAGCCGTCATCAAAGTCGAAGTGGCTGTGGAATACGCCGTGACTCGGCGTTAATTCAATCCATTCGCCGAGGGGGAAAACGCGCTTCATCTCGCGGCGAAAGCTCTCATCCATGCCGTAGTTATCATCGGCGTGTAAGAAGCCACCGCTCTCCAGATAGCGGCGCAGGCGCTGCACTTCCTCGTCGCTAAACGAGACGTTGCCGTGGCCCGTCATATATAGATATGGGTAGGCAAAGAGGTCACCGTCTAACAGCTGTACGCGCGCCTCTTCTGCGGCGGCAGCCACGCGCGTATGGTCGCGCAAAAACCTGAGTAGATTGGGTAGCGATGAAGGGTCGCTATACCAGTCGCCGCCGCCGCCGTATTGCAGCCGCGCTATGGTAAACAAACCGCTCTGGCCTTCCTGCGCCGCGGCTGTGCCCCAAAGCGCCGCCCACCCATTCGCAAATAGGATGAGAGCGAGACGGCCCACGTAATTCAACGGTCGTTGACCACGGCGAACTTGCCTAGTACATGGGCGCTACCATCGCTAGCTACGAAGTAATAGACCCCTGAACCAACTAAGAAATTTGACGTATTGAGGCCGTCCCAAGTCGCGCTGCCGACGCCGGGAACGCCCTCAATGCGGCGGACCAATTGGCCGCTAGCAGTGTATATACTCACCGCTGCACCCAGCGGTAATCCAGACAGCGTGAGCTCGCCACCGCGACCACTCAGCACCAGTGGGTTGGGGTAAATCTGCGTCGTATCTCCGGCGTTACGATCGGTCAGTTGTACCTGCAATTGGCTCAAGCCATCGAGTGTTCCAATCCACAACAGTTCCCGTTCCTCGTCGAAGAGCAGCGAGTTAACGCGATTAGAAATCAGGCCGCTGTTGGACGTATTGAGTACAAAGGCCACTTCGCCACTCGCATCTATTTGCGCGATACCTTCTTCCATTCCTACCCAAATAACGCCGTTTGTCCCCGCTTCCAAAGCCGTGATGACGTTTGAGGACAGCGCGCTATTTGCGTTGTTATACACTCGCCACGACTCAATGTCGAACGAGTGCGCAGCGCTATCGTAGGTTCCCCTAACGGCATTGAGGCCATTGTCCGTTCCAACCCAAACGCGCCCGGACGGATCGGCGAGTATAGCGCTCGTGCGATCGCTGCTCAGCTCGCCATAGGCCAGCGAATTAAAGACGATGCCCGACTCGTCGCCGCTTGTGAAAGGCGTGCCGCCGTCGTCGAATAGAACAAAACCGTCGCGCGCGGTAGAGATCCATATCAGCCCGTTTTCGGCAATGGAGATCTTGCCGATATCGCGGCCGGACGACAGGCCAAAATTTTCTTGTCGATTGAGCAACTGGCGCTTGGGGGGATAGCCATCCATGACGACCAGCCCACTTTGCACATCGGCAATCCACATATTGCCCTCGGCATCGCGCTCGATATCGCTGATCGGCGCAAAGCTGCCACCGCCAATGCCCTCGATGGCCGAATTGCCGCTATTGAGACGACGCCACTGTCCGGTAGCATCCAGCACGTCGACGCCGCGCCCCCAATTGCCCACCCACAGCAGGCCATCCGCGTCGGTATCTATCGCCGTCGTATTCTCAGAAGATAGGCCGCTTTTTAGATTGTGCACCGTCCACGCTTCGCCGTCGTATTGGTACGCGCCAAAAGCCGGAAAGCCGTCCTTGGGCACGGAGGCGGCCCAAAGATGTCCTTCGTCGCTCAGAGCCAGGTCGTAAAATGCGTTATACGCCGGATCACGCGTTGGCGGCATGCGTTCATCGCCCATGACGCGCAGTCCGGTCTGCGTAGCGATCCACAGCGGCCCATCGCTATCCGAAAGATCAGTGATCCCGCTTATATCGGGCGAACGGATCCGATTCCACTCAAAACGACTCGCCCGCTCGTAAAATTCTCCGCTTTGCGTCGCGCCAACCAATCGACCTTGAAATAGACCCAGCCCGATAAAGTCGGGTGGGTTAAACAGGTCTTTCCAAGGGCGTTCGCCACCCATTGCGGTCCATACCCCATTGGCCGTCACGCAGAATAGCGTATCGCTATAGACTAGAAATTCTACCGTGCGCCCCATGGCCGTGGTGCTCTCCCAACTGGCTGGGTCCTGCAGATTAGGCTGCTGCAAATCAGCCCACGCTATGCCCAAATCCGTGCCCGCCCACAGATGGCCATCGTGCACAGCAATGGCATTGACCGGCGTGTCTTTGGAAAAGCGTATCAACTGTCGATACGTCTCCTTCACCTCGCCTTTGTCTATGAGAAAAGCGCTGATACCGCGCTCCGTGCCGACGAAAATGCGGTCTTCATACGCTTGGAGCGCATTGATCGTCAGCTCGGAAAAATCCGTATAGGGCGCTTCAAACACCCCATCGGAAACGCGCAGTCGACTCAAGCCCTGAAAGCGCGTGCCAAACCACAGATCGCCTCGTCCGTCAACAGTCAGGCTCGAAACATTATTGCCGGGCAACCCATCCAATCGCGTAAAGCGGTCATAGGTGCGCGTTGCCCTATCGAACCGCAGCACGCCTCCCGACGTCAGCGCCCAAACATAAGACGAATCGGCCCACAAGCGGCCCACGTTGCGCATGCTAGTAAAGGCCGCCCATTCCGAACCGCTGGACTGCGCCCAGGCGCTGGCAGCAGCGAGGAGCAGCAAGAAAAAATAGCGTACCTGCATTGTCACCTACATCATCGTCAAAGGATCTACATTGACCGTAAGCACGGCCCCGTGCCGCTGTGCTATCTGGTTCATCTGCTCCCAAGCACCGCGCGCGGCGCCGCGCAAGCGCTGCGCCGTATCTCCGCGCAGTAAAGCCTGCCAGCGGTAGGCTCCGCGCAGTCGAGGGAGCGGTGCCGGCGCTGGTCCCAGCAGCACCGTAGCTGAATCCAACAAGGGCAGCAGCACGGCGCTACCCTCGCGCGCAGCGCGCTCGACGCCCTCTTCATCGTCGCCACGCCAGCGCAGTACGAGCAGTCGTCCAAACGGGGGAAAGCCTGCTTCGCGGCGTTCACCCAATTCGCGCTCGGCAAACGCCTCATAGTCCTGGGCCGCTGCCGCCAGCAAGACGGGATCGTCCGGCAAGCGCGTCTGCACGACCACTTCACCCGGCTGTGCTCCGCGCCCCGAACGCCCAGCTACCTGGGTCAAGAGCTGGAAGCTCCGCTCGGCAGCGCGAAAGTCCGGCATGTGCATACCCGTGTCGGCAGAGATAACGCCGACTAAGGTAACTTCGGGAAAATCCAGTCCCTTGGCCACCATCTGCGTACCGAGTAAGACGTCGGCTTCGCGGCGGCGAAAGCGCTCGACCAGCTCATCGTGTGCGCCCTTCCACCCCGTCGTGTCGACGTCCATGCGAATGACGCGGACGCCGGCAAATTGTTCCAGCAACGCCTCTTCGACCTTTTGTGTACCCACGCCTTCAAAGCGCAGTTCGGCAGCCCCACACGATGGGCAAAGGGAGGGCACCGGTGCGGCAAAGTCGCAGTAGTGACAGCGGGTCAGCGCTCCCTGCCTACTGCGGTGGTAGGTCAGCGATACGCGACAGCTGGCGCACTCCACAAACTCGCCGCACGCACCGCAGCTAATAAAGGGGGCAAAACCACGCCTGTTCTGCAGCAGCACAACCTGCTCGCCGCGCTCTAAACGCTCGCGCATCTTCAGGCGCAGCAGCTTGGAAAAAATGGCGCGCTGCTTGCGCTGAAACGGCTCGCGCTTCATATCGACGACGTGCACGGTCGGCAGCGGCCGGTCGTCGATGCGGCGCGGCAAGACATAGCGACGATACTTTCCCTGAGCTGCGTTGGCATGCGATTCCAAGCTCGGCGTGGCCGACCCCAGCACGACGAGCGCGCGCTGTCGCTGGCCGCGCATCAGCGCCAAATCGCGCGCGTTATAGCTCAGCGGAAAGCTGCTCTCCACATCTTCCTGCTTGTAAGACGCGTCGTGTTCTTCGTCGACGATCAGCAATCCCAAATTTGGCAGCGGCGCCAGAACGGCCGAACGGGCGCCAATGACGACGCGCTGCTGACCGCGGCGCAGGCGCTTCCACGTATCGTAGCGCTCACCGGCAGAAAGCTGGCTGTGCAGCACGGCAACCTCGTCGCCGAAGTGCTGCTTGAAGCGGCGCACCATCTGCCAGGCCAGAGCAATCTCCGGCACCAAGACTACTGCGCCGCGCCCCTGGGCCAGCGCACTGCGCACCAGATGCACGTATACCAGCGTCTTGCCAGACCCCGTGACGCCGTGTAGCAGAGCGGGATGGAACACGCGCTCGTCGAGCGCGGCGTTCAGGGCATCGACCACCGCTTCTTGATCGGCGGTTAGTCGCATTTCCTCTGCGGACACCGCTTCGATATGAGACAGCGGATCGCGCACTCGTTCGCGCTCCACGCTGCAGACGAGACCGCGCTCAAGCAAGCCCTTGAGCACGGTGGCGCTAAAACCGGCGCGCACCAACTCGGAGCGCGCTGCCGATGTGCAGACCAGCAGGTGCCGCAGGCAGTCGGCCTGTCGCCGCGCGCGCTTTTCTAAAGCGGGCAGCGCATCCTCTACCCGCGCTTGATCGACGATCTGCAGATGTATTTCACTCAGCGTGCGAGTGCGCCGATCCTCTAATAGGAGCGCGATGTCAATTAGCTCGCGACGGCGCAGAGCGGATAGCCTTTTTTCCAAACCGCGACGACCCAGTCGGCGCTGCAGCGTCGTTACCTTAAGACCCGGAGCACCGGCCAATTCTTCGAGGATGGCGCGCTCCTCAGCACTCAGTTCTTCCCAGCCGGGCGCCGACTGCACCCGCCCCTCGTCGACGCGCACTGCATCCGTTAGGGATGCGGTGCGCTTGCTGCTCAAGCGCACGCCAGGTGGCAGTGCGGCCACTAGTGCGCTACCCAAAGGCGCCAAATAGTAATCGGCCAACCAACGGCACAGGTCGACTACTTCTTCGCTGAGCAGCGAGTCGTCGAGCACCTGGGCGACGTCGCGTATTTTTTGGGGATCGAGTGCCGAGTCAGGCACCATATCAACGCCCGTGACAACGCCGGTCAGCATGCGCTGCGCAACGGGCACCAGCACCAGCGCGCCGGGACGCGGCGCATCAACTTCAGCGGGAATGCCGTACGTGAACTGCCGTGCCAGCGGGGGAGGCAAAGCGACCTCCACATATCGCCGGCTCATGGCTGGGCGTTGGATAGCAGAGGCCGAAAGTCGCGGTCTAACAGAATGACCCCGCTGGCATCGGCGCGAAAACGCAGCACTTTCGTCGCCTCGCCCAGCGCGCCTTTGCCCAATAATTCTCCCTGAAACGTGTAGCGCAATCCGTGCGCGCGTCCCGAGTGGACGATGAACGCATCGCTGGCCTCCCAGCGGTGCACTGAACCAGGTGCCACGATGGCGTCAAAGAGACCGGACTCGTCCCATTTGACCTGCACCCAAGTCGAATCAATCGCCTCGATTTCCAGCACCAGCTCCCCACCGGCGGCGGCCTGCAGCTCGTTTGCTACAGCGACGCGCTCATCCGAAACGCCAGCGCTCCCATCCCGCGCTTCGAGCGCCGCCGGCACAAGCGCCGCCTCATCGCCCGGTAAACGGACCGCTTGTGCAGTTCCCTCTGCCTCGGCCGCAACGGCGACCCCTACACTAGGCGCTTCTTCCGTCGTATCTTCTTCCTCTGAAACAGGCGCTTCCTCCGTCGCAATCGCGGCCTCAGCGACCAGTTCCGCCGACTCAGACTCAACGGCCATCTGCACTTCGGCATCGGCTGCTGATTCGGGCGCTTTGTCCACCCGTGCGATCGATCGGGAGCGGTCGCGCTCCGTTTGAGCTAGCGGGCCACTAGGCACGGCAGACGTCGGTGGACGCGCCGTTGTCGCAGCAGGCACAGCTCCCCGCTCGCTCTGTGCCGCAGCCAACGCTTCGCGGTCTCCCTCGTCGTCCATCAGCGCAATGACCAACAGCAGCAGGACCAGTGCGCCAGCGGCGACGGCAACGACGCGCAGAGCACCCATATCAAGCGCCCTTTCCACCCGCGGTGCGCGCTGGGCGCTCGGCTGCACGGCATTGACCTGCACGCGCTTCGACACCGCGCCGCAGCGTTCATCGTATTGGCGCAGTATCGCCGGCTTGTCCAACCCGAGAAAATCCACATACGCGCTGAGGGCTAGGCGCGTAAACACCGGTTCGACGACGTCAAACGCACCCGATTCTAACCCGGCCAAGACGGACGGACTGACGCCGGTCGCGCGGTGCACATCCGATAGTTCCACGCCCTTCTCATGGCGCGCAGTTAGCAACTGATGCTCTATGCTATCGCTTTCATTTTCGCTCATAATGCTTCTTTTTCTCGTCCGCCATCAGCGCGTACCGCAGCCGTTACATCGTAGCCCATATCGCCCAAGAGCACACATAAACGGGCCAAAGGCAACCCCACAACATTATAATAACAACCCACTATCGATTCAATAAAACGCGCCGCGCGCCCCTGTATACCGTAGGCACCGGCCTTGTCCAGCGGCTCTCCGCTGGATACATAGGCGTCGATATCGGCGTCCGTCAGCACGCGCATATCGACCGATGTCGCCTCACAACCGCCGCACTCATTCCACGCGCTAATCAAACTCAGCCCCGTATACACTCGATGCCTGCGTCCCGACAGCTGACGCAGCATGTGCGCCGCATGCGCCGCGTCAACCGGCTTGCCCAAAATAGCACCGTCGACGCAGACGATGGTATCGGCTCCAATTACAATGGCGTCGGCGGCCGTGCCCCGTTGGCAAAGCAACTGGTATACGCAGCGCGCCTTGCTCTCTGCCGAATGTGCGACAAACGCTTCGGGAGGCCGACCGTCGGGCAGCGGCTCGGGTGCTGGGCTCGGCTCAATGGCAAATGACAGCTCAATTTGCCGCAGCAGTTCGGCGCGGCGCGGCGAGGCCGATGCCAGAACCAGATGCATCACGTCGGCGACTCCACGAGCAGGGTTACGGGACCATCGTTGTGAATATCCACCTGCATATCGGCGCCAAACACGCCGCATTCAACAGCGAGGCCCTGTTCGGAAAGCAGGTGGACAAACTGATCGTAGAGCGCTCTGGCGTGCTCTGGACGCGCCGCCGCATCAAATCCGGGACGCCGGCCCTTGCGACAGTCGCCGTATAAAGTGAACTGTGAGATGGCTAAAACTGCACCACCAACGTCGAGAACGGAGCGATTCATCTTGCCCTCCCCATCGGCAAAGATACGCAAATGTGCGCATTTTTCGACACAGAAGCGCACGGCCGCTTCATCGTCGTCGCGGTGTATCCCAACCAGCAGCACAACTCCTAGGCCAATTTCTCCAACGACTGCGCCTGCTACGCTCACCCGCCCGCGCCTAACGCGCTGAACAACTACTCTCATAGTCTTTTCTACACGCCTCTACTCAACAGAGCGGTCACCGTCGGCCACCATTCCCCTAGAACCGCGCATCGCCACGCTCGATTTTTATTTGCGGTATATCGTTAAACTGCGCCTTAAAATAGAATGCGCGCGTCTCGTGAAAGCGGCTGGGCTCGATATTGAACGTCGCCGTCCAATCGTGAAAGCGGCGCTGCAGCGACAGCAGTTCCGACGTAACGCGCTCGGTGGAAAACAGCGCGATGCCGGGAGCACGCAGCGCGTAGTTTAGCGAGTACTCCACATTCCACTTGTCACCCAGACCCAAGCCAGTTCCTAAACGCAGCCAAGAGCGCTTGGTAACCGACGTGCCCGTGCGCTGACGCGCGTAGTAATGACTGAACTGCAAACGGCGCCCGCGCGCACGGGCATCTATATCGCCGTTGAGCCCACTCTCAAAACCGTAACCACCCGTGCTTCCTTCGTATCCCGAATCGCGCCCATCGGCAACGCGGTTCCGATGGGAACCGCCGCGCTGCGAAAAATCGAGCGAGGTGCGCACCTCGAATTGACGCGGCACCTGCAAACCCAACTGCCCACTATCATTATACCACGCAGATCGCACGCTCAGGCGCGAACTTAGATAGCGACCGGCCTCAACGCTCAAGCTGCCAACGAGGTCGTCTAGCGGACGCTCGTCCTCTTCTATATCGTAAGCGGTAGAAATATTAAGCTGAGCGACTCTCACTTTGTGCTCTTCTTCGCCGCGCTGCAGCTTGGCCCATAGCGTGTTGTCCAAGCGCACATCCAGTCGGCGCGTCTGCTTCCACTCACCGCCCTGACCGCCAATGCCCAGCAGCCCACCGCTGGTCTGTCGCGCAGCCTGATAGTTTAGATTGAGCGCCGGCTTTAACACATGCCGCAGCGCAACCAACGGTCCCCATTGTGGCTGAAAAAGGCCGTAGAGCGTCTGGCTGAGGCCCATCCGCGTGCCCAAGCGATCGTCGCGCACGCCCTTGGCAGCGGCACTGCGCAAGTCGGCATCGCGCCACGATGCGTCTATCGATGGGTTTATATTGAGCCAGTTGAGCGGCTGGTACTGCGCTGTGACGCGCATACCCAAGTCCGCGCTGGTGGTTTGCACCGTATCGCGCACCGTACCCCGCTCCGCGTTGCGCAGCCGCGCACTGCCGTCGTAGTAAATGCGCCGAAACCACCGCTGCTCACCGGATTTGGCATCGCCATCATCCGCGCCCCAAACAGGCTGTCGGCCCTTGCGAAAGCTCAACTCCGGCAGCACGGTATCATACGTCTCCGAATCGAGGTTTTTCGTCTGGCTCGCATTGAGCGAAACGCTATTACCCGAGTCGCGAAAGCGCTTGCTGTAGCTAAAATTCGAACGCAGTGTGCGATTGAGGCGCTCGTCCAGACTAGCGCTGTTGTCCAAGCCAAAACTCTTATTGCTCTGAAATGTACCCGAAGCACGGATAGTGGCATCGGCGGACAACTGCTGACTGTGGTTAAACTCGAGGCGCCAGTTGCGCTCCGCGGCCGAACCGCTCTGGCGATTTTCCATTCGAGCATTGATCCGCCCGTTAAAGCGATAGCGCAGCGCGTAATTCAACTGCAGGCTACCGAGCCAGCCAGAGCGCTGGCGCAAATCCATGGCCGCCGTAGCGTCCCAATAATCGTTGGGCGCAATATAGTAGCCAAGATCGCGCACCTCCCACTCGCTGAGGTCGCTGCCATAGCGCAGCGGTCGACGGCCGTAGCCCGGCGTTAAGATCCCAGAGCGCCTATTTTCTCCGAGCGAGAACACAAAGAAGGGAATCCACAGCAGGCGCCGCTCCTTAACGCGCAGATACACCGGGCGCGCAATGGCCAGATCGTCGACCATGACCTTGATGCGCGGGCTGTAAAAGTCGAAGTGCGGGGCCGGCAAATCACATGTCGTGTAGGAACCCTCGCGCACGTGAAACTCATCGTCCGTGCGCGTCTGAATCTCTCGTCCAGCATAGTACCCCTTGTCGCGCTGAATCCGGCCGGAGCGAATGACGCCGCGCTCATTTTTCAAATCGTAGACGATGCGTTCTCCGCGCAGCACTTCTTTGTCGCGCTTGAGCACCGGCAGCCCTGCGGCAGCGCCGCTGCTATCGACGGCGCTGTACGCCTCGACCAAATCGAGTGTGCGATAGTACACCATGCGCGCCGCTTCGAGCACGGCCCCTTTGTGCTCGACGACGGCATCGCCCTGCAGAACGAGCGAATCGCCCTCCTCATAGTACATCATGTACTGAGCTCGATACGTGAAACCGCTCTTCTCCGCGCCGCGCTGCGACGGTTCCAACAGCTGCCGCGCCAACTGTAGGTCGTCTTGCGCACGCCCATTTTTTACCAGCACGGCCCCCAGCAAGACCAGCGGCAAAATCCACTTCATGAGTGCCGTTGGCGGTACACTTCGTAGAGCACAATGCCGGCCGCCACCGAAGCATTGAGCGAACCGACCTCGCTGCGCGCCATGGGAATCGAAACGAGGAAGTCGCAGCGCTCGGCAACCATGCGACGCAGCCCACGCCCTTCGCTGCCGACGACCAGCGCGCAGGCCTTACGGTAGTCAACGGCGGTAAAACCCGTATCGCCCTGCGCATCTAGACCGATGGTCCACGCACCGATATCGCGCACTTTCTGCAGCGCTTTTTGCACGTTGTCGACCCGGCATATCGGCACGTGTTCGGCAGCACCGGCGGCCGCCTTAACCGCTGACGCGGTCAGCCCACACGCACCGCGGCGCGGCAGCACTACGGCATCCGCCCCGACGGCATGGGCACTGCGCACAATAGCCCCTAGATTGTGTGGATCCTGTATCTGGTCGAGGAAAACGAGAAAGCCGCACTCTCGATCAACGCTCTCCAATACGGCATCGAAATCAGCATAGGCCCGCGCCGCCATATAGGCGATAACGCCCTGGTGGCGCGCCCCGGCAATGCGATCGAGAAATGCGCGATCGCGCACGTCGTAGGGAATTTGGGCCTGGCGCGCCAGGGCAAAGATCTCGTCTACGACGTCGCCGCGCCCTCCGTCGGCCAAGAGCAAGCGCTGCACGGGACTAGACGAACGCAGCGCCTCCAGTACCGGGTGGCGACCCCAGATGATGTCTTGATCTATATCGTCCATGGATCCGTCGGAACGGGCTCGCTCGGCAGCAGATTATTTTTCCGCCCGCAGGCGAATGCCCAGCGAAGAAAAAAAGTATTACTTGCTGAATTTAAACAACTTGGGGGATTTGCGACACTCTGGCGCAGGCTTTGCTGGAAAATGGCTATAACCGTTTGCTAAGGGAGAATGATGTGAGTACGACCTACTTGTTGATCCAACTCGTCCTCGCCTTGGGCACCCTTGCCCTTATTGGCCGCGCTCTCGTAGAGCGAGCACAGGAAATAGGCCTGCTGGCGACGGCAGATGCCGATTAGCGGCGTCCCTCACCCGACGCCCCCTTAAAGCCATCGCCAAAGTCGTAGCCCGCCTTGCTCCAGTTTATTTTGCCAGCATTTGATTTGAGCTTGTCCAACGCGTCGGTAGTGGCCTGTTCGGCGGCCGAATTCACCGCGCTCTCTGCAGCCTGATGCTGCGCCTTTTTCTTTTGTGACGCCGACGCCATGGGGCGTTTTTTTTGCCCTGCGATTTTGGGCTTTGGGGCGGGCGCGTCGTGCAGCTTGGATGACAGCGGTTTGTCGTTGTAGAAGAAATCGCCAAACTCGATCATGACCGCCGCCTTTTCCTGTGCGGTAATATCCCCCAAAAAGCCAATGGTATCGTTGATCTGTTCGATGGTTGCCAAGTCGAAGTCGGCCAAAATATCGCGCGCGCGCTCCTCGCCCATTGCAATCAAGAAGACGGCTATCTTTTCTAAACGAGTGAAGCGGTCAGCCGGAGAAGGCATGGCAACTTCCTTTCCCATTTGAGGTATACTGCACCGGCGTAGGCCGTTTCGGCCACTAGTCCTCTCGGCGCAGCGACTCCTGCCATTCGTTGAGCTTGATCAACGCCTGCAGGGGCGTGATCTGGCCCAGATTCATATTCTTCAGCTCGTCTATAAAGGGAGCTGCGGCCAGCGGAAATAGTTCGAGCTGCGAAGTGGGAGCAGCGCCGTTTTGTTCGGCTTCGGCGCCGCGTTCAGCGGCCGCTTCGCCCTCTGCAGAACGCGGCTCATCAGATGAAACCTCTCGAAGGCCGCGCGCATCAATTTGCTCGACGTCGATTTGATCGCTTTCTAGGCGTGCGAGAATTTCCTTGGCGCGCGCGACTACATCGCCTGGCATACCGGCCATCTGCGCCACGTTGATTCCATACGAACGATCGGCCGGCCCCGGCGCAAGGCGATGTAAAAACACCACGCGATCGCCGTCTTCGCGCACGGCGACATTGAAATTTTTCACGCGCGGCAGTCGCTGCTCAAGCGCCGTCATCTCGTGATAATGGGTCGCAAAGAGAGTGCGCGGACGCGACGGCGCATGCTGATGCAAATATTCGATAATCGACCAAGCAATACTCAGTCCGTCAAACGTGCTCGTTCCGCGTCCCAGCTCATCCATTAGAATCAGGCTGCGCTCGCCGACGTTGTTGAGAATATTGGCCGCCTCGTTCATTTCGACCATAAAGGTGCTCTCGCCGCCGACCAAGTTATCGGATGCGCCGACGCGCGTAAAGATGCGATCCACTACGCCGATATGCGCAGATTTCGCCGGAACAAAAGACCCCACTTGTGCCAATAGAGCAATCAAACCAATTTGGCGAATGATCGTGCTCTTGCCGGCCATATTGGGTCCCGTGATAAGTAAAATTTGCGCTGCGTCGGCATCGATGCTGACGTCGTTGGGCACAAAGCGCCCCTCGCGCAGCTGGCGCTCGACGACGGGATGACGCCCCTCGCTAATTTCAATCGTCGTGCTCTCATCGACGCGCGGTCGAACGTAGCGCTCCGTTTCGGCCAGTTCGGCAAAGGAACACAGCAAGTCTATGCGCGCCAGCGCGCGCGCGATGCACTGCACCTGCGTGGTCCACTCAGATACGCGCTCGCGCACCTGCAAAAACAAGCTGTTCTCCAATTCTTTGAGCGCATCTTCAGCCCCCAGCACTTTCTCTTCGTACTCTTTCAGCTCTGGCGTTATATAGCGCTCCGCATTGGTCAAGGTCTGCTTGCGGATGTAGTCTTCTGGAACGCGCGCGGCGTTTGCTTTGCTCACCTCGATGTAATAGCCAAAGACCTGGTTAAAACCAATTTTCAACGAGGCAATACCCGTGCGCTCGCGCTCGCGATGCTGAATCTGAGCAATGAGATCCTTACCGCCACGGCTGATCTGACGCAGTTCGTCGACGCGCGGGTCAAAGCCATCGCGAATTAGGCCACCTTCCGTCAGCACGGCGGGCGGTTCATCGACTAGGCTGGCGCGAATGACGTCGACAAGTTGGCCGACGTCGGGCAGTTCTCGATCGCGCAATTCGACCAGCACACTCGCCGCAGCCCCACCCAGTTCAGCGCGCACAGCGGGCAGCTTTTCCAGGGAAGTCGCCAAGGCGACTAAGTCGCGCGCGTTGGCGCGCTGACAGCAAATCCGCGCCATAAGGCGCTCTAAATCCCCGACTCCCTGCAGCAGGGCGCGCACGCCGCGACGCACGTCACGCGCGCGGCACATTTCCTCTACGGCATCGAGTCGCCCGTTTATTTCCGCTACGTTTTTCAACGGCTGTATGAGCCACAGGCGCAGCAGGCGCGCCCCCATTGGCGTACAGGTATGGTCGACCACTTCGAGCAGCGAACCGCCGCGGCCGCCGTCCTGTTGGTTACCGAGAATTTCCAAGTTGCGCCGAGCAGTGGCATCGACCAACGCATAGTCTTCGCGTCGCCGGCGCTGCAGGCGGTTTATATGTTCGACCGCGCCGCGTTGGTTATCGCGCAAATAGGCAATGACGGCACCGCCAGCGCGCAGGCCCGCGTCCATATCTTCACAGCCAAACCCCTTTAGCGAGCGTACTTTGAGCTGTTCGTAGAGCATGTCGCTCGCCGCTCTCAGCTCAAAGTGCCAGTCTTCTATGCGGCTTAGCGCCGCGCGCGGCAGCAGGCGCTGTAGCTGCTCGACCCAGGCGCTATCGGCGCCCTCGGAAAGGAGCAACTCTGCAGGCGCTAAGCCTTGGAGGGCGTCGCCCAACCCTTCGACGGGAACCTCGTCGAGCACGAAGTCTCCGGTCGACAGATCGACGCTGGCCACGCCTGCCGTACCGGCCTGCAGCGCCAATCCTACGAGAAAGTTGTTGCGCTGCTGGTCTAGCATCGAGTCGGCCAGCGCGGTGCCGGGCGATACGACCTGCACTACGTCTCTCTTGACGACGCCTTTGGCCAGTTTCGGGTCTTCCACCTGCTCACATATGGCGACCTTGCGCCCCATCTGAACGAGCTTAGCCAGATAGGTTTCCATGGCGTGATGCGGCACTCCAGCCAGCGGAACATCGCCCGATGTCTTGCCGTGGTTGCGCGCGGTCAGCGTTAGACCAAGCAGGCGCGCAGCGTCCTTGGCATCGTCGAAAAACATTTCGTAAAAATCGCCCATGCGAAAAAACAGAATGGCGTCCTGGTGCAGGCGCTTAAAGTGCACATACTGTTCCATTGCCGGCGTGAGTTTGTTTTTAGACATAGTGCTCGCGTGCGTTTTTGGGTATCGCGGAAGGCAGGTACCGCGTGCGAATGGTGTATAAAATAGAACTTTACTGCGGGTAAGCCAAAGAGGAGAGATGCCGGCGCAATGCGCGCTACAGGGCAGTAAAAACGGAGCGCCGGGCTACGCCCGACGCTCCGCTATGCCGTCTACTTCAAAGTGCTATACTAGCTCTCTTGATCGCCTGATCCGGGCTGGGCGCTGTGGGCATCGCCCCAGCTTTCCATCTCATCGTCGGAGTCAACCCCACTCTCATCGACGGTGTACTCGCTAATCGGATGCGCTTCCAGATAGGCCTCGTACTCGGCTCCATCCTTGTCGCGGAAGTAGTCGCGCACGCTGAGGACAATTTTCTTCTGGTCCTCATCGAACTCGATGACCTTGAGCGGTACTTCCTGCTCTTCGGAGAAGCACTGGTGCGGATTCTGCATGCCGTCGATGGCCAACTGCGACAGCGGCACAAATCCGTCAACATCGCCGTCAAAGGAGACGACGAGACCGCGTTCCAGAATGCGCGAAACCACGCCACGCGTCTCCGTGCCGACGGCGTACTTCTCGGCAAACTGCGGCCAGGGATTCTCAAAGGCCATCTTGTGACTCAGCGAAATGCGACGGCGCTTGACGTCGATTTCGGTCACTACGACTTGGATCACATCGCCCTTTTTGAACATCTCACTAGCCTGGCGAATGCGCCGGGTCCACGACATGTCAGATATGTGCACCAGACCGTCGATATTGTCCTCAATCTCGACAAAGGCACCGAAGTTGGTCAGGCTGCGCACCGTGCCCTCTAAGCGCGTATTGGGAGGATACTTGGCATCGAGCGTCTCCCAGGGATCGTCCTCGGTCTGCTTCATACCGAGCGAGATCTTCTGGTTGTCTTGGTCAATTTTGAGAATCATGACCTCGACCATATCGCCAATGTTGACCAGCTTCGACGGATGGCGCACGTGCTGTGTCCACGACATCTCGGAGATGTGCACCAGGCCCTCTATGCCCTCTTCCAACTCGACAAAGGCGCCGTAATCGGTAATAGATACTACCTTGCCGCGCGTCTGGCTATCGATCGGATATTTATTTTCGATACTCTCCCACGGATGGGACGTCAGTTGCTTGAGACCGAGCGATATGCGCTCGCGCTCGCGGTCGTAGTTGAGCACTTTAACCTTGATGCGGTCGCCGATGGAGACCATCTCGGAGGGATGACTGACGCGACCCCACGACATATCGGTAATGTGCAGCAGGCCGTCGACGCCGCCTAGGTCGATAAAGGCGCCAAAGTCGGTGATGTTCTTGACCACGCCTTCGCGAATCTGCCCTTCTTCGAGAACCTTGACGATCTCATCGCGCATCTTTGAGCGCTCTTCTTCGAGCACCGCGCGACGAGAAACGACGATATTGCGACGCGCCTTGTTGAGCTTGATGATCTTAAAAGGAAATTCCTGACCGAGAAACTGGTCGAAATTCTTGACCTGGCGAATGTCGATTTGCGAGCCGGGTAAAAAAGCGTCGACGCCAAATAGGTCGACCACGATGCCGCCCTTGATGCGGCGCATCAGACGGCCCTGTACCGTGTTGCCCGTATCGTGCGCATCCTTGATCGAATCCCAGACGCGCATGAAGTCGGCCTTCTGCTTGGACAGGACGACCTGCCCTTCCTGGTCCTCGACATTTTCGAGGAACACCTCGATCTCCTGACCGATTTCAATGGCGGATGGATCGTTGAACTCGCGCAGCGGCACGGCGCCTTCCGACTTGAAGCCGATGTCGATCATCACTTCGCTCTCGCCGACAGACACGATGGATCCCTTGACGATCTGCCCCTCCTGGATACCGGAGATACTCTCGTCGTAAAGAGCCATCATTTCGCTCATCTGCTCTTCACTGTACTCCGGCTTCTCCAGTTCCTCGGCACTGACGTTGCCGTAGACTGGCTTCTGTATCTCCGGAGCGTCGACGACGGACGTTTCTTCGCTCATTGTAATACCTCAAATACTGCGGTTATGGCAGGTCGAAGACCTGCTTCAATTTGCACCGAGCCGGATTGCCCGGCGCATTGCTGCACTTTAGTCTTTTCTGGCGCGCGGCGCGCTCACGGCGCTCCGCGCTGGCGGGCCAGCGCCACGACGGCGGCCACCTGCTCTTCCAGACCCATACTCGTCGTATCCAACTCGACGTACTCTACAACCTCACCCGCTGCACCATAATCGCGCCGGGCGTCTTCGAGGTCGCGCGTCTCAATATCGGCGCGCACCTCTTCAAAGCTCATGTCTACCCCTTTTGCAACCAGCTCTTCGCGCCGACGCCGCGTGCGCTCGTCGAGGTCGGCGACCATGCGAATCTTCAGTTCGGCATGGGGAAAGACCACCGATCCCATATCGCGCCCCTCGGCGACGATACCACCCCGGCAGCCCATCTCTTGCTGACGAGAAACCAGCGCGCGACGCACCGCCGGCTTATCGGCGAAAGCGCCCACGCAGCGCGCGACTTCGGGCCGGCGGATTTCATCGCTAACGTCTTCCCCGTCGAGCAGAACGACAACGCCCTGATCGGAGGGCAGCAGGTCGACTTCAATTTTATCCAACAGCTGTTTTAGCGCCGGTTCGTCATCCGCTTCAACGCCGCTGCGCCCCGCGGCCAATGCCACAGCGCGGTACATCGCCCCCGTGTCGAGATGGCAATACCCCAAGGCGCGCGCAACGAGGCGCGCCGTAGTCGACTTACCCGAACCGACGACACCATCAATGGCAATGACCAGTGGCTGGGCTGCCATCACAGCCCCACCTGCGCGCGCAGTGCGCGCACTTCTTCCTCGCGCAGCGGGCGGTACTGCCCTTCGTCCAACCCATCGAGCGTCAACCCAGCAAAGGCCACTCGCGTCAGGTAGCGCACCGGATGGCCGACGGTGCGCAACATGCGACGCACCTGGCGCTTGCGCCCCTCGTGTATACACAGGCGCACGCGCGCGGCCAACATGTGGCCGCTCCCCTCGCAGCCAACGACTTCGGCCTGCGCCGGCGCCGTAGGGCCGTCATCCAACTCCATGCCCTCGCGCAGTATCTGCAGCTTTTCCTCGCTCGGCCGGCCGCGCACTACCGCCTCATAGACCTTGTCTACCACGTAGCGCGGATGCAGCAAACGAAAAGCCAGCTCGCCGTCGTCCGTCCACAGCAGCAGGCCTGTCGTGTCCATATCTAAACGCCCTACCGGCATCGTGCCGAGGCGCTGCGTGCTCAACAGGTCAAACACGGTCGAGCGCCCATGCGTGTCGCTGCGCGTCACGACGTAGCCAGCCGGCTTGTTGAGCAGCAAATACTCGCATTCAACCGGCAGCGATACGGGCTTACCCTCGCACTCCACTTGGTCGCGCTGCGGGTCGACGCTACTGCCCAGATTGTCGACGACTTCGCCGTTGACGCGAACCACACCACCGACAATTAACGCATCGCTTTTACGCCGCGACGCCACGCCCGAGCGCGCCAAAAAGCGGTTGAGGCGCATCGTATACGCCGATTCTTCAGCCCCCATCGCCCTGGCCAGCGTCGTCGCCGCCGCTATTTTCTACGCGCTCTTCTTGCGTTGCGGTATCGCCATCTTCGTCCAATGAGTCGCCCGTCACAGCGAATTCGCCGTCGACGCTATCCTCAGCGCGATCCAACCCCATTTCTATCGCATCGTCTTCGCCCAGTGCGGTGCCCGTTTCGACGTCGGATACGCCGTCGCCATCTACACCGCTGCTGCGCTCACTCTCCGCGCGATCCTGCAATCCCTGCAGTTCCATCGCCATTTGCTGGCGCGCTTCCGCCTTGTCTTCGCCAGAAGCCAGCAGCTCTTCCAACTCTCTGGGCTTGGGCAAATCGGCCAGCGTCTTCAGCCCAAAATGCACCAAGAACTCGCGCGTCGTGCCAAAGAGCATGGGCTTGCCGATACCCTCCGAGCGACCGACGATGCGAATCATCGAAATCTCCATCAGCGTCTGCATGACGCCGCCCGAATTGACGCCGCGAATCGTATCGACCTCAACGCGGGTCACCGGCTGCTTGAAGGCGACAATCGCCAGCGCTTCAAGCGCGGCCTGAGAGAGGCGAATCTGATTGGGATCGTTGTGAAACTTGCGCAGCCAAGGACCGCAGTCCTGTCGCGTCGCCAGCTGAAAGCCGCCAGCAATCTCTATAATAGAGAACCCGTGTTCGCCCTCGGCATAGGCAGCGTTGAGTGAATCGATCAATTCGCGGATGTCGCGCCCGTTGTATTCGTCCAAGAGCGCGACCAGCCGCCCGGGCGTCACCGGTGCATCGGCTGTCAGCAAAACGGCTTCGATAATGGCACGGGCCTTGTCTGGGGCGACGGAACGCTCTTCGCTCAAAGCGCTTGCTCTCCACCGCTATCGAGTGGCCTCTCTTCTGATTGCTCGGCGTGGCCATCTGTCGCCAACAGCTGCGAAACTGCGCGCTGCTCTTGTTGTTCGATCCAGATATCGTCAAATGGCTGTGACTGCTGCACGCGAATGCGCTGCGATTTAAGCAGTTCGAGAACACCGATAAACGTCGCGACCATGCCTTCGCGACCGCGTCCTTCTACCAACTCTACAAATCGGACGCGGGCGCGCTGTTCCAGCGCAGCGATGATAAACTCGATACACTCTGCAACCGAGATATTTTCTTCGACAATTTGGTGTACGAGCGTGCGCGGCACCGTATCCAAGACGTGCTTGTAGACCTTGAGTAGATCAAAGAGCGAAACCGGTTTAAGCGTCGGCACGCGGCCGTCGTCCAGATCGTTTTCGCCCAGTCCCGCCTGGCGCAAAAACACGTCGCGGCGGGCGTCCTTCTGCACGCCCAGCCAATCGGCAACTTCTTTGAACTGCTGGTATTCCAACAGACGGCGCATCAGCTCTTCGCGCAGATCGCCCTCTTCACCCATGCCATCTACGCCCTCTTCGCGCGGTAGCATCATCTGCGACTTGATCCGCATGAGCGTAGCGGCCATCAGAATGAAGTCGCTGGCCTGTTCGATGTCGAGGAGGTGGATCTGTTCCAGAAAGCCCAGGTACTGGTTTGTAATGTGGGCAATTGGAATATCGTAGATATCGAGTTCGTCTTTGCGTATGAGGTAGAGCAGCAGGTCCATCGGACCTTCAAATACGTCCAGCTTCACCTCGTACAGCGCCGAGTCCTGCTCGTCTTCCGTCTGTAGTATATCGATAGCCATGCTCGCTCGAAATTCGTCCAGCACTGCGGCGGGAGATCCGCGCGCCGGCATGCCGCCTCTTTAATCCGCAAATAAGTACGGTTTCCAGCGCTGTTGGCTAGAACCCATTGCATTCCGCATAAAACTGACGCTGTTGGGGCGCTTGGGCTGGGTTCGCAGCTTCAAACCCACCTGTTCCGGTCGCTGCTCGCCCTTCTTGTTGTTGCACGCAGCACAGGCGCAGACCATGTTTTCCCAGGTCGAAGGCCCCCCTTTGGTGCGCGGCACCACGTGGTCAATCGTCAGTTTGGCGTCTCGTTTACCGCAGTACTGACATTCAAAGCGATCGCGCTTGAGAATATTGCGCTTCGACAGTACGACATTGCGCCTAGGGGCATTGATGTACCGCTCTAAGCGCACCACGCTGGGCACAGAAAACTCCTGTGACACCGACCGCACGACGTCTTCTAACTTCTCTACCGCTTCGGCGCGGCCCCGAAAAATGAGCAGCAGAGCACGGCGCACACTACACACGCTCAACGGTTCATAGTTTTGGTTTAAGACCAGCACACTGTCGTCCAGCAATCGCATGACCCCAGTTACAGCGGCCCAGCGCACCAGAGGGTCGGAGCAGAACCGCCCAACAAAACGAAGTTATATAACTACGTTATATATAGAGCAAAGTCAAGATTGAGGCAGGCGCTCAGCCGCCGTTGAGCATGTCCGAATACTCTTCCGCGCTGAGCAAATTCTCGAGTTCGTCTTCGTTTTCGACGCGGATTTTTATCATCCACCCCGCTCCGTAGGGGTCCGAATTGATCTGCTCGGCATTGTCTTCGAGTGTCTCGTTGGCCTCGAGCACTTCACCAGACAGCGGAGCAATGAGGTCTTCAACCGTCTTGACGGCTTCAACTGTGCCAAACGTCTCACCCATCTTGGCGTATTCTCCAACCTCCGGCAATTCGACAAATACGATATCGCCCAATTCAGACTGGGCAAAGTCGGTAATGCCAATAGTGGCGATATCGCTGTCGACCTGTATCCATTCGTGACTCTCACTATAGGACAAATTCTCTGGCACCTTGGATGCGCTCATAGCTTCTTACTCCTGAGAAGTTGCAGGCAAATTCGCATTTAGATCCAGCGTGGTACTGGCTACGTAATCGGTATTAAAGCGACCAGCAATGAAATTTTCTTCGTTGATCAGGGCGCGGTGAAATGGAATCGTCGTCGACACCCCTTCGACGGTATACTCGGCCAGGGCGCGCCGCAGACGGGCCAGCGCCTCCGTGCGATCGCGGCCGTTGACGATCAGCTTAGCTAGCAGCGAATCGTAATAGGGCGGCATATCGTACCCCTGATATATGTGACTATCGATGCGCACGCCGGGACCGCCCGGCTGGTGCAGTGCCGTAATTCTACCGGATGAAGGCATGAAGTTTTGCGCTGGATCTTCTGAATTGATGCGGCACTCTATGGCGTGCCCAACCAAGCGCAGGTCCTCTTGGCCGTAGCCCAACTCCTCGCCGGCGGCAATGCGAATTTGTTCGCGCACTAGATCTATGCCAGTCACGGTTTCCGTCACCGGATGCTCCACTTGGATGCGCGTATTCATCTCCATAAAGTAGAAGTTGAGATCCTCATCGACGATATACTCAATCGTGCCTGCACTATAATAGCCGACGCTTCGCGCACCGGCGACCGCGGCTTCGCCCAAGTTCCGGCGCATCTCTTCGTCAACCACCGGCGAGGGGCTTTCTTCCAATAGCTTCTGGTTGCGGCGCTGAATAGAGCATTCGCGCTCGAATAGGTGGACGATATGGCCGTGTTCGTCGCCGAGCACTTGAATCTCTATATGGCGGGCTCGCTCGATCGAACGCTCCATGTAGACCGCATCGCTGGTAAATGCGCCGCGCGCTTCCATGCGCGCCATTTTCCAGGCATCTTCCAATTCGTTCATTGCGCGCACAATGCGCATCCCGCGCCCACCGCCGCCGGCAGAAGCCTTCAGGCGCAGGGGAAATCCCACCTTCTCGGCCCATTCGCGCGCTTCGTCGAGCGACTGCAGCTCGCCCTCGCTGCCCGGCACCACGGGCACGCCGGCGTCCTTCATGGTCTGGCGCGCCAGCGACTTGTCTCCCATGCGGCGAATGGCGTCTACAGGTGGCCCTATAAATTTTATGCCGCACTGCTGGCACAGCTCGGCGAACTCGGCATTTTCTGCCAGCGGCCCATATCCGGGGTGAATTGCGTCGGCGTTCGTCAATTCGGCCGCGCTGATGATATTGGCGTAGTTGCGGTAACTATCCTTGCCAGCCGGAGGCCCTATGCACACGTCCTCGTCGGCAAAGAGCACGTGCAATGCATGCGTATCGGCTTGGGAGTGAATCGCCACGGTATCAATGCCCATATCCTTACAGGCGCGAATGACGCGCAGGGCGATTTCGCCGCGGTCGGCTATGAGGACTTTGTTAAACATGGATATGGCCCGTTCGCATCAGTCAACACGGATCTTGAACAGCGGCTGATTGTACTCGACCGGCTGCCCATTCTCGACGAGAATCTCTACTACCTGTCCAGCGACGTCGACCGGAATCTCGTTCATAATCTTCATCGCCTCAATGATACACAGCGTCTGGCCCTTTTTTACGGCTGTCCCCTCTTGTACGAAGGCATCCGATTCAGGCGATGAGGCTCTGTAAAACGTGCCAACCATCGGCGAGAACACTTGGTGAAGTCCATCGTCGACGGGCGGTGCTGGAGCGACAGGGACTGCGCTGTCTGCTGCGGCTACGACCGCCGGCGCACTAGCGACTGGCGGGGCAGCGGCGACGGCTGGAGCGGCTACGATATCGACCGTTTTGCGACGACTGATGCGCAGCCTAGTGCCGCGCCAGAAACCATACTCCACCTCTAACTCTTCGACCCCACTATCCTTAAATAGCGCTAGGATCCTCTTTAGCTTGTCCTCTCTCACAGCAAACTCCCTCCAGTTGTTCCGACTTAGACCCGCTCCACGTAATCGCCCGTGCGCGTGTCGATTTTCAACTTGTCTCCCTGATTGACGAAGAGCGGCACCTGCACCTGATATCCCGTCTCAAGCGTTGCGGCTTTGGTCGCTCCCGTGGCAGTATCGCCCTTAACGCCAGGTTCGGTGTGCGTAACTTCGAGGAATACGAAGTTGGGCAAATCGACACCGATCGGTGCTTCCCGAGCGATGAGCACGTAGGCATTTTCGCTTTCTTTGAGTAGCTTAGCCGATCTACCGAGCATTTTGATCGGTATACCCATCTGATCGTAGGTATCCAAGTCCATAAAGTAGTATGTTTCGCCTTCCGCATACAGATACTGCATTTCGCGCTTCTCCAAGCGCACCTCTTCCACTTTGTCACCCGAGCGAAACGTGCGATCCAAAACGGCGCCCGTGTGCATATTTTTGAGCTTAGTACGAACGAAAGCGCTTCCCTTGCCCGGCTTTACGTGCTGGAATTCGGCGATGGAAAAAATATCGCCATCAATGAGCATGCAAAAACCATTGCGAAAGTCCGTCGTGTCTGCCATTGCAAAAAGTCCTCTTTCTATCGGCTATTTCTTGCCGCTATTGTTTTCCAATTCCTGCAACTTGCGCCGTATAAAGTCATTTTCTGGGTCCTGCTCTAACAGGTCGCGATACGTCTCTATCGCTTTTTGGTTTAACCCTTGTATAGCGTATATTTCGGCCAACGTCAGCGTGGTAATACGCTGTCTATCTTCATCCTTTTCCGGCTCATCGCGCTCGGCGCTTGCCTGCGCCGAGCCCAATTCGAGTGCGCCGTCGTCATCGTCCCGTCCCTGCGTTTCGATTTCCTGAAACAGACGCAGCAGTTCATCGTCACCGCGCGCTCTCAGCCCCGAACCCCTGCCCATTACTTCGTCGGCGCTTTCCACCGCATCGCTTGCTGGCCCCAATTCCTCGTCCGCCCCCTGCGCATCAATGGGGGGTTGAGACTTGGCCGGCCGCCGTTGTTGGGCGGGCGGACGAAGATCGGATAGATTCAGCGGATCCGCTTCCCGGTCCTCGCCTTCCAGCGCAGATCGGTCTTCTATCACCGGATCTACCACGACCAATTCACCGTCCAATTCCGCAGAATCATCGGCCTGCACCGAGTCGTCCCGAAGCACAAACGGCTCGTCGTCCTCCACCGTTTCCGGTGCCGAGTCGTCCCGAAGCACAAACGGCTCGTCGTCTTCCGCCGCTTCCGGTGCCGAGTCGTCCCGAAGCACAAACGGCTCATCGTCTTCCGCCGCTTCCGGTGCCGAGTCGTCCCGAAGCACAAACGGCTCGTCGT
>JAYOYH010000009.1:0-1895 GCA_038153405.1 Gemmatimonadota bacterium | reverse complement strand
CCGAGTCGTCCCGAAGCACAAACGGCTCGTCGTCCTCCACCGTTTCCGGTGCCGAGTCGTCCCGGAGCACAAACGGCTCGTCGTCTTCTGCCAGCGAAGCCTCTGGCGTCCATTCCGTATCGGCGGAGGGCCGTGGCTCAGAGCCCATCCCCTCCATAGCGGCAATGAGCGAGCCAAAGTCGACAGGGGGTATTTCCTGCACACTTTCATTGCGTGGAGCGGCCTCTTCTGCAACAACGCCGTCGGCTCCATCGGCGGCAGCAGGCGCACCTGAGGGCTCACCGCCGTCATCGCCGCTTGCGGCAGTCGACGGGCCCGGTGGATCGGTCCCCTTTAGCGCCGATAGCACTGCGGCAAAGGTCTCGCGATCAAACTCTCCGTACCGGCCGCTAACCGGCGGCTGTCGCTCGGCGTCAGATGGCCTATCGCCCGAATCCTCTTCGGGAGCTTGCTCTGCCTGGACGGGCTCGGGCGGGGCGGCATCCACCGGTGACGCAGCGGACGCCTCCGCTTCCACATCCTCTTCCTCGTCAATTTCGGGCATTTGAATACCGGCCGCCGCCGCGGGTAAACCGCTCGGCGGCGGCTGAGATACATCGGCGTCTTCCGGCAGGTTGTCCGGCGAAAATATGGAGATTTCCTCTTCGGATTCCCCGTCGTCGGCACCCCCAGCTTCCACTTCCTGAGTCGACTCGTATCGCACCCACCCATCACCGTCATCGCCTGCCGCTGCGTCATCTTCGGCCAGATCGGTGTCGGCGGCCGGTGCCGCCGGCGCATCGTCGCCCACCGCACCTACGGGCGATGGCTCCGGGTCAAACGGCGCACTGTGCTGCTGCTCGTTTTCCTCTAGGGCAGCGCTGATATCCGGCTCATCAACCTCTTCGCCCTGCGGGGACACCTGGGCAAAGGGCTCGTCCGCCAGCACCTGGCTAGCCGAAGCAGCAGCCGAGTCGACAAAGGGCTCCACCGAGCCTCTCTCGTCCCCGCGCGCCGTCTCAAGTCGGACTTTGTAAGCCAGCTCGTCAACTTGGGACGGCAGATCGTCGGCAAGTGGATCGAGCTCGGCGGCCTGCTGCAAGCTTTTGAGTGCTAGCGTCGGCACGCCCAGCTTTTGGTAGATAGCCGACAGACGGCAGTACCCTCTGGGATTGACCGGATCTAGGCGCAGCGACTGATCGATTGCATCGCGCGCCTGCTCAATGGCACCCTGGACCTCGTAGCACTGGGCTAACACCATAAATCCCGTCGCGTAGTCTGGAAAGTGCTGGCACCCGCGCAGGCAGACTTCCAGCGCTTCTTCGGTCTGACCCCTCTTTAAGTAGAGATCGGCTATACGAGCAAAAAGCGGAGAATCTGGATTGCGGCGATAGGCCTTTTCCAGCTTTGCCAATCGATTAGCCATGGTGTCGCGGGGGAGGGCAAGGGGATTAAAATGCGTCGTTTATTCGCAATCAAATGCCGTGTAGACGAGGTGCTATTCTACGCTCTATACCTAGAAATGTCAAGAGATTAGGGCACTATACCACAGGCGTTTGGCCACATCCACACCTTGACAAGGAAATGCGCGGCGGCTATCTTTCCCGCCTCGCTATTACGTGCGCCTATAGCTCAGTTGGTAGAGCGGCTGACTCTTAATCAGGAAAATGATATTTTAAATCGTTAATTAACAAATACTTACAAGATAATAAAATTTGGGCTTACGCCGTATTTTCACACGGCATAAGCCCCTTTTTTTGCCTGTTTTGGACTCATTTTCGACTTATTTTGGACTCATCTTGAGGGCTTCATTTGGGGGCGCATTGAGGCCTATTCGCGAGCTGGCTTAAGGATTGTTCATAGCCGCGCTGACATTCAACTGAAACAACAAACACCCATTGGATTTACATTGTAGC
>JAYOYH010000008.1:38807-123397 GCA_038153405.1 Gemmatimonadota bacterium | reverse complement strand
ACTGCGCTATCGCGTGCAGGGCGAGGCCTTTGCCGCGGGTATTCTCCACGATATTGGCAAGCTTATTCTAAGCCAGTATTTCACCGACGAGTTCGAAGAAATCCTCGCGCTTACGCGCGATGAGGACCTCTATATCGGCAAGGCCGAAGAGCGCGTTCTCGGCGTGACGCATGCGGAAATTGGCCTGTGGCTGGCCGAGAAGTGGAATCTGCCAGCCAAGCTTGTAGACGCCATTTCCAACCATCATGCCCCGGGGCGCATGGAGCGCGAATCGGAGTTGGCCTCATTGATCCACCTGGCCGATTTTCTGACGCGTCGAGAGAAAATCGGCGACGGCGGTGGCGCTCGGCTGCCCTCTTTGGATCCGGCCGCGCTGCGCGCATTTGGCATACGCGAAGAGCCTAAAGCAGCGATACGGCGCATATTCACCTACGGAGAGCTGCTACAGGAAGAAATGGCTAAGGCCGATATATTTACCCAAATTGCGCGCGGAGAAGAGAAAGAAGAAGAGAAAGAAGAAGAGGGGGAAGATGTGGCCGCGTAGCGGGCGGGCGTTTGGCCGTCGCAGGGGGGTATAGGAAATGGGCGACGGCGAACCTGCCGTGCCCGCTGTTGCAGCGGCCGAACTGGCCGCGCGCGCGCGCCAGTTGCTCGATCAGCTCAAAGAGCGGCCCGGCGACGAACTGGCGTGGGAAATTGGCTTCCACATCGACGCGCTTGCCGAATCGCTCAAGGAAAGCGCGGCGCGCTGCCGTGGACTAGAAGAGGACAAGCGCCAGCTGCAGGATCGCCTGCGGAGCCAACATCGAGGCTACGCCGAGCTGCGCGCCTCGATGGACGAACTGCTCAACCTGCACGAACTCACCGAAAAAATTAGCACCAGTTTTGCCATCGCCGATATAATCGAGTCGCTGATGGATCTCTCCGCGCGCTGCATGCCGTATGAGAGCTGCAGCGTATTCTCACTCGGGGCGGATGCGGGTTTAGAAGTAATGGCACGGCGCGGCGATAGCCGCGCCGAGGACAGCGCCCGCGCACATTGGCAAGATGGCATTGTCGATTGGGTTATGCGCGAGCAGCGCCCCGTCGTCGTCGAAGATATGGGCACGGTGGATAGCGGCGCAGGCCAGGCTTGCTGCACTGTGTTGACTCCGCTGCAGGTGCGCGGCCGGTGCATTGGTCTATATGCGCTCTACTGCCGACGCGCCAAGGACGAGTTTACTGCTGGCGAGATGGAGTTGCTCAGCGTGCTGGCTAACCAGACGGCGATTGCGCTTGAAAATGCGCGCCTCTACAGCCAGCTCGAAGAGAGCAGGGATCAGCTCAGAGCGTCGCAGCAGCAGTTGCTCTTGGCCGAGAAGATGGCGGTCGTCGGTCGCTTGGCCGGCGGTGTGGCCCACGAAGTAAACAATCCGCTGCAAATAATCCTGAGCCGCGTGCAGCTCATGCGCATGCAGCACGGAGCCATGCCGCAAGTTGTAGAGGGGTTGGGGTTGGTCGAACACAATGTGCGGCGCATCGCCAAGATCATTCGCGGCTTGCTCGGCTTTGCCGGCCACGTTGCCGACGAGCGCGAATGGGGTCCGTGCGATGTGGAGCAGGGGTTGCGGCAGACGCTCGAATTGGTGCAGCCTCAGCTCGACGAGGCCGGGGTCCACGCGGCCCTGTCGTGCGCGGCTGAGTTGTCGCCCATTGGCGGCAATATGGGTGAGTTAGAGCAGGTTTTTATCAATCTGATCGTCAATGCGAAAAAGGCTATGCCCAACGGTGGACAGCTGCAGATTTCGGCTCGCCAGATAGATGAGAAGATTGAGGTGTGCTTTGCCGATACTGGCGTGGGCATGACGGAAGAGGTTCTCGAACACATCTTTGACCCGTTTTTCACCACGCGGCCGCACGAGGGCGGAACGGGGTTAGGTCTATCGGTTAGCTATGGCATCGTCGAGCGTCACGGCGGCTCCATCGAGGTGGATAGCACATGCGATCACGGCGCCCGTTTTACTCTGCGCTTTCCCCGTTGGCAAGGAAGTTGGAGTGGATAGCGAACTGTGGCACATTGCGCTGATTGACGCACTGCTGCTGTGCGCGGTAGCCGGCATGGGCTTGTCGTTTCGCGCTTGGGTCAAGCGCGAGCGGTGCGAACTACAGCAGCGCTTGGATGCACTGGAATCCCAGCAGGCGCGCCTGCAGCGAACGAGCGAACACATGGACTCCCTTTGCCAGGAAATAGAGGCTATGAGTCGTCGGCACGCAGACGGAGCGCCGGCAATCGATACGGCCGCGCGCAACGAGGCGGATGACGTCTATCGCCGCGCTTGGAGCAAACTGGACGAGGGGGCGTCGCCTGCGGCGGTGGCTAGGGAGTTAGGGTTGGGCGTTGCCGAGGTCGAACTGATGGGGCGCATGATGCACCTGCGGCGCCGAAGCTAACGCCCTTAGGCTGCGAGGATTTCGCGCAGGGATGCGACGAGTGCGTCTGTTTCATCGTCGGTGCCAATGCTAATGCGCAAACAATCCTCGAGTCGCTTTTGATCGAAATAGCGCACCAAGATGCGCCGATCCTTGAGGGCGTCGTACAATTCGACGGCCGGTTTTGTCGCGCAGCGCACGAGTACGAAATTGGCAGCTGAATCCCAGACAAAAAATCCGAGTGCGCGCAGTTGCTCCGTCAGGCGCGCGCGCGTGGCGCAAATGCGCGCTGCATGGTGGCGCATCGTCTCAATATCTTCAAGTGCGGCTTGGGCAGCTACCAGGCTCAGGCGATTCAGGTTATAGTGTTCCTTTACCTTCCACATGCCGGCGACGATTTCGGGCGAGGCGCAGGCAAAGCCAATGCGCATCCCAGCTAGGGAAAAGGACTTGGACATGGTGCGGACGACAATTACATTGGCGCGATCGCCGACCAAGTCGATACAGCCGCCCTGGGAAAAATCTACATACGCTTCGTCGACGACGAGCACGCCCTGCAGACGTCCGGCTAAATCGGCGATGTGTTCGACCGGCACTAGGGTGCCGGAAGGGGCGTTGGGATTGACCACAAAGGTGAGGTTCGCTCCCGTCTCTGCCAGTGCGGGAGGCAGAGAGAAGTCTTCCGGATAGTCGACGACTACCGCCCGCGCGCCCTGCACGTCTATAAGCGGCTGATAGTATCCATAGGTCGGGTAGGCGTAGGCAATGGAATCGCCTTCGCCGGCGAAGCTGCGAATGATGATGGTCAGCAATTCGTCGGAGCCGTTTCCGACGATAAAGCAGTCTGGCGATGGGCCAAAAGTGTGCGATAGCAGGGCGCGCAGCGCCGTAGCACTTGGATCTGGATAGAGCCGCAGGTCGTCTGTGCAGGCCTGGCGCAGCTTCTCGAGCAGGGCCGCCGAGGGGGGATAGGGGTTTTCGTTTGTATTTAGTTTTATGAACCCGCCCGACTGCGGCTGTTCGCCGGGAACGTAGCCTTTCATGCGTGCGATATTGGGGCGGAACAGTGGGCCGTTTGTCGACATGGTAGCGCATCCGTTGGGTGTGTTCCATCACGGCGCGCGTCCGCGAGGGTTCGTTGTTTCTTGCACTTGAGCGAGGACGAAATTTAACGCTACGCCGCGCGTTATGTCAACGGAGGTAAGGGCCGTGATCCTACCATTCACCAAGCGCGAAATTACCTATATACTCTCTTGGAAAGAAGAAGTTTTTTGGCCGGATGAAATGCGCTTGGTCGCCAAACTGCAGCGCGCACTGGACGGCGACCAGCCCCTTGAACTGAGCCGAATTCAGCTGAAAATTCTGTGGGGATGGGCCGAAGATCAGATGGCTGGAAGCTTGGGTAGGGAAGTGCGCAATACGGAGGAGCGCGCCATTATGGACAAGTTACAGAGCACGCTGCAATAAGTGCTCTATGCTCCCATCGCGCGCATCTCTTCGCTGGCCTTTTCGTCGATGCGCTGCACTTCGAGCACCCCATCGATGGCATTGGCCTTGTCCATTGCTCGCTGTAACTGGGCAATATTGACTACATCGACCCAGAAGTCTTGTTCGGCTATTTCGCCGACGGTCCGGGTCGTCGCCGACTGAATATTGCAGCCGCTGTCGCCGAGTGCTTTGCTGATGTCGGATAGGAGAAACTTTCGGTCGTAGCTGCGCACGCGCAGTTTCACGGTGAATGATTGCTCGCTATCCATGTCCCAATTGACGTTTAACAAGCGATCGGGCTCTTCGCTGATGTGGCCTATGTTGGGGCAGTCCGTGCGATGTACGGTCACGCCGCGACCGCGCGTGATAAGGCCAATAATCGAGTCGCCGGGAATCGGCGTGCAGCACTTGCCAAAGCCGATCATCAGATCGTCCATGCCCTGAATGCGAATGCCGCGCCGATCTTTGCGACGGGCTCTGCTCGGCTTGGGGCGCTGGGGGATTAGGCGGCCAATGATGCGGCCCATCGATATATCGCCGCTGCCGAGCGCTGCGTAGAGGTTTTCGCTGTTCGTTAGGCCGAACTCGCTGGCTAGTGTGGTCAAATCATCTTTGAGTTCCACATTGGGATAGCGTTTGAGCTCGCGGTCGAGCATTTCCTGGCCCAGGCGCACGCTGTGGGCATGCTGCTCCTCTTTTAACCAGCGGCGAATGGCCTGTCGCGCTTTGACCGTCTGCACTGCGGTGAGCCACGAGCGGTTGGGGGATTGGTGCGACGAGGTGACGATCTCCACCGTATCTCCGCTAGTGAGTGGGGTACTCAGCGGCACGACCTGTCCGTTGACCTTGGCCGTTAGGCAATGTAGACCTATATCGGTGTGTATGTTAAAAGCAAAGTCAATCGGCGTCGCGCCCTTGGGAAATTGATGGAGGTCGCCCTTGGGTGTGAAGACGAAGACCTCGTCTTGAAAAAGCTCGATTTTTAGGTTTTCTAGGAACTCTTCCGGATCGGCTTCGTCGTGCTGTATATCGACGATCCGCCGCAGCCAGCTAATGTGCTGGTCGAGGTCGTTGGGCGCGCTGTCTCCCGATTTATAGCGCCAGTGTGCGGCGATGCCGATCTCGGCTGTATGGTGCATTTCCCGCGTGCGGATTTGCACTTCGACCGGCAGGCCACGCGGGCCGATTACCGAAGTGTGCAGGGACTGATACATATTGCTCTTCGGCATCGATATGTAGTCTTTTATGCGCTCGGGAACGGGTCGATAAATGCCGTGCACTAGTCCTAGTGTGTGGTAGCATTCGCGCATGCTGTTGACGATGATGCGCACGGCGAGCAGATCGTAAATCTCCTCAAACGGTTTTTCCCGCGCCTTCATCTTATTGTATATGCTATAGAAATTTTTTGGGCGTCCGCCGATCTCGGCTTCGATGTGGCTCTTGCGCAGTTCCGCGTCGATCGGCGCTTTAAATTCCTCGATATAGTCTTCGCGTTCGCGGCGCTTCATCGCCACTTTTTCGCGCAGTTCTGCGTACACCTCAGGATGGAGAAACTTCAGGCTGCAATCTTCTAGCTCCCAGCGAATGCGCGCCAAGCCAAAGCGGTGGGCCAGAGGTGCGTACACTTCGAGGGTTTCGCGGGCAATGCGTTCCTGCGCATCGGCGCCGATGTACTCGAGGGTGCGCATATTGTGCAGGCGGTCAACCAGTTTGATGAGAATAACGCGAATGTCTTTGACGACCGATAAGAGCATTTTGCGATAGGTCTCTGCCTGACGCGTTTCGCGGCTCTCGTAGGTAAAGCGGTCGATCTTGGTGACGCCGTCGATGAGGTCGGCGATTGTGGCACCAAACAGATCGGCCACTTCCCGATAGGTCGCCGGCGTATCTTCGATGACGTCGTGCAGCAAACCGGCGGCTACGGTGGTGTCGTCCATGCGCAACTGGGCCAGCAGGCGCGCGACCTCTACGCAGTGGTGTAGAAAGGGATGGCCGGATTTGCGGTGTTGGCCTTCGTGGCGCAGGCGCGCAAAATCGTAGGCGCGCGCAATAAGGGCGAAGTCGGCACCATCGTCACACGAGGCCACTTCAATGAGCAGCATCTGCAGCTGTAGCTGATCCTTGGCCTGTTCTAAGACGGCGTCCAGGTCGCTGGCTACCGCAGGCAGGGCGCGTTCGAATTGCGCGCTGGGTGGCTCGGTGGGGTGAAGTTTATTGGCCATATTGGGTCGCAGGTCTCCTCATTGGAGGAATATACCAAAGATGGGCCGTTTGCCATAAGACAATCTTCGCCCAATAAGCCTTATGAAGGCAGTGCCGACGCTGCTAGTACTGGGGCGGTATGTCGTAGATGAGAATGGAGTGGCCGATGTGTGCGATGGGCTGGTGCTGGTCAAGCCAAGAGAAAAGGTGCTTGCCGTGGCCGTACTGATCCATATATACGCCCACTAAGTTGGTCGCACTAATGGCAATGAGTCCATCGGTTGGAAAGACGACCTGTCGCTGAGCATCTGGGTTGGGCAGGACAAAACTGGGCAGCCACTCGTAGCGCAGATCGTAGAGGCGCGGGTCTACTGTGCCAAAATAGCTCAGCTTTATCGAGTCGATACCGCGCTCGTCCATATAGCGCTTGAGGCCTTTTAAATCCTGTCCCCAGTCGAGGTTTGAGTCGACCATATAGCGGTAACCGTTGGCAGGCCCGCCGACGGCTTCGTTAAAATAGGCCAGGTGGTGTGGGTGCGTAGAGAGCGAGGAAAAGGCATACCAGCCGCACAGCGCCGCTGCAATCCACGGGCGCACTCTGGAGCGCAGTGGAAACTCGGCGTATGCGGAAACCAAAAACATAAAGGGGTAGATGGGCAGGATATAGCGCAGGCCAATGTTTTTGCTGTTGCCCAGCACAAAGCCGGCCAACAGTATCAGCGGTGCGATGAGTAGGAAACCCATTTCGAGGCGCAGGCTGCGGCGAAACAGCAGGGGAAATAGGCCTGCGGCGACGAGCAGCAGCGTGACAATAGGAGTTTTGATCAACAGGGCGATCGGGAAGTAGTGCCACCATCCGCGCGTGGAGAATTCGCCCATTAGATAGGCCGAGTGGCCCGTTTGTAAATCCCAGAGTTGCGACTGCACCATTTGCCAGTACGGCAGAATCTGAAAGCCATAGCCAATCCATAGCACAAAGGCGGCCAGCGCGCACTGAGCGCCAAAGCACAGCGCTAGGCGAATCGGCAGCTGACGCAAGGGCAGCGGTGAGAGGAAGTGGTCTACGGCCTCGCGCTGCTGGTCGCTGGCAAAGAGATAGAAATGGGCGATTAAAAGGGCAAAGATCGGCAGCAGTACGAGGGCCGATAGCTTACTTAGCAGGGCCAGGCCGAGGGCCAGGCCACAGGCTAAAAACCGGCCCATCGACGGCCCGTACAGCAGGGCGCGCAGGGCAAAGACCGCGCAGATAAACGTGGTCGTCAGGGCAAAGTCGGTGTTGATGAGGGGGGCATGGGCTAGGATATTGGGGGATAGAGCGCAGAGAAAAGCCGGTAGTATATTGCGCGGATAGGGCAGTATCTCCCTGCTCCAGCACAGCAAGACGGCAAATAGGACGCAGGCAAAAAAGAGCGAAGTTGCGCGCGTCAAGAAAAAGAAGACCTCGCCGTCGTAGCGCTGGTCGAGCAGCAGCGCGTTGCCGCGCCCTGTGTCGGCCATGCGCAGAAAGCGCACGTCGCGCTCGCTGTTGGAATAGTGCCAGAGCGCCCAGTCGAGCGGATAGAGAAAAGACGGCAGGCTGTTGATGTAGAAGGCGAGGGGGGGATGCGAGCCGGAGGCGGGGACATCCCATTGGCCGGTTTTGAGCAGATAGGCGCCCAGCCCTATATAGCCGACCTCATCCCAGGTCGGTGACTTTTCCCAGGCTGTGTGGAGAAATAGGCAGCAGAAACAGAGGACGGCGAGCCGCGATACCCGCGCTGATCTCTTCAAGCCAGTATCAGCGCGGCACTCATGCTTCATCCTCTTCTTCGCTACCGCCCTCCAGTTCTTCGACTGGAAACGTTGGCGTAGGGACTTCCAAACCCTTGTCCCGGATCTGATTGCGCAGGCGCTTGATATCTGTGCGCAGCCGCTGGATGCTGTAGGCCAGGCTCTTTTGCTGGTTCTTGAGCTCGGTCTCTTGCCCCTCCAGCCGCGAGCCTTCCTCGCGCGCGTCGCGCAACGCCATGTTCTTTATGGAGATCTGCTGTTTCATATGCAGCAGTCGGCTGGAGCAGAAATACTGGATGATGAGTGCTGCACAGACGCAGACTACGGTTGCGATCAACCAAGGCATGAGATCCTCAACTCGAAACGCGGCGACGAGCGCCGCTTGCTACGGAGTGCTCTGAGCCGGTGGCAGAGTGCGAAGGGTTAGGAAATGGGCGATGTCGTGCCCTTGGCATCCACATAGGAACGCAGCGTTTGAATCTTCGTCACTAGCTCCCGGCTAGATTCCTCTAGGTTAGTCTCTATCTGCTCTATAACTTTGATGACGGCCTCTTTGTTGACAAAGCCCAGACCGTCCATCCATGCACGCCCTTCGGGAGTCTGCAAAAGCCAGCGCTCAATGCCTTGCTGCAACGCTTCGGGATCGCTAAGATAATAAAATTGTCCCAAGACACCCTCAACACCCTCGACGTACTTGAGGTGTTGTAGGATGGTTTCACCCAGGGTATTGGCCAAAATCCCGCTCCTTTAGAAGGGCAACAAATTGGGAAATTCTCAAAAAGCAAGTGTAGTAAAGTTGGCACTTAGTGTCAAGTAAGTCTATATGTGGGTAGGAGATATATACGCGGAGGGGGAGTGTGGATAACGACCGCAGATCACCTGCTGGGATAGCGCTTCTCACCCTAGCCGACTGGTTCCTTATCGTTGGTCTTAGCGCGGTGATTGCCGTACTATTGGCTCTGGACTACCGCGCCGAACCGGGGCGGCGTGTCCTCGTGCAGAGCGGAGAGGCCGCCCGCGTGTACGATCTGGCGGAAAGCGCGGTGCATGCGGTGGGCGGGCCGCTGGGCATCAGCCAAGTCGAAGTGGGGCCTCAGGGAGTGCGTATAACCGCATCGCCCTGCCGCCAACAGCGCTGCGTGCTGCGCGGTTGGGCCCTGCGCCGGGGTGACGCCATCGTCTGCGTGCCGAATAAGGTAGTCCTCACGCTCTTGGGCGAACACGCCGGTATCGACGCAGTGGTGCGCTGATGGTGGCTACGAACACGCAGCGCATTGCGCGCATTAGCTTGCTGGCCGCCGCCGCTGTCGTGCTCTATGTCTTCGAGGGGCTAGCGCCGCGCCCGCTCCCATGGATGAAGCTAGGTCTGGGTAATTTACCCGTCGTGCTGGCGCTTATGGCCTACGGTCCGGTGGCTGCCCTAATCGTCAGCGTACTCAAGCTGCTGCTGGGTGGCCTATTGAGTGGGGCGCTGGCCGGGCCGGCCTTTTTCATAGGCGGAGGCGCCGGCGCGTGCAGCTGGCTCGTTATGTCGGCGGTGTGGTCGGTGGCGCGGCGCCTATTCAGCCCGGTCGGTCTGGCAATCTGGGGCGCACTGGCCCACCAGCTGGCCCAACTCGTTCTGGCCTACATCTACATTGGTCAGTTGGGCGTGTTTCGCCTCCTGCCGATTGCGTTGCTCGGCGCCTTGATAAGCGGTATCTTAATCGGCCTATTGGCCCATTGGATCGGTGTGCGCTCCGCTTGGATCGCCGCGCGCCGCGATGGGTAAGCAGTGGAGGCCTCGGGCGGCGTCGACCCGCGCTGCGCGGTGGCTTTGAGGTGGAACTCGATCGTCTTTTGTTTATATTAGCACGACTCGTAGGGGAACACGTCGAAAACGGGGTATGCAAATTTGAAAAAGATAGACTTCCTGACCAGGTGCTTTGCTCTGCTGTTGAGCACCGTGGCGGTTACATGGCCCCACTGGGCCGCAGCCGAGGTCGACTTTGCCGAACTGGCGCAGGCGGCACCCACGGCGCGCGTGCAGCAGACGCTCGGTCATCTGGCAGGCTTCGGGTCTCGCGTCGTGGGCTACCCGGGCGCCGACGAGGCTGCGCGCTTTATTCAGGACAATTTCCGCGAGATCGGTCTCGACGAAATTACCATTCACGAATACGACGTATCCATACCGATCGACAAGGGCGGTGAGCTTTCACTGCCGTCGACGGGCGATGCCGTGCGGCTGCACGGCATCTGGCCCAATCTGGTAAAGACCTCTACATTGCCCGAAGGCGGCATAGAAGCGCCGCTCATCGATGCGGGTAGAGGGGAGTACTCGGCAATGGACGGCTTTGAAGTCGAGGGCGCTGCCGTCCTAATGGACTTCAACTCCGGCGACGCCTGGCTCAATGCGGCCTATCTCGGTGCCAGCGCCCTGATTTTTATCGAACCCGATTCGACGGTCTATCTGGAAGGGGAAAAGAAGTTCCTCTCCATGCCGCTCGACGTGCCTCGCTTTTGGGTGAGCAAGGCCGATGGCCAACGACTGCGCGAGCGACTGGCGGTCGAACCGTCGCTGCCGGCCAAGTTGGCCTATCGCATGGACTGGGAGCGGCGCCCTGCCTGGAACGTAATGGGGACCATACCGGGTTCCGATCCGCTGCTGAAGGAAGACGTGGTCGTCCTCGAGGGGTATTACGATGCGATGTCCGTCGTGCCATCGCTGGCGCCCGGCGCTGAGCAGGCGGCCAGCGCCACGGCCCTGTTGGAACTGGCGCGCTATTTTCGCGAACATCCGCCGGCGCGCACCATCGTATTCCTGGCTACGTCAGCCCACCACCTAGGTCTGCGCGGCGTCGACGACTTTATCCAGCGCTATCTGCGCAAAGAAGACCCGTTTATCGACCACATGCTCGTTCGTCGCGTCGTCGATGCGGCGTTGGCGCGCAACCTGATCGACAAAGACGGCATCCAGTACAAGTTGGGGCGCGAGGAGTTCACCGGCAAAGAGGCGCTGGTGCGCCACATAGTCAAAGGCGACGAGGTGCTGATCGGGCGCATCGTCGACGATGCGGTAGCCGACGGCTTAGTCCGCAGTGAGGGCAACGCCCTCGTCGTTGGTGACGAGCGCTTTGCGGGCGGAGACGAACTAAAGAAAGAGGCCCTGTCGGACGAGGATGTGCGCCTACAACTATTCCGCCAGTGGGTCGATCCCAAAGTGGACTCGCTGCAGGTCAAGCTCTTTATCAGCTTGGACCTTTCCACGCAGACCGACGAGTTGGGTGTGTGGAACAGCAATAGCTCGTTCTACTATAAGCGCTACTTTGCCCCCTTTGGCAAGAACTTCATGCGCTATGCCCAAGAGATTAGCCACGAGCTAGACTATCAACGCCGCGACGTTTTGGTTAACGGCATTAGTCCGGAAGGCGGCATGAGTTGGTCGACGTTCGTGCCGGGCGAAATTTCGGTCAACAGCGAGCTGGTGCTGGCTACCGGGACCCCGGCTCTGGCCTTTGTTACCGTCAACGACGCGCGCTTCCTCGTCGACACGCCGCTCGACCGCGCCGACAAGGTCAACTACGAAAACCTCTCGAAGCAGATTCGCATGCTGGCCGGCATGTTCCACATGGCCTTTGAAGACCCGGAGCTCTTTCCCGACTTCAAGATGCGCCTGCGCGATAATTTGCGCTCGCTGACCGGGCGCACGATGGTCTTTCCGCGCCGCAGCATCGTTCCCGACCTGCCGCGCACCGGCGCTGTGGCTGCGGTGCGCAACGGCAAGAAGAAATCGTATAAGGGCGTGCGCGGAGAGTATTTCGAGCTCGTAGACGAGACGGGTTCCTTCTATGTCAATCGCGTGCGCGTGAATCGCGTTCAGGTAGAAGGGTACTACATGGACCCGATCACCGGCAGCATCGTCTATGCGCCGGACAAGGGCGTGCAGGGCGACGAAGCGTATCCCATGCTGGTGACCATGGACTGGCGCGACAAAGAGTGGATGGTGATTCTCTTCCCCTGCGTGGCCTATAACTTTTTCGATATTGTCGACCCCCGCTATTTGACCAAGCTGAGTGCGGTGAGCGTGTTCGACGAGTCCAATAGCGCGCCCGTCGAGTACGGTTTTACAACGGGGGAGGGGCCCTCGGCGGCCAACGAGCCGGTCGGCGTGCTCTTCGCCCGTCCGGGTTCGCGCATCAAGATGGGCTTTGGTGCAGGGTTATTGGGTTTTCGCTCGCTGCTGCTCAATGCGACTAGCGTGACCGACAAGAGCAAGGCCGAAGGCGAAGGCTTCGATATTCGCTCCGGCGTGTCCTTTGCGCGCACGACTTACCAAGCGGCCAAGGATATGTGGATGCTCGACGAGTCGCGCATGCGCGAGTTGAAAAGCTTTGCCATTGAAAACCAGCGCCTCAACGATTTGCATGAGCGTGCACGCGTCGAGTTAGACGCGGCCGACAAGGCGCAGAGCGAGATGCGCTGGGGTGATTTTGTGCGCCACACGCGCGCTGCATTTGGCCTTGAATCGCGCGCCTATCCCGACGTGAAGTCGACCCAGAACGACGTCGTGCAGGGCATCATCTTCTTTATGGCGTTGGTTATTCCCTGCGCATTTTTCACCGAGCGGTTGATCATAACGGCGTCGACGATCAAAAATCAGATACTGGGTTTTATTGGCGTATTTATGACCATCTGGACCGTGCTGTGGTTGGTCCACCCGGCCTTCCAATTATCCAACCCATTTGTCATACTACTGGCCTTCATAATTATTGCGCTGGCCGTATTGGTCATATCGATTATATCGGGGCGCTTTAACGAGCAAATGAAAAAGTTGCGCACCGAAGTGGCGGTGATCCACGATACGGACGTCAGTCGCTCCAGCGCTTCGTTGACCGCCTTTCAGCTCGGCATATCCAATATGAAGCGGCGCAAGACGCGAACGATACTCACCTTCCTAACTCTACTGTTGCTCACCTTTACGGTGCTGTCGTTTACCTCGATTCGCACGGGGATGCGCTTTAACCAGATTCAACGCGACAACGAAGGGCTCTACGAAGGCATTTTAATTCGCAGTAAGGCATGGAATCCGATGGAGGATTCGGTCCTCGACTACGCGTTGAGCAATTTCGCCGAGGTTGGCACCGTCGCGCCGCGCAGCTGGTACAGCAACAAGTCTAAAGCACACATCAAGATGAAGCACGGCGATTACGCGCACAATGCGCTCGGCGTGCTGGGCCTGACCCCCCAAGAGCGCGATATTATGGCCCTCGACCGGGCGCTTATCGCCGGGCGCTGGTTTGAGCCGGGCGAGAAAAAAGTGTGTATCCTGCCCAGCGATATGATCGCCTCCGGCAATTTGAATATTCCGCTCGAAGAAGTAGGCACGGCGCAGGTTCGCGTATTTGGCGACTACTTTACGGTGATCGGTGTGCTCGATTCGCGCCGCATTAAAGACCTCAAGGACCTCGATGACGAAATTCTGACGCCGGCCGACTTTGCCGTGACGGGCGGGCAGGCGGTGCAGGAAATGGCCGAGGAAGAGCAGCGCGAAAAACAGGGCTTGGAAGATACGAAAGTCGTTATAAAGCCATTTGTTCACTTGGAGCCTGCCAATACGCTGATCGTTCCCTATGAGACACTGCGCAATATCGGCAGCGGCAACCCGCTGCAGTCGGTCGCCGTGCGCTTTAACGAGGGCATCGACGAGCGCGCTGAGGTGGAGAACTTTCTCTCGCGCCTTGCCGTGACGCTCTTTGCCGGCATAAAAGAAACCGGCGACGAATACATCAAAGTTTCGATCTACTCGTCGCTGGGCCTAACGTCTTTTTCGGGTATGAGCAACCTGTTTATCCCCATCTTAATTGCCTCGCTGATTGTGCTCAATACGATGATGGGCAGCGTCTACGAGCGCTTTCGCGAGATTGGCATCTATTCGTCGGTAGGGTTGGCGCCTGGGCATATTTCCTGGCTGTTTATCGCCGAATCGTGCGTCTATTCGGTCCTAGGTGTAGTAGCCGGCTACCTCAGCGGTCAGATCATTGCCAAAGTGCTGATCGAGCTCGATCTGCTGGCTGGTTTTACACTCAACTACTCGTCGTTAGCTGCCGTGCTGTCCTGTATGATGGTGATGGCCGTGGTGATGCTCTCTACGATCTATCCGGCGCGCAAGGCGTCGCAGATGGCCGTTCCCGACGTAACGCGCAAGTGGAAGCTGCCGCCGCCCGAAGGCGACGAGTGGAATTTTGAGTTCCCCTTCACCGTCAGCGGACACGAGGTGCTCGGGCTCAACGTATTTCTCATTGGCTATTTCGATTCGTACAGCGAGGAGTCGATCGGCACCTTTTACACCGACGGGGCCAGACTCTCGTATGAAGAGATTCCGGCAGGCACGTCGTATGCGATTGATATGAATATCTGGCTGGCACCCTTTGATCTTGGCGTTAGTCAGCACGTCACACTGCGCGCGATTCCAGACGCCGAGCACAATATCTACTCGGTTGAGCTGAGGCTGCAGCGGCTCAGCGGCGAAGACGCTTCGTGGCGGCGCGTCAACCAGCGCTTTATGAATGTCATACGCAAGCAATTCCTCATTTGGCGCACCGTCGACGGCGAGGCCAAAGAGGAGTATCGGCGCCAGGGTAGCGATATGCTCGAAGGGGTGCGCCAGGAAATAACCGCTTAGGGAATACTTTTAGGGATAAGGGAATAACGCGTGGCCGAAAGAAAAAAGAGAAACCCGAACCAGGAGATCGAAGAGTATAGGGATCTGATGCAGGTCCCTGACGAATTCGAGGACGGCTTTACGATAAAAGCCATCCTCGGCGTATTCTTCGTGGCGTTCATCATGGTGCCGGGCAATATGTATTTGAGCCTGATGATTGGGGGCTCGATGGGGGCGGCTGCAGAGTGGGTGACGATCATCCTCTTCGCCGAGATTACCAAGCGCTCTTTTTCTACGCTCAAGCGCCAAGAGGTGTACCTCCTCTTTTATGTTGCCTCTTCGCTTGTTGGGTCAGAAGGCGCATTTGATGGACTGCTCTACAATCAGTACTTGGTGCAGTCGCCGGCCGCCAAGCAGTTCGGCATCACCAATCTGATACCGACCTGGGTGGCGCCATCGCCCGACTCCGAGGCCATTATCGAGCGCACCTTTCTGCACCGCGACTGGCTGATGCCCATTGTCTTGTTGGTGGCCGGCATGCTCATATCGCGCGTGTCGTGGTTTACGATGTCCTATGCGCTGTTTCGCCTCAACTCCGACTACGAGCGCCTGCCCTTTCCCTTTGCGCCGGTAAATGCGCAGGGCGCTACGGCCCTGGCCGAAACCACGGAGGGGACCGAGACCTGGCGCTGGCGCGTGTTTTCTGCCGGGGCGATGATCGGTCTGGTGTTTGGCACGATCTATGTAGCGCTGCCGGCCATTACGGGGGCGCTGCTGACCGAGCCGATTCAGCTCATTCCCATTCCCTTTGTCGATTTCACCCAGGTGACGGGCAATTTCATTCCCGCTACGCCGCTGGGCTTTACCGCGCACCTCGGGCCGATTTTTGCCGGGCTCGTCGTTCCATTTTGGGGCGTTATTGGCACGTTTATAGGCGTGTGCGTAGCGGCGATAGCCAATCCAATTCTCTATATCTACACGCCGCCTTGGCGCGATGAACCCTACCTGACGCTGTGGCGACAGGGCATGGGTACGATCGATACCTTCTTTGTCAATAACGTCGACTTCTGGATGAGCTTTGGCATTGGCACCACGATTGCCATAGCGCTGATTGGCATTTATCAGGTAGTGCAGGGCGTGCGCCGTTCGCGGGCCTCGGATGTCGATAGCGGTGATCGCCGCAGCTTTGCCGTGCCCGAGGGGCGCGGCGATTTTTCCATTTGGATAGCCTTGGGACTCTACTCGTTGGCGACGACGGCGCTGATCGGCATCGCCGCCTGGCTGCTTCCTGGCTTTAGTCAATTCATTTGGTTTTTCCTCTTCTTCGGCTTTGTATTCACGCCCTTTCAGTCGTTTGTCAACGCGCGCTTGGTGGGCTTGGTGGGCCAGACGGTGGAAATTCCCTTTGTGCGCGAGGCGACGATTATTCTCTCGGGTTATCGCGGCGTCGATATCTGGTTTATTCCCTTTCCGATAGGCAACTATGGTGCGCAGACGCAGAAGTTTCGCGAGATCGAGCTAACGGGCACCAAGTTCACCAGCATTATGCGCGCCGAGATTTTCATGGTTCCCGTAATTTTATTCACCAGCTTTCTCTACGGCTCCTATATATGGAAACTGGCGCCGATTCCCTCTGCTTCGTATCCCTACGCCCAGTTGATCTGGCGTCTGCGCGCCTACCAGCAGTGTCTCTTTATAACGGGGACCATGCGCAGCGAGCTCAACATGACGGCACAGCAAGCCGATTGGACACCTGCCAATCTGATAGAAGACGAGTGGTGGTACTGGCGTGCGCGCTTGGTCGACGATGAGTGGTTAGAAAGCGGTGGCAAGTTCGGCAAGGTGGGATCGTGGTCGGAAACACAGGTTTTCTATACGCACTTTGAAACGGGTGAACCGGATATCGCCGCCGACCGCTTTCTGCGCGACGCCAGCGATCCCAGCGAGGAAATAGCCGGGGGGTTGCCGATGCTCGGTCCGCTAGGGCCGGTAATGGACACCGTAGTGCGCGATCCGCGACCGATGCTGAAGGTGCGCGCCGATGCGGCCGTTCCAAGCGGTTGGCACTACTATTTTGAAGTCGATACTGACCCGCTGTTCACCTCGTCCTGGATCCAGCGCTCGACGGATGAGCCATGGCTGTTCCGTGCGCTCAAGCCCGATGTCATAGCTATTGGTGCGGGGTTTGGCATTGTCAGTTTTGCTCTGCTCTCCGTGCTCGGCCTGCCCGTGCTGCTCATCTTTGGCTTTGTGCGCTCGCTTACGGTCTTGCCGCACTTTATCGTCACCGAGGTGATTGGTGCTCTGCTGGCCCGCTACTATTTCTGGAACAAGTACGGGCGCCAGCAGTGGCGCCAGTACGCGCCGATTTTAGCGGTGGGCTTTGCCTGCGGCATGGCCCTTATGGGCATGGCATCCGTCGGTATAGCGCTCATTCAGAAGTCGGTTTCCGTGCTGCTATTTTAAATGGTCGAAGAGGGTTGGGAAGAATTCGGCTGGCAAGGACTGCGCCTGAGCGTGCCGGCCGACTGGAACTTGGGTCGCGTCGATGGCAATGCGGAAAAGGGCTATGCGCGCCTCGACGATGCCGAGATTGTCCGCGCCGAAGTCGAATGGCGCAAGCTCAAGGGACGCGAGGTGAGCGTGCCGCTGAGCGAACTGGTCGATCGCTACCTAGAGGGGCTTAAAAAAAAGGCAGACAAGGCCGGCGCTGATTTTGAGGTGCAACGCCGTGCCCGTTTCCTGCGGGAAAAACAGTGGTTAGACGGGTTTGACTACGAGGTTTTCACGTGGGATGCCGACTTTCGCGCATACAATTTGGCCCTGCGTTTTATCTCGACTCAGCGCGTCGTTTTGTTGCGCGTGTTGGCCCATCGCAGCGAAGATATGAGCGACGTGGTGGACCGCGTATTTCGTTCGCTGCGCGATCAGGCCGACGCCGAACAATACCTGTGGTGCGTATATGGCCTGCGTTTTTTTATGTCGTCCGAATACGCTCTGGCCGGACACGAGCTCAAGTCCGGACATATCCAGCTGCGCTTCGAAAGCGGGCGCAAAGAGTGCCGCGTGCATCGCCTGAGTATGGCGCGCCTTCTGCTCAAGGGGAGTGCGCTGGAAAACTGGTACCCGGCATTCTTTAAAAAGCAGCTGCGCGATTTTCAAACCGAAATAACGGCCGAACTGGTCGAGGAGCACAGCGGCCTGCGCCTGGTTGGGCGTCCGCGCAGCCGCTGGCGGCAGCTGTTGCGCCCGCTTCCCTTTGTCAACCCGCGCCCGCGCCTCTTTCTCGATGCGCGGGTGTGGCATCGCCAAGACCTAGACAAAATAGGCATCGTCGAACATCTCTACCGCAAACGCGACGGCGCCTCTGACCTAGTGGATACCGTGGTACATGGGCATTTTATCGAAGAAGCCGAAGCTAAACAGGGGAGCGATGCTGGCGTCGCGACCGACGCGCAATGAGTCGCTTGAGTGGGAAAAGACCGACGATGGCGAGGTGCAAATCAGCATTGTGCGCCAGGAGACGTGGAAGGTGCGCCTGCTCTCGAAGCTGTTTTATATTCCCAAGAAACGCAAGATAACGCTCGACGAAGTCGGCACCGAAGTTTGGCAGATGTGCAATGGTCGCACCTCGGTAGGCGAGATGATTGAGAAGCTCAGCGACACCTACCAGCTTAACCGGAAAGAGGCCGAGGTCTCGCTGCTGCAGTATTTGAAGACGCTGGGGGAAAAGCGCTTTATCGGCTTTGTCCTGCAGGGGGAAGAGGGGCCACCCGATCCCGGCGCGGCCAGCGGAAAGAAGTGGGTGAAAAAATAGAAGAGGGGCGGGAATATCCCGCCCCTCTCTCGTTTGCGTCTGGCGCAATCCATCACTGCAGCAGAGACAGCGCTGTCTGCGGCACCACGTTGGCCTGAGCCAGCATGGAGGTGGCCGCTTGGCTGAGGATCTGCGAGCGCGTGAAGGCCGTAACTTCCGCCGCCACGTCGGCATCGCTGATCGAAGCCTCCGAGTTCTGGATATTCTCAATTTCGTTCTCGGTGAACGAGATTGTGAAGGCCAGTCGGTTCATAAAGGCACCCAGATCACCGCGCTGATTCGACACCTTAAAAATGGCTTGGTCGATCTGCGTGATCGACGCACGCGATGCGTCGAGCGTGGCGACCGAGGTGGCATTCAGGTTCAGTATGGCGCCGGAGGCGCGCATGTCCTGAATGCCGACTTCGATGCGGTTGTTGATGCCGTCGTCCGGACCGACCTGAAACGAACCGCCCGTGCTTGAATCGACGACGATTTGCCTTCCGTCCAAACCGCCATCGGCATAGCTGCCCGTGGCATTGCTGACGTTGGCACCGGCCAGCGTCACCTGGACGCCGAGGCGGTCGAAATTGGCCACGATGGTCGTTCCGGTGGCAACCTCGTTGCCGTCGAGCAGGGTCGCCACGCGGATGGTCTGCGTGACGGTACCGTTGCCCAGCGTGATCTCGCTGTCGTCTTCCCCGTCGATGAAGTTATACGTGCCGGTAGACGCTCCCGAGATCTTGATGGCTGTAACGCCCGTTTCATTGCTCGCCGTCAGTGCCGATGAATCCGCATCGACGTTGTTGCCGAAACCGGTTAGCAACACCTGGTCGTTATAGGTCGTAGACTGCGCAATGCGGTCTATTTCCTGCGTCAGCTGCGAGTATTCGGCCTGAATCGACTCGCGGTTGGAGTCGTTGACCGTGCTCGAAGCCGACTGCACTGCCAGTTCGCGCATGCGAATCAGCATGGCATTGATCTCGTTGAGCGAGCCCTCGGCCACCTGCAAGAGGTTGGACCCCTGCTCGGCGTTGAGCACGTTCATCTTCAAACCGGAGATTTCAGCTCGCATACCTTCGCGGACTGAAAGGCCGGCGGCATCGTCGGCGGCGCGATTGATGCGCAAACCCGAGGACAGGCGCTCTAAGCGAGTGTTTAAGTCTCGGTTATTGGCATTCAACCGCCTGCGCGAGTTGATCGCCGCGATGTTATTGTTGACGCGTAATGGCATTAGAAACCTCCTTGTTTCCTATGCGTTCATCCTTGAAATGGATATCTAATTGTGTTCGTTTTTTAGTTTCCTTGGCCCGTTATTCGGGCCTTTTTGTGCGATTATACCTCCTTTGTCGAGATCGACATTCCCTTATTTAAGGGGGTGTCATCTCAGCTTTATGTTTTTAAGTTGTTGTTTTTTATAGTTATGCTTGTTAATAGTCCAATAAAGAACTATTTAATTTCTTAGCATATTACAAGATATTACTTAGTATCTCTAAGATTACTATCGACTATGTGGGGAAAAATCTTTAGAAAAAACTCATCTCACTCGGTATATGGGCTTTATTGATCGTATATTGGATAGCAGCACCAGGGGGAGTTGCCCAATGCAATGTCACATCGCTCGCTGGATTTCGCACGGACTGAATCCGGCCGGAGTGGCGCTTGCCGTATGGGGAGGATGGTGGTATCTCCATCCCCAGGATCGTCAGCCGGCGCTGCTTGGATTGCTGTTCTACGTCGCGCTGCCGGCCTTGAGTATTATATGTATGGTGCGGGCGGGGCGCATCGACGCGCTCTACCCTCGGCTGCGCCAGCAGCGCAACGGCCTGTTGTTGGTCGGGGTCGTCAGCTATATGCTGGGGGGTATCGCCCTCTACATCGCCGCTGCGCCCGTACTGCTGCTGGCCGCTGGTGTCAGTTTTGCCGCGGCAACTCTGTTGGTGTTCTTGGTTAATCTGCGCTGGAAAATAAGCATTCACTGCGTTGGCGTTGGCGGTGCGGCGAGCTTGCTGCTGCTGGCATTCGGTTTGGGGGAGGCCTGGCCCTGTTTGTTGGCCGTGGCGCTCGTGGCATGGGCGCGCCTGCACCTGAGGGCCCATACGCCCCTTCAGGTAGTTGCCGGTCTGGCTTTAGGATGTGGTGTGAGTATCCTGTCCTTTGGCCTGCTATATGCGCGCTGGATGGGATAGCCCATGGCTGAGACCTATAAAGGATTTATAGACCGGATAACCTACCACAATCCGGAAAATGGCTATACGATTGCGCGCCTGGTCGCCGAAGGGGAGCGGGAAAAGATCGTTGTAGTAGGGGCGATTGCCGCTCTTGAAGAGGGGGAGAATGTAGAAGTTGAAGGGCAGTGGATAAATCACGCTAAGTATGGCCGCCAATTTAAGATAGACAATTATCGGTTGGTGTATCCGACGACGTTAGAGGGCATCAAAAAGTATCTCGGTTCAGGGCTGATTAAAGGCGTTGGTCCCGTATCGGCCAAACGCATCGTCGAGCACTTTGGCGAGGAAACGCTCGACATTATAGATGCCGATCCCCAGCGCCTGTCCGAAGTGCCGAACTTAGGTAAGAAGCGCATCGATATGATTGCCGAAGCCTGGGATGCCCAGCGCCACGTCAAAGACGTGATGGTCTTTCTGCAGTCGCATGGTATCACGACCGGCTATGCGGTCAAAATTTTCAAGCAGTACGGCCAGAATTCGATTGGGGTAGTGCGCAGCAATCCCTATCGCTTAGAGCGCGATATTCGCGGCATCGGTTTTCGCATCGCCGACCGCATCGCGCAGAATCTGGGTCTGGAAAAAGACGCCCCGCAGCGCGTGCAGGCCGGCATTCGCTACTTGCTCAACGAGGCGGCCGACGACGGACACGTCTACCTGCCCGGAGGGCGGCAAAAGCCCGGGCGCGCCGGGCTGATCGAGTTGGCCAAAGATATTCTCGATATCAATGCCGAGCTCATTCCGCCGGCGCTGGAGGCGCTGCGCGCCGACGACGGCGTAGTAACGGAGGATCTGCGCTACTACTTGCCGCCGCTCTACCACGCCGAAGTTGGCGTGGCCTCATCTCTGCGGAGGCTGTTGCGCACTTCGGCTGCCAAGCTGTTAGACAGACAGGTAGAGAGCGACGACGGGCTTGAACTGGCGCCCACCCAACGCGAAGCGGTAGACCTGTCCCTTGCGCATAAGGTGATGGTGCTGACCGGTGGACCGGGCACCGGCAAGACGACGGTAACCAAACGCATATTGCACAATTTCGAGCTCGGCAAACTCAAAGTCGCCCTGTGTTCGCCCACGGGCAGGGCGGCCAAGCGCCTAGGGGAGGCGACGGGGCGCGAAGCGCGCACGATCCATCGCCTGTTGGAATTTCAGCCCGGCGAGGGGCAGTTTAAAAAGTGCTACGACGACAAATTAGACGTCGAGGCGTTGATCGTAGACGAGGCGTCGATGATCGACGTCGTGCTGATGAACGCCCTGCTGCGCGCACTGCCCGATGCGGCGCGCCTAGTGCTCGTCGGCGACGTCGACCAACTGCCCTCGGTCGGGCCGGGCAACGTGCTGCGCGATATCATCGGCTCGGGTGAAGTGCCGGTGGTGCGCCTGACGCAGATTTTTCGCCAAGAATCGACCAGTCATATCATTACCAACGCACACCGGATAAACGACGGCGAAATGCCGCTGCTCGATAACAAGCAAACGCGCGACTTCTTCTTTGTCGAAGAGCGCGAGCCGGCGCGGGTAGTCGAGGTCGTCGAAGACCTGTGCGCGCGGCGCTTACCCGCCCACGGGCGCTACGATGCGCTGCGCGACATACAGGTGCTCTCGCCGATGTACAGGGGAGAGACCGGCGCCCTCAACATCAACCAGCGACTGCAGGAAAAACTCAACGGCGGCGCGCCGGCCTTTCGCCACGGCAGCGGCGAGTTTCGCATAGGCGACAAGGTAATGCAGGTCAAAAATAACTACGACAAGGGTGTCTTTAACGGCGATATGGGATTTGTCGAGCACATAGACAGTGAGAAGCAGGTGCTGCGGGTCCGATTTGACGAAAGCGTTGAGTACGACGTGCCCGATCTCGACGAGTTGATGCTAGCCTATGCGATTAGCACGCACCGCTCGCAGGGATCGGAGTTTCCGGTGGTCATACTGCCGCTGACGACGCAGCACTACGTCATGCTGCAGCGCAACCTGCTCTATACGGCCATTACGCGCGCCAAGCAAATGATCGTCATCGTCGGCACCCGGCAGGCACTGGGCATGGCCGTGCAAAACAACGAAGTCGCGGAGCGCTTTACGACGCTGCAGCAGCGCCTGCGCGGCGAGGTGGGAGAGAAAGTCGAAGTGGGCCAGCAGATCGTATAGAGTCGCCGGCGCAGCGCTCAGAGCGTTAGCTTCTTGAAGATGCGCTCGGGAATGGTGCGGATGATCCACATAATCCAGCGCCAAAAGAACGGCGTGTAGAGCACGTCTCTGCGCCGCTGATAGGCGCGCACAATGTCGTTGGCTACGGATTCTGGTTTGGCCACCAGAAAGAGGCCGTCCAAATCCTCGGTCATTGGCGTGTCGACAAAGCCGGGTTTGACGGTCAGGACGTGGATGCCTTTGGGCGCGAGGCGATTGCGCAGGCCCTGCAGAAATAGGGCAAGGCCGCCCTTGGCGGCACCGTAAAAAAAATTGCTCTGGCGCCCGCGATCACCGGCCACCGAACCGATGCCGATTAGACCGCCGTGCCCGCGCTGCTCTAGGTAGTTGGCCAGGTGGCCCAATGCCACGGCGGCGCTGGTAAAGTTGGCGTTGAGCACCTTGAGCATTTCCTCCGTGCTGCGGGCCGTTTCCGCTTGCTGCCCAAGATAGCCAAAGACCAGCACGACCAGTTCAAAGGGGCCGGATGCGCGCTCGACGCGCCGTGGTAGGTCTTCGAGTGCGGTGAAATCAAAGGCGTCGAATTCCAGCAGGTCTACTTGGCACGCGCATCGGAGTGCCAAATCGGCGGCAAAGGGCTGCAGGGCTTCTACCTGGCGCGCGGCCAGGGCGAAATCGTAGCCCTCTTCGGCCAGACGCACGGCGATGGCGCGGGCGATAGCCGATTTGGCGCCGAGAATGAGTGCGCGTTTTTTCACGTTATTCCCAATCGATCGGATTGCAGTGAGCGGAAGCGGCCGTGCGGATCGCAGGCGCGCTTTATGCGTTTGAATTCGTTTAGATGCGGATACATGGCCTCAAAGTCTGCGCGCTGCAATATGGCATCTTTGGCCAGATAAATGCGCCCGCCGGCGCCGACGACCAGTTGGGTCAACTCATTTAAGAAGGCGATAATACTCCGGTCGTGCAGCGGAATGTCGAGTGCTAGGGTGTAGCCGGGCATGGGGAAGGAGAGTAGGCCTCCGCTCTCAGCGCCCAGCGTCTTGAGCACGGTGAGAAACGAGGCGACGCCGCGCTGGGCAATGCGGGTCAGAATATCCGACATCAGTGCGCGTCCGCCGTTAAAGGGCACGGCGAACTGGTACTGCAGAAATCCGCGGCGACCGTAGATGCGGTTCCACTGGCGCACGAAGTCCAGCGGATAGAAATAGGGGTCGTAGTGGACGATGGCATCGCATTGGCGGCGCAGTTGGCGATGGTAGACCAGTGCGTTAAAGGCGCGCATCGTCAGCCCGTTGAGCGCGCCGCTGGGAAAGAACAGCGGCACGCTAGGCCCGCCGTTGCCGTGTACCTTGAAGGGGGCTGTGGGCGGAGCTTCGTCGGCGCTGGCGTGTTCGCCGAGAATGAGCGAACTGCGTCCGAGGCGGGCGCCGCTGGCTAGGCTGTCCACCCAGGCTACCGAATAGGTATACTGGTTTTGCGTTTGCTCAAAAACCCGGCAGAGTTCCTCGAAGTTGCGCGTTTTGATAGTGCGCGTGCGCATATAAGAAGAGGCGACTTTCTTGAGGCGCAGGGTTGCCGCATAGATCGCTCCGGTCAGGCCCATGCCGCCGAGGGTAGCCCAGAACAGGTCGGCGCGCTCAGACCGCGAGCAGCGCGCCAATGAGCCGTCGGCCAGCACGAGTTCGATTTCTTCGACAAAGTGGGCAATCGATCCTTCGCTGTGGTGGTTTTTGCCGTGCACATCGGCGGCTAAGCAGCCGCCGAGGGAGGGAAATTTCGTGCCCGGCGTCACCGGCAGAAAAAAGCCGCGCGGCGCGATAAAGGCGATGAGGCGATCCAGCGTGATGCCCGCTTCACAGCGCACGGCGCCGCGCTCGGCGTCAAATTCGAGTAGGTGATGCAGGGGCGCGGTCGACACGACGCGCTCGGATAGGCAGGCGTCGCCATAGGAGCGGCAACTGCCCTGTGCCAGCAGAGAAGCATTCGGATGGGCACGGGCCAGATCGACGGCTTGGTGGGCGCGAACGACGCGCGTCTCGATTTGCGGATAGAGCCCCCAGCCGCTGCGGGTATGCGATTTCAATGGCGCGAGTTTTATTTTGGTTGAAATTTGCTATAAGTTATAGATAAATAAAAATGATAGCTAAGGCATAGGGCAAGTCCCCGGCTTGGGGCTTTGCGCAAATTGACTTATTTTAAAAGCCTGCTGTTGGCGCGCGAGGCGCCGCTACCCGAAGCTCAGTTAGAGAGACGTGCACGGCGAACAAACCGAAGTTTACCTCTTGGTCCTGAGCCTGTTGGTGCTGGCTGTAGGGCCTGCGCTGCACCAGCTGGCACGCGTCACCGGATCGATGCTGACCGCGCTGGACGGATTCGTGTTTGTAACGATCGGCGGCTTGGTCTTTATCCACATCATTCCCGAAACCTACCATCTGGCCGGCTGGCCGGCCTTGGCCGCCCTGGCGCTGGGGCTGCTGGGGCCTGGACTGGTCGAGCACAGGCTGAGGGGACTGGCCCGTCAGGCGCATGCCATTGCGCTGCTCCTAGCGCTGGCCGGCATCGGTCTGCACGCCTTTACGGATGGATTGGCGCTGGGGCAGGGCGGGCACGAGCACGGCGGCGAGCACATGTTGCCCATGGCCGTTGTATTGCACCGCCTGCCGGTCGGGCTCATGGTCTGGTTTCTGATCCGCCCCGTGTACGGATTGCCCTTGGCTCTGGCGACCCTAATGTTAATCGGCGTGGCGACCGTTCTGGGCTTTTCGCTCGGCGAGACGGCCGTCGGGGGCATGGCCAACGATGGCCGCGGCCTATTTCAGGCACTGGTGGCCGGTACTCTGCTGCACGTCGTAGTCCACCGATCCTATCCCATTGCCGAGTCGTCTTCTTCGCCAGCGGAGCGTCGGCGCCACGCCGGCCTTGGCGCGGTTGGCGGGATGGCACTGCTCTCCTTTATGGCAGCCGACCACCTCGATCCTCGAATGCTCGAAGCGGGCCAGGTCCTGTTGCGCTTGGTATGGGAGAGTGCGCCGGCTCTTTTGCTGGCCTATGTGGCGGCGGGTTTGGTCTACGAGTTTATGCCAAAGGCTTCGCTGGCGTGGATGGGGCGCGGAGGTCATTTCTCGCAGGCCCTGCGCGGCGCCACTTTTGGCCTGCCCCTGCCCATTTGCTCGTGCGGCGTGGTTCCCGTCTACCGCAGTCTGGTCGGCCAGGGCGTGCCGGTTTCTGCTGCGCTCAGCTTCTTAGTGGCAACGCCTGAATTGAGCCTGGACGCGGTGCTCATATCGCTGCCGTTACTGGGGGGGGAGTTCACCTTGGTGCGCGTCGGCTGTGCGGCCGTTGTCGCGCTGGTCATTGGTTGGGGCATTGGTCGCTGGGCTCAGGTCTCGGCGGTGCATGGGATAGAAGAGAGCGAGCCTCGACAATCGCTGGGTTTGCGCGCGCGCCTGTTGCGCAGCATGCGGATCGGCCTAGGCGAAGTCGTCGATGATACAGCACCGTGGATTGTGCTGGGCCTTAGCGTCGCCGCACTCGCCGATTCGCTGCTGAGCGCCGACTGGCTGATGGCGCTACCTGCCGTAGCGGAAGTCGCGCTCTTTGCGCTGCTCGGCGTGCCGACCTACGTCTGCGCATCGGGGGCGACGCCGCTGGCGGCCGTGCTCGTGTATAAGGGCGTTTCGCCCGGCGCGGCGCTGGCGTTTTTGCTGATCGGACCGGCGACCAACCTGACGACATTTGGCGTATTATCGCGCCTGCACGGGCGGAACTTGGCCCTCGCTTTTGCCGGGGCGATTATGGCACTAGCGATCTTGCTCGGTTGGGCGCTCAATGCGCTGCTGCCGACGGTTGACGCGCCGCAGTTCATTGCGGATGAAGCTTTGGAATGGCACAGTGGGCAAGGTCTCTGCTCTGTCGCCCTCGCCGCACTGTTTCTCGTCTCGCTCGTTCGCATGGGGCCGCGGGCCTTTGTCGGCGAAGTATTTTCAGGCGGCGATGACGACCACGACCACGGCGGCCACCGCCATACCGCCGAGGGGGACCAAGTCGATGAGTGTGGCTGTGGTCACGCACACGCCGCCGATCATTCCGCCCACCACCATCACCACTAGGCGCTCCTATGCTGCCCGACGCCATCGTTGAATCGATACTGCGTGCCGAATGCGCGGATGCGTTTGCCGTGCTGGGCATGCAGCGGGTGCAGGGCGCCTTACAGGTGCGGGCGTTCTTGCCCGGCATCGATTCGGCATGCGTCGTCGAACGCGGTGGTGCGGGCCGTTGGCCCATGCGGCCTATTGCCCACGAGGGTCTGTTGGTAGCTGCCATAGACGATCGCGCAGATCTCTTCGCCTACGAGTTGGAAGTGGTCGAGCCGGGCTGCGGCAAGCGATGTATCCGGGATCCCTACTCTTTTTGGCCGATGTTGCCCGAAGGGGATCGCTATCTGTTCAACGAGGGCAAGCAGCACGGTGCCCACCGCTTTCTCGGTGCTCATCCTAGGGAAGTCGATGGGGTCGAAGGCACCTACTTTGCCGTGTGGGCGCCCAACGTGCGCAGAGCAAGCGTAGTGGGCGACTTTAACGCTTGGGACGGCCGCCGCCACGGCATGCGGCCGCTGGGCGACTCGGGCATCTGGGAGATCTTTCTGCCGCATGTCGGGGTTGGAGCGCTGTATAAATACGAACTGCTAGCGCTGTCTGGCGAGGTGATGCTCAAGAGCGATCCCTATGCCTTTGCCGCCGAACAGCCGCCGAGTACCGCTTCGCTCGTCGCCGATATCGGCGATTTTACCTGGGACGACGATGAGTGGATGGGGAGGCGAGTCGAAGGGCAATGGGTAGAGCGCCCCGTCAGCATCTATGAGGTGCATCCCGGTTCGTGGCGTCGAAATGGCGATAATACCCAGCTGAACTGGCGCGAACTGGCGCATCAGTTGGTCGACTATGCGCGCGATATGGGGTTTACCCACCTAGAACTGATGGCCGTTGCCGAACATCCGTTTGACGGTTCGTGGGGCTACCAGGTAACGGGGTACTTTGCCCCCAGTGCGCGCTTTGGTTCGCCGCAGGACTTCGCCTACTTTGTCGACTACTGTCACCGGCACAATATGGGCGTGATCGTCGATTGGGTGCCGGGACACTTCCCCAAGGATGCGCACGGCCTGGCGCGCTTTGACGGCACGGCGCTATACGAGCATGCCGACCTGCGTCAGGGGTGGCATCCCGACTGGGACACGATGATCTTTAACTACGGGCGCGACGAAGTGCGTTCGTTTCTCCTTTCCAATGCGCTGTTCTGGCTTGAGCACTACCACATCGATGGGCTGCGCGTCGATGCCGTAGCTTCCATGCTCTATTTAGACTATTCACGCCAGGAGGGCGAGTGGGTACCCAACCGCTACGGCGGGCGCGAAAATGTGGAGGCGATCGAATTTTTAAAGGAACTCAACAGCGTAGTCTATGCGCGCTGTCCCGGCGTGGTGACCATCGCCGAGGAATCGACGGCATGGCCCGCCGTATCGCGCCCCGTCTACGCCGGTGGGCTGGGTTTCGGTTTTAAATGGAATATGGGGTGGATGAACGACTGTCTGCACTATATGGAGCGCGATCCAATTCACCGCAGGTGGCACCACGGGGATCTGACCTTTAGCATGGTCTATGCCCACCACGAAAACTTCGTGCTGCCGCTATCGCACGACGAAGTGGTGCACGGCAAGAAGTCGCTGCTGGCCAAAATGCCGGGCGACGACTGGCAGAAGTTTGCCAATCTGCGCCTGCTCTACGGGTTTATGTTTGGTCATCCGGGTAAGAAACTGCTCTTTATGGGCGCTGAACTGGCCGGTTGGGATGAGTGGCATCACGACCATGCGCTCGACTGGCAGCTGCTGGAGTCGGCGCTCCATCGCGGCGTGCAGCAGTGGCTGCGCGATCTCAATGGAGCGTACTGCGGGGAGCCGGCCCTGCATCGGGCCGACGCCGACCCGCACGGCTTTGCTTGGATCGACTGTCTCGATGGAGAGAATAGCACCCTCTCCTTTCTGCGCCGATCCACCGGAGCCGAAGAGATTTTGTTCGTCTGCAACTTTACTCCGGTGCCGCGCCAGGACTATCGGCTGGGCGTGCCGCGTGCCGGGCACTACGCCGAGTTGCTCAACAGCGACGCAACCTGCTACGGCGGCAGTGGGCTGGGCAATGGCGGAATCCTTGTCGCCGAAGACGTTCCCTGGCACGGACAGCCAGCCTCGACGGTGCTGCAGCTGCCGCCGCTAGGCGTGCTGGTGCTGAGGGGTACCCCTTGAACGAATCAAATAGACGCAGCGCGGTGGGTGCGCCCACGGTTAAGATGTCGGCGTGTAAAACGGGCCGTCTCGACGCAATGAATCCGCTAGGGAGAAGCTGTCTTGCTCGGTGATACGTGGAAAAAGCTGCGCCAGCAGCGCCTAGCCATGGCGGGAGGAGGGGTGTTGGTGGTGCTCGTATTGACCGCCGTGCTGGCCCCCGTGCTGGCCCCCTATGATCCGCTGGAGCAGAACCTCTACGCTCGTCTGCAGCCGCCTTCGCTCGGCCATCCGTTGGGCACGGACGATTTTGGGCGCGACATACTGAGCCGCATTATTTACGGTTCGCGCATCTCGCTGCGCATCGGCGGTGCATCCATTGGCGCAGCGCTGATCGTGGGCACGCTGCTCGGACTGTGGGCAGGCTACTGGGGTGGTTGGGCCGATGCGCTGATCATGCGCCTTATGGATTTGCTGCTGGCCTTTCCCAGCATCCTGCTGGCCATTTCTATCGTCGCCGTTGCAGGACCAGGTATCGACAACGCCATCATGGCCGTCAGCATTGTGCTGATTCCACAATTTGCGCGCCTAGTGCGCTCGTCTGTGCTGACGGTGCGGGAAACAGCCTACGTCGAAGCGGCGCGTGCGTTGGGGGCTAGCCAGATGCGCATCGTGATGGTCGGCGTGCTACCCAACTGCATGGCACCGATTATCGTGCAGACGACGCTGGGCTTAGGGACGGCTATTCTCGACGCGGCCGGTCTGAGCTTCCTCGGACTGGGTGCTCAGCCGCCGCTACCAGAGTGGGGGGCCATGCTGGCGGGCGGACGCGAACTGCTGTTCGACGCGCCCTGGGTAATGACCTTTCCCGGCATGGCCATTTTTATCGTGGTGCTCGCCATAAATCTCTTTGGCGATGGCCTGCGCGACGCGCTCGACCCGAAGACGATACGCCAATGAGCATAGCGCGATCCATAGCGGCGCGCCGCGCCGCATCGCATCTGTTGCTGCTGGTCGTGCTCTGTTCGGGCTGTGCTTCCCTGCGCCCGGTGGATCGAGAGCGGCTCGACGGGGAAGAACGCCGCCAGGCGATGCAGTACTTTATCCGCGCCAAGGTATTTGAGTCAGAGGGCAATTATATGGGCGCCATCGTCGCTTTGCGCAACGCCGCCGACCTCGACCCGAGCTCCGCCACCCTTTTTGCCCAACTGGCCTACAACTATCGGCGCATCGACGATCTGCACATGGCGGCGCACTTTGCGCGCAAGGGATTGGATCTCAATCCGGCCGATGTGCAGCTGCGGCGTTTTCTCGTTCAGATACTAGAGCGGCAGGGGAATCAGGAAGAGGCCGTAGAGCAGATAGAAGCATTGCTCGACTTTGAGAAAGCGAGCTGGCCTCTCTACCGCCACTTGGCCTACCTGTATCTAGAAACTGGACAAGCACAGCGGGTGGCCAAGCTATTCGACTCCATTTTGGCCGATGCGAAAACGCCGACCGAGATCAAGGTGGATATCGCGGCGGTGTATACGCGGATCGGCAAGCGCGAGCGCGCAGAGAAAATTTACCTGGAGGTTCTCAGCGAAAATGCCGAGGTGGAAGACGCTTGGCTGGGGTTGGCCGAGCTCAAACTGTCGCAGGGCCAGCGCCAGCAGGCGATGCAGATCTATCGCGATGCGGCGCGCCAAATGCCCGATAGCTCGCTGCCGCTCTACTACCTAGCACGCCTTATCGTCGCCGAGCCCGATGTAGAGGAGATCATTGGCGAAGAGTCGCCCGCCCTGCTCTACCGATTGGGCGTCGTGCTGTCGGACGCCGGCAAAATCGACCTCGCTACTCTGCTGTTCAAACGGGTGATCAACATGCAACCAAGCAGCGTTGAGCAGTGGATCGACTTGGGCAATTACTACGTCTACCTCGACAACTACGAACAGCTCGACTCGGTGATGCAGCAGGCGGTCAGCGCCATGCCCGACAGCAGCGATCTCTATCTGTTTTGGGGCACGGCGCTCGAACGCGCCGGGCGCTTTGAACGCGCAGTTGAAGTATACGAGGGAGGGTTGGAGCGGCAGGCGGACAACGCCGACCTCTACCACTATCTGGGTATCGCACTCGAACAGCAGAACCTGTGGGAAGCGGCCATCGACCGCTACAATGAGGGCATACAGCGGGCTGGTCCACACGCCGAATTGTATCTGCGCTGGGGTATTTGCTTGGGGCAGTTGGCGCGCTGGGAGGAGGCGCTATCGCGCTACGAGGCGGCGTGGCGCATCAATCCGCAAGAGGGCCAGGTATGGCTGCAGTGGGGCATTGCCCTGGGGCAGTTGGCGCGCTGGGAGGAGGCACTCGAAAAGCTGAATGTGGCCGTGCCGCTGCTGGCCGACGATTTGAACGTGCTGTTTTACCTAGGTGCCTGCTACGAGCAGGCCTCGCGCGCAACGCAGAGCGAAGACTATTTCCAGCAGGCCATCGAGACGTTCCAAAAGCTCATTGAGGCCAATCCAGAAGACGCCTTTGCGCTCAATTATTTGGGCTATATGTATGCTGAGAAGGGCATCCACTTGCAGGAAGCCGTGGACCTGCTGCTGCGCGCGATTGCCATTGAACCGCGCAACAGCGCCTTTCTGGACAGCCTGGGTTGGGCCTATTATCAACTGGGCGAGCTGGCTCAGGCCGAGCGCTATCTTGCCCAAGCCATGCAATGGATGGACGAAGGCGATGCCGAGGAAGCGGCCGTTCTATGCGAACACGCCGGCGATATTGCCCATGCCCAGGGGCGCAGTGATGAAGCCGAGCGCCACTGGCGTCGCGCACTGGAGTTCGACCCAGATAACGGTGCGCTGCGCACAAAGCTGAAGTATTAAATGTCTATAGTGTTGCCAGGTCTGCTGCTGCTGTTGTGTCTGTGCTTGGCCTGCGCACCACCGCCAGAGGTGCGCCGCAACTGGCATCAAGCGGATGGACTGCCCGCGCTGTGGCACCTGTTTGAGGGCGAAGTCGCCGGCCTGGAAAGCCTGACGGCGGAGGCGGACGTCGAGCTACGCCAAGGGGATCTGCGCGAGCGCGCCACTGCGCTGGTTATGATAAAGGGCGAGGATCTGTTTCGCTTCGAGGTGCGCGGGCCGTTTTACAGCCACGTTTTTACCGCCATACAGGAAGGCGATAGCCTGACGGTGTACGGGCCGGCCGTCGGCGGCGCTTGGAAGAGCAGCGCGCGTGGAACATTATTGGCCCAGTTGACGGGTATAGATCTGGGTGCCTACTCGCCGGCGCGCGCGCTACTAGGCTTAGTCGAACCGGGCGTAGATTCCGCTGCCGTCGAGGTCGAATACCCGCGCGCCGATCGAGCGGTGGTGACCTTTGCCGAAGGAGAGGGCCACCGGCGTCTGTGGGTGGATACGCACCGCGGCTTGGTGTTGCGCGAACGCATAGAAGGCCCGTCGGGCATGCTGTTGGTCGAACGAACGATGGCTGAGTATGCGCGCGTTGGTGCGGCGCTGCTGCCGCGCCGAGTGGAAATTGAGCAGGGATCGACGCGCATCTCGCTGCGTTACAAGCGCCACGACGTCGAGCGCGCGCTGCGCGCCGAGGATGTGGTTCACGGCATTCCGAACGGAGATCTGCGGCGCGTAGTGTACTGAGCGTTGCGCTTGAAAAAATGGCGCCGGCGGCCGGGCGCAAGCCGGCCAGCGGGCTCCCTTCCGATGTTCGGCGGCGCACGGCCCGTTGCTCGCTGCGCTTTTATTGACAGACCCCTTCCTTATGCGTACCCATTAACTGCTGTTGTGTGAATTTCTAATGTGAGGAGATGAGAATATGGCCAAACTCAGAGTTGGTATGGTCGGCGGTGGTGGTCCCGGCAGTTTCTTCGGCATGGTGCATACGCGCGCCATATCGCTCGACGCCAGTCGGGAACTCGTCGCAGGCGCTTTGCGCACCGATCCCAAAGCCGCGCTGCGCGCAGCAAAAGACTACGGCATTGAAGGCTACGGCCACTACCAAGATATGATTGCAGCGGTTCAGCGCGGCGATCTAGCGCTAGACTACGTGACGATCGTAACGCCCAACTTTGCCCACTACGAGCCGGCCAAGGCATGCCTCGAGGCGGGCATCCCCGTCCTCTGCGAAAAGCCGATGACAATGACGGTGGCCGAGGCGCAAGATCTGGCGCGCTTGGCCAAGCGCAGAAAAGTACCCTTTGTCCTGGCGCACACCTATACCGGCCATCCGATGATGATGATGGCCAAAGAAATGGTGCGCAGCGGGGAAATCGGCCAGGTGCGCAAGATCGAGTCATGGTACAATCAGGGCTGGTTGGCAACCGACCTAGAGCAGAGCGGTCAGCAACAGGCCGCTTGGCGCACCGATCCCAAGCGCACCGGTATTTCCAACTGCGGCGGCGATATAGGCACACATGCCTTTGTCGCCGCTACCTGGGTGAGTGGTCTGGCTGTTAAAAAAGTGTCGGCGCGCCTGAATGCCTTTGTAGAAGGGCGCGTTTTGGACGACGATTTCAACGTCATTGCCGAAATGGAAAACGGCGCGACGGCGATTATTACCGCTACGCAGATTGCCATTGGCTATAAGAACGACAACGGCTTTCGCATCTACGGCAGCAAGGGATCGCTTGAATGGCATCAGGAAGCGGCCGAGAAATTGCTGGTGCGGCGCGGTGCCCACGACGAGATCTATTGGATTGGTACCGGCGTCGAGCCGGCTTCGGTGGCGTCGTATTTGCGCGTGCCGGCTGGCCATCACGAAGACTTCTTTGAGGCGCTGGCCAATTTGCACACGACAATGGAGCGCTTGGTGCGCAAGAGAAACGGCGAAGGGAAAGTCCCCGACGCCTTTGATCACCCCGGCGTTGACGAGGGCGTGGCGGGCATGAAGTTCGTCAAGGCGGCCGTCGAGAGTTCAAAAAAGAAGGGGGCGTGGACGCGCCTGTAGGTCGTTCCTTTTTCGAGTAGATAGAAATCCGAGTAGCTATAAATGGGTCGGTGCGCAGCGGTCGCATCGGCCCATTTATATGGGTATGTGCTGCGTTTCCTACTCGTCGTAGCGGATGCGCGGATCCAACCAGGCGTAGAGCACATCGGCTAGTAGATTGATGAGCACGAAGACCGTGGCGATCAGCAGCACGCCGCCCTGGACGGCGCGAAAGTCGCGCGCCTGCACGGCCAGAAAGAGCCAACGGCCCACGCCGGGCCAGGCGAAAATGGTCTCGGTAATGACCGCGCCGCCGAGCAAATAGCCGAACTCAAGGGCGATGACGGTGAGCGTGGGAATAAATGAGTTGCGCACGGCGTGGCGCAGAACGACCCAGCGGCGCGACAGGCCCTTAGCCCAAGCGGTGCGGACGTAGTCTTCGCCGAGCACTTCGAGCAGGCTGGCGCGCGTCATGCGGGCGATGACGGCCATGGGAATGGTGCCCAGGGCTAGGGCCGGGAGAACGAGGTGCCAGATGACGTTAGAAAAGGCGGTCCAGTCGCCCACTAACAGCGCGTCGAGCGTGTAGAAATAGGTGACGGGCTCGAGGTAGATATGCGTGCTGAGGCGGCCTGAGACGGGAAAGACGGGCAGGTAGACGGAGAATAGCAGCACCATCAGCAGGGCCAGCCAGAAGATGGGCAGTGAGATGCCGGCGGTAGCGCCCATCATGCTGATCAGGTCGACGAGTTTACCGCGGCGCACGGCGGCCAGAATGCCGGTGCTGATTCCCACTACTACGGCGATCAGCATGCTGAAAAACGTCAGTTCAATGGTGGCGGGGAAGCGCTGGAAAATCTCAACGGTGATCTTCTCGTGGGTGCGAATTGAGCGGCCTAAATCGCCGGAGAGCAGGCCGGAAAAAAAGCGGTAAAACTGGACGTGAAAGGGCTGATCGAGGCCCATTTCGGCGCGCAGCGCGGCCAGCGTCTCGGCGTTGGCGCGCTCGCCGAGCATGACTTGGGCCGGATCGCCTGGCACGAAGTAAAGCATGAGGAAGACGAGTAGCGAAATGCCCAGCAAGGTCGGAAAGAGCAGGGCCATGCGCTTGAGTATGTAGCGATGCATGGGTTAGGGCGCGCTGATGCGCACGCTGCGAAACAGCTTGCTGCCGGTCGGGTGCATGACAAAGCCGTCTACGTTGCTGCGAAACGCTGCCGTTTGCGTGGCGTGCACTAGCGGCACCCAGGGCGCGTCGCGGAAAATGACTTCTTGGGCGCGGCGGTACAGGCGTTCGCGTTCGGCGCGCTCGGCGCTGGAGCGCGCGGCTACCAGCAATTCGTGCAGTTCGTTGCTGCGATAGAAGGCGATGTTTTGCGCCGGCTTTTCCGCCGCCGTTTGATCGAGTAGGACGTAGAGAAAGTTGTCCGGGTCGCCGTTGTCGCCGGTCCAGCCCAGCAGAGCCATGGGGTGTTCGCCCTGTGACACCTTGTCTAAGTAGGTACCCCACTCCCACTGCACGATAGTGGCTTGCACGCCGATCTTGCTGAGGTCGGCTTGAATGGCCTGGGCGATCTTGTCCGGCTGCGGCATGTAGGGTCGTGGCACTGGCATGGCCCATAGTTCGGTCGCAAAGCCCTCTGCAAATCCTGCCTCGCTGAGCAACTGGCGCGCGCGCTGGGGGTCGTAGGCGTAGCCCGGCACGTCGTCGTTGTAGCTCCACAGCGTGGGTGGGATGGGATTTTTGGCGACGAGGGCCATTCCCTGATAGAAGTTGTCTACCAGCGCTTGCTTGTCGATGGCGTGGTTTATCGCGCGGCGCACTAGCGGATTGTCAAAGGGCGCCTTGTCCATATTCATCGCCAAATAGCCGACGTTCATGCCGGGCTGGGTCAGCAACTTGAGCTCGGGGTTGCTGCGAATCTGCTCGATGTATTCGGGGTTGAGGTTATCCATGCCCTGCGCTGTGCCCTGCTGCAGCTCGAGAAAGCGAACGGACGCCTCTTGGATCGGTTTGAAAAGGAGCCGTTTAAGAGGGGGAGGGTCGTCCCAATGGGCTTCGTTGCGCTCTAGCACAATGCGCTCGTCCTTGCGCCATTCTACAAAGCGAAAGGGGCCTGTGCCGACCGGGTTTTTAAAAAAATCGCGTCCGTATTTGTTGACGGCTGCCGGGCTGACGGCGGCGCAGAAGTTCATTGCCAAGTTGGACAGGAAGGGGGCGTTGGCGCGCCGGAGTTGGATGACGAACGTCGAGTCGTCGGGTGCCGTCATATCGGCGACAATTTCGTCCATTCCCATGTCTTTCCAATATTTGTATGCCCCTTCTACTTGGTGATGCGGATGGTCTGGAAAGAACTGACGCCCCAGCGAAAAGAGCATGGCCCGTGCATTAAAGGGCGTGCCGTCGTGAAAGAGTACGTCGGTGCGCAGGTGAAATGTCCAGGTCAGCCTGTCGTCGGCAACGTCCCAGGAATGGGCCAGTTGGGGCACCACGCGCGTCGTCTCTTTGTCGTAGGTCACGAGCGTTTCGTAGATGTTGTCGCAGACTTTAAACGATTCGCCGTCCGTCTCTAGGGCGGGGTCCAGTCCGACGGAGTCGGAGCCGCGGACAAATACCAGCGTGTCGCTGCTGGTATGCGCGCCGCCACAAGCGGTCAGCAGTGCCAGGGCAAACAGCATCAAAAGGTGGTTCACGGTTTCAAATCCTTGGTCAGAGATTGGGCGCGCTGTTGCGCTTCTTGGCGCAGGCGTCGTTCCACGGCGTCGCGATCCTCCTCGTGAATGGCGCGCAGCCATTGGCCTGTTGTCTGCAAATCGGTGTAGGGCGATATATCGCGCGACGTGCGCGGCGCTTTGGGCGGATTGTAGAGTCTGCGGGCGTCGGCGGTAAACACCCATGCGACGCGTCCAGTAGACAAATCGCGCAGGTAGAAACGCCCGCTTTTCCACTCCGTGCTTTTGGTAAAGTGGGCAACGCGCTTACCCCAAAAAACGAGCTGCTCTTCAAAGCGCAGGGGGTAGGTGCCAACGCGCGGATCTTGGTAGCGGTTGGGGTCGTAGTGGACGATGATATCGTAGACGACGGCCGTATCGATCAACGCGTCGCGCGCGAGCGATGCCCCGATCAGAACCTGTAGCAGGGCGTTTTCGTCGGGGTTGACCAAGTGGGCGCGCAGCGCCTTTTCGGCCAGGCGCAGGTGGATGGCGTCCAGCCCGCCCGGGGGTAGAGGTTGGGCATTTGTCGGACTGAGCGAGGCGAGCACAGCGGCGAAGACGGCAGCCCAGAAGGGCGGCCTCCAGAAACGTGGCCAGAGACCGCCCGATCCGAGCGCTGTCTTATTTTTCAAACGCGGCGTCAAAGGCGAGGTCCGAAGGTTTGAAGTCGACCTCTTTGACAAAGGCCGCCGCTTCCGTCGCTCCGTGCTCGCGATCCATGCCGCTGTCTTCCCACTCGACGGAAAGGGGTCCCTGGTAGTTGATGCGGTTGAGCGCGCGAATGATCTCCTCAAAGTCGATATTGCCGCGGCCCAGCGAGCGGAAGTCCCAGTAGCGACGGCGGTCGCCAAAGTCGACGTGTCCGCCAAATACCCCGGCCTCCGTTGGGGTGGCGGACCAGCCGACGTCTTTCATATGAACATGGAAGATGCGGTCGCTAAAACGATGGATAAATTCGACGTAGTCGACGCCTTGGTAGCCTAAGTGGCTCGGGTCGTAATTAAAGCCAAAGGCCGGATGCCCGTCGAGGGCGGCAATCGCGCGCTCTGCCGAAGCGATATCAAAGGCAATTTCCGTCGGGTGGACTTCTAGGGCGAACTTGACGCCGAGTTTGTGGAACTGGTCTAGAATGGGCTTCCAGCGCTTGGCAAAATCTCGGTAACCCTTCTCGATCATAGCGGGGGAAACGGGCGGAAAGGAATAGATCAGGTGCCAAATGGACGAGCCGGTAAAGCCGTTGACTACGTCGACGCCCAAGCGACTGGCCGCTTTCGCCGTGGCGATCATTTCTCGGGCCGCGCGTTTGCGCACGCCTTCAGGAGAGCCATCGCCCCAAATATCGGGTGCTAAAATCGCCTTGTGGCGCTCGTCGATATTATCGCAGACGGCTTGGCCGACTAAGTGGTTGGAAATGGAAAAGAGCTGCAGGTCGTACTTTTCCAGCAGTTGGCGCTTGGCCTTGCAGTAGGCGGCGTTGGCCTTGCCCACTTCGAAGTGGTCGCCCCAACAGGCCAATTCCAAGCCATCGTAGCCAAAGTCCTTGGCCTTCTGGCACATGGTTTCGATATCTAAGTCGGCCCACTGGCCAGTGAATAAGGTTACGGGTCGTGCCATAAGGGAGCTCCTCGTCTAAGGGATTCCTGAGCGCGTAAAAGGTGTCGAATATATTCGTTCGGCAATGGGTGAGTGTCAAGGAAGAGCGGCTAGCGCGCTAGCGACTTTTCGCGGCGCAGATCGACGTCGAAGACGCGCAGGTAGCGCCCTTGAAATTCGCCGATTAATTCGGCTATGCCGTCTTCGTCGATATCGAGCAGGCCGAGCCGTTCGCCAAAGGCATCGGGCGATTGCCACTCGAGATCGAAAAAGCGCGCGTCGAATACGTAGCCGTCGTTGAGGACAATTTCCTGATCGCCGTCGCCGTCTACATCGCCGATGAGGATTTGGCGCGATGTGAGGTTGCTCTGATCGCTGCGCCACTGCTCGTACTGGTCGCGCCCGTCGTAGACGATGAGGTAGCCGTCGGCGCAGAACAGCAGTTCGGGCTGCGGATCGTCGTCGGTGTCGTAGATGATCTGACAGGTTATGCGCTCGTATTCGCCGGGTGGATTGCTCCAGATGATGCGGTAGTCCTGCGAGTCGATGTAGTGGATGCGCCCCCGATCGGTGAAGACGACGATTTCATCGAGTTCGTCGTCGTTGACGTCGACGACAAACAGGCCGGCGATGGCGCCTTCCATGTACTCGCTGACCCACACTTCGTTAAAGGTCGATTCTTTGCCCTCTAGGATGTGCACGCGTCCGTTGGCATCGCCGTATGCGATGCGCTCGACCCCGTCGCGCACTTCGAGGCGGCGCAGATTGTCGAATTCGTCGAGGTCGGAAGCGCTGGCGGCTGGAGCTGAGAAAGCGGCGGCGCAATATAGGGCGATGCATACAACGCGGTATGACATAATCATTCCTCGCTGGCGGCTAAACTGGCCGCCTGATAAACGGTGAGGAGGGGAACGCGGTGCTGGCGCGCCAGGCGGGCGCAGTCCTCGTACTCGGGGGCGGCGCGGCGGCGATCGCCCACCACACCGACTTTGATGCCGACGCGGCCATAGGGAGTGTCGACCTGCCGCTGCTCGCGCTGCAGCACTTGTCGCTCCACGGTGTGGTAGCGCACCCCCAGCGTCGTCGTTTCGGCCAATATGGTGTCGATTATGTCCTTGCTGTGTGCCGCATCGACCAACACGCCCAGCAAGTGTCCGGGGCGACCCTTCTTCATGGCGATGGAAGTCACATACACATCGCGAGCACCGCGTTCGAACAGCAGCTCGAAGAGGTAGCCGTAGACCTCGGGATTCATATCGTCGATATTGGCCTCGACGTGCAGCAGCTCCTCGCGGCTGGCGATGGTGGCCTGCTCGCCAATGCGCACGCGCAGCATATTGGGCACCTGCTCGAGGTCGCGACTGCCAGCGCCGTAGCCGACGGCCGTCTGGACAAATGGGGGGGCGGGACCGAATTGGCTGGCCAGCGTGGTGATGAGTGCGGCGCCGGTCGGCGTGACCAATTCGGCGCGTATATCCGTCTGGACGCTGGGAATGTCTCGGCAGAGGGCGAGCACGCCGGGCACCGGTACGGGATAGCGCCCGTGTGCACAGCGCACAAAGCCGGTGCCAAAGTGCAGCGGCGACGAGTAGATCTTTTCAACGCCCAGCAGCTGCAGGCCGGCCACCGCACCCACGATGTCGGCGACGGCGTCGAGCGCGCCCACCTCGTGTAGGTGCACACTTTCGGGTGGGCTGCCGTGGACGGTGGCCTCGGCCTCGGCCAACCGCTGGAATACGGCGCGGGCCTGCGTGCGCACGGGCTCGTCTAACCGGCTGCTGTCGATTAGGGATAGAATATCTTCCAAGCGATGGTGCGCGTGGTGGCCCCTGCTAGCTTGGGGGGGGAGCAGGGGCAGAGGAGGGCGCGTAGTCGCCGGAGTGATAGGGGTAAAGTGGTGTTCGTCTTCGGGCTCCATGGGGCGCCCGCCTATGTGGACCTGAACGCGCGTGCCGGCAATGGCCTGGCGCACCGCCCGCTCTCGCGTGAGATCGAGTTGGGGTACGCCGAGCTTGGCCAATTCGGCGCGCAGGGCGTCGAGATCGAGTCCCGCGTCGACGAGGGCGCCGAGCACCATATCACCGCTGATGCCGGAAAAACAGTCGAAGTAGGCAATCCTCATGTTTTTTTGATCGATTTCTGCGCGGCGCGGCGCCTTTTCCAGTCGAATTCCTCGTCAAAATCGTAGACGTCGATAAAGTCCTCGATGCGGTCGTGTTCCGTCTTGCCCATTTCGCCGATGGCAACCAAGCTGAAAACAATTTCGCCAAAGTCGCGCGTTTGGAATACCCGCCAGTGGGCAAAGACCGCGCGCGTGAGGGGGCCGTACTCGTTGAAGGCGTATTCGCTGATGCCGGCCAGTAAGTCGCGCCCAGATATATGGCGCCCCTCGTCGGACAAATGGGCGCGGCCCATTTTCTCTACGGTGAATCCCAGGGCTTCGAAGATAAATGCATATGCCTCGAATCTATAACGCCCGTCGCGTTCGGCCAGATCCTCTATCGCGCGTTTTGACGCTTCGTTCATAGTCTAAAATCGGAGGTAGAGTGGGTGGTTCGGTGCACAATAGAAGGCGCAGGACCTTCTGTGTCAAGGGGGCTTTGCGGGCAGACTCAGGGGGTTTGCGAGGTGGCTATCACCGCGCGTTGCAGGTGGGAATTGAGCATGCGCGTAAGCGAATCGCGGTGTGCGGCAAAGAGGCCATTATAGGCTTTGTCCAACGGCTTGCCGCGCTCTCCGCGGTTGACCGAAGTGGGATTGATCTGGCGCCCGTTCTTGAGAATCTCGTAGTGCAAATGGGGGCCGGTCGAACGACCCGTCGTGCCCACGTTGCCGACGGTCTGCTGCTGGGCGACGCGCTGACCGCGCTTGACCCGCACTTTGCTCAGATGGGCATAGCGCGTGCGGTAGCCGTTGGCATGCTGTATTTCTACCAGGAGACCATAGCTGCCTTTGTTACCGGCGTGGGTGACTGTGCCGATGGCCGTGGCAAAGACCGGCGTGCCGCGCGAGGCGGCATAGTCGGTGCCGAGATGGGGCACATTGCGCTTGAGCACGGGGTGAAAACGGCGCAGATTGAAATGCGAATTGATGCCGCGGAAGGGCAGCGGGTAGAGCAGGAACATGCGGGCTAGCGAATTGCCTTGCTCGTCGTAGTAGCCGGCATTCCCTTTGGGGGGATCGTAGTAGAAGGCTGCCTGTTGGACGACCTGCCCCTGATACTCGGCCAGCAGGACGCGCCCATAGCGGATAAAACGCCCCTCCAGGTATTCCTTTTCAAACAGCGCGCGAATGCGGTCGCCCTTGCGCGGATTTTGGCGAAAGTCAATTACCGAACCAAAGATATTGTCGGTGATGCGATCGGTCAGCGCATCGCTCTCTCCGGCTGCGCTGATGGCGTTGGCCAAGTTATCGTCGATAAAAACTTCTGCCGCAAAGAGGCGCGTTTCGAGCGCCAGCTCTTCGCGCTTGGCGACCAGTCTACCGTCGAGGCGCTCGACGAAAACGGGGCGTTCGGGCTCTCTACTGGGCGTGTAGGAAAAGGAGCGCACGACGCCACTGGTATCGACGATGAGCCGATAGTAGTCGTCTGGGCGCGACTGGCTGCTGGCTTTGAAGACCTTGCTGAGGGCGGCGTTGAGCAGCGATATCTGGCGTTCGCCAATGGCGTTGCGCTTGAGCGAAAGGTAAATTGAGTCGCCGGTGCGCAGGGTGTCCTGCACGACGAAGTGGTCGGGTGCGGTATCGATGGTCATCGGCGGTGCGATCGGAGGGCCAACGAAAGTCCAGTCCGGCGCGACCGCTTCCGATCGATTGGCGCGCGCGTTGGAATCTTGCTCGGGTGCCTCTGCCGGCGGGTCCGCTGCGGCGATGGGAACGAGGATTGTGCCCGCGTCGATGGCAGGGGGGGCTTCTAGTGCGTGGAATCGCTCCAGGCGGATGCCCATGGCGAGGGCGGCCACGGCTAGGCTGGCCCAAAACCACGTAGATGGGTCGAGTTTCTTCAATGAATTATAGGTCGTCGCACGAGGAGTAGAGAGGGGCGTGGGGCATTGACCAATTATGGGTAAACTGTTTATTTATAATAAACCTATGTCAATTTTTCGTCAAGCAGTTTCCCCGCGCTAGGATCCGATGAGCAACGAAGCTGTCGATGCGCCACGCATCGATTTAACATGTGCGTTACCCGCCGAAGTTGAGGCGCTCGTAGCCGAGTTGGGCGAGGCCGACTACCGCGCCCGTCAAATCGTCGACTGGGTGCACAACAAAGGGGTGGAACGCATCGACGAAATGACCAACTTGTCCAAGGCGTTTCGCCTGGCGCTGGATAGAGTGGCCTATATCACGCGCCTGCGCGCGGTCGAGCACCGCGCCTCGCAGACGGGGCAGGCGGTCAAATTTCTCTTTGAGCTAGCGACGGGGGAGCGGGTCGAGTCCGTGCTGATTATTGACGGCGCGCGGCGCACGGTGTGCATCTCCTCGCAGGTGGGCTGTCCGCTCGACTGCGCGTTCTGCGCCACGGGGCGCATGGGGCTGGTGCGCAACTTGCAGGCCGGCGAAATACTCGACCAACTCATCCAGGTCTCGGCGTATGCGCGCGCGCGCGATGAGCGCATTACCAACGTCGTCCTAATGGGCATGGGCGAGCCGCTGCTCAACTACGACGCCGTGGTGCGCGCGCTGCAGCTCATGCGCTTGGAAACGGGATTGGCACTAGGTGGCCGGCGCATAACGGTGTCGACGGCCGGCTACGTTCCGGGTATTCGCAAGCTGGCCCGGGAGGACCTCAATGTCGGGTTAGCCATATCGCTCAACGCGACCACGGACGAAGTGCGCGAGCGGCTCATGCCGATAAATCGCCGCTTTAAAATTGCCGACCTGCTCGACGTAGCGCGCGAGTTTCACCAGCTGCGCGGCTACGGGGTCACCTTTGAGTACGTGCTTATGGACGGCGTGACAGACGGCGGACAAGACGCTGTTCGCTTGGCTGAGTTGACCGGCGATATCCCCTGTAAAATCAATCTGATACCCTATAACGAACTGGCGGATGGAGGCCCGTTTCGCCGTCCTTCCCAGCAGCGCTTGCAGGCTTTTTACCGCACGCTGGAAAAAGCAGGGGTGGAATTCACCGTGCGCGAGAGTCGGGGGCGCGATATCGACGCGGCCTGCGGACAGCTGTTCGACAAAGGGCCAGAGCGTGTCGCTGTCATCTGAGACAGGGAAGTGTGCCGGTGAATTTTAAAGGGCACCTCATCAGTGGGATTGTCGTTGGTATTGGCGTGGCCGAAGGGGCAATGCGCCTGTCGTATATCGAGGCGGGCGACCATGTCACCTGGGGCGGAGTGTGCGCGACCACGGCGTTTTTCTCTCTTTTTCCCGATCTCGATACGGCTTCCGTGCCGCAGCGCTGGTTTTTTCGCTGCGTATTCGCCGCGCTGCTCTACCTGGGGTGGAATGAGCGCTACGATTTGGCCACGCTAGTGGCCATCCTTTCGCTGCTGCCGCTGCTCGACCATCACCGGGGTTGGACGCACTGGAAGATCAGTCCGCTGGTGGTGTCGATTTTGCTCGGCGCCACCTACGAATACTGGCGGGCCCGCCACGCGTTTATCGGCTCATTCTCGTGGGAGAACGTGCACGGTCTGATGGAGGGCCACCTCGTCTATTTGATGGGGTGCATGGCGGGGTGGTATACGCACCTGCTACTGGATGGGCGCTTTCGCTTCTTTCCAACCGAGGGCAACCACCATTAATCTGGCTGCTCTTCGCCCTCGTCTTCTTGGCCGTCACCGCGCTTTTTTTCGACAAAACGCTTGATCTTACTTAGTGCATCGGGCACCAACTCCGCTAGCTGGCCCCAGCCCACCTCTTTGTCGGTGAGCGTCATAATCTGCACCTTGCCGTCCCCGTCGATCACCAAAAAGGCAATGGGCTCGACGCTGGCACCGCCGCCGGTGCCGCTCTGGCCCTTGTCGTTCTGGCCGCCGCCGGCGGCGAAGCCAAAGGATATTTTCGATACGGGGATAATGGTCAGGTCCCCGGCCTGCACGGGCTCGCCGACGACGGTTTCGGTTTGCACGATGCGGTGCAATTCGCCCATGACGCGCTCGATGAGGTTTTCTACGGATGGCATGCAGTACCGCCTTTTTAGAATATGCGAAGCGATCTATGAGTGTAGCGCATTATGGCGTAGCGCACTCCGGTGTGCAGCGCAAAGCGCAGGGCATGGTAGAGAATTCGACCTAGGTGTATGCCGATGGCCAAGTCGACGCGCCCGCTGAATCCGCGGCGGCCAAAGTCTGGCACTAAGTCTAAGCGCAGGCGCTTAAAAGGCAAGGCCATCAGGGCGCGCTGGTAGCCGTAGAGTGCTCCCGTCTGCATGGGGTCGTCCAGGCCTAAGCGACCATGCGCCGATAGGTGGTTGAGGCTGAATGCGCGCGGGAAGCGTCCGACCAAGTGGATGGTCGGAGCGGTGGTGATGCGCAGCCAGTCCATGGCGCCACGGGGTCTGGCCGTACTCGCCGGAGGCGCCTCGGCTTCCGGTGTCTGCTCGGCAGGGTCGGACGGCGGCGAGATAGGGGTGGAGGAACGTGGAGTAGACCGGCGCTTGAGCGTGAAACAGGGAGCATGTATCAATTTGTTAAAAAAGGAGATATGTACGGACCGGAGCTCTGGCTGAACGCGCAGTCCCACGCCGAGGATCGCCCGGTACAGCCCCAGGGCGATTTCGATGGTCAGTGGAGCCTCTGGGTGTGATCGACGGGCACTCAGGGCGAGTGAAAGAGGAAGCACAAATACGATAAAGCTAAGTGCAAGAAGGAGATAGAATAGTATTTCTAACATGGCTCGTCGATTGGGCAAGAGGGGGCGAAAATCGCGTCCCCCTACAACGTACTGAGCGGGGGTATTTAAAGTCAAGTTTGCCGCGTTGACGGCGGGGCAAAGTACGGGAGAAACGCCTTGACAGTCACGGGCTTTTATATTAAGGTTGTTTTGACGCAAGTCTAAGTGCTAAAAGAGTTTCAGACGATTTCCTCCCGCTCTATTTTCAGGATCAAAATGGACAGAAGTTGCGAAGGATGAATGGGGTGCTGACCAGGGTATTACCGGCCTTTTGCAGCCTGTTACTAGCGGGTTTTTCAAACGAACTACAGGCCCGCTCAACGGGGGTTATACGCCCTGTCAACGAGGCGCTGGCCGCCGAAGCGGAGCAGCGCATAGCCCTCTATCTACAGTATTTTATCGGCGACGGCGAAGCCGTTGTGCGCTCGCGGGTTGCCTTTGCCCCTGCTGATCTGAGCGTGCGCGAGGCAGCGGCCCAACACGGGACCGCCCGAGTGGGGTCAGCACACGTGGAGATCGACTACGCGGATCGGCCGCTGACGGGGTCGTTTGTCGACACGGTGTATCTGGAGGCTCAGACGCTGCGGCGGGACGGCGAAATACCGCTCGAACTGGCGATATTTTCCTCTGCCGGGGAGGGCGTCGCCCACCGTTCGACAGTCGCCTTGCGGATGGAAAACGGCGTGGAAACCGCGTGGCGGATCAAACCCGAGCGCCTCTATCAGGGAGAGACCGCTCGCCTCGAAGTCCACGTCGAACACGCCGATGATGCAGAACGCCCGCTGCGCGCCGTGCAGTGGCAGTGGCCGCGGGAAATACGGCCCGTGCGCGCTGGCGAATCGATGGAAGGTGAATTGGCGTCCGGTCAGAGCGCGGTAAGAGAAATAGAAGTGACGGCAGACAACGGTGCGTTGGGCACCGTCGAAATCGGCGCGTTAGCCAGCGTAGGTGCTATGCCGGCCGTGGCGCTGGCCCCGGCAATCCTACGCGTCGACCCCCTGCCCGTAGCCGAAGTCGACGGGGAAATCATTGAAGTTGGGCGCGAGCGCACCATTGCCTTCCGCTGGCGCAATGCCAGCGCGCACAGCATTCCCGTCGAGGCGCTGCGACTGGATATCAACTCGGCCTTTGCCGACGTGGCCCTCGTCGAAGAGTCGGCCAGTATGCGCATCGACGTCCGCGACGGGCAGCGCGTCGTCGTCGTCGAAGGCCTCGCATCGATCGAACCCGGTCAGCACGTCCAAATCGAACTGCGCCTAACGCCGCAGCGTCCGGGCCCGTTTACCTGGCGATCTTTTGCCCGCCCACCGGGGCGCAGCGAATTTATTCCTCTGGCTGGTGATATGACAGTCGACGTGGCTTGGCCCGAGGGGCGCGAGGCCGCTGAACGATCGACGTGGCCCACCGATTTAGAGCTGGTCTCCGAGTCTTTTTTGCTGGCGCTGGCCGAACAGATGGGCCAGTTGCCTATGGAAGGCGAGTTGCCCATTTACCTGCAGAGCGATGCCAAAAACGACGCCAATTGGATCGTCGAAGATGCGCTGGCCGAAATACTGCGAAAGCGCGGCTATCAACTCATGGTGCGCGCGCCCGAACCGGGCGAAAACGCCGGTATTATTCACTACCGCCTAGTGAGTTCGCGCATAGTCTATTCTTCGGCCGGTGGCTGGCCGCTGCTGGCCAGCAACAAAAAGCGCGCAGCCTACGGCGATTTGGTCCTGCGCCTGGTAGAGCAGCGCCATGGCACGGTGCAGTGGGAGCGCAGAATTCGCTCCTATCTCGAGGATTCCGTGCCTGGCGCCAGCGTTGACATACTGGGCGGTGAGGCGGTAAAGCGCGCGATGATTGAAGCCGATAATAAGATGGTTGAACGCGGCCTTTCTGCCAGCATAATCGGGGGATTGGTCTACATCTTCTTCATACTGTAATTCAGCGGACGAACTCGAGCGAGGTCAGGCGTGAAGTATTTAATGGCTCCCCTGCTGATTGTTGGCATGTTCTTCTCGTTTGGCGCCGCGCTGGTGGCCATGCTCTTTTTTACAAAGACGGTGAAGACGCCCGAGGAATTGGTCTCTTTTGTACTGGGCAACCAGGATTCGACCGATATCTTTGAAGAGTTTCGCCTAAAAGAGGACCGCCTGGCCGAACTGGCGGTGCTGACAGAAGAATACAAGACGCGCTATGAGGAGATGAACCAGCAGGCGGCTGCCCGAGAAGAGAGCCTGGCTACGATGAGCGCCCAGTTGCAGATGGATAGGGAAGAGCTTCTCGATAGGGAGCAGAAGTTGGGCGTTCAGTCCGACTCGTCTGCGCAGCAAGAGCGCGAGGCGAGCCTGCGCCAGTTGGCGACGTTTTACGACAAGATCAAAGCGCAGCGCGCTGCGGAAATTCTCCAGCAGGAAACCGAACTGAGTGATACGACCGTCGCGACCTTGATGAAAATGCTGCAGCCGCAGCAAATGGCCAAAATCATGGGCAGTATGGACCCGGATTTTGCCGCGCGCATCACGAAAATCATACGGGAATTGCCCCGTTAATCAAAGGGGGCCGCCATGGCCTGGGTATACATTGCAATTTCCGTCGGTGCCGCTGGTTTTCTGGTCTGGATTATCATCGACTACCTGAATGCTTCTTCTGGGCTAAAGCCGCGGGCCGAGTTGGCCCGGCAGGAAATTCGCGAGTGCGAAATGCGCATAGAGAGCGAGCAATCGACTGCCAATTCGACCAAGCAAGAGGTTGAAAATTTGCAGAAGGAAATCGCCGAAATGGAGAAAGAGCTCGGCGAGGTGCAGAAAAAAGTCGAGCAATTTCGCGCCCGCGAGCGGCGCCGCAAGCCGACCAAGTTTAAGCTGGAAGACTAAAAGCGCTGCACGCGCGACTGCGCCGGCGTCGAGTTGCCGCCGTGCAGCGGGCACGATGCCGGCGGCGCCTCATCCGCTATAAAAATATCCTCGCTCTGGTCGGGGCAGAAGCGCGTCGCCAATTTGTGCGTATCGTTGCAAATGGGCAGGCGCGTTACCAGCCCATCCGCATAGTCAAATTCATCTCCAGCAAGACCTTTATACGGTTCGACCTGCGCGTATACGTCCTTCATAAACAGCGCCCACAGCGGCAGGGCCGCGGCGGCGCCAGCCTGCCGTGGCCACAGGCGCAGGCTCGGATCGTCAATGCCCACCCAAACGCCGGCGACTAGGTGCGGGGTAAAGCCGATAAACCAAGCGTCGGTGTAGTCGTTGGTCGTGCCGGTCTTGCCGCCGGCTGCGGGTCGAAAGCGGAAGCGCGTGCGAATGGCGTGACCGGTGCCGCCCACTTCGTCTATGACGGAGCGCATCATGTCGGTCATAATGACGGCCACTGCTGGGCGCAACACTTCGCGTTTGGCGCCGCCTTCTACGCTGTAGACTGCATTGCCATCTTTATCGTCAACCTGCGCAATAGAAAAGGGTTCGACGTAGATGCCCTTGTTGGGAAAGACGCAGTAGGCGGCAACCATATCCAATAAATTGACCTCGCTGGTGCCGATGCCAATAGAGGGGATGGCGCGGATGGAGGTCGATATGCCCATATTGCGCGCGTAGCGCCGGATGAGGGAGGGACCAATCTCGTCGGCTAGTTTAAGAGCGATTAAATTGCGCGACTGTTTAAAGCCTTCGCGCAGCGTCATGGGCCCTTTAAACTTTTTGTCGTAGTTTTCCGGGTCCCAAAATTCGCCGGTCGTCTCGTCGAGCAGCGTAATGGCGTTGTCGTCGAGAATGTCAATGGTGAAGCGATTGTTGTCTATCGCCGCCGTGTAGACAAAGGGCTTGAACGAGGAGCCGGGCTGGCGCTTGGCCTGCGTCGCGCGATTGAATTTGCTCTCGCTGAAATCGCGTCCGCCGATCATGGCGAGAATGCGGCCCGTGCGCGGATCCATCGCCACAAAAGCGGCTTGGACAATGGTCGAATCGGGCAGGCCCTCCGACGAGTCCTGGCGCGCCAGATAGCTGTTGACGTTGTCGCGCACGCGGCGCACTTCGCTGGCGTAGTGCATTTCGGCTATGCGCTGCAGGCGCGAGTCCAGCGTCGTCTGCACGGAGAAGCCCTCGTTGTATATGGCAGAGCCAAACTCGCGCTGCATCTGCTGGCGAACGTGTTCGACGAAATAGGGGGCCAAGCCGTACGTTTCGGCTCGGCTGCGCAGGCGGGTGGCAATGGGCTGGCGAATCAGCTTCTCATAGGTCGTGCGCGACAGTTTGCCGTTTTCAACCATGCTGTAGAGCACCTGATTGCGGCGCTTGATTGCGCGCTCTGGCCGGCGGATGGGACTGTAGCCGTTTGGTGCCTTGAGCAGGCCGACCAGCATGGCGCTTTCTTCTACGTCGAGGTCGCTGACGTCTTTGTCGAAGTAGTAATGAGCCGCTGCTTTTAAGCCATGTGCGCCGTGGCCAAAGTAGACTTTGTTGAGATACATGGTCAGTATCTCTTGTTTTGTGTAGAGGCGCTCTATGTAGACGGCGGTGATTTGCTCGCGGATTTTTCGGGCATAGGTGGCGATGACAGCATCGACCGATGCGCTGCTGCGCTGGTTGCCTACTTCTTCGACAAAGACGTTGCGCGCCAGCTGTTGCGTAATGGTACTGGCGCCCTGTGCAGTCAGGCTCACGGAGCGAATATTGGCAATGACGGCGCCGAAAATGCGGCGAATATCGATGCCCCAATGGGAAAAAAAGCGCTGGTCTTCGATTGAAATGAGCGCGTCTAAGATGGACTTGGGGATTTCTTCGTAGGTGAGGATTTCGCGGTTTTCTTCGAGGAAATCCTGCAGGTGCTGCCCATCCTGTGAGTAGACTTTGGTGATGCGTTTGGGTTGGAAACTCCAGGCTGCAATATCGGGCAGGTTGTCGTTAAACGACAGGTAGACCCCTACGAGGCAGAGTGCATAGAACAAAAAAAATGATAGTATATATAGGGCGATGCGTTTTGCCATGAATCCCACTGGGCGAGGTTGGCGTTAAATATCCCATTGGGCCCGATAAATGTCAAGAAAGTGAGGATCTATGGAAGATTGGACTTATGGACTAGGTATTGCCCTATGTGCTCTGCTCTGGGTACACATTTTCATAGACTACCGCAAAAAACTGATGCGGGTGATGCCCGGCGTTGAGCAGGTGGCTAGTCGCAAGCGCGAATTCAACGATAAGATAACGGAGGCCGAATCAAGTCGAGCCGATATACTCAGACAAATAGAGGGGCTGCGCGAAGGCATTATTAGTATGGAAGACGAGCGGCTCGAACTGCAGGAAAAAATTAACCAGCGCGAAATGGTTCTCGTGCCAGGTGGCACGCTGCGCATGGGCAGCAATTCGACGGGCAATCTGGAAGAAAATCCGGAGCACAGAGTGCAGCTAAAATCGTTCTATTTAGATCGCTACGAAGTGACTAACATGCAGTATAAGGACTTTGTCGACGTGGTGGGACACCGCACGCCGGTCCACTGGCAAAACGGCACATTTCCCAGTGGGAGAGCGGATCATCCGGTGGTAAATGTTTCGTGGGAAGATGCCTGCGCCTACGTGGAGTGGGTCGGTAAGCGCCTGCCTACAGAAGCCGAATGGGAATGGGCGGCGCGCGGAACGGAGCAGCGCGAGTATCCCTGGGGCAAGCAGTGCACGCCCGAATTTGCCAACTACGCCAATGCGGAGGGCAAGACGACCTCGGTTGAAAAATATCCCAAGGGCGTGAGCGAATTTGGCCTGTGGGACATGTGCGGCAACGTCGGCGAATGGGTCGCCGACTGGTTTGAGGAAAAGTACTATGCGCGCAGCCCCGAGTCGAATCCGCAGGGGCCACCGGAGGGCAGCATAAAGGTGTATCGCGGGGGTGGGTATCACACCAATCGCGTCGATATTCGCGCCGCGGCACGCCACTCGGCTAACCCCAAGGTCTACCAGGAGTACATAGGATTCCGCTGCGCCATGGATGTCATTTCATAGGGTGCAGGACTAGCGGTAATAACCGCGCACGCGGCGCGTATTGTATTCTTCGACATAGTCCAAATGGGCCTCGCTCTGCGGATAGCGCTCCTCTGCCGGATAGGGATAGGATGACATGCCGTGGAAGGGTAGGGGTTCCACCGTCTGCGAATGGGCGGAGTGGAAGTCCATGTCCTTACCAAAGCCGTTGGCATAGAGCAGAAAGCTGCGCTGCATGCCGGGGGCGGGCGGTGCCAAGTGGTCGGCGGAAAACTCGAAGCTCAGCTCGTCTCCGTGGAACATAATGACAAAGCGATCATCGATCGCATCGACCAGTTCGCCGACCGGACCAAGGCGCGTGTAGGCTCCGCCGTGCGTGCCCCAGGGCGCTTCTAGATGGAGTTGGTCGTAGTCGTAGCGAAAGGCAAATGTGCCGTGGATCGACGTGTGAGCTGGATAGCCGCGCCAGCTCAAATCGGCCGCCGTCGGCTGCATGCGCTGCACGCGCAGTGGGCTGTCTTGCGCGGATCCTACCAAAAACTGATCCCAGTAAATCGCTGCATTTGTCGTGATCCGCACGCGATAATCATCGCTTGTGAAGGCATCGCGCAGGTCAAAAAGCATGTGCTTGGGCAGGCCGGCTGGAGTGCCCATATCGCTGCTTAGAAGGCGCCAACCACCGCGTCCGTCGGCCGCTTCAATACGCGGCGGCGATAGGGACAAATCGCGCTGGGCCGCCGCCCAATTTGAACTGGAATGCGCGTAGTCAACCCAGCCGTAGGCGAGCAGGGCGGGGTGTTCGACGTCGCTCAGATCGCCTAAGTCCAGCGTGAGGCTGTACTCTTGGGCGTAGCCGTGTATATCCGTCAGGCCAAAGTCGTCGTACCAGACGTCGTCAATTGCTTCTAAGTCGGACAGAACGCGGCGGCCCCGATGGTCTACAGCATCGCGCGGCGGGTGCAGGTCGGCGAGCGGATAGAGCGCAAATTCCGGGTAGGGAGGGGCTGATAGCAGGCGTTCGTTTGGATAGACCGCGACGTCGGGGGCATGGTCTACGGCGACCAGTTCAAGCGCGTCTATGTAGATGATTTCCTCGAGTTGGTTGGTCAACTTGAGCGAGTAGTGTCCGTTTCGCACTTCGATGGCGCCGAGCGGAACGTACTCGTCGCTGTCGGGATAGTAGTACTGGCCCGGCGCGATAAAGTAGCCGATGATGCCGCCGCCGAGAATATCGGTGACGAATTGGTAGCGCTCGCCGTCCCAAGCGTAGAGTATCGGGCAGGACGTGCCCTTGCGATCGAGCTCTTTAAGGGCCAGGCGCTGGCCGGCTCCAGTGGCCAGTTCCGTTTGGCGCACCCCGCCGGGCCAGAGGATGCGCACGAATTCCAGCGAGTCGTTGTCGGCCAGGCCAAACAGCAGCTCGCTCTCGGCGTCACCATTGCCGCGCACCTCGCGTTTCTGCATGCGGTTTTCGGTTTTGATTTCCACCTTTGTGCCAATGCCGGCGCGGTTGCTGTTGAGCCCTTGCAGGGCTATGCGAACCCAGCGCCCTCCCTGCGTTTGGTTTGTTATGAGCGCCCCTGCGCTCCATAGGTCCGTCCGTCCATCGCGGTCGAAGTCTGCTGCAAGAGCCGGATATGCCTTTTGCCCCTCAAGGACGCGCTCGGTTTCGCGCAGGGCGCCATCGTGCCAAGCGAGCAGAGTAGCGCCGCTGTTGCCCAGCGCCCAGAAGTCCATGTCGCCGTCGTTGTCGGCATCGGCGCTCAGCAGCGCCACCGCCCCCGTTCCATCGATGGAGTGCCCGCGGGTGAAGCGCGTCCCGCCGTCGTTGTGCCAGAGCGTTACTGCGCCGTCATCTGCCGCAACGAGCAGGTCCATATAGCCGTCTTGATCGACGTCCTCGACCGCTATGGCGCGGGCCGCCGACACGGTGAGGCCCAGCGCGGTAGCTACGTCGCTAAAGGTGCCGTCGCGGTTGTTGCTGTAGAGGTGTAGGCCTTCACTCGAGATGGCGTAGAAGTCTATGTCGCGGTCGTCGTCAAAATCGCTAAAAATGGCCCATTGGATAGGGGGTTGACCGCCGAGTGCGGCTGCGTCGGTCGCGTCGCTAAACGAGGCCTGACCGTCGTTGGTCATCAGGTGATGCCGTTCGCCCATTAGCAGCAGATCGAGGTCGCCGTCGTGATCGACATCTGCCGCGACGGCGCTCTGAGCGGCGGGAAGAGTAGCCGTCGTCTTCCACTGCGAGGGCGTTGGGCCGTGCAGCAGCGCGGTTGTCGCGCCGCATAAAACCACTTCCTGGCGCTCGTCGTTGTCGAGGTCTGCCGCCAGTGCGAAGGACGCCGGCACGGCAGGGGCGCTCAGCTCAATGGCATCGGTGCCGCGCCCGTAGAGAGCCAGCGGCGCGCCGCTTAGCACGTCCGCATCGCCGTCGCCGTCGCTGTCGATCAGCGTCGCGTAGAGCGGTGGTGTGGGGGCAATGCGTTGCGGGTCGGCAAAGGCAAAGGGGCCGCTGCGATCATCTGCACTCCGATCGGCGCCACTGCCATCGCTGACGACTTCTGCATAGCGTCCTTGGCCCTGGTATGAGGAACTCACGCCTTGGTGACCAGCCTGGCTCAATTCGTTGAATTTTTCCAGCGCGGCGCGCCAGTCCTTTTCGTTGCCCAAGCGGCGGTGGGCGTTGGCCATGCCGTAGTAGGCAGAGACGTTGTAGGGGTCGAGGCGTATGGCCTCTAGGAAATCGGCAATGGCCGCTTCATTCTGGCTCAGCTTGGCGCGCACTTGACCCAGGTAGTAGCGCACGTGGGGATCATCCGGGTCGGCCGAAGCCACCGCGCTGAGCGACTGCAGGGCGTTGTCGTGCTCTTTGCCCTGGGCGTTGTAGATTAGTCCCAGCGTGTAGTGCGCTTGCAGCAAGTTGTCGTCGTGGCGCAGTGCTGTCTGCAGCGCAGTGGCAGCGCTATCGTACTTGCCCAAACTGTAGAGTGAGATGCCCAAATTGGCGTGGGCTACTGCATAGTCAGACGCTATGGAGATCGCCCGCTCAAACTCGCTGCGGCCGCGCGTGTAGTTGTGCTGATCCATGTAAACAACGCCCTGATTGTTGTGCCAGCGCGCGCGCGAAGGTGGGTGTTTATCGGGCCCATCGGCCGTTTGTTGAGCGGGGGCACAGGCGCCCAGTGCAAAGAGGGCTAGGATATAAAAAAGGGCGTACGGCGCCTTGACGACTCTTTGGGCCATGCTTATATTTTGCTCCTTATAAATTTGATTTCGCAGGCGAGAGTAGCTCAGTTGGTAGAGCCCCACGTTGCCAACGTGGTTGTCGCGAGTTCGAGTCTCGTCTCTCGCTCCATTTTTCAACGCGCCGTCGGATTGCTTTCCGGCGGCGCGTTGTTGTGAATATATCTAAAACTCGTTGAGTGTAAAGGCTTACCTGCTAATAGGTGAGCCTTTTGTTTTTTATGCGCGCGCCGGCCGAGATCAGCCCTGCCGGCGTTCGCGCAGCTGCAGGAGGGCGGGCAGCAGCGTGACGGACGTCAGCAGGCAGCAGCCCAAGCCGATTAGCGATAGCACGCCGATAGAGGTCAGCGCCGGGTGGTGAGCGGGAACTAGCCCGGAAAAGCCCACCATGGTCGTCATCGAGGTTGCCAGCAGGGCCACGCCGGTCGTGCGCAGGACTAGGCGCAGCGATCCCCTGCCGGCTTCGCGATAGCGATGAAAAATATGAACGCCGTTATCGATACCCATGCCAATGATCGTCGGGAAGGCAACCATGTTGTAGAGGTTGAGCTTGATATCAAAGATGTACATAAAGCCCATGACCCAAATGAGCGCAGTCACTAAGGGCGTTAGGACCAGCAGGGTATCGACGACAGAGCGAAGGTCGATGAGCAATACCAGCGCGACGACAGACAGGGTGAGCATGACGGCCAGCGAGCTGTCGTCGAGCATGACGCGCAGCATCTCGGCGATGATGACATGCGAACTGGAGGCGTAATAGGTTTTGTTGGACGGCGTTGTAATCGTGTGAATTTCGTCGGCAAAGCGAATGGCATTGCGTCCGTCTTTGAGCTGGACAGAGGCGTTGATGGCCACGAAGCTGAGGATCTCGCCGTTCTTGCTCTTGAATTCGTTGGTAAGGTCTTCCGGTAGGTCGTAGAGCGTGAGTTTGGTCACGTCTACATAGGGTCGCAGCGAATCGACCCTGACGCGCTGCTCTTCGCTGAACAGACCTTCATTATCGTCGAGTAGCGCGCGAATATTGGCGATGATCTCGAGCTTTTCGTCCTGCCTGCGCGGCAGCACTGAGTAGACGCTTTTGACGGAGTTAATCGTCGATGAATCGCCGTGGCTAGCGCGGATTTGTTTGACGGTATTGACCACCTCCATGGCATCGTCGTAGCTCTCCGTTAACACGATGGCCGGCGAGCGGCCCTCTTTGAGCGATTCGGGTAAGCTGACTCGGCCTTCGTTGGCTTCGGCTGCCGGCTTGAGCTTGCTAAAATCGTACTCAAACTCAATGTAGTCGGTGTGGTACAGCGAGTACAGCGAGGCGATAACGCCGAGGAGCAGCGTGATGATCGGGGCGGGATAGTGGCCGCGGCGCAGCAGGTGGCGCGGCACGTCTTGACGCGCTAGGCGCACGATGTGCAGGCGTTCGCCAACCACGATAAAGGCTGGGCAAATAATGATCATCGCCACTAGCGAGAAGAGGATGCCAGTGCCCACGATAAAGCCGAATTCGGAGAAGCCCTTGAAATCGGTTATCAGCAGCGAGTAAAAGGCCACGGAAGTGGTGACAGCTGTCGTCGTCAGGGCGCTGCCGGTATTGACGACGGTCTCGGTCAGCGCTTCCTCCACGTTGGTGCCGCGCCGTCGCGCCTCTCTATAACGGGCAAAGATGTGAATGCCAAAATCGATGCCCAGTCCGAATAGAATGGCGAAGAGACCGACGGTGATCATGTTGAGGCTGCCGATAAACAGATAGGTTACGCCAAACGTCCAGGCCAGACTCATTAGCAGCGGCAGGGCGATGAACAAGGAGGCGAGGACCTGGCGAAAGTAAATCGAGATCAGAAGGAGCACGCCGATAATGCTGTAGGCAGCAGTCGACTTGAGGTCCTCCATAATGATCTTTATCTGACTGGCGCTATTTTTAAAACTGCCCTTGTAGACATACTCGATGCTTGGATGGAAACGCTTGGGATCGATGGTCTTGATCGTGCGGTCAAGGCTCTCGAGCAGGGCCTGTGAAAACTGGACGTCGGTTATGACGCCCGATGGGTAGAGGCGCAGGATAACGCCGTTTTCTTCTTCGGTGAGGATATAGGAGTCGTAGCGCGCGGCTATATCCGACTTCGCTGCGACCTTTTTTCTGTATTTCTCCTCTATATCGGAGAAGTCGAGGTCGTCTTCTTCCTCGTCGTCGAGGGCAAAGTAGAGGGGGGACTGCTTGAGTTTCTCCAGCTCGATATGGTCGTCCAAGCGGCTGTAGATTGTTTCGATATCCTGCACGTCCATGTAGAGCAGGCGGTTTTTCCTCAGCATTTCCTTGCGGCTATCGCGCGTGCTGAGCGAGCTGATATACGGGCTGTCCTCCAGCGAGTCGGCCAAGACGGACATAAATTCGACGGCCTTGTCCAGATCATCGCTGGTTATGATGATCATCAGCGGTCCGATGCCGCCCACGCGCGCTTTGATGCGGTTGAGCTCGTGCACGCTGACGTAGTTGTCGGGCAGCAGGTCGGCAAAATCGGTCTTGATATTCTTGGATAGCTTGGCAGCAAAGAAGCCGGAGAACAGGGAAACCAACAGCGCCAACGCAATGATGCCGATGTGGTGGTGGTATATGTAGTGGACGAGTCGTTGATAGTTGATGCGCATGGCGTGGGCTATTTCCCGTCCTCCAGCAAGCGCGCCAACTGTTTATCCAACTGCTGAATGAGCATGGCGTATGATTTTTTCTCCAAGTAGCGCGCATAGCGCCGCCGGTTGCCCTCGGCCGTGCTCGCCCCGTCGATGCTGAGGTCGCAAACGAGCCATTGGTCGCCTCGCTTGTGCAAGTCGTAGGCTATGGACACCGTTTCGCGCTCGAGGGGGACCGATGCCTTGACGACGGCTCTGTCGCCGTCTATTTGCTGGCCGTCGTAGCGGATGGTGCCCTCTCTGTAATAGCGCACAAAGCTGTCGAAGTTCTGCTCGCGGATAATGCCGCTGAACGTGCGCACAAAGTGGGCGCGCTCTTCCGGTGTGCGCTGTTCCCAGTGCGTCCCGAGGGCGAGGCGGCTCAACTCCTCGAAGTCGAAGGCCGCGTTGATCCGAGCCTTGATAGTGTCCTTCAGCGCCCTAGGCAGCGTATCGCCGGGCGCTTCTTGCAGCAGCCCCCTGACCCTGGCATCGTGCTCGACGAGAAAGTCTATGGGGCCATTTTGTGCAGGTTGCTCCGGCTGCGCCCAGGCCGCGACGGCGCCTATCCATAGCGTCAGCAGCAGTCCGACATATTGTTTCTTCATGGTGTGTGTTCTCTCTTATCGGTCCATTGGGTCGCGGCCCCATAGCGCGCTCCCTCGACGCGCTGTCGGGCCGTTGTCGCGCAGGCCGCCGCAATAATCGGCGATTTGGCGCCGTTCCAACGCTTCTCGCTTCCATACGCGCATGTCGGCGTAAAACGCTTCGGCATAGGAGCGGGTTGAATTGGCATCGGTTAACAAGCCCAATCCAATCGTGCGTTCGGAGGGCAAACCGCCGAGTTTGAGCCGGTGGTCTCGTTCGAGATCGACCTGCTCGAAGGTCCACTGCCCCAAATTTTCCTCGCCGCTTTCAAGGACGAAGAACCAAGGCCTGAAAATCTTTTTGCGCCGTCCCACCGTCCCCTCGGGTAGCGTCGAACTCCACACGTACTTGAGCTGTTTGGGCACGTGCAGCCAGTTTTGCGAAAAGATGACGTAGAGTCCGGCGGCGCTGTCGTTGGCGTGGTCGAGAAATTCATTGCCGCCCGGCGGGATCGCATTGGCGCGCCAGCACCAGGTCATGATGGGATATTCGCGCGGATTCCAGTGAACGAATTTGCCCAAGATGACCGAGTAGCCCGAGTCGCTGGCGGCGATATAGCGCTGTTCTCCGCGCGCGTGAACGCGGTACAGGCGCGGTTTGCCCTTGTCCTTTTCGCGCCAGGATCCCCAGTCGAGAGGCGTTTGCCCAATCGGGGTCTGGGCAAAGTCTTCGACGGCGATGTAGGGCATCTCTTCTAGTCGGCTGACGAGAACGGGCAGCGAGTAGCGCGCGGCGACGATATCGCTGCACAGCGCGCGGTAGTGCTCGCCTAGGTCGCGGCCGTCGATAGCGATTCGAACGATGCGCCAAGTGCCGCCGTCTGCGGCCATCTCCAGCGAGAGAGCCGTCGTGCCGCCATGTGCATTTATCGCGGCCAGCGAAGCGGTGTTGCCGGCTGCGTCGCCGCGCAAATCGCGCAGCTCGACGCCGGCCAGCGCCGGGTTGTCGAGCTGGTGTCCGAGGTCGACAACAAGGCGGTTGCCCACCGCTTGGGTCAAGCGTCCTTCGTATAGTTCGACCAACTCGGAGAAGGTTCGATCGTCGAGTACTTCGCGATACGATTCGAGGCTTTGTTCGACATACTGGCCAAATGCAGCGACGGCAATACTGCGCACGTCCACCCACTGCCGCACGATGTCTTCGGCCATGGCTGCGCCTTGGCGATCGGATTGCTGTAGCTGCTGGTGTAGCTGTCCCAGTGCCTCGGTAAAGCGCGCAGGCTGTGCTTGCAGTCCCGTCGCCGCTAGCGCACAGAGCAATAGGGCGGATTTGAGGAGCTCATTCATCGCGCAGTGCATCTAAGTTTTCCCGACTCAGCGGCAGACCGCCGCACGCTTTTTCTAGGGCAGCTACGCTGAGGTTGAAATCGTAGATGGCCTGAAAGTGCGCCCGTTCGATCTGCGCCCAACTCTCGAATGCGGCAATGAGCTCTTTGAGTTGGTCGGAATCAAATTCGTATTCTTCCTGGGCCTCTTTGAGCCACTGGCGGGCCAGCTGTCTGCTCTGCTGCGCCGCAGCCAAATCGCCCTCGGCGCGCTGCCATTCGGCGTAAGCGCGCCGCACGTCTAGCTGCATGCCCTGCCGCGCGCTTTCGCGCATGGAGGCCAGCTGGCGGTATTCGGCGTCGGCCTTGGCTACGTCTGCGGCGAGCAGGTGGAACTCAAGCGATTGGCGCACGCCGACGAATACGGCTCCGTTAAAGAGATTGAACTCATCCTTGACAAAGGGATTGTGTTGGTCGGTGCGCCCCGGCGCTATGGCAAAGCGCAGCCCACCGCCGATAAATACCTGCGGTTTGTAAGCGCCTTTTGCGGCCTCGCGCAGCGCTCTCTTAGCGGCTATGCCGGCCTGTAATTTGCGCCAGTCTGGGCGCTGGGCGAGAGACTGTTGCATAAGGTATTCTATTGCAGGGATCTCCGTTTGGACCGGGGCCAGCCAGCGCGCGCGCAGGGTCAGCGCCGTCGAATCGGCCATACCCGCCTGCCATGCCAGCGCGCGCTGTGCCATGCTGAGCTGCATCGTCACTTCGCGCTCCTGCTTTTCCAGTTCGAGCAGAGCTAGCTCCAGCTTATAGCGGCTCGATATAGGCAAGGCGTCGGACTGGGCTATATCGTCCCGGCGCTCGTCGAGTTCGTCCGTTAGACGCCGCACCAGCGCGTTCAGATCCTGCGCCAGCAGCACGCCGTGATATAGCTTCTTTATCTCGTATTCAGCGGTGACGCGCGCATCGGCCAAGTCGGCCTGTTCGACGCCCACGCCGTTTTCTGCCGCCGCTTTGAGCTGGCGGCCACGGCTAACCGGGTAAATGGGCTGGATGAATTCCAGCTCGGTGCGGTTAAACGGTCCGAGCGGACGAACGCCGGACGTGTCGGACGGGGGGTTGAAGATGTCGCCTTTGGCTTCTGGCACGAGCCCACTCTCGCTGTCGATGCGCAGGCGGGGTAGAACGCGCGCCGATTCGGCTTTGCGCAGTTGGGCATCGGCGGCGGCGACCTTCCAGCGCGCGGCCGCAATGTCCATATTGTGCTCGAGCGCGTGCGCGATGAGTTCCTCGAGCGCGTAGGGAGCAGGGGATTCCTGTGCTAAGAGGCCGGTGGCAAAAGCACACGATAGGAGAAGGGCAATCAATTGTAGTGCAACTCCCCGTGCGCTATGGGCGGTTCTGCTGGGGAGAGCGGTCTGCGCCCTGCGGGCTCGTTGGTCAGTGCCCGGTGGCTTAGGCGCGTAAGAAAAAGCCAGCCGATGGAAATCCAGAACACCTTGCGCATGCGCTTGGCAATGCCCAGCGACAGGCCCATGGCCGGGTTGAGGCCCAGCGTGGTAAGCAGGAAGACCTGACCGCCTTCTAAGATGCCGATGTTGGAGGGCATAAAGAAAAAGAGGCTGTTGATGATGACGGTCAGCGAAGTGACTAAGAAAGCGACGGGAAAGCTAATCGACGGCTCCAATGTCCGCAGAATGACATACGTCTCACAGGCGCCCAGCATCCATCCGATGCTATGGAAGAAGAGGACGAGGAAGAAACGCCCCTTATGCTCGCGATAAAAGCGGCCAATGCTGGCGTCGATGCGGCTGGCCTTGGCCATGCGCTCTTCGATGCCGTGCGCGCGCATTCCCAAGCGGTTTAGCACGCGCACAATAGACGAGAACAGCCGCTGCTGCCGCTTCCACAGGACCAGCACAAGTAAGACGGCCGCCGTCATCAACCCGACGAGGCCCGTGCGGATGGCCAGGGGGACTTCCAGCGGCAGATCCCAGTAAAAGAACACCATGCTCAACCCGATCATGGTGAAGGCAAGGCCGGTAAGCGTTTGTGCGGCTTTGTTGACGACGACGGCCGCCAGGCCGCTCCAGTCGGGCACCTCGCTGCGCAGCAGGTAGGCTTTGAGTGGCTCGCCGCCCAGATTGGCCAGCGGGGTGATCTGACTCACCGCTTCGCCGGCGAGTTTGGCCATGAATAGCGAGCGCAGGCGGGGCGTATTGTCCTCTGGCGCAAAGGCAAAGCTCCAGGCGATGGAGTTGCTTATATGCCACGAACAGGCCAAGAGCAACACGAGGGGAAAGGTCCACTTGAGGACGGCTAAGTGGCGACCGATTTCTCCCGGTCCGAGCGCGCCGATGAGGTAGCCCAATAGGAGCAGGCCTATAGCGGGCATGGCAAACTTGAAAAATTTCATCGCCGGTCCTCGGCTAGGGCGGATTGGGCCGCGACCTCTGGACGCCGATCCATTGCACGGTGGCTGTGCAGCATTTTGCGCCGGGACAGCAGGACGGCCGCCGCCGCCAAGTGCAGCACGGCCACCAAAAACCAGTAGATTAGCGCCAGTTGGTTGGCCGCACAGGCGAGAAAGACGTAGAAGGAGAAGAAATCGCGTTTGGCGACAAAGCCGTAGCGCTCCATCAACTTCTGCACCCAGCCCTTCTCCTCTTCGGAGACTTCTTGGGTTAGGGCGCGCAGATAGTGCTGCAGGCTGCCGCTGCCCGTCTTGTGTGCGTAGCTGTACATCACGACGATGGTCAGGAACATGGCGACGATCGACGACCCCCCCATGTAGGCGTATAGCGGCTCGTCGGGGTAGAGGCGGCTGATGCCAACCAGCGTGCCGATACAGCCGCACAGGTAGGCGAGATTATCGGTGACGGTATCAAACCAGGCACCGAACTTTGACTCGCAGAGTTTGACGCGCGCCACCTCGCCGTCGCAGCGGTCAAAAACGGCAGCTAGTTGCCACAGCGTGCCGCTGAGCAGGAGCGTGCCGTAGTCTTGGGCGATGCTGATCAGATAGGCACTGTACAGTCCGGTCGTCAGCACGAGCAGCACGGTGATGGCGTGTGGACTCAGGCCGGTCTCGACCAACAGCTTGCTGGTGGGAATGGACAAGCGCGCGTTGATATGGCGCGAAATAAAGCCGCTGGTCGACTTGGTAACCTGGCCGAAGAGCATGTTCTTGACGGCCCTTGTTCCACCCGGGCGGTCCACGCGGCGCCAGAGGGCTTGACCCGTGTCGTCGACGTCGATGTCCCCAGCCGCAACCGAAGATAGGAGGGACCAGGGGGTCTCGGCAGCGCTCAAATCGCGCGGCGAAAGGGTGGCCGGATTGCATTGGAAGGCACCGCTCGAAAAAGCGCCTCCCTCGGTCTCGACTTCGCCGAGGCCTGCTTGGGCCTGGCGCAGCGGACCGCGCTGACCAGGGTGTTCGGTGGCGTGAACGGCAAGCGCTGCGCGCTGCTGCCGGCCGCCAAGCCACGCCGAAAGGGACGAGTGGTGGTGGACGTACTCGCCCATGAGCAGTAGATACGGCTCGTCGGGAGCCGGTAGTGTGGGTGTTTGACCGTGGGTCGAGAACTCGAGTTGAACGGGCAATTTCTGTGCGAGGGGCGTCAGCTTGGTATCTGCACCGGAAGGGAGCACGATGCTGATGTGTTCGACGCCGGCGCGCACTAGGGTGCGCACTTGGCGGTCGAGCAGACGCAGGCCGGCTACGCGACGCCGGGATAGGGCAACGCCGCTGGCTCCCGGGGGAAATAGCAGTAGGGCCTGGCGCATCAGGTGTTCCCTTCCACGTGGTCAAAAACGGGTGTTGGGATGGAGTAGCGGTCTAATTCGCTGCGCACGCGGGCTAGGTCGGCTGGGGTGTCCACATCTGAACAGGCAAAGGGGTGGGCGAAGCAGCTGGTAAATGGGTGGCCGTCGTCGATCATGCGCTGAATGACGGCGGGAAAATGGCTGTTGAGCGCGCTGTCATGAAAGACGATTTGCTCCAGCGCCTGGCGCAGGGCGGTCACGCCCCGGTCGCGGAATAACAGCATGCCGAGCGATTCGGCGTCGGCCTGTTGGCAGGACAGCGTTTTGCCGATGTGCGACACGCACTCGCCGTTGAGATAGAGCTTCATATCGTCGTCGGTATAGCGCGCTTTGCGCGCTGCCAACAGGCTGCAAGGGGTGCGCTGCTGTAGGAGGGTCTGCACGGTGCCCGGGTGGAAGATATTGTCTCCGTTGAGCAGAATGAGGTCTTCATTCATCTCACTGCGGGCGACCCACAGCGAAATTAGGTTGTCCGACATAGCATAGAAGGGATTGTACAGCAGCTCGACGCCGGCAAACGGCATGGTGTCGACGACCGAGCGGACCTTTTCAACGCCAAATCCGCAGACGACGACGATGCGCTGTAGACCCACCGTGCGCAGGTGGTGCAGCTGGCGTTCGAGCAGGGTCATACCGCCTACTTCGAGGAGGCATTTGGGTCGTTCTGCCGTGAAGGGCCACAGTCTGCGACCCCGTCCAGCCGCTAGGATGAGCGCTTTCATGATCTGCTTGCAATAGGCACTTTGTCGGCCTTTTCCATGCGCTGGGAGCACGCGCTGTGCGCGGCGAAGCCGGAAGGGGGCTGGTCGGGGGCCCCGATGGCAACCCAAAATGGATAAAAACAGCGTTCAAAGCGGCGTTGGGATATGGCTTAAAAATGGTGGAAATATATTGAATAATTTAGAGATAAAGCCATTTTTCGTCAACGATTAGCCGCGCCAAAAAATGCCCTACAGACCCGTCCTATCGCGCAAGATTATGCGGCATCCGGGGGAATGTTGAACGCACTTTGCCATCATGTATTACTTTAAATGGGATAGGCGCCGCCCTCTTTCGCGGCGCCAGAGCGCAAAAATGGGGGAAGTGGTCGTGGACCAGTCTTCGCCTACCGAGCAGCCCAGCGATCGACTAGCGACCGAGCAACGGCGCGATATGAGGGATCTGGCGCGCGGTGGTTTAATCACATTTGTTGGCAAGTTGGGCAGGGCCTCGCGCGGAGCGTTCCTCTGGGTCGTGACCCTGTTTATGGGCCTTGATGTGCAGGGGTATTACTCGCTGTCGTGGGGTATCGTATCCACCTTCAATAAGATCGCCCGATTCGGCATGCTGCGCGGCGTGGTGCGCTTTGTGGTGCTGGGCCGTGCGCAGGGTCCCGGCCAGGCCGAGCGCGCCGTGGCAACGGGCTTGCACATCGTTGGGGCGTGTTCGCTGGTAGTGTGTATCGGCATTTACACAAGCGCGGACTCAATCGCTTTGTTTTACGACAAGCCCATTGCGCCGGCGCTGCGCATCATGGCCTTTTCCGCGCCCTTTATGGCGGCGTGCTGGGTGTTCATATCGGCCATTCGCGCCCTGCGCATCGTCCTCTACGATGTCTACGTCATGTCCGTGGCTGGACCGCTGATCCTCCTGGTGAGCGGGCTGGTCGTCGGCCTGCTCGGCGGGGGCCTGGAGGGCGTTGCTTGGTCGCAGTTGTGCATGGCCGTCGGCATATGTGCGCTGGCCATCTACTGCTTTCACCGCTTTTTCTCGCTGCGCACGTGCCTCAGCTATATGCGCCGCCGTCTGGCGTGGCGCGATATGGCCCTTTTTTCCTTCCCGGTCATGGTCACGGACCTGCTCTACGCCGTACTGACGCAGCTCGACGTGCTCATGCTGGGATTTTTTGTTTCGGCGGAAATGGTCGGGGTCTATGCGCTGGCGCGGCGCATCGCCAGCCTCATGCTGAAAGCGCCCCAGGCATTCGACCCCATATTTAGCTCCATCGTCAGCGAGTTGGCCGTCGGCGAGCGCTACGGCGAGTTGAGCGCGCGTTTTCGCGTGCTCTTCCGCTGGATCTTGACTATCAATCTGCCGATTTTTGCCTCGTTGCTCATCGTCGGCGATCTGGTGCTGACGCTTATGGGCGGAGAGAATATGCAGGCCCTGCCCGAGTTGGAGATTGCCGCCGGCATTAAAGTGCTGTTGGTGCTCTGTGTCAGCATGATGCTGCAGGGATCATTCGCCCTAGCCGAGCCCCTATTGGCCATGGCGGGCCGACCGTATTTAAACTTTCTCAACAATCTCGTCTGGCTCGGGGCCAATTTTGTGCTCAACATCGTTTTGATCCATGTTTACTCGCTGGGAACGGTGGGAGCGGCGGTGGGAGCGCTGCTGTCGACGCTGGTGGTCAACGGACTGCGGATGGGACAGATTTATCGCCAGTATGCCATCTGGCCGTTTGATGCCAAGCAGCTCAAGCCACTCGGTGCGGCGACAGTAGCTGCTCTAGGCGGAGTGTGGATCCGCGGCTGGTCCTCTGAGCCGTTGCTAGCGGCGCTGGCGGCGCTGGGTGTCTTAGCTGTACTATACGTCCTCGCGCTGCGGCTGCTGGGGCTTGAAGAAGAGGATCGTAAACTGGCCAGTAGAGCATATAATTCAATTGCTAAAAAATTGGGACACAAGGAGTAATGTGAACTATATGATTTTTTTTATCGTTTGTCTTTGTCGGGAGAGAGCCTGAGCTATGCGCGCTATTATACTGGCTGCTGGGGCGGGGACGCGCCTGCAGCCTCTGACCGATGATCGGCCCAAGTGCCTCGTAGCCCTTGCCGGCAAGCCGCTCATAGATTACCAGATGGAGGCCCTGCACTCGGTCGGCGTCGACGATGTCGTCTTGGTCGTCGGGTGCAAGGCCGATCAGGTTCGCGCCCACTGCGGCCAGCGTGCTCGCTATATCGACAACACCGACTATTTGCAGACCAATAGCATCTACTCGCTCTATATGGCGGCCGACGAACTGGATGACGACACCTTTCTATTTAACTGCGATATACTCTTTGGACCGCAGGTCCTCAAGCGCATGGTGGATGCGCCGCACGCCAACGTCGTCGCCGCCGATGGAGGAGTCGAGCGGGTAGAAGGTGAAATGAATATTTGCTGCGATGGGGCGGGTTGCATCACTGCCATCAGCAAGTCGCTGGATCCGCAGGCTGCGCAGGCCCAGAGCGTGCAGCTGGTCAAATTCTCCGCAGCCGGCGCGCGCGCCGTGCGCCGGGAAGTGGTGCGGCTGGTCGAGGAAAACCATCGAGATGCCTATCCCACATTGGCTTACGGACCGCTCATTGCCGAGCGCTCGCTCTTTGCTGTCGAGGTCGGCGATCTGGCCTGGGGCGAAGTCGACTCGTTGGAGGACTATCAGCGCGCCGTAGAGCGCGTTGTGCCGCGGATGAGCTGATGACAGACAGGCCGCCGGTGTGGATCGATGCGACGCGTCCGGCGTCTGCTCGCCAACTGTGGGGTATGCATCTGGTCGAGCGCCAGGTGCGCGAGATGGCCCTGCGCGGCTGCCGGCGCTTTACTCTGTTGGTCACCGAGCAGACGCGGGCGGCTAGCGTCGAGATGCGCGCCGATCTGCACCGCCTTTACGACGCCGAAATCGAAGCGCTGGAAGTGGCCGATGAAAGGGCTGTTTTTGCGCATCTGGCGCACGCCGAGGAGGCGTTGGTTTTGCTGGCCGGCGATGCGGTGTACGACGATCGCGTGTTGGGCCATGTGCTGGCCGGCGGCAGGGGGTGTGCCGTGGTTGACGGGCCGCGCGCGGCCCTCTTTCTCGGCGTTGAAGAGTGCGCCGAACTGGCCGATAAGGTAGGTCATTGGTCCGAGCTTGTGGCGTGGGCGTCGGCGCGGCTGGAGGTGTGCTCTGCGGTGGATTTGGATCCTTACGTGGCGTCTCTGCGCCTGCATATGCCCGCTTATATATATCTGCTGCAAGCGGATGGCGACCTGCGTACAGTGGATCACCTAATGTACCGGCGCACCTTTAAAGGGGCGATTGACGGGGTGGCGCGCTACGGCTACTACCATCTCGTGCGTTGGATTACTCGCCACCTTGCCCGCGGCCGCTCGACGCCCAATTTCTACACTGTGCTATCGGTCCTGTGCGTTTGGGGGGCCAGTCCGCTCATTGCCAGCGGATGGGTTGGGGCGGGGCTGGCAGTGGCTTGGGGTGGCGTTATTCTGGATTCGATTGACGGCAAGCTAGCGCGTTTGCGCCTGCATCTCAGCGATGCGATGGGGGCCTTTGAACACGTCGCCGCCATGCCGGGGCTCGCCCTGTGGTTCCTGGCCATTGGATGGCATATTAGCGAAGGGCAACTCCTTGTTGCAGAGCCAATTGCGCTAAGCACTTGGATAATGCTATTACTCTTTCTGACCGACAAAGTGTGCAGTGGCTTATTCAAGAAGTGGGTAGGTAGAGAGCTATTTGACTACCGGCCCGTCGATGCGCGCTTTCACCTGGTGGCAGCGCGGCGCAATATCGCGCTGCTGCTGCTGACGATCGGTGCGCTGACCAATGCCTTGCTACCGTGGTGGTATGGGTTGGTGGGATGGATGGCGCTCACATTGGTTTTTCATCTGGGGCGCCTGGTCTGGGTGCTGCTTAGTTTGCGCGCTGGCCGGGCGGCGGCAAACTTTTGATATAGGCGATGATGTCGCGGATCTGCGCATCGCTCAGGCGATCGGCACCAAAAAATGGGCTGAAGCGCCCGCTTTTGTAGCTGTAGGCGTTGGGGTCGATGCCCGATAGAACGGCCCCGAGGCCGTCTCCCTCGCGAATAATGCGCGCGTAGTAGGCCGGCTCTCGGTCGCGCGGGATGGGCGCGGGGGCGATGCCGGCATTGGCGTTGGGATGGCAACTGTGGCAGGCCGCGTAGAACAGCGCTTTGCCGTTGAGGCGATTGCCACCGCCAAAGCCGGCGTATGCTCCCGTTTGATCTGCTGCCGGGGCGATCGCCAGCGGCGTGTATAGCACGCGCTGTGAAATGGCCTTCAAATAGGCGCGCAGGTCGAGCTGCTGCTGAGCGGTCAGCTTATCCTTGTTGCGCATGTAGTGCAGCACGCAGACGACGGCTGCCTCGTCGATGGTCGCGTAGGCGTCGTCTGCTTCCGGGTCCTTGCCCCACCAGGTCGTCCGATAGTAGGCGCTGAAGAGGCTGTGACCGGCGCGGATCAGGCCGTCGTCGTGTTTGTCTTCGTCGAAGTCGGCGTGGCAGTCCGCGCAGGAGAGGCCGTTGGTGCTAATCGTCGGCGAGTAAAACAGGCGGCGCCCGGCTTCGGACGTGCCCGTAATGGTCATCTGAGCGGGCGCTGAGGCGGCGCAGATGAGCGTTGCACAGGCGATGAGCCGGCGCACGCGCGCGGCAAAACGGCACGATCTAAGCAATGTTCGATGGACCTCCGGAAAGGACGAATTGTATATTTTAGTAAAGGCGATATCGACTTTCTGTCAAGCGGAAAAGCGGGTTTAAACGCTATGAATGGCCATGTGCATATCCGCGGCGCTGCCGAGCACAACCTGTGCTCTGTTGACTTAGACTTGCCGCACGGCCAGTTGGTTGCCATCAGTGGCGTATCGGGCTCGGGTAAGACCTCGCTGGTCTACGATGTCGTCTATGCCGAAGCGCGTCGGCGCTTTTTAGCGGCGTTGGAAGGGGGGCGCACCGCCAGCTGGCAGAGCATGCGTCCACCGCGCGTCGCGCGCTTAGAGGGGCTGGCGCCCGCGCTGGCTCTCCAGCAGGGGGCGATTCGCGCCAATCCGCGCTCCACGGTGGCCACGCTGGCGGGTCTATACGATTGCGTGCGCCTGCTCTTTGCTCGCCTTGGAAAGCCGCACTGCATGGAGTGCGGTGCTTCGGTGCTAGTGCATCGCTTTGAAGAAGTCTATGAAACGGCGCTGGGCTTTGTTGAGGGGACGCGCCTATTGGTGCTGGCGCCGCTGCGCGTTGCAGCGGGTCGCAGTGCGCATGAAGTCATTGATGAGATCGACCGCTCTGGCTATCGCCGCCTGCGCCTAGGCGGCGTGGAGTGCCTGCTCGAAGAGCTGGACGAAGGCGAGTTGGAATCGGGCAAACGCATGGAGATTGTCGTCGATCGCCTCGTCGTCAAACCGGAAGCGGTGCGCCGCTTGCGCGGGTCGCTGCAGGCGGCCCTAGCGCTGTCCGCTGGACAGGTCATACTGGCGAGAAAGGGGGTTGAACGAGACCTGTTCTTCGCCGTTGAACCGGCCTGTGCGCAGTGCGGAGCGCCGTTTGCAACTATCGATCTACCCCTATTCTCGTTCAATAGCGCACAGGGGGCTTGCCCGATCTGCCGCGGTTTGGGTCAGCAGGCCGGCATGAGCATGGAGCGCGTATTGGGTGGTTGGACGCTGTCGCTCGACGAGGCGGTTGGTCGCCTGTGGCATGATTTTGGCCACGGCGCGTTGCGCGAAAAGCTCGCGGCTTTCTGTCAGCGCCACGGCGTGGACGGCGATACACCGCTGATAGAATGGGATGAGGCCGTGCTCCAGCGGCTGTGGGATGGATACAAGGGGCGCGGCGCGTTTGTCGGACTGCGCCGCAGCATCGAGCAGATTGCCGCCCGGGCAAAGGGCGATGAACTGGCCTGGTTAGAAGAGCGCTTTGACGACGTCGAGTGCGTCGCCTGTGGCGGTTTGCGCCTGCGGCCAGAAGCGCTGGCGGTAGAAGTGGGCGGACTGAGCATCGGTCAGTTTTGCGCGCTGTCAATCGGCGAGGCATTGCGCTTTGTCGGCGAGTTGGAATTCGCCCAAGAGCGCGCGCAGATTGGCGCTGAACTGTCGCGCTATTTGCTGGATCGCCTGCGCGTGCTCGACGACTTGGGCGTCGGCTATTTGCAGCTGGCGCGCAGCGCATCATCGCTGTCCTATGGCGAGCATCAGCGCCTGCGCCTAGGCGCTGCGCTGGAATCGGGTATGACGCAGATGCTCTACGTGCTCGACGAGCCGAGCGCCGGGCTGCACGCCTGCGACGCCGAGCGCTTAGTCGCCGCGTTAGAAGCGCTGCGCGATGCCGGCAACACGGTGCTCGTCGTCGAACACGACCGCGCGCTGCTGGAGCGGGCCGATTGGCTGGTCGATATGGGGCCCGGAGCGGGCGAACGCGGCGGTCGAGTCGTGGCCAGCGGCCCGCCTCGGGACGTGGCGCTGGGGGATTCGCTAACGGCGCGCCATTTGCGCGGTGCGCTGAGCCTCGACGCGGCGGTGGAACGGCCGCTGGCGGCCAGGGGTTGGCTGCGGCTATACGGGGCCCGCGGCCACAACTTGACCATCGACCAGGTGGCGTTTCCGCTGGGCAATTTGGTGGGCGTGAGCGGACTGTCCGGTTCGGGCAAAAGCTCGCTGGTCGACGAGACGCTCTACCCGCTGCTGGCGGCTCAGTTGCATGCTAGTACCCGCCGTCCGCTAGCCTACGCGCGCTGTGAGGGAGCAGAGCACATCGAGCGGGTCATCGCTATCGATCAGCATCCCATCGGGCGGACTAGGCGCTCTAATGCAGCTACGTATACCGGCCTATTCGCTCCCATACGACGACTCTTTGCCGAGCTTCCCGCCGCGCGCATGCGCGCCTACGGGGCCGCCCACTTTAGTTTCAATGCCCCGCAGGGCGCCTGCGATACGTGCGGTGGCAGCGGCGTGCGCGCCCTTGGCGACAGCCTATGGGGTGCGTTGGAGAGCGAATGCGGCACCTGTGACGGGCAGCGTTACCGCGGCGAAATATTGGACGTGCGCTTTCGCGATCGACACATTGCCGACGTGTTGGAAATGAGCGTTGAGGAGGCGCACGCGTTTTTTGAAGCCGTGCCCGAATTGGCTCGAAGATTGCGCGTGCTCTGCGACGTCGGCTTGGGCTACCTGCGCCTGGGACAGGCGGCGCCGAGCTTTTCCGGCGGCGAGGCGCAGCGCGTAAAACTAGCCGCCGAGTTGGGCCGTCCGCGCCAGGGCGGCACACTTTATATACTGGACGAGCCGACGACGGGATTGCACCTGGAGGACGTGCGCCTGCTGCTGGGGCTGCTGCAGCGCTTGGTCGACGAGGGCAATAGCGTCCTTGTGGTCGAGCATCACATTGAACTGCTGGCCGCCGTCGACTGGCTCATTGACCTAGGCCCCGGAGCTGGTGGGGATGGAGGGCGCGTCGTCGCGGCCGGTTCGCCGCGCGTGGTCGCCGAGGTGGAGGCTTCGTTGACGGGGCGCTATCTGCGCGCCCATTTTGCCGAGGTGGCCTGATGCCCCGGCTCCTGCTCACCGGGATGAGCGGTTTTCTCGGGTGGAACGCCGCGCGTTTGGCGCCGCCGGCCTGGGACGTCATTGGCACGGTGCGAACGCGCTCTATCGAGTTGCCCAATGCGGTGAGCGAGCGGATTGACCTGACCGATACGGCCGCCGTTGAAGCGCTGTTTGCCCGCCTGTCTCCCGATGCGGTGCTGCACGCCGCCGCGCGCACCGATCCCAACTACTGTCAGAACCACCGCGAAGAGGCTTGGCGCCAGAACGCAGATGTTTCCGCGACGCTGGCCGCGCTGTGCGCCGCGCGCCGCATTCCGCTGGTTTACACCTCGACCGATCTCGTCTTCGGCGAGGGCCGTGCGCCCTACGGCGAGGAAGATGCGCCGAGGCCTGTCAACGTCTATGGCGCGTCAAAGGCCGCCGGGGAACAGGCCGTGCGCAGGAGCTATCCGGACGCCTGCATCTGCCGCATGCCCCTGATGTTCGGTCCGGCCCATGCGGCCGCCGGCAGCTTTGTACAGCCCATGCTGCAAGCGGCGCGTGCGGGCGACCGCCTCCGCTTGTTCACCGACGAATACCGCACGCCGGCTTCGGCGCGCGCCGCCGTGCAGGGACTCTTTCTGGCACTGGAGGAGGGGCGCGGGCAGACCTTGCACTTGGGAGGGGCCGAGCGCATCTCGCGCTGCGACTTTGGCTACCGCCTGCTGGAGGCCTTTGCGCTGCCCATCGAGGCGATTCAGCCGTGTTTGCAGGCCGATGTGCCGATGGCCGCTCCGCGGGCAAAGGACGTCTCGCTCGACTGTGCCAAGGCGCGTCGACTCGGCTTTGCGCCCTGGCCGCTGGACGAGGAATTGGCGTGGCTTAAAACGGAGTTAACCCAACTGGGAGAATGATGATCGATGGACTGGGATGCCATACGGCAAGCTATGTGCGCGCGGGCGATAGACGCCTGGCTACTATACGATTTTCGCGGTTCTAACCCCGTGTTTTGGCAAGTGGCCGGCCAGCGCCGCCAGACGACGCGCCGCGTCTTTCTCTGCGCGCCGTGCGAAGGGGCGGTGCAGGCACTCGGCTCGGCTGTCGAGCCGGCCGCGCTAGCCGATTTGGGCTTTGCCATAGAGCACTATGCCAGCCGCCAGCAGCTGAGCGCCCAACTCGAAGCGTTCTTGCGAGGGAAGAAACGCGTGGCGATGGAGTACTATCCGGGCGGCGAGCTGCCCGGTCTATCCTGGGTCGACGGGGGCACGCTCGACTTGGTGCGCTCCTTCGGCGTAGAGGTCGTGTCCTCGGCCGACCTGTGCCAGGTGGCCTTGGCGACCTGGAGCAGCGCGGCTCTACAAGCGCACGAAGACGCCTGTCGCCAGGTGGCCGAAGTGAAGGACGAGGCCTTTGAGCACATTCGCTATGGACTGGAGAATCACACCGCGCTCACCGAGTATCAGGTGCAGCAGTTTATTGCCGCCGCGTTGGAAGAGCGCGGGTTGGAGATCGATCATCCGCCCATCGTAGCGGTCAATGGTCACAGCGGCGATCCGCACTACGCGCCGCAGGAGAGCGACTTTGTGCCGATCAAGCACGGCGATTGGATTCTCATCGACCTGTGGGCACGCCATCCGGGCGAAGCGCATCCCTTTGCCGATATGACGTGGGTGGCCTATGCCGGCTCGCGCGTGCCCGACGAGCATCTACGCGTCTTCGAGATTGTTCGAGAAGCGCGCGACCGCGTCGTCGAGAGGGCGCAGTCGGCATGGAACAGCGGCGAGGTCGTACAGGGTTGGGCGCTTGATCGCGTCGCCCGCGACCACATAGAGGAAGCTGGATACGGCGCACACTTTGTGCACCGCACGGGACACAGCCTAGGGCCGGGGCCGACGATTCACGCGCTGGGCGCCAACTTGGATGACTTAGAGACGCGCGACGCGCGCGAAATCCTGCCGGGAACGGGATTTTCTATCGAACCGGGGATCTACCTGGCCGAATTTGGCGTGCGCTTGGAAATTGACGTCTACGTAGATCCGCGCCGCGGCCCGCGCGTGACCACGCCGGTGCAGAACGCACCCGTATTGCTGGCCTAAGGGCGTTGCAAGTCGTGCGTTAGCCCTTACTTTATTGCCCATATCACGCGCAAGCCATTGGGAGATACCATGAGCCGTGCCTTTTACGTTTCCACCCCCATTTACTATGTCAACGCCGAACCGCATATCGGCCATGCCTACACCACAGTCGTCGGCGACTTTCTAAAGCGCTTTTACGCGTTAGACGGCCTGGACGCCTACTATCTGACCGGCACCGACGAACACGGCGAAAAGATCTTTCAAGCCGCGCGCGCAGCCGGCACCGATCCGCAGAGCTTTTGCGATCGGATCAGCCAGCGCTTCCGCGAGGCGTGGGCAGCACTCGACGTGGCCAACGACGACTTTATTCGCACTACGGAAGTGCGGCACAAAGAAGTCGTGTGCGCTATGTTGCAGAAAGTCTACGACGCGGGGGATATCTACTACGACGAGTACGAGGGCCTCTACTGCGTGGGCTGCGAGCGCTTTATGACCGACAAAGAGCTGGTCGATGGCATGTGCTCGGACCACCGGCGCGCGCCGGAGAAACGCCGCGAGGGCAATTATTTCTTTCGCATGGAAAACTACCGCGCGTGGCTGCGCGAGCACATTGAATCCCATCCCGATTTTATTCGCCCCGAGGGGTATCGCAACGAAGTGCTGAGCATGTTGTCCGAATCCATCGGCGATCTGTCCATCTCGCGCCCCAAAGAGCGCGTGCCCTGGGGTATTGAGCTGCCGTGGGATGCGGCGCACGTAACCTACGTGTGGTTTGATGCGCTGATCAACTACGTATCGGCCATTGGCGTGCCCGATGGCGAGAAGTTCAAGCGCTACTGGCCGGTGGCCCAGCACTTGATCGGCAAAGACATACTCAAAGCGCACGCGGTGTTTTGGCCGACCATGCTCAAGGCGGCCGGTATTCCCGTTTATCAACACCTCAACGTCGGCGGGTTTTTAATGGGGCCGGACGGGCAGAAGATGAGCAAGAGCCTGGGCAACGTCGTCGATCCGTTTCAACTCGCCGAGACCTACGGCGCCGATGCGCTGCGCTACTATCTGCTAAAGGATACGGTCTACGGCCAGGATAGCGCGGTGGGCGAGGCCATGCTCGTCGAGCGCTACAATGCGGATTTGGCCAATGACTTGGGTAATTTGCTGTCCCGCGCCCGCGCGCTGCTCGGGCGCCATCTGGGCGGTGTGCTGCCCGCTCCGCAGCAGGGCGATCGCGACAGCGAGGTCATTGCCGCGGGGGAGGGGCTGCTCGAAAAGGTGCGTCCCCTCGTCGCGCAGCTGCGCTTTTTTGAAGCGCTCGAACAAATCATGCGTTTTGTGCGCCTGCTCAATCGCTACTTTAATGACGAAGAGCCGTGGAAGTTGGCTAAGGATCCCGAACAAATGGTGCGATTGGGCACGGTCCTCTACAATATCGTCGAAGGACTGCGCATTGCCTCGGTGCTGCTGGAGCCGGCCATGCCGGGCAAGGCCCGGCAGGTGCGTCGCGATTTGGGATTGGGCGATTTCACCTTTGCCGATTTGGGCACTTGGGGGGGGGCCGAAGTCGGCGCGAAGATGCCGGAGAAAGCGGATATTCTCTTTCCCAAACAGGAGGTGGACAGGGACGAGCATTCTGTCGCCGGTCCGGCAATATCGGGCCGCAAGAAAGGCGCACCGGTCGAACCTGTCGTGAGCGAGGAAAGCGCGCAGATAGACATAGGCGAGTTTGCGCGCGTGGAACTGCGCGTCGCGCAGGTGGTCGAGGCGGAAAAGGTTGCAAAGGCCGATAAGCTGCTCAAATTGCGCCTGGATTTGGGCACCGAGCAGCGCACGGTCGTCAGCGGAATTGCCCAGTGGTATCAGCCGGCCGACCTCATCGACCGGCGCGTAGTGCTGGTGGCCAATCTCAAACCGGCCAAACTGCGCGGAATCGTTTCGCAGGGCATGATTCTGGCCGCCGACGACGGGCAGGGCAATCTGGTGTTGGTCGAGCCGAGTGGCGCTATCGCCGTGGGTGCGCAGGTGCGGTAGGGATAGCGCCGAGGCTGCTAGTTTTTTCCGCTGTGTTCTCCCGTTTTCATGCGGGCGATCTGCCTGCGCGTTAGCCGGTACAAATCGTCTATTTTTTTGCGGCTGAGCTGCATTTTTCTGCGCTCTTTGGCGTCGATAGGCGTGCGCTCTAGCAGGGCGGTAAACGCCTCGACCAGCGGTCCGCTATCCTCGCGGTCGGGCGCGGCCGTATGCGCCATGGCATAGGCTCCCATGAGCGCGGCTTCGCCAACGGGGTCGGCGTATACCTGGTCGGCGACCCCGTCGGTTTCGCCCAGCGTTTCCAGCAGCCGCTGGCACTTATTTTTTGCCCCGCGCCGCGGGTCAAAGCGCATCAATTGGTGGAGCTCTTCGCGGACGATTTCCATCTCGCGCCCGTCGAATGCAAGCGCGCTGGCAAAGTAGTTGAGCAGTGCGATCAGCTCGGCCATATAAGTCCACTGGTCGTCGAGGCGCTGGCGGTAGGACTGGGAGATTGCGCGCGCGGCACCATCGCCCAGGTTTAAACGCTGACAGACGTTGTGGAAGCGCCGCCGGCCGCCGTCGCCGATAACGCCCTCCTCCTGATAGACAAGGGGGAAAATATAGCGAGCAATTTCGCGGCGGTCGTCGAGTGTAAGAAAGCGATTGGCCAGGTGCTGAGCCTGCTGTGGGGTCGTCGCCAGCAGGGGCGCGATTTCGGCTTCGTCGATGTCCTGTGCTCTGAGAAAGCGGCGCAGGACTTTCTCATCGCTTCCCTCCATATGCGCGCGTCCGCTCAGCATTTTGCTGAAGCCGATGATGGCGCGCAGTCGATGCCTCTGCGTGCGCCCCTTGGCCAAGTGGAGCACGCTGTAAATGGCTCCACCCGCGGCGGTGAGACCGGCTGCGCCGCCGGCGATGGGAATCCAGAAGGGCAGCGATACCCAGCCCATAGCATAGCCAATGCTACCCCACAGCCCCAGCGAAGAAGTCCACAGAGAAACGGCCGCCCAAGCGCCGCCGGCAACGCCGGCACTGCCTAATAGCCCGCTGATAAGAGAGGCTTGGTTGCGCGCAAATGCACTGACGATTTTGTCGAGTGCCTTGCCTTGGCCGGCTTCGGATAGCAGCTGCGATACCAATTGCACGGCGAGCGACTGAAGGGCTTCTTTGCCCCGATCTGCTAGTGCGCGGAGAGGTTTTTGGGCGTTTTTCATAGGGACTCCATGCGCAAGTTGAACGCGAGGTGGCATAACATATCCAAGCACATGCCGTGGGGCAACTCGTTCTTGAGGGGAAAATGCGGGTAAGATATATTCATGCGCGCACCGGTCAATGACGAACGGTGGACAAGCGAAATAGGGGAACGAGAATGGCACCGATACGGATGGGGTTTATCGGCTGTGGCGGCAACGCGCGCGGCCATATTGGACGCGTATTGGAAATGCGTGAATGCGAGGTCGTCGCCCTCTGCGACAGCAGCGAAGGGAGTCTACAGGCGGCGAGCGAGCGCTACGAACAGGTGGCTGGTCTGCCGGCCTATGTAGATTACCAGAAAATGCTCGACGAAGTCGAGATGGACGCCGTGCAGATTTCGACGCCGCACACTCTACACTTTGAGCAGATCATGGCTTCGCTCGACAAAGGACTGCACGTGCTGTGCGAAAAACCTATGGTCTGCACGGTTGACCACGCCCACCAAGTTATCGCCAAGGCCGAGAAGAGCGGCAAGGTGCTGATGGTATCCTACCAGCGCCATCTCGGCGCGCAGTACCGCTACGTGCGCAACCAAATCATGGCCGGTGAGCTGGGAGAGATCCAATTCGTGTCGGCACTGCAGGACCAGGCTTGGTACCGCGGCACGATGGGCCTGTGGCGCCAACAGTTGGCCCTGTCGGGCGGTGGTCAACTCAACGACTCGGGCAGCCACCTGCTCGATATCGTGCTGTGGATGACTGGACTAGAGGTCGAGCAGGTCCAGGCCTATATGGAGAACTTCGAATCGGAGGTCGATATCAACTCGGCCCTTAGCCTGCGCTTTCGCAACGGCGCGCTGGGCAATATCTCCGTGGTGGGCAATTCGCCGACCGGCGGCATGTGGGAAGACATCACGATTTGGGGCACCAAAGCGGTCGTCTATATGCGCAAGGGCGAGGTCTCGTACAAGACGCAAAACGGCAACGATGTCTACGAAGTCTCCAACCTGCCCGGCGGCACGACGCCGGACCGCAACTTTGTGGACGCGATATTGGGACGCGACGTCGTACAGGTGCCGCCTGAGTGCGGCCTGCGCGTCATCGAGCTGACGGAGGCGGCCTGGGAGTCGGCCAAGACGGGGGCACCTGTAACGGTGAAAATTCGCTGAGGTCGGGGCCGCACTCAGCGCAGCTTCGCGGTTCCCAGCGATGCACATTCGGTGCGCTGAGCGATGGTTTCGGTGGCGCATCCCGTGCCGACAGGCTGGAGATGGGGTAGGCGCGGGGCAAGATGGCCGCCGCCATTGTGTCGGAGATCATGTGCAGGGCAGCGACGGGTGAATAACCTTGCGCAGTAATTAATTTAAATAGCTATTTTTGTGCGACTTACATCAAATTTATTTTTTCCAATTGACCTTGTTCGTTCCTGCTTGTATATTCAGGGCAAGTCGGGTTCGGGGGGTAAAACTTCCGTTACCGCTACGCTGAAGCTCAAGGCTAAGCGAATGGGCTGTGCCCGGCTTTGTGAATCGGCATACACGTCGCGCAGGGTTGGTGCAAAATGATGCGTTATGCGCGCATAAGGAAAGGAGGTGGTCCATTGAGTAGTACAAGTACCGCAGGGAGGTTGATCACCTGATCAACTCCGGGTGTTTGACCACCTGGCTGGAGACATCCTGTCCTTCGAGATAGCAGTCTCCGGGAGTACTGCCGGGCGCATCCAATGGGTGCGCCCGGTTTTTTTATGGGCGCTGTCGGCAGTTGCTGGCGCGTTTTTTTTTTGCAATATTGTGCGCGCTTTGAGTGGAGGCGTATTATGAACCGCGTGGCCAAGGCCCAGGGAAGGGGCAATATCTTTATTGAGCAGGTCGACGTGCCGGCGATCGGCCCGACCGAGGTGCTGGTGCGCGCCGAGCGCTCGCTCATTAGCCGAGGTTCGGAAATCTGGCGGCGCTACGACCGCGACGAAGCTATCGATCCGCGCATGATGGGCTACTCGCTGGCCGGGTACGTCGTCGACGCAGGCGCGCAGGTGGAGGAATTTGCCGTTGGAGACCGCGTAGCCGCGCTGGCTCCGCACGCCGAATACGTGGCGATGGAAGTCGTCAATCCGACCCATTGCCCCTCGGTCGTGCGCATCGGCGACCAGATATCAAGCGAGGCGGGCACTTTCTGGCCTTTGGCCACCAGCTCGGTGCTGTGGATGGGGCAGACCGCGGCCGATGCATCCAGTTCGTTGGTCGTTCAGGGGCAGGGGTTGGTGGGCAGCGGCTGTTTGCAGGTGGCCAAGGCGCAGGGGGTCGGATGCGCGATCGCCGTGGATGCCCTAGAAAAGCGCTGTCGCCTGGCTGCCGAACTGGGCGCCGACCACGTCGTCGATGCGCGGGCTGGCGATGCAGTGGCAACCGTCAGGGCACTGACGGGCGGCGCGGGCGCCGACGTCGTCGTAGAAGCCGTCGGTGGACGCGCCGGTGCAGCGGCCTTTGTTCAAGCGCAGGATATGGTGCGCCGAGGTGGACTCATCCAAGTGTTGGGCCTGTACGAGAACGAACCGCTGCCGCTGGACTCGGGCAAGATTCAGGGCGTGCGCTTGGTGGGGGGGTACCTCGACGCTGGGGCGCGCCCTGCCGGTTCGCAGCGGGCGCTGGAACTGCTTGCATCGGGTGCGATTCAGGTGGACAAAATGATAAGCCACCGCTTTGGCTATGCCGAAGCCAAGGCGGCGTTTGATTTGCTCTACACCGAGCTGGGTAAGACCATGGCCGTCGTCCTCGTATGGGATGAGGCGTAAAGAGGGAGTCTAAGTATGGGCAGGGAAATTCGCAGGCTGTTTCGCGCGCCGTACGGGGTGCCCAACGCGCTGCAGGTCGTCGGCCAGCAGCTGTGGGTGGCCGATCAGATCACCGACCGCCTGGCGCTAATTGAGATTGCCGAGCCGTCCGAATACGGCGTGACGCGCATGGTGCGCGACATCCCCAGCGAGTCGTCCAACACCAGCGGCATGGCCAGCGGCGGCGGCTCGCTGTGGCTGGCGGCTAACTGTCAGGCCACGCTGTGGCGGCCCGAACGCGCCAGCGATGCCCAGCAGGGACAGGGGGATATACTGGAAATCGATCCCGATACGGGTGCGACGCGCAACCGCTGGCCGGTGCCCGGCGGCGGCGGCGTGCACGGCATGGAGTACGATCCATTTGAAGAGGGTCATGTGTGGATCACCACCCTCAAGTCGCAGACGCTGAGCAAGGTGCGCGTGGCCGACTGGTCGGTGCAGCACGTCATTGCGCTGCCCTATGGGAGGGCGCACGGCGTGGTGCGCGTAGAGGACGGGGTCTGGGTCGTGCATACGGCCGATCGCGTCCTCGTCAAACTGAGCGTAGAGGATGGCGCGGAACTCGACCGAGTCGAGGTGGCATCGAGCGATCCCGAACCGCACGGTCTATCGGCTTTTGGCAGCGACTTGCTCTACTGCGATGCCACCTCCGGGTGGATTGCACACATCGTTCTCTGAGGGGTGCATGAAGCGGATAATGACATCGAGCTGGAGTTTGCACCGGGCGCTGGGGCAAGTGATGTACGATTGGTCCGATATGCGTTCGGCGCCCGTGCGGGCACGCGGGGAAGGGACAGCAGCGTTGGAACTGTTGGACCTGCCGCGCAATTTGGCACAGCGCGATATCGGCATGGTGGAAATATGCCACTTTCACCTGCCGCGTGTTGATGCGAGCTACCTGGGCGAACTGCGCGCCGAACTGGCCGCCTGCCGCATCGATCTCTATAGCGTGTTGATCGACGCCGGCGATGTGGCCCATCCCGATCCGCAGCAGCGCAAGCGGGAAGTGGACTGGGTGCGATGCTGGTTGCAAGTGGCCGCGCAGCTGGGAGCCCACTGCGTACGGGTTATTGCCGGCGATGCGCTCCCTGTCGGCGACGGCCCCGTAGAAGATAATGAGGCCGTTTGTGCCAGCGCCGAGAGTTTGCGCGCACTGGCTCGCTGTGGGCGCGATCTAGGGGTTGGCGTCTCGACGGAAAATTTCCGCCCGCTGGGCTGTCACGTCAGCGCGCTCGAGGCCATTCTCGACAAGTGTGAAGGCCAAGTCGGCCTGTGCGCTGATTTTGGCAACTTTAAGGGGCCGGAAAAATACGAGGCATTGGCCGCTATTTTGCCGCGCGCCACATCGGTGCACGCCAAGGCCGAATTTGTCGAAGAGGGCCACATGGATCGCGCCGATTTTACTCGATGCTTAGACCTGGCGCGCGGCGCGCACTTTTCTGGTCCCTACTCGCTGATTTTTTCCAGCCCCGGTGACGAGTGGCAGGGCTTGGCCAATACGCGCGCCGTCGTCGACGACTATCTCAACTAGGCGAATGCGCATGGCAGAAAAGCAAATACCGGCCGCAGTCCTCATCGGCGACTCCATTCGCATGGGCTATCAGCAGGCCGTGGTCGAAGCGCTGGAGGGCGAAGCTGCGGTGTGGAGCCCGGAGGCCAACGGCGGCGATAGCCGCAACGTGCTGGCTCATCTCGACGAGTGGGTCATTGGCCGGCGTCCGCGCGTCGTGCATATCAACTGTGGGCTGCACGATTTAAAAAAGGATGGTGCGACGGGGAAGGCACAGGTGCCCATAGGCGAGTATGCCGACAATGTGCGGCAGATATTGACGCGCCTGTTGGCCCTGGAAGACACGCGGGTCATCTGGGCACTGACGACCCCCATTGATGAGAAGCTACACCATGCCAATAAGGATTTTGATCGCTTTGAAGCCGACGTCGAAGCGTACAACGCCTTTGCAGCGGCACACTGCCAGGAACTGGGCGTGGAAATAGACGACTTATTCGACGTGGTGGAACGCGCTGGAAAAGAGGCTATTCTCCGAGAGGACGGCGTGCACTTTAGCGATGAGGGCAGTCGCCTCTTGGGCGGTGTCGTGGCCTGCTGTATGCGCAGGCATTTGGCGGGATAGGGAAACATGGATGCCGTGGAGGGACGCGCGGCGCGCGCCGCTGCCATCGCTGCTGCAGGAGGCATAGAGCGGGCACTGGCCGCCGGTGCCCTGCCGAGGCGGCTCGACCTCACCCTCTCGGAAGCGCTGGTGTTGGGACTATTGCGCCAGGGCGTGACGCGGTTTTTATGCGTCTTTGGTCACGGTTCGACCGAGGTGGGCGAGGTGCTGCGCGTATACGCAGGAGCCGGCTTGCTGCGCGTCTGCGGCGTGCGCAGCGAAATCGAGGCTTCGCACGCGGCGGCGGCGCTGCGCTGGGTGACAGGCGAAAAGTCGGCCGTCGTCACTTCGATCGGTCCCGGTGCCCTACAGGCGCTGGCCGCCTCTCTGGTGCCGCGTTCGAACGGCCTAGGCATTTGGTACCTGCTCGGCGATGAGACCAGCGAAGACGAGGGGCCCAATATGCAGCAGATTCCCGGCGGTGAACAGGGGGCCTATCTGCGCCTCTTCGGCACGGCGGGACCGGCCTATGTGCTGCACACTCCACAGGCATTGCCCACGGCGCTGCGCCGCGGCCTCAATGCCGTCGATCATCCGCACCGCGCCAGCCCTTTCTTTCTCCTTCTTCCCCTCAATGTGCAACCGGCCAAAATAGCCGACTTCACTATGCAGGAGCTGCCACTGGGTGCTCCGCCGCCGCTGGGTGCGGCCGCCGATGGGGGGCGCTATGCCCGCGCGGCGCGCGCGCTGCTGTCGGCCCGTCGCGTAGTAGTTAAAGTAGGTGGCGGCGCCCGCTACTGCGCTGATCAGCTAACTGCGTTCCTCGACCTAGCCGATGCGGTAGCCGTCACTAGCCCGCTCGTCTCGGGTGTCTTGCCCTATGGGCACCCGCGCAATATGACGGTTGGCGGTTCTAAAGGGTCGATCAGCGGCAACTACGCCATGGAGCACGCTGACGTATTGGTGGCCATAGGCTCGCGCTCTGTCTGTCAGGCCGACTGTTCGCGCACCGGCTACCCTCAGGTGCGACAGGTCATCAATGTCAATGCCGATCCGGAAGCGGCGACCCACTATGGACACACCGTAGCGCTGGTGGGGGATGCGGGCGCGACCTTGGAAAGGTTAAACGACGCGCTGCGCGCAGAAGGGGCTGAACGGGGCGAGGGGGCCTCGAGCTGGCTGAGTGCGTGTCGGGAGAAGAGGGCCGAGTGGGATGCATTCAAGCGCGCGCGCTACAGTGCGCCAGTGCTGCACGACACAGCGTGGGGCCGGCCGGTGCTGACTCAGCCGGCGGCGATTCACATCGCCGCTGCCTGGGCACGGCAGGTGGGCGCGGTGGCCTTTTTCGACGCCGGCGACGTCCAGGCCAACGGCTTTCAGGTGGTGGAGGACGAACGGCTTGGACAGACGTTCACGGAGACGGGCGCCAGTTACATGGGCTTTGCCGCATCGGCTCTGCTGGCGACGGCGCTGGCCGATACGCCCTTTTACGGGTTGGCCTTTAGCGGCGATGGATCGTTTACCATGAATCCGCAGATCCTCATTGATGGAGTGGAACACGGCGCGCGCGGCTGCATCCTCCTATTGGACAATCGGCGCATGGGAGCGATATCCGCCTTGCAATCGGCGCAGTACGGAGCCGATTTCGCCACTTGGGACGGAGTGGTTGTCGACTACGTGGGCTGGGCTAATTCCATCGCAGGTGTGCAAGGCCTATACGGCGGCAACGCGCCGGAAGACCTGCTGATAGCGCTGGAAAAGGCGCATGCCTACGGTGGGCTATCTCTCGTGCACGTCCCCGTGTACTACGGCGATAATGAACTCGGTGGCCTCGGAGCCTTTGGTCGCTGGAACGTCGGCAATTGGGTCGAAGCCACGCAGGCGCTGCGCCACGAGATCGGCCTGTAAATGAGTAAGCTGCGCGTAGGTATGGTGGGCCTGGGCCTCGTTTCGACAGCGCATTGGAAGGGCTATACCAGCCATCCGCAGGCCGAGGTGGTTGCCGTGTGCGATCGCGATGGTCAGCGCGCCGCCCGCTTTGCCGAGCAGTTTTCCGTGGGGCAGGTATATATCGACTACGATGACATGCTCGCTTCGGCCCAGCTCGACGTGGTCGATATTGCCACGCCGACCTTTTTGCACGCTCCGATGGCGCGCGGGGCGATTGCCGCCGGCGCCCACGTCCACTGCGAAAAGCCCTTTTGCCGCAGCGTCGGCGAGGGGCTTGCCTTAGAGCGGGCGGCGCGCGCGCGCGGCGTGCAGCTGCTCGTCGGCGAAACGTATGTATTTATCAGCGCCCACCAGAAGGCGCGTCAGCTCATCGAAGAGGGCGCCATTGGCGCCCCGCGGCAAATTCGCCAGCGCCACGGCGACTGGCTCGAGCGCGCGCAGCCGCGCATCGACACGGGGCCGTCCGATCGCACGTGGCGCATTGATGGACGCGCTTCGGGCGGCGGTAGCTATCCGTGGATCTTTGATCACGCCGTGCATTTCTTTGCCACGGCTGAATATTTTGCGCTCGGTGATTCGATTGAGGAGATCTACGCCGTGCAGGCACAGGGGAGTCGAAGGGACGGGGCCCACGGGGGTGCGCGCCACGATCCCTATGCGCGCGGCGGTGTCGACATACCCATCATAACCTGGAAACACGCCAGCGGTCGCTGTCAGGGCGTGTGGATGCGCTCGGAGCGGCTCAACGGTCAGTTTGATTATCGGCGCGGTTTTTCCACGACGATCAGCGGCGAGAAGGGCATGATCGAAGTGCTAGGCGAAGGCGGACACAATTTGCTATGGGAAGGCGAGCAGACCCATCTGCTGCTGCATCGATCCGGGCGCGCGAGCGCGGCCTTGCGCTTTGACGAGGGAGGCGACGACGTATGGGACTCCGATATTGCGTACTACAGTCGCGGTCACGTCGCGCAGATACACCACCTGATCGACGCAATCTTGGGTGGGACCGAGGTGCGCTATGGCGCGGCCGAAGGTACGGGGGCGCTGCGCTGTACGCTGGCGGCCATACGCTCGGCCGAAACGGGCCAGTCCGTGCGCGTGGCCGATATAGAAGACGACTATACAGCCTACGGGGAGAGAGGGAGGATCGACTAAGTGAAAATTGCCATGCTACACGGTCCGCGCGACCTGCGCATTGAAGAGCATCCTCTCGACGCATCTAATTTAGAGGACGATCAGATCTGGGTGGAAACGCTAGTAACGGGGTTTAAGATTGGCACCGACCGCGGCAACTACGAGGGAGCGGAGCCGGTGCCTGGTGCCCCCGACTATCCGCGCTGGGTGGGCGATAGCAACCTGGGCGTGGTGCGCAAGGTCGGCGCGGCCGTGAGCCGCTTTGCCGTCGGCGACCGCGTGGTCTCGCGCTATCCCCACCAGTCGGAATACGTAGCGCGCGAAGGGGAGTCCATCGTTGGCGTGCCGGAAACCGTCGAGGCCGAGGACGCCGTCTTTGCCCACCTCTACGCGCTGAGCGCGC
>JAYOYH010000008.1:36765-38707 GCA_038153405.1 Gemmatimonadota bacterium | reverse complement strand
CTGAGGCGCTCTGCGCGCAGATGCTCGACCTGATGGCCGACGGCAAGCTCAAGCCCAGCCATCTAGTGAGCCACCGCATGCCTTACGTCGATATGGTCGAAGCGTATGAGATGGCCTATCGCCGCGAAAAAAACATGCTCAATGTCGTATTTGACTGGCAGACGTAATGTCCAATAGATCGCGCCGAGTGGCGCTTAACCGATTCTAACGAGGAGCACAGAGCATGAGTGCACAGCTTTTGCCGACGACCAATGGCGATGGACTGGCCGTCGTGCCGATGAGCGATGCCCAGAAGTACCTCTTTGACGTCAAGGGCTGGATAGCTCTGCCCGGACTGCTGAGCGAGGCGCAGTTAGAGGCGGTGCATGCGCACCAGATGAAATTCCTCTACGAGCGCGATGCGCTGCCGCCTGACGAACGCGATAATCACGGCGGGCCCTCGCAGATTCTCCTCGATCATCCGGCCGTGGTGGGCGTGCTCAACGAAGTGCTCTCACATCAGGCGCTGGCCACCGAAGAGTGCTACGGTTTTCGCTACGACCATACCTACACGAGCCATCGCAAGGCCGGCCACGATAACTTTGGTCCGCACGGCGGTGGGGGGTACTTCAATTTCAGAGGGAATTCGCATATCTATCAGATGCAGCCAGGGCGCGTTCATTCGGGGCTGACGCGCGTGGTGTGGGAGCTCAACGAGGTGCGCGAGGGAGACGGCGGTACGCTCTTTCTTTCGGGCAGCCACAAGGCGGCGTTTCCGCGCCCAGAAGAGTGGAGCGCCCGCGACAGCCCGCTGTGGGAGACCTATTCCTGCCCGGCTGGCTCGGCGGTCATCTTCACCGAAGCGCTGTGTCACACGGGGCAGCGCTGGTCCAACGAAGAGCGCGATCGCCTGACTCTGTTTACTTGCTACGATACCGTTAACTCAAAGTGGGGCAAAGGTTGCCCGCCTGCCGAGGTCATCGCGGCGCTGCCGGCCAAGCGCCAAACGCTCTTCCGCGGCGCCTGGCACGGCATGGGCGAGGTGCCGGGGGTCAATCGCTACTACGACGAGAAAAACAGCGCGGTCTGAATGCACCGCGCCCATCTGTGCTGTCCGTCGGAGCGCGAAGGGGTGTTCTAGTCGACGTCGAGCACGTGGCGAGCCAGCGGCGAAAGGCGTGCCGCCGTATCGGGACGCAGATACTGGCGCTGGTCGGTCTGCTGTTTGTGTTCGCGGGCGATAAACGCGCAGTGTAGGGTGCGGCGCGAGGCGCCGCTGCGGTTGATGTACGAACTGTGCCATACGTTGCCGTTAAAGACGGCCACGGTGCCAGCCTTGCCCAGCAGGTGAATTTGTTCGGGGTGGTCGGCACTGGGGTCCTCCACGTAATCGCCGAGGCGCCCCGCCTTCAGATGGCTGCCGGGCACTAGGCGCGTCGCGCCGTTTTCCGCAGTGAAGTCGTCTAACATCCACATCGAGTTGACGACGTGGTAGGGGCCGCCCGGAATGCAGGGCTGTCCAGTATCGGCGTGCAGGTTCTGTTGCCCAAATCCTTCGAGCGGGTCGTGCCCGTTGAGCGAGTGCAGTTTAAATGGGCGCTGCAATACGTGGTGAACGGCAGCCAGCAGCGCGGGGTGGAGGTAAACGGCATCAAAGCATGCATCTTTGTTGACCAGGTCGGCCAAGCGGCGAACGCCCTCGACTTGTGCGACCTCCTTGCCCGCTTCGCTCCCCTCGCTGGCGTAGATTCGGTCAAAGGCCGCACGCAGATTTTTGCGCCATTCCTCATCGATTATGCCTTCGAAAATGAGGTATCCCTCTTGGTCTAACTGGCGCTGCTGCTCGGCGCTGAGTGGGTGGATCTGCAGACCCAGTGTGCGCATTATTTCTTCCATATCTCCTCGATTTATTTACGCGCCTTCGCGCGGTGCTGATTGCAAGCATGCCTAAACATCGCGCGGC